>JAJVIO010000047.1:0-42910 GCA_022071975.1 Planctomycetota bacterium
ATCACCGGTTTCTTCGGCCTACGGGCGGGTTACTACATGCTGGATGCCTGGCTGGCGCTGCCCGTCGCGGGCTGGATTGCATGGACCGGCTTTGAACTGGCACGCGAGAACATCCGCTACTTGATGTGCGAAGCCCCGCCCGAAGAGCGCCAGGATGAACTGCGCCTGCTGGCCTCCAAAGTTGAAGGCGTTGAGGCCGCCCACGACCTGCGTGCCCACTACATTGGAACGGTGCTGCAGGTGCAGGTGCACATCGTGGTGAAGCCCGACCTGACAGTGCTGCAGGCCCACGACATCGGAGAAGCCGTGCGCGCCCGCCTCGAGCATGAGGAAGACGTCGGTCACTGCGCCGTGCACATCGACGTGAAGTAGCGCGGGGGCATGCCCCACCCGGGGCCTCAAGCCCGTTTTCCATGCTATGCTGCCGCCATGACGACCTTCCCCCCGCCCTCCGACTTCAACGGCCCCCACGCTGCCAGCCTTGCCGGTTGCGTAGATCTGCACATGCACTCATGCCTCAGTGATGGGGCGAACACCCCGGAGTACCTGGTTGAATGGGCTGCGGACCTGGGCCTCAAGGCTATAAGCCTCACCGACCACGACACCACCCGCGGCATCAAGCAGGCCATCAGACGCGGCCATGAGCTTGGCGTCGAAGTCATCCCCGGCGTCGAGATCAGCGTCAAGCTCAGCGGCGGAACCTTCCACCTGCTGGCCTACTTTTACAACCCCGACGACACAGCCTTTGAGGCCACGCTGCGCGAGCTCGCGGCCAAGCGCGAGACACGCAACCGCAAGATCGTGCAGGCCCTCACTGAACACGGCATGCCCATCACCTACGAGGAAGTGCTGCAGGAAGCCGGCGAAGCGGTGGTCGGCCGTCCGCACATCGCGGCCGTGCTGGAACGTAAGGGTTATGTGGCGTCCCGCCAGGAGGCCTTCGACAAGTGGATTGCCGACGACGCGCCGTGCTACTTCGAGAAAGACACCTTCGGGCCGGAGCAAGCCCTGCGCTTTGTGCGTGAGCACAAGGCCGTGCCGGTGATCGCCCACCCCATCTGGCTCAACCGCGGCGGGTTGGACAAAACTGAGGAATACCTGAAGCAGCTGAAGGCCTGGGGCCTGCTGGGTCTTGAAGCCATCTATCCTGATCATGATGAGGTGTGGACCGCAGGCCTGATTGAGATCGCCCAGCGACTCGGCCTGGTCGTCACCGGAGGCAGCGACTACCACGGCGGAAGGACCAAGCCGCAGGTTACGCTCGGTCACGGCGAAGGGGGCGGCTTCAAAGTTCCCGCCACGGTGCTGGACGGCCTGCAGGCCGCGCGGAAGGCGGCGCGGGAGGCGGCATGATCGAGGCCGTGCACGGCGAGTACCTGATCCGCGAAATCGGGCTGACAGCGGCCGAGCTTGCGGAGGTTGCGGAGCTGCACCACGAGGTGCTGCCCTCACGCGCCTATGCCACAGACCAGAAAAGGGCCGGCCTGGCCGAAGAGATCCGCGACAGCCTGCAGGGGCGCGACGGCCTGGTGCTGGCCGCCTTCACCGCGGACGGCCGGTTGGTCGCCTACAAGCTGGGTTATCGCACGGGTAACCGGCGCGAGAGCTTCTACTCGTGGATCGGCGGCGTGCATCCCTTCCACCGGCGCAAGGGGCTTTACCGTGCATTGACGCGGCTGCAACACGACTGGGCGCGACAACAGGGTTTTAAACACGTCGAAACCCACACCTGGGGTGACAACACAGCCATGCTGATTCTCAACCTGCAGGAAGGTTTTGTCGCGATCGGCGCGATCAGCGCCCCGGATCGCCCGGGCACACGCATCATCCTGCGCAAGGTGCTCTGATATTGTCTGGCCCGGCAACCCGGCCGGCGTAGAATGGTTGTCGCGTAGAACGGCAGTCACGCCCCTGGAGAATTCCATGGCACGATGGACGTTGTTCATCGCGGCTCTGCTGGCGATGCCGCTCTGCGCGCAGCAGCAGCCCACCGAGGCCGAAATGGCCTTCATCTACGAACTCAACCGCGCGCGCAGCGACCCGCAACGCTACGACACCGAAAACAGCCTGGGCGGCATACTTGCCGGCGTCGCCGCGCAGCCGCCCCTGGCGTTGAACCTGAACCTGGTGCAGTCGGCGCGCTTTCACTCCGCCGAGATGGCCGCCAACGGCTACTTCGCGCACCAGAGCGCCGTCACCGGCGACTGGCCGAACAAGATGGCGCGCGACGCCGGCTACCCGCTGGTGACGGCCTGGACGGACAATGCCAATTACATCGAGTCCCTGGCGGCGCGGTACTCCAGTGCCGGCTCGGTCAGCTACTCCGCGCCTGAGGCGCTGAAGGCGCTGATCATCGACGCCGGCATCAACCCGCCCGGCCACCGCATCCACCTGCTGGGCATGGATTCGTTCAGCGCCGCGTTTCGCGAAGTCGGCACCGGCTACGCCCAGGGCATCGGCGTTGGCTGGCCCAGCGGCGCCTACTGGTCGATCCACACCGGGCGCCGCAACACCGACCCCGTGTGGCTTACCGGTGTCGTCTACAGCGACACGAACGGCAACGGCCGCTATGACCAGGGCGAAGGCCTTTCCGGCGTCACGGTCACCGCCACCGGCGCGGTCACCAGGAACACCACCTCCACTGTAGGCGGCGGCTGGTCGATCGATGTGACGGCCGGGACCTGGAACCTGAGTTGCAGCGGCGGCACGTTCGTCGGCACGGCAACCGCGAGCGTCAACGTGACGACCGCCAACGTGGCCGTGGATTTCGAAAGCGGCACGACCCAGGGCGAAGTCAACTTCGGCAGCCAGGTGGTGACGCCGCCGCCGGGCGGTTCTTCAAGTTCAAGTGATGACGGCGGAGGCGGAGGTTGCGCCGCAGAGGGCGGAGCACACCCGGCCTGGTGGCTGCTGTTCGCGGGACTGTTCGGCTTGGGCGGCCTGCTGCGAAAGCGCAAAGCCGAGGCGAACTCTGCTTGCGCCGGAACGCGAGGCGGATAGAATACTCACAGTGACCCCGAGTCCGCTGCACACGGCCTGCACACCCCTTCGGCCGAAAGTGGAGTCGAATATGAAGAAGGCAGTACTGCTGTTGGCCGCGACCGCCGCGCTTGCGCTGTCCGGCTGCACGATGTTCCAGGACGACATCTATAAGGCGCAGGCCGGCTACTACATGAGCGACAGCTTTGACTCAGTCGAAGCCGCCATTCATGACGAGTTCGCCGAACGCTTCGGCAAAGACGCCGTGTTCCGGCCGGACGTCGAGTGGAAGTACAACAACTGGACGGTGATCTCCGACCAGCGCGCCGTGGGCCTCGAGAAGTACCGCACGCGCATCACGGCCTATCCGCAGCTCGACGCCGACGGCATGTATGAGCCTGTGGTGATCGTGCGCCAGGAGTACTACAGCGGCTACGGCTACGGAGCGCGCGGCGGCCCCACCGCCATGTACTCCGGCAAATGGAGCGAAGCCGGCCGCGACGTTCACCTTGAGACTGAGCTTGCGAACGCCATCTACAACCGCCTGCACAGCGGCAAGAAGGCATCTGAAGCCGGCGGTCGGTAGACGTGAAATCATCCCTGCGCATTTTTTACGGGACGTCCCTCTCCCTGCGGGCGTCCCGTGTTTTTCTCGCCGCCCTGCTGGCGTTCGCGGCGCCGTTGTTTGCCGATGGCCCCGAAGTGCCCGTGGTTGACTGGCTCGAGAAAACCCGCGCCGCGCTTGCCAAGGGCGACGCCGAGGCGTTGACGCACGCTGCCAGGGCGCTGAAAGACAAGCCGGACGGCGCCGCCGAGAACCGCCAGATCGCGCTGGTGATGTTCTGGGCCGGCCATTACGAAGACGCCGCCCGCTACCTGCGTCGCGCACTGGCCATCCAGCCGGATGCGCTGTTGAACCAGGAGAAGCTGTCCACACAGATGCCCGCCGCTGATCTGCGCGCGCGCCTCAACCAGCTCGCGCCCAAGGCCGAAACCGAACCGGACCTTTGCTTCCTCACGGGCGCCATGCTGCTGCTGGATGGCGACCGGCCCCGCGCGCTGGCGTTCCTGGTGCGCGCCGAGGAGCTTGCAGGCACCGACGGCCAGGCTGCCCGCCTTGCCAACGCCGATGAGCGAGACCGTAACGAACTGCGCGGCGTGGCCGCCCTGCGCGAAGGCGCATGGGACGAGGCTCAGCGCTCGTTCGTGTTCGCCGCGCTGGACTCCCCCACCATCGCCGAGCACCACGCAGGCCTGGTGGTGGCGCTGGCGGCAGCCGGTGACGACGCCATGGCCCTGAAGCTTGTGAACGGAGTCTACGCGCGCTATCGCTTCGAGACGCTGCTGCCCTGGCTGCAGGCGCTCAAGGCCGGTCAAGCCGTCGCGGACGCCGCCTCGCGACTCAGCAAGGCCGATCAGGCGGGGCTGGCTCACCACCGGCTTGCGGCGCTGCTTTACTTCGCGGCCGGCTGGTACCGCAGCGCGCGCGACGCCGGCGTGCAGGCGCTGCTGTTCAACAAACTGGACGACTTCAGCCATGACCTGGCGTCGTGGCTTGAGCAGAAGCAACTCAGTGAAGATCCCGTTCAACCCGATCAGCCGGAAAACCCGCCTGAACAGCCGGACGGCAAGCCGGAGGAAATCGCGCCGGAAGCGCCCTCCATTGAGGGCGCGCGCAGGCTGATCCGGCGTGCCGACTACACCGGCGCGCTGAAGATGCTCGACCATTTCGTAACCGAGGATGCCGAACCGGAGGTCTACCACCTGCTGTTCGTGGTGCTGGTCGGCCGCGGTGAGCTGGCGGACGCGAGCGCGGCGCTGCAGTCGTGGTTCCTGAAGGTGACCGACACGGAGCGCGCGAAACTGAACGCCCTGCGAGAGCTGTTCGGCAGCCGCGAGCTGTTCGAGGCCTGGCGTCGGCAGATCACCGTGGTGCGCGATACCGACCCAAACGTGGGCCTGCCTCGCCTGCTTAACTGTTATGTCGAAATCACGCGCGGCCGCTACACCAGCGCGCGCGATGAGCTGGTAGTCGCGCGCATCGAGTCGCCCGCGAACCTCACCGTGCAGGCCATGGACCGGCTGCTGCAGCAGGCCCAGTACCAGGCCGACGTCACACCCGAAGGCCTGCCCGATGACCCCACGCCCAACGTGCTGCGCGGCCGCGCGGACCGCGAGTTCCGCGCCGGCAACTACGAGGCCGCGAAGACCGCGTACCTGCAGGCTATGGAGGCGGATTCCACGCTGCCGTTCCTGACCGTGGGGCTGCTGCGCTGCTACTTCGCGCTTGGCGACTACGACAACGCGGCTCGCCAGTTGAGCCTGTTGTTCATCGAGCAGGGCATGGCCGACAAACAGCCGCGTGACTTCGCGTTGCTGCTGGACGCGGGCTACGACAGCCAGGAAGTGTTCCGCGGCCACCTCGACGCGCTGAAGGCCGAGTGCGACAAGCGCCCACTCAGCAGCACGCCCTGGATGCTTTATGGCGTAATCCAGTGCACCCGCAATGAATTCAAGGCCGCGCGCGACGCCCTGCAGGTGTGGTACGACAACGACACCAGCAAGCAACGCGACCCGATCCTGCTGAAGTTCTACGAGTACGCGCGGAAACGGGCATCTTGATCGGGATGGCGGGCGCCTATACTCGCGGGCATGAAGCTGAAGTCCATCCCCGAAGATTTCATCGTTGAAGAGCTCAGCGACTTTGTCCCCGACCCGGCCGGGCGCTTTTTCGTCTATGAGCTGGAAAAGCGCGGGCTGGCCACGCTGGAGGCGTTGCACCTGATTGCGCGCCAGACGGGGGTGCGTGAGCGCGACCTTTCCGCGGCCGGCCTGAAAGACAAGCATGGCTTGACACGTCAACTGTTCAGTTCGCCCCGCGCCCTGCCGGCCGTCAACGATGAACGGCTCAAGCTGCGGCTGCTGGGCAAAGCCGCCGGGAAGCTGACCGCCGGCTCGATCCGCGGGAACCGCTTCGTCATCACGCTGCGAAGCCTGCGCGACGAAGAAGTCGCCAACCTGCCGCGCAACGCCGACGAAATCCACCGTTTCGGCCTGCCAAACTACTACGACAACCAGCGTTTCGGCGGTATCGCCCACGGCCGCGGTTTCATCGGCCGCTCACTGGTTGTCGGCGACTTCGAGCAGGCCCTGCGCCTGCACCTGGCGGCGCCACACCGCAAGCAAAGCCTGACGGACAAGACCAACCGCCGCCTGGCCGATGAACTGTGGGGCGACTGGGACGCGCTGCACAGGCGCATGAAGCGCAGCCCGGAACGCGCGCTGGTTGAGTACCTGAGAGATCACCCGGATGACTGGGCCGGCTGCTTCGAGCGCATCACGCCGCCGTTGCGCACGCTGTTCGTGGCCGCCTACCAGAGCTGGCTGTTCAACGAAACGCTCCGCCGCATGATCGAGGCCGCGGTTTCTTTTGAACACGTGAAGTACAAGGCAGGCGTGCTGGCGTTCTACCGCGAGCTGCCCGCAGATCTGCTGACACGCTGGAAAGATATTGAGTTGCCGCTGCCGGGACCGGGCACCAGGCTGAGCGAGTTTCCAGAAGCGACGCCCTATCTGCAGGCGGTGTTGGAAGCCGAGGGCGTCACACTGGAGCAGCTGTCGCTGCCGGAGCTGGAGCGCACGGGTTTCAAGGCGTCCGCGCGCAAGGCGCTGCTGTGGCCGCAGGGGCTGCAGTTGGGTGAAGCGCAACCGGATGAATGGAACCCGGGAAGCAGCAAGGTAACGGTTCAGTTCGAACTGGGCCGCGGCAGCTTCGGGACGATGGTGACTCGGCGGCTGGGGCTTGGTGTCTGACCTCTACAACTGATCCAGCGCGTCTTGCACGTCCGGGTCGTCGAGGTCGATCTTGTCTTTCAGGTCGTGGCCCTTGGTCAGGTCCTCCACCACCGCGTACTCGCCGTTGAACCAGCGGCCCAGGTCAACGATCTTGCAGCGCTCGCTGCAGAACGGGAACCAGGGATGCTGCTGCAGGTCCACGTAACTGAACTTGCGTTTGCACTCGGGGCAACGTTGCTGGTGACATGTGGCCATTGCTTAAGCATGGCGACGCTGACGCCGCCCGCAAGAGTGGGCTCGCTACTTCTTCGCCGCGGGCTTGCTTTCCGGCTTGGCGGGTTTGGCCTCGGCCGGCTTTGAATCGGTCTTTGCGGCAGGTTTCGATTCGCCGCCCTCAGCCGGCTTGGCCTTCTTGACGTAGTCCGTCTCGTAGAAGCCGCTGCCCTTGAAGATGGGCTGCATGCCGCTGCCGATCAGGCGCTTGAGCTTCAGCTTGCCGCACTTGGGGCACTTGCGCAGCGCCTTGGCGGTCATGGTCTGGAATTCTTCGAACTCGTGGCCGCAGGCTTCGCACTTGTAGTCGTAGGTAGGCATGTTGGCGTCTACTTCTTGTTGACCTGCACCTTGCTGGCGCGCAGCACGCGGTCGTGCAGCTTCCAGCCCCGCTCCAGCTCCATGGACACCGCGTTGTTCTCAAGCTCCGGGTTGCTGGTGGTCATCAGCGCTTCGTGCACGGCCGGGTCGAACGGCTGCCCCAGGGCCTCGATGGGCGTAACGCCGTGGCGCGCCAGCGCGTCGATAAACATCTTGCTGGTCAGCTCGACGCCGTCCGCCAGAGCCTTGAAGTCCTGGGCCTGCCGCGCCGACTGCAGGGCGCGCGCCAGGTTGTCGAGCACCGGCAGCAGTTCCCGCGTGAGCGAACCTGCCGCGTACTTCAGGTCGTCCTGGGCTTCGCGCTTGATGCGCTTGATGGCGTTGTCCATCTCGGCCTGTGAGCGCTTGGCGACTTCCAGCCAGTGCTCGGCCTTGGCGGCCTGTTCCGCCAGCGCCAACAGTTCTTCGTCGCTGAGCTTGCGCAGCTTCTTGGCTCGCTTGTGGGGCGGCAATTCTTCGTCGCCGGCGATCTGCTCACCGTGCAGGGCCTCTTCGGCCGTGTGCATGGCCTGCTTGTCGTGCAGGGCCTGCTCGGCTTCGTGGCCTTCGTGGGGCTCGCCTTGCGGGACCACTTCGTCTGCCTTTTCCTTGGCCATCTTTGTGTTCCTGAACGCCTGTGGTGCGTTCGGCCGTGCGTCTGTTTCTACTTGCTGAACAGCTTCTTGAACTTGTCCATGAACGACTTGCGTTCCGGGGTGATGTTCTGCTCTTCCGTTTCGGCGTATTCGCGCAACAGCTTCTCCTGCTCTTTGGTCAGCTTGCTGGGCACTTCAACCACGACTTCAACCAGCTGGTCGCCACGGCCGTAGCCGTCCAGCTTCGGGAATCCTTCACCCTTCATGCGCAGGACCTGGCCGCCCTGGGTACCGCCGCTCACTTTGAGCTCTTTGCGCCCGCGCAGGGTGGGAACTTCCAGCTTCGCGCCCAACGCCGCCTGGGCAAACCCGATCGGCAGCTCCAGGTACACGTCGGCGCCGGCGCGCTTGAACAGCGGGTGCGGGCGGATGTGCACCTCGCACAGCAGGTCGCCCGGCGGGCCACCCTGCTCGCCGCTTTCACCTTCGCCCGCGATGCGCAGGGTCATGCCGTCCTCGATGCCGGCCGGCACTTTCAGCGTAATCTCGCGTTCTTTCAATTTGCGGCCGGTGCCCTGGCAGGAAGGGCATGGGTCGGTGATCACTTCGCCGCGGCCGTGGCAGCGCGGGCAGGTGCTGCGCATGCTGAAGAATCCTGCGCTGGTCATCACCACGCCGGCGCCCTGGCATTGCGGGCACTGCGATGGCTTGGTGCCCGCCTTGGCGCCGCTGCCGCCGCAATCTTCACATGCCTCCGCACGGCGAAGGCTGATGGTTTTCTCGGTCGGATCGACGGGGTCGCTGAACTCGAGCTCGATGGCGCAGCGCAAGCTGGCGCCGCGACGTCCGCGTGTGCGGGTGCGGGTGCTTCCGCCGAAGAAGTCGCCGAACACGCTGCTGCCGCCGAAGATCTCGCTGAACGCGGAGAAGATGTCCTCCACACTGTTGAAGCCCGCGCCGCCGAAGCCCGGGCCGGAGTGGCCGAACTGGTCGTACTGCGCGCGCTTGTCGTCGTCGTTCAGGACGCCGAAAGCCTCGGCCGCTTCCTTGAAGCTGGCCTCGGCCTCCGCGTCGCCGGGGTTGCGGTCCGGGTGGTACTTGAGTGCCAGCTTGTGGTAGGCCTTCTTGATTTCGGCCTTGGAAGCGTTCTTGGCGACACCAAGGACTTCGTAGTAATCACGTTTTGCCATAGTGTCGCCTTGGCGCTACCGCTTGCGGCGTATTACGCCTGCTTCGGCGTCGTAAAGCTCCCAGCCCTGGCCGGAGAGTTCGTTGATCTTGCGCAGGCTGTTGATCTGGCGGTCGAAGCTGGTCTGGCCCTGCTCGTAGACGAACACGTGCGTTTCCAGGTACTTCTTGTCCTCGGCGCTGCCGGCCCAGCGGCTCACGTCGATCTCGTAGCTTTCGATGCGCGGCACGCCCACGAGGTAGCCGTATTCGTAGCCGCCCGCGTCCTGGGCGCCGACTTCACCGCCGTTGAACGCCGTGCCGACAAACACGGCCGCCGCCAGCAGAACGATCGCACCCACACCCGCCAATATCCTGGTTTTCATTTCATGCTCCTGTTCAGGGACCTCCCTGAAACAGCTTTGGCGGCACTCTGGTTCCCAAGATCTGCGGGAGAAGGCCGGCCCCCGTTTCGTCAGCCGCAACGGGGGCCTGATCCTTTGCAGGCTGGGCCCTAGGCCGTGGCGCCGCTGATCTTGCTGTCCTTTTTCTTCAGGTCGGTAACGAGCGTGTTGGTGGTCAACATCAGGCCCGCGATGCTGGACGCGTTCTGGATCGCGCAGCGCGCAACCTTGGTCGGGTCCAGGATGCCGGCCTTCAGCATGTCGTCGTACTCACCGGTCAGCGCGTTGTAGCCGTCGGTCGGCTTCTTCGACTCCTTCAGGATTTCAACAATGTAGCTGCCATCGTGGCCCGCGTTGTCCGCGATCTGGCGGCACGGGGCCTCCAGCGCGTCCGCCAGCACGTCGGCACCCACGCGCTCGTCACCCTTGAAGTTCGCCGCGCGGATAGCCTGGCTGCAGCGCAGGTACGAGATACCGCCGCCCGGCACCACGCCTTCCTGCTTGGCGGCCTTGGTGGCGTTGAGCGCGTCCTCGACGCGGAACTTGCGCTCCTTCATTTCGGCTTCGGTGTGGCCGCCGACACTGATCTCCGCCACGCCGCCGGAAAGCTTGGCCAGGCGCTCCTGCAGCTTTTCCTTGTCGTAGTTGCTGGTGCTGGCCGCAATCTGGCTGCGCAGGCTCTCGATGCGCGCCTCGACGTCTTTCTTCTTGCCCGCGCCCTCGATCAGCGTGGTGCTGTCCTTGTCCACGATCAGGCGCTTGACGGTGCCCAGGTGGCCGAAGTCTACGTTTTCGAGGCTGATCCCAAGATCCTCGGTGATGCTGGTGCCGCCGGTCAGCACGGCGATGTCGTCCAGCATGGCCTTGCGGCGGTCGCCGAAACCGGGGGCTTTCACGGCCGCCACGTTCAGCATGCCGCGCAGACGGTTCAGCACCAGCATGGCCAGCACTTCGTTCTCGATGTCCTCGGCGATGATCAACAGGGGCGCGCCGGTCTGGGCCACGCGCTCGAGGATCGGCACGATCTCGCGCACGCCGCTGATCTTCTTTTCGTAGATCAGCACTTTGCAGTTCTCGTACTCGACCGTGAGTTCGTTGGCCTTGTTGATGAAGTAGGGGCTCATGTAGCCCTTGTCGAACATCATGCCGTCGACGAAGGTGAGCTCGTTGTCGACGCCCTTGCCTTCCTCGATGGTGACCACGCCCTCTTCACCGACGTGGTCGATGGCGTCGGCCATCAGCTTGCCGATTTCGGCGTCCTGGTTGGCGCTGATTGTGGCGACGGCTTTCAACTCTTCCTTGCTCTTGATCTTCTTGCTGTTCTCGGTGAGCCACTTGACGGCAACCTCAGCGCCCTTGTCGATGCCGCGCTTGACGTCCTGGGCGTTGTGCCCCTGGGCCACCATCTTCAGGCCTTGCTGCACGATCGCGTTGGCGATCACGGTGGCCGTGGTGGTGCCGTCGCCGGCCTCGTCGTTGGTCTTGCTGGCAACTTCCATCACCAGCTTGGCGCCCATGTTCTCGAAGGGGTCCTCAAGCTCGACGTCCTTGGCGACGGTTACACCGTCATTCACGACCAGCGGCGCGCCGAAGGATTTCTGCAGGATCACGTTGCGGCCGGCGGGGCCCATGGTGGCGCTGACGGCCCTGGCAAGTTTCTGCACGCCATCGGCCAGCTTGCGGGAAGCTTCCACGTCAAAGAGGATCTGTTTGCTCATTGCTTGGTCCTTGGTCGCGATTCAACTGCAATGACCAATGAACAATGACCAATTGGCATGCGCTGCGGCGCCATTGGTTATTGGTAATTGGTTATTGGTCATTTGCTTTTCCGTTGGTTATTCAATGATCGCGAGGATCTCCGCCTCGCGCAGGATCTTGTGTTCCACGCCGTCAACCTTGACGTCGCTGCCGCTGTATTTTCCGAACATCACGATGTCGCCCTTCTTCACGCTGGGCTCCAGGCGCTTGCCGCTGCGCAGGGTACGGCCGGGGCCTACCGCGACGACTTCGCCGCGCAGGGGTCTTTCCTTGGCGCTGTCGGGCAGCACGATGCCGCCGGCGGTTTTTTCTTCAGCTTCGTGGGGCTTGACGATGATGTTGTCGTCGAGGGGGCGAAGTTTGGTTGCCATTTGTGTCTCTCCGTATCCGGGCGCGCGTTGGCGCCTGCATGTTCTTTTTGATTCGGTTCGACGCGGCAGGCCGCGTCGTCCCCGCCCTTTCGGGCGGGGCTCTAGTAGTCCATTCCTTCGTCGTCGTGGCCCATGTCGGCCGGGGTGTCTTCTTCAGCCTTGGTGATGATTGCGTCGGTGGTGAGCATCAGGCCGGCGACGCTGGCCGCGTTCTGCAGGGCGCTCTTGGTGACCTTGAGCGGGTCCACGATGCCCATCTCGTACATGTCGCCGTACTTGTCGGTCAGCGCGTTGTAGCCGTAGCTGGAACTCTTTTCGCTCAGCACGTTGCGGGCAATCACGCTGCCGTTCTTCCCGCCGTTCTCGGCGATCTGGCGGATCGGTCGGCCCAGGGCAGCCTTCACGATTTCAACGCCCACCTGCTCATCGGAGTTCTCGAGCTTCAGCTTCTCAAGCGACAGCGAAGCGCGCAGCAGGGCCACGCCGCCGCCGGGCAGGATGCCGCCGTCAACTTTGTCGGTCGCGGCGCGCACGCTGTGGAGGGCGTCTTCGACGCGTGCCTTGAGCTCTTTCATTTCGGGCTCGGTGGCCGCGCCGACCTTCACCACGGCGATGCCGCCGGAAAGCTTGGCCAGGCGCTCCGACAGTTTCTCGCGGTCGTAGTCGCTGGTGGTGAGGCCGATTTCCTTGCGGATCTGTTCACAGCGCGCCTTGATGTCTGCGGTCTTGCCGGCGCCCTCGATGACAGTGGTGTCTTCGTTGTTGATGATGATCTTCTTGGCGGTGCCGAGGTCCTTGAGCTTCACGTCCTCGAGCTTCTCGCCCAGGTCCTTCATGAAGGGCTTGCCGCCGGTGAGGATCGCGATGTCTTCAAGCATCGCCTTGCGGCGATCGCCGTAGCCGGGGGCTTTCACGGCGCACACGTTGATCACGCCGCGCAGCTTGTTGACCACCAGGGTGGAAAGCGCTTCGCCCTCAATATTCTCGGCGATGATCAGCAGCGGGCGGTTGGCCTTGCTGACCTGCTCAAGCAGCGGCACCAGCGCGGGCGCGTTGCTGATCTTGTCTTCGTAAACCAGCACCAGCGGCTTCTCGAACTCGCAGGTCATTTCTTCCTGGTTGTTCACGAAGTGCTGGCTCAGGTATCCGCGGTCGAACTGCATGCCTTCCACAACGTCCACCACGGTTTCGCTGGTCTTGCTTTCGTCCACCGTGATGACGCCGTCTTTGCCGACTTTCTCCTGGGCGTCGGCGATGATCTTGCCGACCCGCTGGTCGTTGTTGGCGGCGATGGTCGCCACGTAGGCGACTTCCTTCTTGCCTTCAACCGGGCGCGCCATCTTGTTCAGTTGCTCGATGGTGGCTTCCACGCCGTGCTTGATGCCGCGGTAGATCGCCGTGGCGTTGCGGCCGCTGATCACGTGCTTCAGGCCTTCGCCGTAGATCGCGTGGGCCAGCAGCGTGGCGGTGGTGGTGCCGTCGCCGGCCACGTCGCTGGTCTTGCTGGCGACCTGCTTCACCATCTGGGCGGCGCAATTTTCGTACGGGTCCTGCAGCTCGATTTCCTCGGCCACGGTGACGCCGTCCTTGGTGATGTTCGGCGCGCCCCAGCCCTTGTCCAGCACGGCCGTGCGGCCCTTGGGGCCGAGGGTGCTGACGACCGCGCGGGCGAGCTTTTCAATGCCCTTGGCGAGCTTTTCGCGGGCGTCAACGTCGAAGACGATTTGCTTGGCAGCCATGTATCAGCCTCTCGTTTGAATGGGTCGAACTCGTCGGTCGGTGTGTGCAAACACGGTGCCAACGGTCGGGATGCACGCCTGCGGCAGGTCAAGAATGCAAGTATTTACGTGTTCGATGTTTAGGTGCGCGACGCGACGCGTGCAAAGTGGCACAGCGTGATCCGCCGCCAATGTGACAGCCCGGGTAAAGAGCCAAACACGTGTCTGCCAATCGGGCAGACCGTACGCACGCATGAACACAGCTTTCAGGTAATTGGTCATTGCAGTTCGTCCCTTGTCCGTATCATGAAAAGGCTTGCGACGAAGGGAGACTGCCGTGACCAGATTGCTTCTGTGCCTGCTGCTGCTTACGCCCTGCCTGGCCGCCGAGGCCACGATTACCAGCATTTTCAAAGCACCGGTCACCGGCAAAATCACCAAGCTGGATGTTCAGGGCCGCCTTGAAGTCGAGATCAAAGGCAGCGAAGTACCTGAGCGCGTGCCGCTGGATGAGGTCGAGGAAATCACCTTCGGCTTCAAGGGTGACGAGCGCAAACCGGAGGAAGCGCCCCTGCGCGTCTACCTGGTGAACGGCGACATCCTGCACGGCGCCGCTGAAGACGGCCCAGCCGACGACGAAGAAGTGTTCATGCTGAAGGGCACGCGCTTCGGCACACTGGCGATCAACATCCAGGCCGTGAAGCGCATCGAGGTCGTGCGCAACGTGCAACCAAACGTGCTGCCAGAGTTGGATGCGAAGGCGGACTGCGACGTCGCCTACTTCGCGCCGGAAGGCAACCAGCCCGCGCAGACCGACCCGGATTCCGAACTGGTGCGCGTCGTGAAAGACGGCTTGTGGCTCTACAACGAAATCCTGGATGAAGACAACCTGGCCGGCAACAAGTTCGCCTGGGCGCGCATCCGCGGCGTGGTATGCCTGCGCGGCGACTACCGCCCCTACGACAAGCTGATGGGCATCTGCACCCTGCGCGACGGCAGTGTGCTCAGCGGCGCTGTGAAAAGCTGGGGCGAAGGCAAGCTCTCCATCGAGCACACGGTACTGAAGAAGGAAATCGTTCTCGATGAAAATGCGCTGATCAGCGTAACCATGAAGAACGGCCGTTACGTTTACCTGAGTGACCTGCCGTTTGCGGACACGCCGGAAGAACGCCCGTATTACCTGCCCAGTGAATTCAAGTACGACGACTACCTGTTCAAGGTGCGCAAAGACCAGGCCCAGGGCGGCGGGCCGCTCAGCATCCGCGGCAAGGTCTACCCGAAGGGACTGGGCGTGCACGCGATCAGCCGCCTGAGCTTTGACCTGAACCGGGGCTACAAGCGCTTCCTGGCCGACGTCGGCCTTGATGACAGCGCCGGCGACCTTGGCAGCGTCGAGTTCAAAGTCTACGCCGACGGAAAGCTGGTGTACGAGTCCGGCGTGCTGCGGCGCACCACCGACGCCAAGCCGATCGACATTGACGTACTGAACGTCAGCAAGATCGTGCTGGAGGTAACCGCGGCCGACAACGCTGACATCCAGGACCGCGCGAACTGGGCCAACGCCAAAGTAGTAAGGTAGGTTTTCGCGTGAGAACTCGCCGCCGACCGTGACCAAGGCTGACACGGACACTGACCGAGCGACGAGACATGCACGACAAGCGAATTCCGTACATCGCGGGCCTGCTGGTTTTGATCCTGGCGGGGCTCGCTGTTGCCCTTTCCCTGTTCAATGCCCGTGAAGTCGAAAGCAACGCCCCGCGCGTTGCGGTGGACGATTCACCCTTCGATAAACCTCGTAACGAGTCCGGTCTGCGGGGCACGCCCGGCAGCAACGCCGCGGAAGACGGCGGCTTTGACAAGCCCGCGCCGGAGCCTGAGCCCGAAGTGCAGAAGCCCGTCATCCTGGTCGAGATGGCGGCCAGCATCAGCGGCACCGCAACCGATTACTTCGATGAGCCCGCCGGCGGCATCACACTCACCCTGCTTGCCGAGGACAGCAAAGACGTCAGCGGCCCCACAGCGGTGACGGACGCTGAGGGGCGCTTCAAATTTGAGCTGACCCTGTACGAGGGCCTGAGCTACTTCGTCGCCTGCCTGCAGGAAGACAAGGCGTTGACGGCCACGGAGCCCTTCACGGTCGAGAAGGACAAGCCGGTTGAAGGCCTGACCATCAAGATCTACGCGCCGGCCCGCGCCAGCGGCATCGTGATCAACGGCGACACGCGAGAGCCCCTGGAAGACGTGAACATCACGCTGGAAGGGCGCGACGAACGCATGACCCGCCTGGGCCGACTGCTCGGGCGCGTACAGCCGATCCGCAGCGCCGCCGACGGCAGCTTCGCCATCGAGCGCGTAGCGCCGGGCAAGTACCTGGTGCGCGCCAGCAAGCAGGGCTGGATGGCCAACGACTTCAACCCGGTCACCCGCGCGGTGCAGGAAATGGCGCTGGATGAATACGCGAACTTCGAACTGCTGCCATTCATCCTGGTGCAGGCGGGCATTGTGGAAGGCCGCGTGCTGCGCAAGTCAGACAAGTCCCCCATTGCCGGCGCCAGCGTTGAACTGAGCACCGTGCTGGGCGGCAGCCTGGATTCAGTAGTGACCGACGCCGAAGGCAAGTACCGCTTCGAAAGTGTCCCGCCCGGGATCGGCGGCGACCAGGGCCCCGGCGGCGGAGCGGGCGGCATGGCGGTGCGCGCCACGGCGTCCGGCTTTGCGCTTGCCACGCGGGACTTCCGGGTGCGCAGCGGCCAGACCCGCAGCGGGCTTGACCTGCTGCTCGATGACGGCTGCAGCGTCACCGGCACCGTACTGGACGACAAGTCCAGCCCCGTGGCGGGCGCGCGTGTCTACTACAATGACACGCAGTTCCTGCGCGGCGGTGAAATGGTCGCCGGGATCAGCCTGCCGGAGCGCGCGGTTTCCACCACCACAGACGCCCAGGGGAAGTTCAGCCTCGGCAGCCTCCCGCCGGGCGTGATAACCATCAACGCCGCCGCTGAGGGTTTCGCAAACAAAGATGTGGTGCTGAATCTGGCAGTCGGCACGCCGGTCGAGACCACCATCATGCTGGAGCCCGCGGGCGCCATCGCAGGCGTGGTAACCAACGACCGCGGCGACCCCATTGAGGGCGTGCCGATTGCAGTCTACGACGCGAGCGGTCCCAACGAGCTTGGCTTCATCATGAAGAGTTTCTTCGGCGAGGCCCTGCCCGACCGCGGTGAAAGCACGATGTTCCCCGCCAGCGTGCGCACCGACGCGGAGGGCCGCTATCGCGTGGACGGCCTGAAAGCCGGTGAGCACGTGCTGATCGCGAACTCACGCGACTTTGAGAAGTACATCAGCCCCGCTCTGAAAGTGACGTCTGGCCAGACCACCGAGCACAACATCCAGCTCGCGGTGGGCGGCACCATTTACGGCCGCGTGTACGACGCCGACAACAAGCCGGAGGCCGGTGTGGCCGTCACCTGCGCCAGCCTGCTGGGCCAGTCGGAAGTGCGTGTGCGCACGGCCTACACGGACCGCGGCGGGAACTATGAGATCAGCGGCCTGAGCGCGGGCACCTACACGGTGATACGCAACGACGGCGACTTCACCAAGCTGCTGCTCCCCAACCCCGCCAACCAGGTGAAGGTGGTTTCCGGCGAACGCGTGCAGTTCGACATCTACTCGCAGAAGCCGGGCACGGCTCGCCTCTACGGCCGAGTCACTCTGGATGGGCAAGCCTATGCAGAGCAGGACCTGGTGCTGCTCGGCGGCAACTTCACGGGATTCGCCGCCAACAGCACCAAGACCGACAAATCCGGCAACTACGAGTTCCGCAGCGTGCCACTGGGTACCTACCAGATTGCCCAGTCCGGCGGGCGCTTGCCCAGCCTTGTGCGCAAGCGCGTGCGCGTTGACAAGGAAGGCGATATCGAGATCAACGTCGACTTTGTCACCGTCAGCATCAGCGGCCGCGTGGAACTTGAGGGCGGCGGCGTGCCGGAGGGCAACATCCGCGTGCTGGCCAGCCCGGTCAGCCCCGACGACAATGACGCCGGCAATGAAGACGAAAACGTCAACAGCCTCGAGATGATGGTGTTCCGGGAAGTGCAGGCCGACAAGGAGACCGGCGCATTCGAGATCACCGGCCTTTCTCCCGGCTTCTATCGCCTGACCGTGCGCAGCGAAAAGAACGGCATGGTCACTAAACCTTACCTGAACCTGCGGGCCAGCGTGAAGGGCGTTGTGATGACGCTGCCGCGAGAGGGCGCTTCGCTGAAGGGCGTGGTGAAGGGCCTCGACAATGCCGAGAAGAATACGCCGTTCGGCCTGATCGCCGCGCTCACCATCGAGGACGAAAAGGGCAACCCCCTGGCGCTGGGCGGCTTCGACAACGGCGTGAACCTGACCGACAGCAAGGAGTTCACGGTCAAGAACCTGGCCGAGGGGACGTTCACCATCACGCTCTCGATCACGGGCTACACGCCTGTAACGCATGCGGGCGTGAAGTTCACGGCCGGGCAGACGGTGGCGCTGGAATTCGTGTTTGTCAGCTCAGGCAACGTGAAGGTGAAGCTGCTGAACAACGACATCGGCATCCAGTCGGCGTTCGGCCTTGAGTATGAAATCGTGAACAGCAAGGGCGTGCCGTTCCAGAAGCGCTTCACGTTCCTGGATTTCTTCAACGCCGACGGCAGCACCAGCCAGAACGCCGAGGACAACTCGTTTGTGATCAAGGACCTGCCGCCGGAGACGTACACCATTACGCTCAAGCTGCCGGGCTACAAGGACGCCAGCGAAAGCTTTACCGTGGTGGCTGGTGAGACCGCCGAGGTATCCGTACAATTTGAACCGGAATAGAACCCGCCTGTTGCGCGGTTTCCACACCGGTGCCCATGCGTCTGCCGAGCTTCCTGCTGATTGCCGTTACGCTGCTGGCCGGCTGCGCCTCCCAGCAGCGTGAGCCGGGCGGCGACCACGTCCCGTATCGCCCTGCCGTCACGGACGTCGCGGAAGACGCCCGATCCCTCGAACAGATGCTGGAGCAGGATGACTTCGACCTGCCCCGCGCCCTGCTGCTGTTCAGCGAGAAGTACTACCCCGAGTACTCCGGCACCCGGCACGAGGTGGACGTGACTGCGAAACTGGCTCGCTTCGACGAATACACTCGCCAGCTTCGAACCGAGTTAAACCGCGACAATTCACCGCGCCAGCGCGTGCGCACACTGATTGACTTCGTGCACATCAAGCTGGGGTTGCGCTTCGACCAGAACGATTCGCGCGGCGAAAACCCGGAGAACCTGTTCTTTGACCGCGTGCTGCAGCGCCGCTACGGCTACTGCGTCACGTTGTCACTGGCGTACCTGGTGTTCGGGCAGGCGGCCGGCCTGGACGTATCCGGCATGCGCATCCCCGGCCACTTCGTTGTGCAGTTCCAGGACGTTGAGCCCAACGGCCAGCCGTACAAGGTGATCCTGGAAACCACCGATTTCGGCGACACCCGCGATGAGACCTGGTACTGGTCAGAACACCGTTTCTCGGCGACGTCGGTCGAGAACCGCGTGTACCTGACCCCGCTGACCGACCGCGAAATCTTCGGGACGCTCTACAACAACCTGGCCGGCGTTACCTACGTGCGCGGCAACACGGCCCTGGCTGTTGAACGTTACACGCGCGCGCTTGAGCTGGCGCCCAACAACGCGGAGGCGATGTACAATCGCTCGGTGCTGCAGCATTCACTGGGCAAGGACCGCGAAGCGCTCAAGGACCTGAACGAGGCCCTGCGCCTTGACCCCAACTTTGTGCTGGCCATGATCGCGCGCGCAGGCCTGCTGTGGGAGGCCGGAGAGCGCGAACCCGCCCGCGCCGACCTCGCGAACGCCAAGCGTCTGCGCAAAGACTGGCCGCAGCCGTGGATGCTGGAGGGTATGTTCGCCTACGAATCCGGCCAGTTTGAGGAAGCCCGCGCGGCCTTCCTGAAGGCGCTTGAGGTGGACCCCAAGTTCAACTCCGCGCACCTGGCACTGGCCGAGCTCGAACGCCGGGAAGGCAACGATGAAGCGGCCCGCAAACACGAAGAAGCAGCCGGGGTGAAACATTGAACGAACTTGAACCAGAATTGGTCACGGGCCGCGCCGCCGTTGAGGGCGTACTGTCCGACGCGGGCGTGCACGTCACACGCACGGATCTCACCGAGCTGCACCAGCGCACGCCGCGCTTCTTTGAGCAACTGCGCCAGGGCGAGCCCAACGTGGTGATCATCAACGCCGACACAGTCGGCGCGCTGGACGTGATGTCCCTTCGCTGGATGTTCCCGGCCGGCGTAACGCCGCTGGTACTGTGCCCGTCAAACCCGCAGGAATGCGCTGAGTTGGCGGCCGTGGCTGTCTCGGCGGCCAAGCTGATACCGGGCCCGGTTTTCCTGCTGCTGGAGCGGCCGGTTGCCGACGCCGTTGCCGTCGTTCTGCCGGGCGATGAGCCGGAACTGATGATGCCGGAAACCGGGCCCCAGGACGCCGTGATGCTGGATGGCGAAGAAGGCGAGATCGCAGGACTGTATGCGCGCCTGGCCCAGCCGCCGCGGGGGCTGAAATCGGCTGTGCTGGATGCCTGCCCCGCTGAGATGGGTAAGCCGGAGTGGCTGGTGCTGGCGTTCGGCTCGACAGTAGAGCCGGCCGTGCAGGCCGTCACGGCAGCCCGCAACGAGGGCCAGCGCGTCAACCTGCTGCGGGTGCGTCAGTTGTGGCCCTTGCCGGAAGCTGAAATCCTCCGCGCGGCGAGCGGCATCAAGCACGTGGTCGTGGCGGAGCGAAACCTGGGACAGTACGCCGGAGAGGTCCGCCGCCTGCTGCCCGAGTTGCCGATCGTGGTCGCCGGCCGCGCAACCGGCATGCTCACACCGGAGCGCATCCTGCAGCGCCTGCAGCGCACGCCAAGGTGCTGCTGATGCAAGGCCCGCCGTTTCTGTACAACATCACGATCATGCTCAACCGCGGCTCTGAGACGCGGCGGCTGACCAGCAACAGCCACGGCCAGGCTGTCGCCGAAGTGCTGCGGCACCTCGATGAGAAGCAGGTGGACATTTACGCCTGGATGGTGATGCCCGACCACATCCACCTGCTGTTCGGCCGCGACGAGCCGCTGGAAGACGTGGATACGTTTGCCGGCCGCGTGAAGCGCCGCATCAACAAGGCTTTTGAGCGCCACGAGTGGCACAAGCTGCGCTGGCTGGACGGCTGCAAGAGCTACCCGGTTACCCTGGAGACGCTGGCTCGCGCACGGGCGTACATCCTGGCCAACCCGGTCCGCGGCCTGCTGGTTGAGAAGCCTGAAGACTGGGACTACGCCGGCACTCCCTCGCCCCTTCCCGTGGGCGCTGAAACAAAAGAGCCCCCGCGGTAGCGGGGGCTCGGAACGGTTTTGAATCAGTTGCCTCGGCGGCCCGGCTGGTTTGCGCGACCCTGGTTGCGGCCGTTGCTTCCGTTGTTGCGCGCCGCGCGGTCGAGGCTGTTCACGAGCTTGTCGGCGGTCTCGGCATCCACGTAGCTGCTGAGCGCCGCGACTGTGTTCTGGTTCAGCTCCTCGAACTTGAGCTGGTAAGCCTCATCGTCCACTTCTTCGCCGTCGATGCGCAGGCCGCGCATTTCACTGGCCAGTTCCGCCCGCATCTGCGCGTGGGCGACCAGCACATTGCTGACGTCCGGGATCGAGGCTTCCGGGATGTTCAGGTTGGCGGCCTGGTTCTTCACCAGTTGCGGCACAAACTCGGCAATCTGCGTCTTCTGTTGCTCCAGCTGTGACAGCCGCTCAGCCTGTGCCTCCAACCGGCGCTCAGCGGCGCGCTCCTCGGCCACTCGCGTCATCACTTCCCGCACGGCGCTGTCGAACTCCGGCGTCACTGCCGGTGCGGGCGCGACTTCCACGGCCGCTTCGCCGTCAGTTGCCGCCGTGGCTGGAGCGATTGTGCGGGCCTGCTTGAGCCCGTCGATTTCTTTGCGAAGGGCGGCGAGCTCGTCGCTCGCTGAGGAGGTTGCCGGCTTGTCAATGCGTACTTCAAGGGCCGCAAGCTGCTTCTTCAGCTCGGCGATCTCTTCATCGCGTGTGTCAGAGGCGGGCGCCGATGGAGCGCTCTCACCATCAAGGGGTTCGACAGTTCGGGCCACTTCGGTTTTCTGGGCGGGCAGCGGAACGATGCCAAGCATAACGGCGCCGATAGCAGTGCCCCCACCGAGCAGCCCGGCCACCAGAACCGACAGGAACGTCTTCATGGAAAACCTCCACGGGGTCAGTGCGAAGGTTAACCCCACGTCGTAACCCGGGTTTCGTAAAAGCCCGGATTATTCCTTGCCGAGGAACGGCTTGAACACCATCAGGTAGCCTAGTGCCGCGATGGTTTTGCCGTCCTTGATGTTGTTGGCTTTCAGCTGGATGCGCAGGTCCCGGAAGCTGAAAGACTTCATGCTGATCTCTTCGTCGTCATCCGGGTTCTTTTCACCCGGTTGCAGGTCCGTGGCGATGAAGATGTGCATCTTTTCGTCCATGATCCCGGGGCTGGGGTACATGGTGAACAGGTGCTCCAGCTTGCCGGCCTTCAGGCCCGTCTCTTCTTCCAGTTCGCGGGCGGCGCAGGCCAGCGGGTCTTCACCCGGGTCCAGGGTGCCGGCCGGGATTTCCCACAGGGAGCGTTTCGGGCCGACGCGCCACTGCTCGATCAGCAGTACGCTGTCCTTATCCGGCATGGGGATGATGCAGGCGGCGCCCGGGTGCTCGACCACGTCGCGGACGACTTCTTTGCCTTCGCTGTTCTGCAGGGTCACGCGCGCGACCTTGAACAACGGACCTTCGAAGACCTGTTCACGTTTCAGCTGGATCATTGCTCAACGGCCTTGATTTCGGTGTGGGTGAGCGGAACTTCAAGCCCGCTCGCAAGCTTCAGGCTGCCTGCGGAAAAGTCTTCCGCGGAAGGCGGCAGCGCGTCCCCGGCGGACTGGATGAACACGTAAAGCTGGCGCTCTTCGCCCTTGCCGAGCTCAAAGCGATGGCCCGATTGCGTCACGCGCAGCTTGCCCGTGGCGCCGGCCGGCTTGGCCACCTGGTCGAGCCACTGGGCTTTCCAATCCTTGCCGCCTTTGTCCCGCACAGTGAGCTGAGCGGCATCAACGGGCAGGGCCGCCTCGCCTTCGTTGCGGATCACCAGCAGGTAGATGCGCCCGCCGCTGCCGATGCCCAGGTCGCGACGCATCACTTCGGACAGCTGCTCGCGGTAGCTGGGCGCTTCGTCAATGTCTCGCAGCAACACGTCCAGGCCGCTGGCATCGTCGCGCCCGACCAGCAGGCCGTATTTCGCGCCCACGGAACTGGTGGGTACTTCGACGGGCGGCGGCTCTTTGGAGCCGAACGGCCGCAGTGTGTAAAGAACGTAGAAGAAGAACACGGAGCCCGCCACCGCGCTGAACACCACCAGGATGTTCAGCGCCCATTGCGCTCGGCGTGTTTCCATGCGGCTTTGCTCGAAGCTGATTTCGGGTTCGGTGTTGGATGCTTCTTCGTCCATCGCGGAAGTTTAGCAAGCCCGCGTCGATTGTATGCCATGAGAAAAGGCCGCCCGCAGGCGGCCTTTCCCGTGGTGCCCAGTGCTACTTGGCGCTGCGGAGCTGATCCAGCAGGTTGGCAACGTCCTTGTGGACTTCGCGCGAGGCCCGAACGATCAGCTGGCCCTTCACGATGGAGACGCTGGCCGCGCCGCCCCAGTCGGCGTCAACGCTTTCCTCGATCATCTCGACGATGTCTTCGGTGGCGACGTCTTTTTCGTCATCCGGGAACTCGACAATCGGTCCGTTGGTGTTGTCGTCGGCAGCCTTAAGGCGCAGTTTCGGAGCGGGGAAGTCGTTGATCTTCACGGTAATGTCGCGGACATCGTAGACCTTGGTGGTTACCGCACCCTGGGCCTTTTCTTCATTGGTAATGTACAGCACGCCGTTTTTGTACATCTTCACCAGCTTGATCTGGTCCAGCACGATGTTCAGCGCGTTGCCGGCCTTGACGTCCGCCAGTTCCAGGGTGATCAGGCGATCATCTTCGCTGACGTCTTCCAGCGCCTTCTTGTCGATCACGATGGTGATGCGTGCCTTGCTGGCGATGTCCTTGACCACCTCGGTGACGTCGGCCTCTTCGTAGGCCAGGGTGTCGAGGGTGGTGCTCTCAAGCTGTGCTTCGATCTTGCGGTAGGTGGCTTCGTCCTTGTCGTCGCCCGCGAACAGCGGCGCTGACACGAAACCAAGTAACAGAACCAGGGCAGACAGGCGGAACATTCGGGTCATACGGTTGCTCCAAGGGGCTTTGGAGGCGGGGAGACCGGCCCCACGCGGGCCACCTATAAAGTAACCCATTTCGGCCGGATTACAAATCCGCAAATAGTCTGCGTCGCCTGACGGCGATTGGAAGGCCCGGTGTTTGCGGATCGGCGATTACCTTGATTCTAGCTTTCACCCAGGTAGGCGGCTTTCACACGCGGGTCATCCAGCAGCGCGGCCGATTCGCCTTCGATGCTGATTTCACCGCTTTCGATCACGTAGGCGCGGTGGCTGTGCTTCAGAGCGATGCGGGCGTTCTGCTCAACCAGCAGGATGGTGACGCCCTGTTTGTTGACCTGGTCAATGGTTTCGAAAATGGTCTGCACGATCAGCGGCGCCAGTCCGAGCGAGGGCTCATCCAGCAGCAGCAGCTTCGGCTGCGACATCAATGCCCGCGCGATGGCCAGCATCTGTTGTTCGCCGCCGGAAAGCGTTCCGCCGCGCTGGCGCCGCCGCTCGGCCAGGCGCGGGAAGATCTCGAAACCATGCTGCAGGTCTTTTTCGATACCGGGTTTGTCGCGCCGCGCGTATGCGCCCAGTCGCAGGTTCTCCTCTACGGTTAGCGCTGGGAAGATGCCGCGCCCTTCCGGCGCCATCACCAGCCCCCGCGCCACCAGCTGATGCGTCGGGACCTTGCCGATGTCCTCACCGCCGTAGCGCACCGTGCCGGAACGCGGCCGCATCAGGCCGCAGACGGTGGCCAAGGTGGTGGTCTTGCCCGCACCGTTGGCGCCGATCAGCGTGACAACCTCGCCCTGGCGCACGGACAACGAAACACCCTTCAGCGCATGAATCGCGCCGTAGTAAACGTTGACATCAGCCAGCTCGAGGATCGGTTTGCTCATTGATTAACTGCAAACTGCGAAAAGCGTGGTCCACTAAGAACACGAAGGTCACGAAGAAACACACAGTCGCGACGCTAGTTGACTCGCCGGGTCCACTCCAGTTTTCCATGTGATCCGAAGTTGATCAGTACGCCGACACGATACCCTGTCGCCCGCAGATAGTTGATCAGCTGTCCTTCATCTTCCCCGGTCAGCTTCTTTTGTGCCTTGATTTCAACGATGATCTCTCCGAACACGATGAAATCAGCCTCGTACTCTTTCTTAAGGTAGTCGTTTTTGTAACGAATACGCAGACGCTTCTTCTGCTCGTGCGGCAGGCTGCGCGTTCCCATCTCGATTCCGTACGCTTCCTGGTACACAGCTTCAAGGAAACCAGGACCCAACTCTTTGTGAACTTCAATCGCCGCGCCGATGATCGCGTACACTTCATCCTTAAACAGCAGTTCCGAATCTGCAGACATAGGATCTCCAATACGCCAAAGGCCTTTCTTCGTGAACTTCGTGTCCTTCGTGGACAACCGGCAGTTCATTCGCCTCCCAGGTATGCCTCGATCACCTTGGGATTGTTCTGGATCTCTTGCGGCGTGCCGAGCGCGATGGTTTTGCCGTAGTCGAGTACCTGGATCTTTTCGCAGATGCCCATCACCAGCTTCATGTCGTGCTCGATCAGCAGCACTGTCACCTTCAACTCATCGCGGATTTTGCGGATCAATGCCGACAGCTCGGCCTTTTCGCCGGTGTTCATGCCGGCCGCGGGCTCGTCGAGGCAGATCAGTTTGGGCTCGGTGGCGAGCGCGCGGGCGATCTCCAGTTTGCGGCGGTGGCCGTAAGGCAGCTGCTTGGCGGGCAGGCCGGCGCGGTCCTCGAGCCCCATGAACCTCAGCAGCTCATAGGCCCTGTCGCGCTGCCGCTGCTCTTCGCGGTAGTGACGCGCCGTGCGCAGCAGCGAATCGAACAGGTTGATCTTCGCGTGCTGATGGGCGCCGGTCATGGCGTTCTCCAGCACGCTCAGCTCATCGAACAGCCGGATGTTCTGGAAGGTGCGCGACACGCCCAACGCCGCCACCTGCGCCGGCTGCAGGCCGTTCACCAACCGGCCGTCAAAGTGCACCGTGCCCTCGCTGGGCAGGTACACGCCGGTGATCATATTGAACACGGTGGTCTTGCCCGCGCCGTTGGGACCGATCAGGCCGAACAGGTCACCCGGCTGGATGGCCAGGTTGAAGCCGTCCACGGCCGTCAGGCCGCCGAAGCGGATGGTAAGGTTCTCGGTAGCCAGCAGGGCCGTCACTTGCGCCCTCCCGGCAGAATCCGCCGCAGCAGTTTGAGCGAAAGTTCGCGCTGACCAAAGATCCCCTGCGGCCGGAAGATCATCATCAGGATCAGGATCAGCGCATACAGCGCCATGCGGAAGCCGGGCAGGGCGATCTCGCGTTCCAGGTCGCGCAGGGCCTCGGGCAACACGGTCAGAATGATCGCACCCACGATGGCGCCGGTCAGGCTGCCCAGGCCGCCGAGTACCAGCATCACAACGACTTCGACCGACTTCATGAAGTTGAAGTTGCCGGGGTTGATGGTCTGGAACAGGTGGGCGTACAGGCCGCCCGCCAGGCCGGCGAAAAACGCGCCGTAGACGAAAGCCATCACTTTCATGCGCGCAGTACGAATGCCCATAACTTCAGCGGCCAGCTCGTTCTCACGAATCGCGATCAGCGCGCGACCGAACGTGCTGCGTTGAAAGAACAGGCTGAAGGCAATGCAGATTGCTACGAACGCGTAGATCCATGAGGTGTCCGCATAACTGGGGATGCCGGTCAGGCCCTTGCTGCCGCCCACTTGCTTGAAGTTGGTCAGCAGGATCGCAACGATTTCGCCAAAGCCCAGCGTCGCGATCGCCAGATAGTCACCCTTCAGGCGTAATGTGGGAATGCCCACCAACAGGCCGGCCAGTGCAGCCGCAAGGCCGCCCACCAGCAGCGCCGGCGCGAATCCCCACACGCCGTCGAACAGTGGCTGCTGCGAAACGTACTTCGCAACCTCCGGGTCGAAGTAGCGCAGGGTGGTGGTGAAATACGCCGACACGTACGCGCCGATTGCCATGAAGCCCGCGTGGCCCAGGCTGAACTGGCCAGTGAGACCGTTGATCACGTTCAGGCTGACCGCCAGGATGATCGAGACGCCGCAAAGGTTCACGATCAGCGCCCAGAACGGCGGCACCGCGTTATCCACCAGCAGGCCGAACCCGAAAGCCACCGCGATGCCGGCCGCCAGGATTCCCAGCGTTTTCAGCATCAGACTTTCTCCCGGCCAGCTCTGCCCAGCAGGCCGCTCGGCTTGACCAGCAGCACGACGATCAGAACTACGAACGAGACAGCCTCGGCATAGGTGGTGTCCCACAGGCCGCCGACCAGCGACTCCGCGACGCCCAGCAGAATGCCGCCAAGCGCCGCGCCCGGGATGCTGCCGATGCCGCCCAGCACGGCCGCGACGAAAGCCTTCAGTCCCATCAGCAGGCCCATGGTCGGCGTGAGGCGCGGCTGGTCCATGGCGACCAGGATGCCCCCCACCGCGGCCATCGCGCTGCCGAGCGCAAAGGTGATGCTGATCGTGGCATCCACGTTGATGCCCATCAGGCGCGCGGTCTTCATGTCGTGGGCGCAGGCGCGCATGGCGGCGCCGGTGCGGGTCTTCTGCACGAACAGGTGCAGCGCCGCCATCATGAGGAACGCCACCACGATGATCAGGATGCTGGTGTTGCCCACGGAAATCACGCCGAGATTCACGCTGCTCTGGTCCACGTAACGCGGGAAACTCTTGGGGTCGGCGCCGAATGCCATCTGCCCTACGTTCTGCAGGAAGATCGAAACGCCAATGGCTGTAATCAGTGCCGCCAGGCGGCTGGCGTTGCGCAGGGGCCGATAGGCCAGGCGCTCAATCAACGCGCCAATGAAGGCACAGGCGGCCATGGCGCCAAGAAACGCCATGCCCATCAGCCAGAACGGAGCCTTGGGTTTCTCGGCCGTGTCCGGCATGTAGCCCAGCCAGCGCGCCGGGTAATACGCGAAGTATGCGCCCAGCATGTAGACGTCGGAGTGGGCGAAGTTGATCAACGCCAGCACGCCGTACACCATGGTGTAGCCGACCGCGACCAGCGCGTAGACGCTGCCCTTGGTCAGCCCGTTCGCCACCTGCTGCAGCATGCGCGAGGCGAAGTCGGCGTTATCAAGCAGGATCTGCATGAGCCTTCAAATGAAACGCCGGAACCGCCACGGCTCCGGCATCTCGTATTCCCTTCCCGGGGTTACTGCACCTCTTCCGGCTTGATCTGGCGTACCGGGGCAAACCTCTCGCCCTCGATCTTCAGCATGCTGATCGGTTTGCGGGCGTCGCGGTTTTCGTCGATGTCGAACTTGCCCGTAACGCCATCAAAGGCCTTCAGTCCGGCCAGCGCGTCGCGGATTTTCTTGCGGTCAAAGTCGCCGGCCTTCTCGATGCCCTCTTTCACCACGTACACCACGTCATAGCCCAGCGCCGCGAGGCTGGAGGGCACGTTGCCGTACTTGGCCTTGTAGGCCTCGACGAACTTCTTGACCTTGGGGTTGTCGTCTTCCTGGCTGTAATGATTGCCGAAATAGGAGCCTTCCAGCGCGCTTCCGGCCGAGGGAATCAGCTTGTCGGACTCCCAGCCGTCGCCGCCGAGCAGCGGCACGGTCACGTCCTGGGCGCGGAACTCCTTGGCGATCAGCGCGACGTCGTTGTAGTAGCAGGGCACGAAGATCACTTCCGGCGACTTGCCCTTGATGTTGGTGACCTGCGTTTTGAAATCGCTGGCGCCCTTCTTGTAGGACTCCTTCGCCACCACTTCCCCACCCAGCGCCTTGAACTTCGCCTCGAAGAAGTCGGCCAGGCCGGTGCTGTAGGCGTCGTCCTGGTTCTGCAGGATAGCGGCCTTCTTGGCTTTCAGGTCCTTTGAGGCAAACACCGCGCACGCGCCACCCTGGAAGTCGTCGAGGTAGCAGATGCGGAAGATGTGGTCGCCGACCTGCGTCACCGTCGGGTTGGTGCTGCTGGGGCTGACCATCGGGATGCCGTACTTCTGGAACTCGGGCGCTGCCGCCAGGCTGATGCCCGAAGCCACCGCGCCCATGGAGACCAGCACGCCGTCCTGTGTTGCCAGCTTGGTGGCGGCGGTCTTGCCCTCATCGGCCTTGCTGGCGGTGTCGTAGGCGATCAGCTTGATCTGCTTGCCGTTGATGCCGCCGGCCTTGTTGATCTCCTCGACCGCCAGTTCCACACCGTTCTTGGTGTCGGTGCCGAAGGTTGCGATCTCGCCGGAGGTGCTGACGAACAGGCCGATGTAGACTTCTTTCTCGTCGTAGCCGGGGCCGATCTTGCTGCCGCAGCCGGCGAAGAACACAGCCAGGGCCAAACACACCAATACCAGAGCCAATGCCTTGCGCATTTCCCTCTCCTTCACGTCAATTCAGCTGGGCTTGCTTGAGCGGCGTGAGAATAGTCATAACACGGCGGCCCACAAGCATTTTTGACGACGGGGCTGCCGGCTCCGCGTGGCCTGTTTTCGTGCGCTTGCTAAACTCACGGCCGGAGAGCGAACGTGCCTACCCTGGAAGAAGCTTTAAAGCAGCCGATTGATGGCGATTACGTTACCTGCGGTTTGAAGAAGCCGTTTTATGTGATCTCGCGGGACGGCGACATCCAGTGCTTCGTTGGCTTCCGCAACAAGACGCGCGACTTCGACAACGAAGCCAACGTGGTGATCTGGGAGAAAGATCGCGTGATCAGCGAGTCCATGGCGCTGATCGACCGCCTGGGCGAGGTGCGCCTGGGGCCCTGCCGCGAAGAGTCGATCCCTGAGCCCGACACGCTGGAGGAATTCCTGCGCAGCTTCAGCATCCACGGCAATCTGGCCAGTTACTTCCCGCCGATCCTGGAAAAGCTCGGGCTGGTCGAGGTGTACAAGAAGGGCCGCGCGCTGTACGTGAAACGCAAGGCGTAGACTTTAGGGGTCAGACCCCCCATGGACGACGACCTGCCCGAGTTGCGTCACGGCATCCCGGTGTTTCCTCTGCCGGGCGTCACGCTGTTCCCCCACACACTGCTGCCGCTGCACATCTTCGAGGACCGCTACCGCGCCCTGATGGAAGACACCTTGCACAAGCCTGAAAGCGAGCACTGCTTCGCCATGGGCACCCTGATGGAGGCGGCTTCAGGCGAAACCCTGGGCGACCCGCCGGTATATCGCTTTGCCGGTGTGGGGCGCATCAGCGAGTACTCACGCATGCCGGACGGTCGCTTCGCGCTGGTGCTGCGCGGCATCGGGCGCGTGCGGCTTTCTCATGAGCACTCGCTGATCCGGGGCTACCGCGTGTTCGGCGCGGAGTGGCTGCCGGACATCCGGCCGCAACCGGGAGGCAGCTGGGAACGCAACCTTGGCGTTGAGTTGAAGGCACTGGCGCTGGCGCTGCTGCGTGAGCAGGCGGAGAAGTTCCGGGGCATGCTGGCCGAGCACGTGGAGCTGGGGCCGCTGACAGACATGATCTGCGGCTATCTGCCTTTCGAGCCGGAATTCAAGCTGCAGCAGATCCAGACGCGCAACGTGATCGAGCGCGCGGCCCGCACCATCAGCCAGCTCGAGCGCATGGGCGGCTTCGCGCCGGAGAAACCTCTCAAGCTGGATGACGCGCCACCAGCGAACTAGGGACTTTCCCTGTCGTCGAAAGCATCAAACAGCATCCACCCTTTGGGCTACCACCCGCACTGGCGTTGGTAATTGGAAATTGGTTATTGGTAATTTGCTGTTGGTCCGCCGTCCGACCCGGCAATCCTGGGCCGAAGACGGGGACAGTCCCCAACTTCGGGGACAGTCCCCTAGGTGATCAGCGCCTTCTGCTTGTCTCGCCACTCGATCAACCAGGGATCGACCTTCTCCAGCTTGTCCATGGCGTCGAAGTATTTTAGGGCCTTCTTGTTTTCGCCGAGCCTGCGGTTCAGCTCGCCCAGCAGGTAGTTCACCACCGGCAGGTCATCCGGGCTGAATTCCTCGGCCGCCAGTGCCAGCTCGAAGTACTTCACGGCCTTGCGGCGCGCGCCCTTCTGCTCGTCGTCGGGCTCGCCTTCCATGCGGCTGCACCAGGTGGCTTGCAGGTACAGGTCCGCGACCTCGGCGCTGCGTTTGCCCGCGTAGATTCCGATCAGCGCCGCGCGGCGGTAGCGCTCGGCGCCGCCCAGCTGCTGGCCCTTCTGCCAGTGGAAGCCGGCCAGCAGGGTGTTCACGCGCTTGATTTTCTGCTCGTCGTTGAGGCTGCGATAGTCAGCCTCAAAGCCGATGAAGCCGCACTCGGGGCAGACGTGAAGGAAATCCGGCAGCGGGTTTCCGTCCAGGTAGCGCGGACAGAAGTCGGGCTCTTTTTCGCCGATGCGGAAGCCGGTCACGAGCCGGGTTTCGAACTCGTGTCTGCAGCAGGGGCAATCCAGTTTCTTCGGCTCGAACTCCGTCATGCCCCTACTTTGCCAGCATGGCCGCATAGCGCAGCATGTCGTCACTGCGCACGTCGTAGCGGAACACCTTGCCGTCACTGCCGACCAGCACCAGGAACGGGATCAGCGAAACACTGAGCTTCTTGACCAGCGAGTTCTCTTCGTCTCGGTCAATCCAGATGGTCGGGAAGCCTACCGCGTCGGGGTTGCGCGCCAGCCACTGCTCCAGCGCGGGCTTGCTTTCGTTCACGCTGATGCCCAGGAAGTTCAGCTTGTCCTTGTGGCGCTTGAAGGCCTCCTGCACGAAGGGCAACTCACCCAGGCAGGCCGTGCTGTTGCTGTCCCATACGAACAGCAGGGTTGGCTTGCCCTCGTAATCCGCGCTGCTTCGGACCTGGCCGGTCAGGTCCGCGAGCTTGAAGTCCGGCAGCTTACGGCCGATCCAGTCCAGGTTCTCGAGCTGACCGCGCAGGAACTCTTCGGCTTCCTTGTCGTCTTTGACCCGGTCGGACTTCAGCAGCGCCTCCAGTGAACGGCGCGCCTCGGTTACCTTGTCCAGGAACAACAGCACACGCACTCGCATCATCCGTGAGGCATCAATTTCCTGCCGGTCGGGATGCTTTTCAATGAATTCGTCGAGGGCGGCCAGCGCCTCGCTTTCCCGTCCTGCCAGCCGGAACAGCGTCTGCCCCTTCAGGAATCGCACGTCCGCCGCAAGGTCAGCATCGGCGTGGTTATTCAAGAAGTCATCCGCGGCCGTGACTGCTCGCTCCAGCCGGTCGTCAATCCGCGACAGCGCGACAGTGAGCTCAAAGCGGGCGGGCATGAGGTCGTTGGCGTTTGGATGTCCCTGTATGTAGGTATCAAGCGCGTCGGCATAGCCGGCATCCAGCTTGCGCAGCTCGTTCTCAACGGCCTGCATTTCCTCCGGCTTGGTAGTTTCCTGTTCGCGCAGGCGGTCCATGCGCGTGAACAGTACCTCCCGCTGCTTCTGGAAATCGTCGAACAGCTCGTCGTAGGTGGCGTAGCCCTTCACGGGTTGCGCAGGCTCACCGGGCGCCTGCTGGCACAATCCGTTGGCGGCAAAGCACACGGCAAGAAGAATCGCGGATAGAAGAAGCTGACGTGGCATGACGTCTCCCTGTTTCAGGTTGGCCCCCGCGGCGCGCTCTGTTCTGAGCAAGGGTTGCGCCGTACACAGAGTCGCACGGTTTGGCGTTTCGTCAACAGGGACCGTGCGATGCAGGCGCTCAGTCGTCCGACTTCTTGTGTTTGGAAGTCTTGCGCGGGCGTTTCTTGGTTCCGCCTTCGATCTCGGCGATCACGGGGTCCGCCAACTCCATGGCCTCCGGCGCGAGGGTTGCGCCGGAAGGGCTCGGCTCGTCGTCCGTAGGGAACTCTTCCTGGATATCTTCCTCGACCGTGGCAGTCGCCGGGGCCTCGTCGGGTTTGGACTCCTCTTCGCTTTCCGGGACCACGGCGACCTTGGTGGGCGTCTCTTCGCTGTTTTTCTCGATCGGAGCTGTCGGCTTGTCGTTGCCCGCGAATCCTTCCTGGGCGATCATCGTATCACCCGGGGCAGCAACCTCATCTTCCGGCGCGAAGTCCGTCACCTGCGATGGCGGCGGCAGCTTCGAGCTGTCGGAGGCCGACATCATGTTTTCACCGGGTAGCTGGTCGAAATCACCGAAGTCGTCTGCCGCGGGCGCCTGCACGGCATCGAGCCGCTGTCCCGTGGGCCTGCGTGACACACGGCGGGTGAGGCCGTCTGTCTTTTTCTTTGCCATCGAGTTGCGGGCGCGTTTCAGCGCCTCAACCATGCGCGAGATGTCTTCTTCGGTGTGAGCCGCGGTGATGCTGACGCGGAGGCAATTCCTGTCTTTGGGCACCGTCGGCCAGCGCATGGGGTGTATCAGCACGCCGTGGAATTCGACTTCGCCGCTGATGAACATCGCCTCCTCGGGGCCTTCCACGTTCACGCCGATGATCTGGTAATCGCCGGTCAACTCGAAACCCGCGCTCTCCAGCTTGGTGCGGGCAAACGCGGTGTTGGTTGCAAGCTTTTGGCGCAGGGCGTCGCCCTCACGGCGCACGATTTTCAGCGCCTCGAGATTCGCGGCGGCCAGGGCAATCGGAATCGAGGTGGTGTAAATGAAGGGGCGCGAGTTGTTGATCAGGAAGTCACGGATCTGCTCGCTGCACGCAACGAAGCCGCCGTAGCTGCCAAGCCCCTTCGAGAACGTCGCCACCACCATGGGGATCTGCCCGTTAACACCCTGGATCTCGGGCACGCCCCGCCCGCGCTTGCCCAGGCACGCGTTGGCGTGGGCGTCATCCACAATCAGCAGCGCGTTAAAGCGCTCGCACAACTTCACGATGCGCGGCAGATCGGCGGTGTCTCCTTCGATACTGAACAGCGTGTCGGTCACGACTAGGATGCGGCCCTTCTTGACGCCGTTCAGGTGGCGTTCCAGGTCGTCGCAGTCGCGGTGCTTGAAGACGCGCACGCTCGCGCCGGAAAGCTTGCAGCCGGCCACGATGCTGGCGTGGTTCATGGCATCGGACAGGACCGTGTCACCGGAGCCCACCAGCGCGGAAATCACGCCCAGGTTCGCCTGGTAACCTGAGCCGAACAGCAGCGAGGTCTCGGTGCCCCTGAAGGCTGCGATTTCGCCCTCAAGCTTGGTGTGCAGGGTTGAGCTGCCGGTCACCAGGCGCGAAGCCGCGGTGCCCCAGCCATAGCGGCCGGCGGCGCTGGCGGCGGCCTCGGCGATGCGCAGGTCGCCGGTCAGTCCAAGGTAGTCGTTGCTGCTGAAATTCAGGAACTCGTGTGAACCGATCTGGACCTTGGTCGAGCCGAGATGGCGCAGCGAGCGTAACTTGCGGGTCAGCTTCTGCTTGTCGCGGCTCAACCACTCTTCGTTGAAATACTTCTTCCAGATATCCGGTACCACGTTGTCCCCCTTCGGAAGCCTACAGTCTATCGACTGGAATCCGATGCGCCAGTCAAGCGAAGCTTGCGGGTCTCGGGCTTGCACTACATACTCCCGGCCGAACCGGAACCCGCTGCCCTGGAGTGCTTCATGCCGATCGTCGAGTGCGTACCAAACTTCAGCGAAGGCCGACGTAAAGACGTGATTGAGAAAATCGCCGCCGCCGTCCGCGCAGTTTCAGGCGCCCGGCTGCTCGGATACGAGGCCGACGCCGACCACAATCGCAGCGTCTTCACCCTGGCAGGCGAGCCGCAACCCGTGATGGAGGCGGCTTTCCGCATGTGCCGGACCGCGGCCGGCCTGATCGACCTGAACCAGCACCAGGGCGAGCACCCCCGCATGGGCGCCACGGACGTGATCCCGTTCATCCCGATCAGCGGCATCACAATGGCCGACTGTGTGAACTACGCCGGGCAGCTGGGGGCGCGCATCGGGACTGAACTGCAGATCCCCGTCTTCCTCTATGGTGACGCCGCACGCAGCGAAGCGCGCCGGAACCTCGCCGACGTCCGCAAAGGCGAGTTCGAGGCCCTGCGCGACGAGATCGGCCGGGAGCCCTCACGCAAGCCCGATTTCGGGCCCGAGCGCATCCACCCCACCGCGGGCGCCACGGCCGTCGGCGCGCGTTTCTTCCTGATCGCCTATAACGTCAACCTGCAGTCGACGGACCTGAAGCTGGCCAAGCGCATTGCCAAGGCGATTCGCGAAAAAGACGGCGGCATGCCGGCCGTGAAGGCCATGGGCTTCGAGCTGAAGGCCGAGAACTGCGTGCAGATCAGCATGAACCTGGTGGACTACCGCAGGACGTCACCGGCGCAGGCATATCAGCGCATCGCCGAGCTGGCTGGTGAAGCCGGGGTGGACGTGCGCAACAGCGAGGTAGTCGGCCTGTTACCCCAGGACGCCATGGACGTCTGCGCGAAACAGTTGCAGGGCGCTGGCAATGACGCTAACACGCGCAACGGCTTCGTGATCAGGCAGCTCAAGCTAACCGACTTTGACCCGGCCGAGCAGGTCATCGAACTCAAACTTTCGCAGGGGGACCGCATGGAACGCTTTCACTACCTGAAGGGCATTTCGGAATTCGCTGCTGACCTGGCTTCCGCGGCCCCCACCCCGGGGGGCGGCGCTGCGGCGGCGGTGCTGGGCACCACGGGCATCGCGCTGGGCGAAATGGTCGGCAACCTGACGATCGGCAAGAAGAAATACGCCGAGGTCGAGGCCCAGGTGAAGGCGGCGATGGAGAGGCTGACTCCCTGCCGCGAGCAGATGCTGGCGATGTTCGAGAAGGACGCCGCAGCCTTCGACGGATTCGGCGAAGCTGGCAAGTTGCCCAAGGACACCGACGAACAGAAGGCGGCACGCGCCGAGGCCATGCAGAAGGCGCTGAAGGGCGCCACGCTATCGCCCGACGCCACAGCCGAGCTGGGCATCCGCGCGCTGCGCGAAGTCAACGCCATCGCCAAGGTGGGCAACAAACATGCGATCAGCGACTGCGGTTGCGGCGCTCTCTCGCTGTTTGCCTGCATCAATGCAGCCGTGCTGAACATCTACATCAACCTGCCCGGCATCAAAGACGACGAGTTCCGCAAGAAGTACCAGGCCCGCGCGGAGAGCTACGAGAAGGAAGCCCGCGAACTGCTTGAAGGAACGCTAAAGGTCGTCCGCGCGGCAATCGGCACGTAGCATGCGCGTCCCGCGCATGTAGTAAGGATCGGCCTCCGGCCGATCCCGGAGAAGCAAGTGGCAATCGAAAAACGCCAAGGCGCGAAGCTGCCTCACTGGACAGCGGACAACGCGACTTACGCGGTGACCTTTCGCCTCGCGGATTCCATTCCGGCGGATGCTACGGCGGATTTGAAGGCCGAACTCGCCGGCCTGGAGAAGCTTGCCGAGCGTGCTGTACCACTGCCGCTCGATGAGTTGATACGCCTGCACCGCTTGCGTGATGAAGCCATCGACAAGCTGCTCAACGCTGGACACGGCGAATGCCTGTTCAACGATTCCAGCCTGGCGGAGATTGTCGCCGGAGCGCTCACACACTTCGATGCCACGCGCTATCGCCTGGAGGCATGGTGCGTGATGCCTAACCACGTGCATGCGGTATTCACGCCGCTGGCGGGTTACAGTCTGCCGAAGGTGCTTCACAGTTGAAAATCATTCACCGCACATGCGATCAACAAAAAGCTTGGTCGAAGCGGGCAGCTCTGGCAGTCCGAGTCATACGATCATCTGATCCGCGACCATGGGGACCTGATGCACCATGTTTTGTATGTACACGAGAATCCGACGAAGGCCGGTCTGACTGACTGGCCCTGGGTGGGGTGACCTTAGATCGGCCGGAGGCCGATCAGTACTCCATGCGCGGGACGCGCATGCTACTTTGCGCGCACCAGGGCTACTTCACAGGCGGCCAGATGCGGTCGAAGGGCCAGATACGGAAGATCACGCGGCCTTCGACGCTGGTCTTGTGCAGCCACAGGCGGTCGATCCCTTCGGGCTCCGTGCGGCGCACGTCGATCTCGAGCCAGCGGCGGCTGTCATTGCTGTGGGTGCGGTTGTCGCCCATGACGAAGACCCGGTCTACGGGCACAACGAGTTCGTCGCCTTCGTCGATGTAGTCGCCCAGGTCGCCTTCGGTGTACGCACGGTAGCTGCCGTCTTCGCGCTTCAAGTCTTCGGCGGTCAGGTAATCTTCTTTCACTTCCTGGAAATCGCTTGCCCCGGCAGGTTTCAGGTAAAGCCGGCCGTCCTCGAACTTGATGGTGTCGCCGGGCAGCGCAATCAGGCGTTTGACCAACTCCGAACCCGGGTCTTCCGGGCTGCGCACGACGATGATGTCGCCGCGCTCGAGCTCGGGCGTCAGGAAGCCGGGCAACCAGCTTACCCACCACTTGTCGGCGTTGTTCATCGCCAGCGGCGTGATGCGCTCCACGATCAGGCGGTCGGCCGCCACGCCCGCGCTCGGGTCGCCGCCGTACAGGGTGCCCTCCATGCTGGGGCCCTGGACCTGGCTGACCTGCACCACGTACGCGCGGAGCAGCAGCACCAGCATCAGGATCTTGGCGACTTCAACCACGACGCTCCAGGCCACGCCCAAGGGCGTCTTCTTGTGAGTGGCCTTGCGGCTCGGCTTCTGGCTGCCTGAGCGCGCGAAGCCCTTGGTCGGCTGGCTTTCGCCCTCGGTGTCCTCTTCAGGCTCATCGAACACCGGCCGGCTCAGGCGCAGGCTGTCACCGATCTTGCCCCAGAGCGACTTCGGCGCGGCTGGCGCGGCTGCCTTCACCGGCTTGGGTTTGCGCCCGCCGCCCTTCACCGACTTGCCTTTGATTGCCTCGTCCGTCAGGTCGGCGCGGACTGCGACGGGAACGACGCGCCCGCTGTCGGTGGTCTTGGTCTTTACGCCGAATTCCTCGGCCGACATGGCGGGGAAGCCGTCCGCTGCATACTCTTCCCAGCTGACGTCGTCTTCATCGTTCGCCTTGCGGCTCTGGGCGTGGAAGTCTTCCTGGTCATCCTCGGGGATATCTACCGGTTGCGAAACCACCCTGCGCGGGGGCGGAGCCGGCGGAGTGTCGTCCACGCGCTTCACGCCGCTGGGCGTCAGCACCACACCACTGCGCGGGATTTCGCGCGTCGGGGTTTCCTCCCGCACCTGTGGAATGCCAGGGCTGAGCCCCGGCCCCTTCGGGGTACGGTTGCGCGCGCGGCCGCGTTCCGACAACACGGACGCCGCTCCACCCGGAGGCGGCTCAAGCGGCGGAACCGGCTCATCGCCGAAAGGGTCAGGCACGCTGCCGAAATCGTCTTCTGACGGCTTCTGCATGCGGTTGCTGGAGGGGCGCCGCGTCCGTCGCGGAGTGGCAGGCTGGCTGAGGTGGCCGAAGAATTCGTTGCTGTCGTCAGGAACCATGAAGCTACTTCCCCGGCGGTACGGTTCATCCAGTGTTTACGTTAATCGACGCAGAGCTTGCAGCACAGGCCGCGTCACATTACGCAAACGGGTCAAGCTCTTCGGGCCCTGTTTGCAGGTCATCCGCGGGCTCGGCTGACTTGCGTCGCTGCTGGAACTCCCCGGGCACATCCAGTTCCGGGTCTGTGCCGACCTCCCGCGCCCCGCCCAAGGTTGACTCGTCAAGATCACCGGCACCGCCGATGTGGTGTCCGCGCGCGGCGGCCTCATCGACTTCCGACAGGCCTAGTTCCGAGCCTGCGTCGTCGTCGTAATCACCTTCAACAGGCGCGTACAGCCCGGAATCACCGCCGCTCAACGTCGGGTCGTAGTTTTCCTCAAGGGCTTCGCCCTCACCGGTGACCGCCGACTCTTCTTCGTTCGCCGGCTGGTCGATTCCCGGCGGCTTGGGTGAACGGAGGGTTGCCTGGCCGCCCGGATAGTACTTCAGCAGCGCAAGGTCGATCTCTTCCTCCGTCACCACGAACAGCTTCACCTTGCTGGCGGTGAGGCGACGCAGCTCCAGCAGGCGCTTCGGGTCAAAGGGGAATGCCGCTGCAACCAGCAGAATTTCACCCACGCGCTCGATGGGCACCACGCGATACGCCCGCGCGATGGCCGGGCGCAGCATTGCCAGGGCGCGCTCCGTGGGCTGCACCTGCTCCAGGTCAACGGGTGAAAGCGATTCGTGCCGGGCCAGGAAGCGGTACAGCGTCACCTGGTCCGTGAACGCGCAATCCGAAAGCAGGCCGCGGATTTCATCCGGCACCTGCTCGTCGCCAATGATCGCGTCTTCCACTTCCTCGCGCGTGATCACGCCCTGCAACCACAGCAGGTATCCAGCGCGCTGCTCCATCTCATCGTGCGCGGCCGATTCGCGGGCGACCGGTTCTTCTTCTGTGCCGCCGCCTTCGTAGTAGACCTGCTCGCCGCCTTCACCGAGGTCGACCGGCTTCTCGTAACCCAGGTCGTCCGGCGGCGGTTCGTCGCTGTAGCTTTCCTGGTACGCGGGCGCGGCCGGCATGGGCGTCTGCACCACGTCACGCTGGATCTGGCGTGTGGGCCCGGCAAGGAAGCTGCCCTGCGGCGACAATTCGTCAGAGGGTGTTACTTCCTCGATGGCTTCACCGGCCGTGTACTCCGCCGAATGGAACGCCATGCGGCTGGAATCCTGCATGCGCGGCGGAAGCGGCTGACCGGGCGGCTGGGGCTGTGCCGGTGGCTGCGGTCGGGCCTGCTGCTGCTCGAGGCGCGCTTGCTGCTCACGCTGACGCATCTTCTCTAGCACGGCACGACCTTCCGCACCGAGCAGGTCTTCCGCGCTTACACCCGCCAGGGTGTTTCCGCGGCTGCGCGGATCAGGGGGTGGAGCCGGCTGCTTGGCGACCGGGGCCTGCGGTATCGGAATGTTGACCACCGGCGGCAACTCCGCGCGCGGCGCGGGGCCTGGGTCGATGCCGGGCCTGCGGCCGGAACCCATGCTGTCCAGGGGCGCCGCTTCGCCCTCGACGCCGCCGCCGGGCTTTGGGATGCGGCGCGTGCCCTTACGGCGCACGATCATGCCGTCAACCTCGGCGGCACTGGCGCCCAGGTCCACGGCGCCACCCTGTCCCGGCTTGCGCAGGGTGGGACGCGGTGCATCGGAAGACGGCACGGAGGGGTTGATGTCCGTTTGACCGGACTTCTCGCGCCCGATGGTGCCGAACAGGTTGCGGTTGCGTTGCGACTTGGTCGACGGGGCGCCCATGGAATCAAGCCGCGTGTTCTGCGTGCCCAAGGTAGGCCCGCGGGAACGCTTTGGCGGCTCCAGCGAGAGCAACTGTGTCGAGCGCTTCTTCTGTTGCGTGTTGCCTACGGGGCCGGTCTTCTTGCGGTCCGATGCCTGCGGATTCTGCCCGGTGGCCGGGCGCTGGTTCTGCCCAGTGGCGGGCCGCTGGCTTTGGCCAGTGGGAGGGCGCTGCTGGGGCTGGCTTGCGGGACGCTGGGGCGGACGCTTGTGCTGTCCGGTCGGCGTGTCGTCATCTTTAGGAATATGAACCATACGGCGACACCGGTTCTCAGGCGCTGACGACGGCAGGGCGACGTGAAAAGCGTCCCACCGTCCAGACAAAAATAACCCGCGTCCAGGCTGAATCCTTGGGGCTCACTGGCGCTGCGCCACAACCCAAGGCAGTTCCGACATTTAACACGACGGGTTTTGGAACTATCCACTGACCCTCGAATTGTAATGAACGCAGCCAGTCTGACAAGGTGGGCGATGGCACAAGACGACTCAGGTCAAATCTCGTAACTATCGTTTGCGGTTGACTCTAAGTTTGGCGTGATGTATCAATGACAAGCCAGAACCTCGGTCTACTATTAGATTTTATGACGAACCCTGTGTTGGGGGTGTGCATAACTTGCGTTTTGTAGGCAATGCACACTGGGCATCATTCAAGGAGCACCCTTGACCGATCTACGTTTCGACATTACCCCGATTGATGCACTGGCCAACACCGCCCGTGTGGTTGTCGAGGGGGCCATCGACGCCACCACCGTGATCTCCTTCGAGTCGCAGCTCAAGCAGCTGCAGGAGGACGGTTACACCAACTTCGTCCTCGACATGCAGGGCATCAAGTACGTCAACAGCACCGGCCTGGGCAGCCTGGTCGCCACCGCTGACAACCTCGAGAAGGTTGGCGGCGGTCTCGCGCTGATCCGCGTTCACCCCAAGGTGAAGGTGGTGTTCGACATGCTTGGCCTCAACTCGTTCTTCCGCATCTTCACAAATGAAGACGAGGCCGTGAACTTCCTTGCTTCCAGCAAGGGTGGCGAAGCGGCGGCAGCACCGGCGGCACCTGCCCGCCAGGCGCCTCCTCCGCAGCCGCAGCGCCCGCCCACCGGGCAGTTCCAGCAGCGTCCGCCCACTTCACAGCAGCCGATGGCGCCGCAGCAGCAGTATGCGCAGCCGGCTCGGCCGCAGACCGCGCCGGTGCAAGCGCGCCGTCAGACCGGCGCCGTGCAGCGTCCGCCCACCGGCCAGTACGGCGCCCCGGCGGGCCAGTGGATTCCGCCCTCGCGCGACAACCCGCAGGTTGTGGCGTGCCCCAACTGCGGCGCCAGCTTCAAGGTCAGCCAGACCGGGCGCTACAAGTGCCCCTCGTGCGCAACCGCGTTCGTGGTGGACCCGCAGTTCGGTGTGGAGCTTGCACCGGCCACCAGCCAGCTGACGCTCGCCTTCACCCCGGAGTGCCGCGAAGGCTTCAACCTGTACCTGGGTTCAATGTGCCGCCGCGCCGGGTACGGCGAGCCTGACTACAATCAGCTCAAACAGGGGCTCGAGCAGATCCTGCAGGGCGTGCTCCAGAACTGCTACCAGGGCCGGATCTACGAATCCTACGCCGTGGCGTTCCTGCCCGCGCGCCGCAACCTGCAGATCAAGTTCATCGTTGCCGGTCCGACCATGCAGGGCGACCCGCGGGCGTACTTCCCGATGGCCGCGCAGATCATGCCGGACCTCGCCATGCGGCCGCACCCCAAGGGCGGCACCGTGGTGGTGATGAGCTTCCGCCGCTAGGCAGCCTTGGCTTCATAACCGGCGCGGGTTTCCGCGCCGGTTTTCGTTTGGCCGCGCGTATGAACAGCGCCGCTTCGACACAGGTCATTGCGGTTCCCGCGCGCGAGTGCATTCTCAAGGTCCATGGACGCCTTCTTCGCATCTCCGTCCGCTCTCTGGCTGGGCCTGCTGGTCGGGCCGCTGCTGCTGCTGTACATGCTGCAGCACAAGCCTGTGCGCAAACGGGTTGCCAGCGTAGTGTTATGGACCGGTGTGGCGCAGTCGCAGATCGCCACATCGCCGTTCCAGCGCCTGCGCAAGTCGCTTTCGCTGCTGCTGATGCTGCTGGCGTTGCTGGCCCTGGTGCTTGCGCTGGCCGGAATGCGCATCCCCGGCGGCGAGAAGCGCGGTGTGCCGGTTACGCTGGTGGTAGACGTCACCGCCAGCATGGCTGCATTCGAGCGCGGCGGCACGCGTATCGACCAGGCACGCCAGCGCGCGTTAGAAGTGATTGACGCAGCCGGTAACAGTGCCATCTCCGTGTTTACCTGGGATGGCAACCTGCGCGCGTTGACCCCCGCCGATTCCGAGCCCGGAGTTGCCCGGTCCGCGCTTGATGAACTGAAGGTCGTCGAATACGGCGCTTCGGACGCTTCACTGGCCAGGGCCCTGGAGCAGTTGGGCAACACGCGCCGGGTGGTGCTGATCAGCGATCATGCGCCCGGCAACCTTACCAGTGCGCTGTTCGTTCCCTGCGGAACCCCCAAGGCAAACGCGGCCATCGTATCGGCAAGCCTGAGCGAGGTTACCGCCTCACAGGTCGAACTGTTCTTCGGCATCGACCTGTCGGGGAGCGAGCGCTCCCTGAAAGTGCCTCTGGTTCTGGAGCGCATCGAGCCAGACGGCAGCGCCACGCTGGTGGATGCCCGCGACGGCACACTTGAGCCCGGCCGTCGCAGCTCGTTCACGTTCGCGGGCATCGGCCCGGGCCTCTACGCACTTCGCATCAAGTTCGATGACGGGCTGGCTCTCGACAACTCGGCCTGGCTGCGCTACAGCGCGCTGCCGGTGCAGGACGTTGTGTTCAGCGGGACGCCGCCGGCGTCGCTTGCCAGGGCGGTCGAAGCCATCGAGTCCGAAATGGGCGTGATCCGCCAGGTGCCGGCCGGCAGCGAAGACCGCCAGAGCGCCAGTTACGTGTTCTGCGACGCCGCATCCTCAGGCGTGGAGCCGCGCCTGCCCTCAGCTTTTCTGGCGCCCGCCGTGCCGCGGGAGGTGTCGCTTGCCGAGCCCGTTGACGTGCCCGAAGCCGCCACCCGCCCGGCGGCG
>JAJVIO010000047.1:42920-49197 GCA_022071975.1 Planctomycetota bacterium
GAGTTTCCTGTGGCGGGGCGCGGGCACGCCCGATATCCGCATTCCGAAAGTGCTGGGCTTGTCTACCAGCCGGCAGCTTCGCCCCGTGCTGGAAGCGGGGCCTGGGCCTGCCGTCGCCCTGCTGCCGCGTGAAAACGGGCTGCAGGATCTGCTGCTGGCGTTCCCGCTGGATGAATCGGCGACCGGTTTCACGGGCAAACTGTCGTTCCTGATCTTCTGGGCGAACTGGTTCGACTACGTGCGCCGCGCGCGGGAGCCGTTGCCGCGCGGGCCGGTGCGCACCCGCGAAACGGTGCGCGTGGATGCGCTCGCCGGACGCGGCGATTTCCGATACGCGCCGGTTGACGGCGATTTCACGGAAGGCAGCCCCGGTCGTGCTCTGCAGTTCGACGCAACAGGCGTCTACGCCTTCGAAGGGCTGGACGACACCGATCTGCCCATGCTGGGCGTCAGCCTGCTCGACGCCGCCGAGTCGGACCTGTCCCTGGCGGAGTCAGCGAACTGGACTCCCGACACCATGGTGACCTGGATGCAGGCCTTCGAGGGCGCAGGCGAACGGCGCGACCTGCAACTGCGGCCCTGGCTGGCCCTGCTGGCGGCCGGCCTGCTGCTGTTCGAGTGGTTCTGGTTCCGGCGCAAGTTCCCTACGCGCTCGCAGGAGGCGGCGACTTCTCCGCGGACGCAACCCGCAAAGCGTCGGAATACTGTGCGAGTGCGCGCCTGAAATCAGTCTCAAGGTCGGAATCCAGGCCGAAGCGCAGCGCGTAGTAAATCTCCGTCAGCTCCAGCACCGGCTCGTGCTGGCTGCCGCCCTTGCGCAACACACGGCGCGCGAATTCACGAGGTGTTTCGCTGGCGCGTTTCTGGAAGCCGTAACGGGCAAGCAGCAGCAGCAACTGGAAGTAAAGGCTGCGTTCTCGTTTGCGCCCGCCCTCACCCATCTGGCGCAGCACCTTCGCCTCGATCTTCTTGCGGCGGCGCCTGCGCAGCAACAGCAGCAGAATCAGCACCGAAGGCGGCAGTACCAGCAGCAGCGCCCGCACGATGCCGCTTTGCGGAAACAGTTTATCGGGCAGCCAGTCCGTCACCGTGGTGAGCGCCTGGTCGATTCGATCGGAGGCTTCCGAGACGAACTGCTCCACCTGCGTGAACGCCTGCTTCTGCGCCTTGCTGTCGTAGCGCTTCAGCCAGTCGGTGGGCGGAGGCGGCTCCGCCTGCTCGCCCTCGGGCGCGGTAGCGTCCGTGATATCAGGCTGCCTGGGCGGCTCCTGTACCTGCGTGCCCGAGTCACCTGAGCTTGTCTCGGGCGGCGTCGGGTCGAATGCGATCCAGCCGTAGCCCTGCACATAGACCTCAACCCAGGCATGGGCCGCCGCGGCCGTGACCTCAAAGACACCCGCCTCGTTGGGCTTGGCGGCCAGGAAACCAGCCGCCACTCGCGCGGGAACGCCGTAGCAGCGCATCAGGATGCACATCGCGCTGGCGAAGTACTCGCAATGGCCGAAGCGTTCGGACTTGCTTGTCGTGGTATCCAGGAATCGCGCCAACGCATCGGGCCCCGGGTCAGGACGGAAGTCCAGCGAATACGTCCAGGCCGGGGTGTCGGTGCCCCCAAGCCTGGCCTCACGGAACATCGTGACGATGTCGGTCGCGGCCGCGTACACCCCGACGCCCCCCGGGTTCTCGCCGGGGCGGGGCGGGCGGATCATGTCGGCGAATCGCTGGTAGAAGCCAAAACGCCGCTGGATCTCCGGCTTCAGGCCGGCCGGCACCTGCAGGTACTCCGGCCTGGGTGAGGGCGAAACCCCGCGACCGGCGAACAGCGACTTCAACCGCGCAGGCGTGGAGTCCAGTTGCATGGCGGTCACTTCATAAGACTCCGTCGCTTTGATTGCGGGCGCGCGCACGGTGTTGGAGACGGTGTCGTAGTAAAGCGCGCCGCTGTAGGCGCCGATGGACCCTGGCTCGGTGGCGAGCGGGAGCTGGCCGCCTGAACCCAGGCCCGCCTCGCGCAGCGTTACGTTAAAGCGGCACTGTTTCCAGTCACGCCCGCGCGGCCGTGGTGCGCCGGGCAGCGTGCGGTCGGAGCCGTCCTGGACTTCGAAAATCGTGGTGGCATTTGCATCCAGCGGCGCCCAGCGCGCGCCATCGAAGTTCGCGTAGGTGAATGCGCGCAGGTAAACCTGCTGCAACGCGTCGCCCTCGGCATTGAGTTGCCGCAAGTCCAGGGCAGGTGTCTCCGCCCGCTTGATCTCGCCGAAGTCCCCGAGATCCACGCCGGAAGACAGGCCCGACACCGAGGCCGGCGCGGATGGATCCCTGGTGCCCCCGTTCGGGTCGCGCGGACCGCCGCCTCCACCCAATGGAGACCGGCCGCCGTCCGGCTGTTCGGGGCCGGTACCGATCGGCCCGGCGGGCTGCTGCTCTTCGGGCTCATAGCGCGGCAGCGCGAAGTACAGTACCAGGGAAAGCAGCAGCACTGAGGTTGTAAGCAACGGCAGCACGCTGAAGAACGCGCCGCGCATGATGCCGCCCGGGCGCCCTGCCGGTGGCAGCGCGCCTCGCCGGCGCGCTACATACACGCCGTGATAGAGCATGCCGGGGTACTGCAGCATCAGGAACAGCGAACCGGCTGCGCCTATCGCCGCCAGCCACGGCCACACCGCGTCATCCAGCGGGCGGCGCACACCGATCACGGTTGAGAACAGAGCCAGCACCAGCACGACGCTGACCAGCCGCGACGACTCGCGGACGTACAGCACCATGATCTGCACGCTCACCAGTACCAGCGGCAGCGGGGTGTACAGCACGATCTTCACGAAATCGCCGGCGTGTGACTTGATCTCGACGCCGTGGTACAGCACCAGTATCAGCGGCAGCATCGAGTACAACACCAGCATCGGCGTGCGCAAACGCCGCAACTTCTGCGTGCGCAGGAACGATTCCTGCAGCCCGATGCAAGCGCCCAGGAAGGCCAGTTCGCTCCAGTCCATCAGGCCGCGCCGCTGGAACAGCACGCACAGCACAACCAGCGCCAGGCCCGCGGCGCGGGAGAGCGTGGTGTATGCCGATTCGCGCGTGCCGTTCTTCACTGGGCGGCCTTTCTGCGCTGGCTGATGCCCGAGGCCTCAAGTTCGGGCGAGGCGATGCTGCGCCGGCCCAGCTGGTCGAAACGCAGGTAATCCTTGAAGTCGGATGCCCCGGCGCCTATCACCATGGCGCCCGTACCCAGGCGCAGGCTGGCCTCAGCGTGTTCCTTGGGGCCCAGCGTGACCAGCACCGGCACCTCGTTGCCTACGCCGACGCCGACCTGGTCAATCCAGTCGCCGAGGCGCTTTTCGCTGAAACCGGCCAGCGCCAGCCGCTCCATCACCGCGTGGTAGTGGGTGTCGCCGCGGCCGGGGCTGCTGGCGTGAAGCGTGTTGTCGTACCACGCGAAACGGAACAGCACCCCCTGCATGGTCAGGAACCAAGTCAGGCCGGCCAGCAATCCGATCGCCGACTCCAGCCGCTGCCGCAGCGTGCCGGGGTCGCCGATCGGCGAGGTGTCCAGCAGCAGCAGGAAGCTGGCATCCTGTCGGCCCTCAAGCTCCAGAATCATGGGCTTGCCGGTGCGCGCCGTGGTGCGCCAGTGGATGCGGCCCACGTTCTGGCCGGGCAGGTATTCGCGCACGCCGTACACCTCCTCCTGGCCGCGGCTCGCCACCGAGGACTCGCCGAAGAAACGGGCGGAACGCATCAGCTGCTGCTCGAACTCATGCGAAAGCCGCGCCGGGCGCGGGTACACCAGGATCTCGCTGCGGAACTCCAGCTTGCGCGTCATGCGCACCAGCCCGAACGGGAACGCGCTGGTCACCAGCACGTCATTCATGGTGTGCAGGCCGCGCCGGCCGAAAACCGCAGTGTAGCGCGGCTTCTGAACGTAGCCTGGGCTGACGCACATGACCAGGTTGGTGGATTCGTCGCGGTAGAGGTCCGGCAGGTTTGTGTCGTCAACCTCAAGGGCGAAACGCGGGATCCAACCGGCGTTGTGCAGCATCATCGTCACGTCCACGCTTTCACCGGCGTGGGTTTCGCGCGGCAGCTGACGTTTGAACTCCATCTTGCGTACGTCCAGCCACACGGTCAGCGCATTGACGAGCACCAGCGCCAGCGGGATGCAACTCAGCAGGATGAAACTGGCCTCGCCGTAAAAACTGCCGGCACCGAACAGCAGAACCGACGCGCCCAGGAAGTACCAGCCAAGGCGGGTCGGCACGGGCAGCACCGCCAGGCGGCGGCCCAGGCGTTTCATCTTCGCGGCCAGGCGCAGCTTCAAACAGCGTCCTCAACGTCCGCAGTTTAAACGATCCAGCGGGGCGGAAGTTCCCTGCTTATCGGTACGGGAACCAGCTTACATTCCCGTTGCGCAGGCTCTGCATGTAGACGCGGCCCACGCCGGGGGCGGTGCAGAGTTCCAGGGGGTCGATTACTACGGGGATGCGCCCTACCCGCTTGCGGGTCACCACGTCGATCTCCAGCAGGTCGCCGGAAAGCGGCCGTGCCACCAGCGCCCGGCTGCCGTCCTGGCTGAACGACACGGCGCCAACGAAGCCCAGTACGCGCTCGCCGCGGTGCCAGCGCAGCTCTTCCTCAACATGGACCTCGCCGATCAGCGTAAGCCGTTCTCGGTCGTAGACGAACACGCTCGACAGCGCGCTGATCCAGGCCTCCGGCCGCACGGGGTGGAATGCCACCCGCGCCAGCGCCTGCTGCTCGATGGGCCAGATCACGTCTCCGACCAGTTCGTGGCTGCGGCCGTCCAGCACGAACAGGTGGTTCGAATCCCCCACCGTAAGCCAGCGGCGCTCGCCGCCGGGCTCTTCTACAAGGGCGCCCGGCAGAGTTGTGGGTCTCAGGAAGGGCAGCGGTACCAGCCGATACGACGCCGAGGTGCCGTCGATTTCGTACAGCGCCGGCAGTTGCACGCCAGGCTCGACAGAATGCGGGCTGAAACCGGGCAGTACCACGCGCTCGCCCTTCACGGCCTCGAACACCTGCACCGGCAGGGCGCTGCGCTCGAGCTTGAAGTCGCCCAGCGCGGGCACGTCGGTCAGCATCTCATTGAGCCGCGATGCCTGTTTCTCGAGCAACGCGGAAATGCGCGCACCGTCATAGAACCGGAAACGCAGGCCGTTCTGGCTGCGCGGCCAGCCGCTGCAAACCACGATCTGCCCGCTGTGGGTTGGCCAGGCGCGCAACTGTTCCGTGCTGCTGGCGATCTGGGCGTGTACTTCGATCTTGCCGCTGTCGGGCTGGAACGCGAACAGCGCGTCGAGGCCCTCCACTCTGCGCTTGTAGAACAGCGTCTCGCCGCCAGGCCCCAGGAACACGCCGCCCCCTAGTGCGACTTGAAGTCGTCGATCGCCTTACCCAGGCGGTTCAGGCCTTCGCGCACGGAGGTCGGCTCGATCTTGTAGCCAACGCGCAGCCAGCCGGGCGACTGGAAGTATTCGCCGGGCACCACCAGCACGCCGTAATCCTGCCGCGCAACAGTGGCGAGGTTGCCCGTTTCCTCAACGCCCTTCACGCGCAGCCATACCGTGATGCCGCCGGGCGGGTGGTAGTACTCGATGTCGTCCCGCGTCTCCAGCCACTCTTTCACGGTGGGCCAGTTGCGTTCATGCAGGCGGCGCGCGACGGGCCTCAGTCGCGCGAGGTTTTCCAGCGCGCGGTGCGCCATATTCTGGGCGACGGTCGAAAGCTCCGGGTCAACTACGTCGATCAAGTCCAGCATCTTTGACGCCAGCTTCTTGGGGCCGATTGCCCAGCCGAAGCGCAGGCCGGAAAGGCCGTAGACCTTCGTGAGGCTGCTGGTCACCACCACATTGTCGGCCTGCTTGAAGGCACTTTCGTCGCCGTCGCCCGGCCGCAGGTGGTCGATGTAAACTTCGTCCACCAGCAGCGTGGCGCCGACCTTGGCGGCTTCCTCGGCCATTTCCTTCACGATCTCGGGCGAGAGTCGCGCCATGCTGGGGTTGTGCAGGTTGGTGAGGACCACCAGGCGCACATGCTCATCCAGCAGCTTCCGGAACTCGTCCATGTCGGGCTGGAAGCCGTTCTCGAAGCGGCGCGGCAACCTGATTGCTTCGGCGCCGACCAGGCTGGCCAGGCTGAAGAACTGCGGGTAGCCGGGAGTCTCGACGATCACTTTGTCGCCCGGGCACAGCAGCGCCGCGTAAACCAGAAAGTTCGCCTCGCTGCTTCCCGCGGTCAGCACCACGTTTTCGCCGCTGGT
>JAJVIO010000047.1:49207-66437 GCA_022071975.1 Planctomycetota bacterium
CGTAGTTGCTGCAGAGGCTCTCGAGGCTGAAGTCGGACTCTTTGAAACTCAGCAGGTCCGCCTTGGGCCGGTTCATACCGCTGCCGGCCATGAAAATGCCGTCGGCGTACTCCAGCCGCTTGGCGAAGCGCATGTACTGGAACGGTTCGAAGTCCATGGACCCACGTTCTAACGGGTCAGCGCCCCAGTGGCAAGCTTCGTGAATTGACTGAAGGTTTGGCCGGCCTGAGTCCGATAAACCGACGGGGAAAACGCCCCGCGGAGGCCGCCGTGAGCAGCGAAACCACAACCGGACTGTCCAAGGTTGAAGTCATCAAGATCGACCAGACCCGCATCGGCGAGGCGGCCGTGGAATACGTGCCCGCGGAGGCCGAGTTCCGGATCATCGTCAACAACGACGTGGAAACCAGCCTGCACTGCGCCCCCCACCGCGTGAAAAGCCTGGTCGTCGGCTGGCTGATCGGCGAAGGGGTGATCGACCGCGAAGATGACTTCATGGCGATCGACACCGACCTCGACAACCTGGTCATTCGCGTAACCATCTCAGAGGAAGCCGGCAGCAGGCTTTCTGCCCGCGCCATCACGGCACCCGTCGGCAAGCTCTCTGAACCCGACTTCCCGCGCCGCGTGACCACCGAGCTGGAACTCAATCCCGAACAGGTCAGCGAACTTTCCGGCCGTTTCCGCAAGCTGTTTCTGGGCCTGCGCAGCAGTGACCGCATGTGCTACCTCGCCGCCTTCGCCCAGAACGGCGAAATCCACAGTTACGGGGAAGGTTTTCACCGCATCAACGCCATGTACCGCGCGCTGGGTGAACTGGTGATCGCGGGTGTCGCGCCCCAGAACCGCATCATGCTCGCAAACTTCGGGTTGACGCAGCAGATGACCCTGCGCCTGGCGCGGGCGGGCGTGTGCATGGCAATCACGGCCGCGCCGCCTTCCAATGCGGCAATCGAGATCGCCAACGACTACTATCTGTGCATCGTGAGCACGGCGATCGGCAGCCAGATCACCGTATACAGCGCGCCCTGGCGCGTGATCTAGGACGTGTACAGCCACACGCCAACCGCCACGTGCACGGCCACGCCACCAACTGGCAGCAGCATGCGCAACAGTGTAGCGCCGGGGTTGGCGCCTTTGATTTCGCCGTCCGGGGTGATTTCCGGCTTGCCCGGCAGGGCATCCACCAGCACCCCGCCTTCCGGATGCTCGGGATCGTACAGCAGGCGCTCAAGCTCTTCGTCCTCCAGCAACTCGGTGATGTGCGTCTTGCCGCAGACCTGGTAGCTGCGGCCTTGCTCATCCTGGAACTCGAACGTGAAGCGGTAGACCGTGCGGTTGTTGATGCGCGTGTTGGTGGGCTGTTTGTCAACCAGCTTGCCTCGCGCAAGCTTGCCTGTTTTCAGAACCCGTACCGCGCGCAGGTTGCCGCGCAAGCCCAGCACCATGAAGATCAACCCCAGGCCCGGGAACAGCGCCACGAAAATGCCCCAGGCCTCGATGGCCGCCTTGCGAGTGCCTACGATACGCGATACCGCGGGGTCGCCGGGTTTGTACTCGATCTCGACCGCCTGGCCGGGCTGCGGATTCATGCCGGTAGCGAAGCAGGCGCCCGTCATCGGCGTTGATCCACCGGGTTCATAGTACTGGTACTCGATGCGATAGATCGGCGTGCCGGGGCTGTGGTCACCACCCCCTTCATTGATGCCAGTGTGTTCACTGGCCAGGGCCACGCCGGAAGTACGCTGCAGATCACCCGAGAATCGGTACCACGAGGTGACATCGGCCTGCGCCCCAAACCCCCACCAGAAGATCATCCCGAACGCAAAGAAACCCGCGCCGAACTGCACGAAGAAACCGCCGAACAGCACCGCCAGCGTGGTGCTGAGCGGCACGCTACGGCCGCCCGTGGAGTCACGGCCAGGCTTTCGGCTGTATTGGTCAAGGTTGCTCATGGTGGCGTCAGGATATGAAACCGGCGCGGCGCAGCAGGTCGTCGTCAACGCTGCTGCGAGTCTGTTGCTGCAGCTGTCGGCGCACGTACTTGCCGAGCATGTCGGCTTCCAGGTTCACGCGGGTGCCTTTGCTCCAGGCGCTGATGTTGGTGATCTGCCGCGTATGCGGAATGATCGCAACCACGAATGAATCGTCGTGTAGTTCCGCGATGGTCAGACTGATGCCGTCGAGGCACACGCTGCCCTTGGGGATGCACTGGTCAGCGAACTCGCGGCCGCAGGCGATGCGCACGCGCCACTCGCCGCCTCGGTCCTCGATGCCGGCAACTTCGGCCACGCCATCCACGTGACCCTGTACGAAGTGACCGTCAAAGCGCGCGCCCGCCTGCATGGCGCGCTCCACGTTTACCAGCGCGCCGGGCTGCAAGCCGCCCAGGTTGGTCAGGCGCAGTGTCTCGGGGATGGCCTCAAACGTCGCAACAGCGCCCTCCAGTTTCGCGACGGTGAGGCAGCAGCCGTTCAGGGCAACGCTGTCGCCCAGGCGTATACTCGCGTGGTCGCGCAGACTTGACAGGTCAAGACTGAGGCGCCGGACGCCACCGGCCTCCGCGGCGGCCTTCAGCGGCAAAGCGGCTTCGATGATGCCGGTGAACATCAGTTACCCTTGGCCAGCGCCTCGGTGATTTTTGCGTGCAGCGCCTCGGCGGCCTTGCGCTGCTCGCCTTCCGGGAAATGCCAACGCCACTCGCTGCCCAGCGCCTTGGCCGCGCGGTCCGGCTTGCCCTTGTCGAGTTCTTTCTGGGCTTTTTCGACCAGCGGCGCAAGTTCCTTGTCGCTGTCGGCTTTCATCTCCGTGACGGCATCCGCATCGGCCTTGATTTCATCCAGCAGCTTCTGCGCGGCGACTCCTGACTCGGCGAAGCGATGCGCCGCCGCCTCGGCCGCCAGCATCCACGCCTTCAGCCGCTTCTTGGGCTTGTTGGTGCTTTCCGCCTTCTTCAGCAACTTGGCGGCCTCCTTCTCCTGCTCTTCGGCCAGTTCGAGCTTGTACTTCTCGAGGTCCGCGTAGATGGGCAGGCCTTTCCAGTCTTCCAGCGCGCGCTCAAAGGCCGCCGTGTTGGTGATGTCCTCCTTGATTTCGCGCTTGATGTCATCGAAGCGTCGCTCCAGCTCTGCGTTGAAGGGCCCCGACAGCTCGCTCAGCCACGTCACCAGTTCCATGTCGGAGACCAGGAAACGCAGGTCGTTGAAAGACTCCAGCGCCAGCTTGGGTTCCTTGCGCAGCAATGACTTGATGTCGTCTGCACGCGCCTGGAGCAACTGCTGCACGGGCGTCAGCAGTGGCAGGCCGTCTTCGTTGACCGGCACCGCGCCCTCAGGTTGCGGTACCATGCGCGCCAGTGCGGCATCACGGTAGCGCTTGTGCAGTTCGGCGTGGCCTGCGGGGTAGGGTGTATACAGCGGGTCGCCACAGAATACCGCCTGCCATGACAGCAGGTGGTTGGCGACCTGTCCGGCCTCGCCGAAGCTCCAGCCCTTCACCAACCTGTCCCAGAAAATGTGTTCATAGGGAAAGCCGACGGTCAGCGGCTCGTAGACCGTGCCGTAGCTGCAGGTCGCGTTCCAGCTCAGGAGCGGCCCCACCCAGTTGTTCGCGGGGTTGCGAATGGTGCCTGCGCTGAAGCTGTGCAGGTGAATGCAGATGCCCCCGGTGCGGAACTTGACCGTACCCTTGGGCTTCTGGCTGCCCGCATACCAGCCGTAGTAATGCAGCGTCTCGGCCCGCGTTGACAGGTCAAGAACCGCCGGGTCGGTGTCGTGCACGAACTTGATTTCGCCGGCCTTCCAGGCGTCCGCTACTTTCACCATCTGGTCGTCGCGCTGCTTGTAGCCGCCCTCCAGGTTGGGGCCGCGCGTGTCCAGGAAGCTCTCGCCGTAACAGCCCAGCGCCTCCGCCAGCAGGGCCTTTTCCACCAGCCCCTTGGCGATCTCCACCGTCGGGCCGTCGAGGCGGCATACCACAAGAATCTTGGTCTCGAAGGTCAGGCGTTCTTCGCTGTTGAGCCATGGGTTTTCGAAAGCGCCCTCAATCTGGTAGTCGCCCTGCCGCAGCAGCGCCAGCTCGCCGTCTACGCTGGCGAAGTCGCGCCCGGGGATGAAGCCGCCCTGCAGGTTGGAGTCATTGCTGGTGTCGGTTTCTTTCACCTTGAGCGGCACGCCGCGGGTGGGCACGATCACGAGGATGTTGTCGTGCTCAAGCACGTACTTTTTGATTGCCGGCAGAACGTCCTTGTTGAACTCGTCGCGGGTGATTTCCTCTTTGTCGCTGGCCGAGATCTTGATCAGCTGGCCTTCCGGCACGCCGCGCAGTTTCTGGTAGTACTCGGCGATCTCAACGCTGCCTTCCGCCTTGTCGTTGGCGACGATCAGCACGTTCGATGCGTCAAGCGCGAACAGCGGCGTCGTGAACGCCAGCAGCAGCAAGCCCAGGTATGCTCGCATGGCTGTCTCCGTATTTCTTGGCCCGTGGGGCCTGATGCTACCCACTTCTGCCCCTGCGCTGCTAGGATAATGCTTCCTTATCATGAGTTTGCCGATGCGGATTGTGCTGTTGCTGATTCTGCTCGCTTCGCCTGTTTATGCCTGCTGCCCCGTGGACAGGCACACCCTGGCCGACGAAGCCGATGAAGCCTTGCTGGACGTCATCGCCGGGAAGGTCGAGCGCGACCCTTTCAGCGACCTGCGCGTGCGCCTGCTGAAAGACCCGGCCGGTAGCCTCGACACGGACGCCGAAACCCGGACGCGCCTTGCCCTGACACTTTGGTGGCTGGGCGGTGCGGCGGAGTTCACCCCTGAACGCTGTCTGCAGGAAGCAGCCACGGCCACCAAGGGGCTCGCCGACGCTGCCGTGTACGAGGGCATCATCCGCTGGGCCAAACTGCAACAGAGAGCCGATCCCGACTCTTTCCTGCCCGACTTTTTCGATCTGCGCTATGCTACGGGAAAGACCGCAGACACTGACACCGGCGCCCTGAAGCAGCGCGGCCTCGATAACGCCGAAGGCATTCTGCTCGAGCTGCTGAAGCTGGACCCGGCATGGGAAAACTTTGACAGCATCTACGCCCTCAGCATGGTCTACATGGTGCAAGGTCGCCAGAATCTGGCCCAGTACACGCGCAAGCGCGTCTGGGAGATGCATGAAGCTGGCCAGTACTCGCGGGTTCCCGGCGCTGCTGCAATCGCCGACATCAAGCCGCTCACTATCGTGCGTCAGCCGCGGGCCGACACGCTGGTGCCTGTAAAGCTGGTGAGCGAAGAAAACGACGCCGTGATCAACACCCAGTACTCCGCGCGGCGCGCCTACGCCATGGAGTGGAACACGGCACGGGAAGAGGCCTTGCGGCAGTTTCTCGCCTCCGGTTCCGCCCAGGCCATCTGGCCCGGTTTCACGCCGCCGCCCGCCCACATTCCGCCCTTGCGTCAGCAGTCTCAACCGGAAACGCCGGCCGTTGAACCTGACGCAAAACCCAACGAGTCCCATGCTGCCGAGCCGCCGCCCAAGTCGCGTACGCAGACCTGGATCATGCTGGGCGTGCTGGGGCTGATGCTGGCTCTCGGCGCGCTAGCCAAGTCCCGCGCTGCACGGGGCGAACCGAAACCCGAGGAGTCCGCGTGAAGGCGCCCGCCATGCTGCTGCTGGCGTTGCTGGCCGCCGCTCTGCCTCTGCACGCAGGGCTGTGGGACCGCGACCGCCCCGGCGACAGCTCTATGCCCAGTGTGTTTGACGTAATCAGCGGGCGCTTCGACCGGTACCCGTCTGAGTACTATCAACTGCGTGCGCAGCGGCTTGAGACGGAACTGGCAAAACTGCCCGAATTCGGCGCCGGCACAACACTGACCCCGGATCAGCTGAAACAGGTTGCCGATGCCTTGCCCGCCATGGACGACGCGGCCGTCGCGTTTTACCGGCAGGGCGATTTCGCGCGCGCGATCATCCTGCTTGACCGCAAGAACCGCCTGGCCGAGGCGATCCGGGCCGAGCGCACGGCAACGGCAAAGCAGGAAGCCTACCGCGCCGTGGCCAACAAAGCCGCCTGCCTTGCCGCCCGCGCCCGGGCCAATCCCGGCACGCCGGACCTGCGCGACGCCCGCGACCTGCTGGCGGCCGCGGTGAAGGACGACCCCTACAACGCTGACGCCCAGTGGACTCTGGCCGAGATCGAGTGGTTGCTCAGTGAGCCCACCTATGCCCCGGGCGACGAGCCGCTGTTTCCCAACCTGCTGGGTTTGACGGCCGCAGCGTTCCGCGGAGCGCGAAACTCCGACGCCCTTGCGCGCAACAAGGTTGCGGGTTGCATCCCCTACCTTTGCCGCCGCACCGCCTACGAGGGCACGGACAAAATTGACCTGATGTACGCGCTTTCGCTGGCGCTGGAATTGAGCGGCCGCCATGAAGAGGCAGTGCTGGCCTGGCTGAAAATCTGTGAACTTGTCGACAACGGCGCGGTCAGCGACGTGGCCAACGCGCCGGCAGCGCGCGGCTTGAAACGCGCCATGGGTGTGCACCTCGGCGAGATTTACGAGCGTGACGCTGCGGAGAAACTGTACGCCGAGCTGACCAGCCAGGCCGAGGCCTGGCGCCAGAGCCGGTTGAAGTACTTGGAAGCGAATCTGAAGAACGGCCGACACCCTGACACGGACCCGGCCTTCTGGGCGGGCTGGAGCCTGCAAGACCCGGCGGTCATCCAGCCGGGCCAGCCACCGGAAGACGCGCAACCTGCAATCACCACCGCCCTGCTGGTGGCGGGCATTGGCGGGCTGGTGTTCGTGTTGTGCCTGTTGCTGGTGTTCATCCTGTTTCTAGGTCGCAACAAGTCACCACACCCGAACGTCAACGAGATCTGACGAATCCGCAACCCGATGTTTCAGTTCGCTGGACGGCAACTCCGTGTGCATATTTCTGTCTGCTGCATGATTTCGGCCGGTTACACTGCTGGCGGACCTTCCGGGGTGATGCCATGAGACTGCTGCTGCTGCTCTTGTCCGCGCTGGCCGCGCCACTTTCGGCCTGTCTTTGGGACTACGACACGCTGGCGCAGGAATCGGCGGGTATGCCCGACATCAAGGCCGTGATCGTGGGCGGCTTTGCGCGCAACCCCGACCTGTACTACGAAATGCGACTGGAGCGGCTGACGAAGCTGCTGGCCGACAATCCCGACGACCTCGACGCCTACGACGGCGCGGCTGTGGCCTGCGACCGGCTGGGACGCGGCGACGAGGCGATCGAGTGGATGGCAAAGAAGCTGGCAGCGATGGACCGCATCGGCTACGTCGAGACGGCCCAGCCGAATCACCGTTACCGTTACCTGGCTAACCTGGGAACGTTCTACGCGCACCGCTGGTTCCGTGGCGGCGCGAATCGCGAGAAGCTGGAAGATCTGCAGAAGGCCCGCGAACTGGTGGCCAAGGCCATCGAGGAAAACCCCGACGCCCACTTCGGCCGCGAGAAGTATCAGCTGATGTTCATCGACTGGCTGCCCGCGCTACACGGAAGACGAGAAAGAAGCCAAGGCACTGGGGCAGGACTTGGGATGGGTCCCTAACGTGCTGGGGATCGGCAAGGATGGGCACATCAGGATTGCGACCGGCGACAACGACAACCTGAAAGAGCTAGGCATAGAAGACGCGGTTGAGGGCATCGCGGGCCTTATTACGCTCGGCGCCGCGTGGGAGAGTGTCGACGCCTTCTACGCGCTGACGCTGGCTCTGCAGGCTGATGGCAAGTCCGCCTTCTCCTACTTTGCCCGGTTGCGTCTTGAGGAACTGATTCACTCCGGCGCCAAGACTGTCGTCGCCGGCCTGCAGGGTGACTCGCCGCAACTGGAGCCGGAACGATTTCAGAACATGCCGAGTCCGGTTAAAGACAAGTCGGGCACCAAGGCTGAATTCACGCAGCTGCGGCAACAGGCTGACGCCCGGCACAACACGCGCACCAGCTACATGCTCGAGCGACTGAATGCGGGCGAACATCCCGACACTCACCCGGACTTCTGGTCGGGCTTCGAGGGTGATCCTTACCGTATGCAAGTTCCTTCAGGCGTACTCTACGAGGCCGGAGGTTTTTGGCGCGCAATCTGGATTTCGGACGCGAGTAGGGCCATCGCCATCTTCATCGGCGGAGTGACTTTGCTGGTCGCCTACTTCTTTTACGCCAGGCGCCGCGACCGCAAGCGTGGTCACATCCATGGTGCTGCCAAGGTTCCGTATCCTTAACAGGGCCGCCACGGCGCGGCCGTGGCTCTACTTGCCCGGACCCATGCCTAGCGGCTCGTCGGGGACGCCGGAGTTGCGGTTGTACCAGCGCAGCGCGTTGTCGTAGTAGGTCATGGCGCGCCACTTGTTGCTTTCCACCTCGATGTCCGTCACCGGCCGGATCACACGGCCTGGAATGCCCATCACCAGGCTGCGCGGCGGGATCACCTTGCCCTCGGTCACGATTGAACCCGCGCCGATGATGCAGCCCTCGCCGATTTTGCTGCCGCCCATCAGCACGGCGTGCATGCCGATCAAACAGTTGTCGCCCACCTCGTCGCCGTGGCACAGGGCGTGGTGCGCGACGCTGACGTAGTTGCCGATGCGGTTCGGCCTTTCGGGGTCAATGTGCACACAGGCCAGGTCCTGGATGTTGGTGTACTTGCCGATCTCGATGCCCGCGATGTCGCCACGCAGCACGCATCCGAACCAGATGCTGCTGCCCTCCCCCACCGTCACGTTGTCTACCACAATGGCATTGGCGGCCTTGAACCATCCGCCGGGCATCAGGTGCATCAGGGGTTCGGCGTTTGATGGCTTGCGCGGGTCGGTCATGCTTCGGCTTTCTTTCGCGGCCTCAGGTAGATGAACCAGTAGACGATACCCACCAGCACCGCGCCGCCCAGTATGTTGCCGATTGTGACCGGAAGCAGGTTTGTACCGAAGCCAGCCCAGCTCAGGTTGCTGTAAGCCTCTGCGCTGGTGCCGGCCTGGGCCCAGAACTCGGCTGGCGCGAACTGCTTGATGAGTAACCCGGCCGGAATGAAGTACATGTTGGCGATGCTGTGTTCAAAGCCCGCGGCCACGAATGCCGCAATCGGCGGCACGATCACCAGCACCTTGTCGGCGGCGCTGCGGGCGCTGAAACTCAACCACACAGCCAGGCACACCAGCGCGTTGCACAGCACGCCCAGAAACAGCGCTGGTACGAAGTCCAGACCACACTTGGTGTCGGCAATCGCCAGCGCTTTGGCCCCCACCGCGCCGCCGCCCAGGTTGTAGTGCCCCGCCAGGAAAACCAGGGCGGCCGTGGCAATTGAGCCCGCAAAGTTGCCAAGGTAGACGATCAACCAGTTGCGCAGCAACTGGCTGGTGCGGACCTTTTTGCCGGCCCAGGCCATCACGATCAGGTTGTTGCCCGTGAACAGCTCGGCCCCGCCCACCACCACCAGGATCAGGCCAAGGCTGAACACCACGCCCCCCAGAAGGCGCGACAGGCCAAACGGGATGCCGGTGCCCGCGGTGACCGTGGTCGAAAACACTGCCCCCATACCAATAAACGCGCCGGCCAGCACGGCCAGCATGAACATGGCTGCCGCGTCGAGGCCCGCTTTCTTCACGCCGATTGCCTCAGCCTTCACGGCCATGTCGGCGGGCAGCAGGGCGTCCAGTGTGGGGCCTTCGCTCATGTCAACCTCCGCTCACGGGCGGGATGAACGCCACGGTCTGTCCGTCATGCACGACGGCGTCGTCGTCGGCAAACTCCTCGTCAACGGCGACGCGGCACCCTTTCAGGGGCTCAAGCAGCGCCGGGTGCAGATCGGACACGAACTTGCGCACGCTGCCGGCCGTGGCGTCGCCCAGCAACTCGATGCGCTCTTCGCGGGTGCCAGCGCGCTCCGCCAGGTGTGCAAAATAGAGAACCGTCACTTTGGCCATGGCTTGAAACTACCGGCGTTTGGTGCTGCGTAAAGATTGTCGCGGTTTTGTTGCATATACACCCCGCATCGACCGTATCTCTTCCATCCCCTTGCCCGTCTTATCGGGCGAGGGTGGCAGTACCTATAGCGGAAGCCCTGACCCCACGCGGGGCTTCCCATCAAGGTCGGCGCCCCGGTTCCGCACCCCGTGACGCCGCTTGTCGGGTGCTGCCCCCTCGCCTCTGCCGGGCCTTGTTCCGCCCGCAAAACACCGTTCAATAAGGCCGTGAACATTCTCGAACAAGTACGGCCGCATCTGCTGAGCGTGAAGACACCCGCCCAGTACATGGGCGGCGAGGTGAACGCCATCCGCAAAGACTGGGAGGGCCGGGTGCGTTTTGCCCTGTGCTTCCCCGATACCTATGCGATCGGCATGTCCAACCAGGGCTTTCGCATCCTGTATCACCTTGTGAACGAGTGCTACGACGAGTTCGTGTGCGAGCGCGCGTTTGCGCCCTGGTTCGACATGGAGAAGGTGCTGCGAGACAACGGCCTGCCGCTGTTCTCGATGGAGAACTATCGGCCGCTGCACGAGTTCGACGCCATCGGCTTCAGCCTGCAGAACGAAACCAGCTACACCAACCTGCTCAACATGCTGGATTTGGGCGGGATCGGGCTGCGCAGAAATGGGAGCGCAGGCTTCCAGCCTGCAACTGCGGTAGGCGTCTCGCCTACGGCAAGCCGGGGGCCGGAGGCCTGCGCCCCCATCGTGATCGCGGGCGGCACGGGCTCGGTTACGCCGGAGCCGTTGGCCGACTTCGTGGACCTGTTCTTTCTGGGCGAAGGCGAAGAAGCCCTGCCCGCCTTCCTGCACCTGCTCGGTGTCTGGAAGGGCCGCCTTGAACCGCAGGTACTCGAGCAGTACCGCGTGGCCGAGGCCGTGAACATCAAGGATGTGTACGCGGAGAAACCCTTCACGCTGCGCATGGCAGCGCTGCCTTCCGACCTTGCCGACATCCGCAAGCTTTCGCGCCGCGAGTTCCTGGTTGCTTGCGCGGGCGCGATCCCGGGCTGTTACGCGCCATCGCTGTACGAAGTGAAGTTCGGCAACGACGGGACCATCAGCAGCTGTGAGCCGCAGGTCCCCGGCCTGCCCAAGCGCATCAAGAAGAACGTGGTCGCGAACCTGAACACCACGTTTTACCCGACCAAGCAGATCATTCCGTTCGTCGAGGTGGTGCAGGACCGCGTTACCATCGAGATCATGCGCGGCTGTACTGAAGGCTGCCGCTACTGCCAGGCGGGCATGATTGATCGGCCGCAACGTTACCGCACGCCGGAGAAAGTTGTTGAGCTGGCGAGCGAGACACTGCGCCAGACCGGCTACGAGGAAGTCTCGCTGCTGTCACTCAGCAGCGGCGACCACCCGCAACTGGTACCGATGATCAAGGCCCTGCAGGCAGAGTTCGCGGGTCGGCACGTCAGCGTCAGCCTGCCCAGTCTGCGCGTGGACCAGCAGCTCACTTACCTGCCCGGCCTGACGCGCAACGTGCGCAAGGCCGGCCTGACGCTGGCGCCGGAAACGGGCAGCGAGCGGCTGCGCCGCGTGATCAACAAGAACATCACGCAGCACGACCTGCGCGAAGGCGCGCGCGCCGCCCTGGAGGCAGGATACAAGACCATCAAGTTCTACATGATGATCGGCCTGCCCACGGAAACCGAGGACGACATCCGCGAATCAGCCGACCTGCTGAATGAAATCGCCGCCATGGCGAAGCAGATGAAGCGCAACAGCTTCACGTTGAACGTGACGGTCAGCCTGTTCGTGCCCAAGGCCTTCACGCCGTTCCAGTGGGAGCCGATGGCGAGCCGGGAAACGCTGGAGCGCCACGGCAAGCTGTTGCGCAGCCTGATCCGGCACAAGAGCATCCGCCTGAAGCTGCATCACTATGAGACCAGCTGGCTGGAGGCGCTGTTCTCGCGCGGAGACCGGCGCCTGGGACGCGTCACGGAGATCGCCTGGCGCAACGGCGCCCGCTTTGACGCATGGGACGAATGCTGCGACCTCAACCGCTGGCGCGACGCCTGCACCGAGGCCGGTATCGAGCCCGACTTCTTCATCCACCGCCAGCGCGGCGAGCACGAGTTCATGCCCTGGGACATGCTGAGCGTCGGCACCAGCAAGAAGCACCTGTGGGAGGAGCGCGCGCGCTCACGGCTGGAGCAGTTCACGCGCGATTGCTCAGGCCACACGCCCGGCTGCATCGCCTGCGGCGTGGACCCGCTGACCTGCCGCACGGGTCTCGACGCCCCCGGCGACGACATGGACCCTGCCATGCAGCGCCGCAAAGACGTGAAGTACGCGCCTGAATTCAAGCAGCGCCTGGCGCAGAAAGCCGAACTGGCGGCCGCGGCGAAGACTTTCTCTGGCTAACGGAACGCGGACCGCTGGTCCGCACACGGCGGGCCGGAGGTCCGCGTTCCCAATGAACAGGGCGGGCCCACACGGCCCGCCCCGGAATCGGCGTATCGCGCGACCGCCGACATCCCTATTTGCAATCGCGACGGCCTTCACCATGGCGGATCAATGCGGTGTCGCGGCAGTCTTCCTCGACATAGGCGTACTCGACGCGGCGACGCAGGCCCGACAAAGCTGAGCAGATGGCAATTCCAGCCGCCACGGAGGCGGTTGCCACTGCAAGATAGATAGTGAAATCAAAGAAACTCATGGCTGACCCCGGAACAAAAACACGCCCGCTACTCCATAAACGGCGGCGCTACGCCCGGTTATTCCGCGGGCGCGTTCCAGGATTTCAGGCGCTTGCTACTTGGCCAGCAGCACGTTTTCGATGTAGCCGGTGTCCACGTCGCCCTTGATGAAATTGGCGTCGTTCATGATGCGCTGGTGCAGCGGGATCGTGGTCTTGATGCCCTCGATCTTCAGCTCGCCCAGGGCCCGGCGCATGCGCGCGATGGCCTTGGGACGGTCATCCGCGAACACCAGCAGCTTGGCCACCATGCTGTCGTAGTTGGGCGGAATGCTGTAACCGACCTTGATATGGCTGTCCCAGCGCACACCGGGCCCGCCGGGGATCATCAGGTCAGTGATCTTGCCCGGGCTGGGGCGGAAGCCGTTGTCCGGGTCTTCCGCGTTGATGCGCACCTCGATGGCGTGGCCACGCACCTCAACGTCGTCCTGCGTAAACGGCAGTTTTTCACCGGCGGCGGCCATGATCTGCGCGCGGATCAAATCCGTGCGTGTGACCAGTTCGCTCACCGGGTGCTCCACCTGGATGCGGGTATTCACTTCCATGAAGTAGAAGTTGCCGTTCTTGTCGAGCAGGAATTCGGCAGTGCCGGCCGTGACGTAATTGGCGGCCTTGCACAGGCGGATCGCTGTTTCGCCCATCTTCTCGCGCAGCTCGGGCGTCATGATCGGGCTGGGCGCTTCTTCCACCAGCTTCTGGTGTCGGCGCTGCAGGCTGCAGTCGCGTTCGCCGCAGTAGACGTAGTTGCCGTGGCTGTCGCTGATGATCTGGATTTCCACGTGGCGCGGACGCTCGAGGTACTTCTCGATGTACACCCCGTCGTCTTTGAATGCCGTAGCGGCCTCTGTACGGGCCTGCATGTAGCCGTTTACGAGCGCGATCTCGTTGTGGGCTACACGCATGCCGCGCCCGCCGCCACCCGCCGCCGCCTTCACGATCACCGGGTAGCCGATGTCGTTGGCGATCTCGATGGCTTCCTTATCGTCCTCAACCAGGTCCTTGGTGCCCGGCAGCAGCGGAACCTTCGACTTGATGGCCAGGTCGCGCGCGCTGGCCTTGTTGCCCAGCAGGCGGATCGCTTCCGGCGACGGGCCGATGAACGCAATCCCGCTGCTCTGGCAGACCTCGGCGAAGTGCGCGTTCTCGGACAGGAAACCGTAGCCGGGATGGATCGCGTCCACATCGGCGATCTCGGCCGTGGCCATGATGCGCGAAATGTCGAGGTAGCTCTTGGCGCTGGGCGCCGGGCCGATGCAGTAGGCCTCGTCCGAGACCTCGAGCCACGGGCCCTGGCGGTCGGCCTCGCTGTACACGCAGACGGTTTTGATGCCCATCTCGCGGCAGGCGCGGATGATGCGCAGGGCGATTTCACCCCGGTTGGCGATCAGGATCTTGGAAAACATCGGGCACTCACAGAAAGGCCTTCGGCGGCATGCTTCAAACGGCAGCTACGACCCTGTCTGCCGCCTGCAGCCTGCCGACTGCCGCCTTTAACTCGGTTTCACCAGGAACATCGGCTGGCCGTACTCGACGGTCTGGCCGTTTTCCACCAGGATGGCCACCACGGTGCCTTCCACCTCGGCCTTGATCTCGTTGAAGACCTTCATGGCCTCCACGATGCAGACCGTGGTGCTGGCGGTGACCGTGTCGCCTTCTTCCACGTAGGGCGGCGACTCCGGGTTGTTGGAACGGTAGAAGGTGCCGACCATCGGGCTCTTGACCTCGATGGTTCCCGCCGGCGGGCCGGACGGCGCTGCCACCGGCGCGTGTGCGGCCGGCGCGGCCGCCATAGGCGCGGCGATCACGCGAGGGCCGCCGTCGTACTTCTTCTTGAGCCGGATTTTTTTGCTGTCTTCCACGAGTTCGAGCTCAAGCAGCTCGTTCTCGTTCATCAGCTCGATGAGCCGATGGATCTCGTTGATGTCCATGTTTTCCTCTCCGCCCGGCTTTCGATGCGAGGGATACACTCCATCCGCACCGCCCACCACGACCGAGTTTTCTGCGCCGGGAAACTAACCACTCACGCCGCGGGAAACAAGTACCAACCGACACGAGGGTTACGTCTTAACCTCTGGAAAGTAAGCTGAAACCCGAGGACCGGAGGACATCCACGTGAGGTGCACTATCCACGGATTCGCGGCCATGGGGCTGCTTGCAATGGTTTTCTGGCTGCTGGCCTGCGGCAGCAATGCCGCCGCCACCAATGACGCGAAAGAGCCGCTGCCGGCGCCCGCCAACAACACGCCGGTAGCGGACAACGCCCAGGAGAAACCCAAAGACGAGCCGGTGAAGCCGGCTGAGCCCGAGCCGCCCAAGCCGATGTCCCAAGTGCCGGCCGGCGAGGTGACCGACGAAGGCCTGCGCTGGACCATCACCTTCGAACGCGGCGAAGGCTACGCCGTGTTCGCGCGCCAGAACGACATGCTGCGCGTTGACCTCGACGTGCGCCTGCCCTACAGCGGTGGCGACGGCCAGGCCAGCCGCGGCAGCTGCGTGGACCTGGTGCTCTCCGTTGACGGTCTCCACGGCCGTCACCTGTTCTTTTACCCCAACCCGGTCTGGATGCCCGACGGTCGCGGCAATTTCACGGCCTTCCGAATCGAGTACTCGTTCGACAAGAACGAGCCGCAGCCCATGCGCCTGCAGGACGAGCCGTCTTTCGTGGGCAGCAGCAACGTGCGGTTCTGGGATCACTGGAAAGCCACAATCTGGGTGGACCTGCGCTACGTGCTGATCCCGGGCAACACTCCCACTTCCCGCGCAGACAACTGGCTGGCCGGCCTGGTCATGGGCAACGAAGCCGCCACGCAGGTTTTTCCCGAGGGCATGGACGTTCAGAACCCCGGCAAGACTTCGGATCGGCTTTTCAGCTTCAAGTACAGCGAGCTGCCGGAACTTGAAGAAGAGGAAGAAAGCCCTCGTGACGAACTGATCGAGTTCGAAACCAAAGTGCATGAGGCCCAACGCAATATCGAGGCGCGCTTCACGGTGCGCGACAACGTCGGCGCCTTCAAGGCGCTGGTCAAGGCCTCTGAGGACTTCCCCGACCTGCTGTGGGGCCACTATCTCGCGTACATGCTTTCTTACACAGCCGCGATGCGGGGCATTGAGGGCATCGACGCGGAGTTCCTGAAGTTCCAGCGCGCATACGTCGAAATCAGCCCCGGCCAGTCGAGCGCGCACCTTGATTACCTGCGCAACCTGTTGCCGCGGGGGATGAACGACGAGGCCCTGGCGCATGCCAAGACCATATTCGACTCGCCGCTGTGCACCGGCCGCCCCGGCACGGACGGCTACATGCGGCTGAAGTGGGCCGAACTGTGCATCCCCTGGGGCCTGACTAAAGAGGCCGCCGCGCAGCTGGAGTACATCAAGGGCAAGCCGGAATTGCTGAAGGACGACAACTTCCGCGTTGACTACAACTTCCAACGCGCGGAGCTGGCAATCCGCACTGGCGACGCCAAGGCCGCCGTGGAGATCTATACGGCGCTGATGAAGGACGAGCGCAAGTTCCTTAACACCAACCAGTTCGGCCTGATCCAGCAGAACCTGCAGTTCCAGCGCCAGGCCGCCGAACAGTGGGAAGAAGAGCTTAAGTTCCAGGCTGAAGACGCCAAGAAAACCAACCCTCGCTGGGTGATCGAAACTTCACGCGGCAAGATCGTGATTGAGCTGTTCGAGGACGACTCCCCCAACACGGTGGCGTCGCTCGTGAAGCTTGCGAAGAACAAGTTCTACGACGGCCTGAACTTCCACCGGGTGGAGCCCAACTTCGTGGCCCAGGGCGGCTGCCCCAACGGCGACGGCAGTGGCGGCCCCGGCTACCAGCTCAAGTTTGAGGAAAACCGTCGCGCCCACTTCCGGGGGTCGGTGGCGATGGCGCGCTCGCAGTCAAAGGACAGCGCGGGCAGCCAGTTCTACATCTGCACAGCCAACAGCCCCAACGTTCTCAGCTTGACTGGCGACTACGTGGTGGTGGGCAGGGTCATTGAAGGCATGGACGTGGCCGACATGCTGCGTGTGGGCGACAAGATCATCTCGATCCGCACCGAGAACCTGCGCGAGCACGAGTACGAACCAAAAGTGCTGCCGGAATGAAATCCTCCGGCAGGAAGTGACAAACATGGCTTGACCCGGTTACTTGCCCGTTCGCCGAGCCCGGCGTTTTTGCCGGGCCGAACAAAAGGAGTGCGCCATGAAAGCTCTGCTTCCCTTGGGCGGCCTGCTTTGCGCCGCGCTGTTGGTCGGCTGCCAGGACAACTCGCAGGAAGTCAGCAAGCTGCGGGCGGATCTGACCGCCGAGCAGAAGCGCTTCGATGAGGCCAGCAACACCTGGGCCAGCGAACGCGACGCCATGCGCGCGGACATAGCGGCGTTGAAGGCCCAGTTGGGCACCCTCGACGCCGACTCAGCACGTCCCATGGCTGATCGCATCAAGGAACTCGAAACCCGCGTCGAAGAAGGCAACAAGCCCGACCCCGAGCTAGCTGCCAAGGTTGATGCTCTCAGCAAGCAGATCGAAGGCGTGAAACAGGAAGCCGTCGAGGCTGCCAGG
>JAJVIO010000036.1 GCA_022071975.1 Planctomycetota bacterium
CATCTCTGCGCCCGGCTGCTCATGCGTCTCCACGGCGGGACGCGCGGATTCCCGCACTGGAACCATGCTGTAGCCCAGGCCCACCCCAACTCCCAACACCAGCAGCAGAGAAACCAACCAATGGGGTGTGCGCATGGTTACTCCGGTGTTGCCAGCCGTGAGACTGTTGTTGTAACTTCCGGCCTCGGGATCCGTTGGAGAATGTCGTGACGCGCGCTACTGCACAGTCGAAAGGTGAAGCAGCCTACCGCTACGCGGACGCGCAACTGGGTGTTCCGGCGCCTCGCGTGCGCAAGGGCTGGCGCAGTTGGCCGGTGATTAGCTGGCTGCTCAACGGCCGCACGCCTACGCTTTGGACCTATTCGCGGCTGTGCCTGCTGCTGGGTTTGATCTCGTTGGTGGCTGGGCTGACGCTGGGAATGATCGCGGCGTTCTTCTTCATTGTCTACTTCAAGGAAGGCGGGCCCGGGTTTTCCGTGAGCGCACTCATCTCGGCTCTCACCTTCAGCACGCCAGGCGCACTGTTCATTGTGGGCTCAGGCGCTCTCGCCTATCTGGCGGCACGCAACGACCGTGAGGCCGGGCACGAGGTGGTGGAAGCCGTCACCGAAGCCCCTCCCCCTCCGATCGCCGGCATCGTGCCGAACATGGACCTGGGCGAGTACGAAGAACACAAGAACGACGATCCCGCGTCTTAGCCGTGTTGCGGACCTCTGGTCCGCAGCTTTTCTGTGAGCGGACTGGAGGTCCGCTCCACGAACTGACACACCGACGATTCCGGTTTCTTTGGATGCCTTCGCGCACTGGCCGCATTAGGCCCCTGTACCTCTACAGGAGATTGCCATGTCTGTCGCCAAGGTAATGGAGCTCAGCTCGCGTTCGCCCGAAAGCTTTGAACAGGCCATCCGCACCGGCCTGGAACGCGCCGCCAAGACCGTGCAGGGCATCAAGGGCGCCTGGGTCAAGGAACAGAAGGTCGAATTCGACGGCAAGGGCATCACCAATTACGTGGTGCACATGAAAGTCACCTTCGAGCTGCGCGAGTAGCTCAGCCTGTGGCAAGTGTTCGCCGGTTGCAGACTGGCAACCAATGCAACCGCGAAGCACCGCGAAGGGCCGCGAAGTAATCGGTCTCCGCGGCTCGTTGCGGATGCAAAACTCGATTTCACCTGCAAACAGGCCACGAAAACACCAAAGCACAAAACAACGGCACACGAAAACTGCGGTCAGCTGTTTTGTGGCAGTACCTTTTGTGATTTCGTGTCTTTGTGGCCCATTGACGCGAAGCACGCGAAGGTCGCAAAGAACCGCGGGACGTCGCCTGGTTACCCCGCGTTCTCTGCGCGCTCCCGCTTTCGCCAACCGACTTCTCCAAGGCTTCGTTCGTCAGGCGGCCTTGACGCGCAGGCTGCGCAACACAGCAGTTGCAGTGCTTCGCGGTCCTTGGCGGCTCTTCGCGGTTACCGCGTAGTTAGACGCCTTCAACCGTCGGCAGACCTAGCTGACGGCGTACTTGCCGCCTCTTCCTCTGCGCCGCCCGTTTGTCAAACTCCCGCCCGAGGGAGGGACGACATGGATTGGCAACGCATCTGGCCGCCGCTGCTGGGCGGATTAATGATCGGCGCGGCCTCGGCCTCGCTGCTGGCGCTGACGGCCAAGACGGCCGGCATCAGCGGAATTTTGGAAGGCATCCTGACGCGCGAAAAGGGCGAACTGGGCTGGAAGGCCGCGTTCGTGCTGGGCCTGCTGGCCGGCGGCGTCGGGCTCGCGTTCCTGCTGCCCGAAAACCTGGCGCGCGAGGCCCTGCGCCCCCTGCCGATGATGATCGTGGCCGGCCTGCTGGTCGGCTTCGGAACGCGCCTGGGCGGCGGCTGCACCAGCGGCCACGGCGTGTGCGGCATCGGGCGGCTCAGCCTGCGCTCGATTCTCGGTACCGTCACCTTCATTGCGGCCGGCGCGCTCACGGTTGTGGTCGCGCGGCTGGTGGAGGGCTCGTGATGCGCAAGAACATTGCCGCATTCTTCTGCGGGTTGCTGTTCGCGGCCGGGCTGGGCGTGTCGGGCATGACGCTTCCGACGCGCGTGGTTGGCTTTCTCGACTTCTTCGGCGGCTGGGATTACTCGCTGATGTTCGTGATGGGCGGCGCGATCGCCGTGTACTTACCCGTCTGGTACGCCATGAAGTGCCGTAAGTCGGTGCTGGCGGGCAACCTGCCGTGCAGCGCGCGCAAAGACACGGACGCGCGGCTGTTCATCGGCGCGAGCATCTTCGGCATCGGCTGGGGGCTGGCGGGGATCTGCCCCGGCCCCGGCATTGTGCTGCTGGGAAGGCCAAGCGTCGAAACAGCGGCGTTCGTGGCCGCCATGCTGGCGGGCATGCTGGTTCACCGTGCGCTGCCGCGCAAGCAGATCGCGGCCGCAACGGGTTGAAGCATCGCGCACGTCGTCCCGCTAAACTCATGCCATGGATGCGGAGAGCGCCTACCTGTTCCGTCACGCGCTGGTGCGCGAAGCTGCATATCAGTTGCAGCCGCCGGGCGACCGCGCGCAATTGCACGCATTCACAGTGCGCATCCTGCAGGACGACGCGAGAGTCGCGCCGCTGGACCTCGCCGACCACGCGGCTTTCGCAGCGCTGGAGCCGCAATCCGTCATCCCCCCGGAGCAGCTGGAGGACATCGAGCTGCGGGCGCTGCAACGGGGCGTGGAGTTGGCCCGCACCCGCTTCGAGCCCGAGGTAGAGCTCGCCTGCCTGCGCCGCATGGCCACGCATTCGTGTGTCAGCGGCGATGAACGCGGCGAGTACCGGCTGCAGCAGGTCAGTCCGCTGCTGACCCTCGGCCGGCTGGCGGAGTGCATCGCCGTCTGCACCGAAGTCGCGGGCGCATCGGAGGGCAAGCTCAAGTTCCGCGCACTGAACCGCCTGGGTGAGATGCAGCGCAACGGCGGAAACATGAAGGAAGCCGAAGAGGCCCTGGGCCAATCCGAAGCTGTCGCGCCGCCCGACGCCGAGTCGCAGGCGACCATGCTTTTGAGCCGCGCGCGCCTGCAACTGCTACGCAACGAACTTGCCCCCGCGGCCGAGAACCTGCAGAAGGCCGAAGCCCTGGCGCGCGCCGAGGGCGCATGGGCGCTCGTTGCCAACACGCTGAGCGCGCTGGCGATCCTGTACCGCACGAAAGAAGAGTACTCGACTGCGCTGGCGTGCCTTGACCGGCTGGAGCAACTGCCCCTTGAAGACGGATCGGCCTCTCGAATCACCAGCAACGCAAGAGGAAACGTGTTGTGGCGCCAGGGACGAAACCGTGAAGCGGAAACACAGTACCGCGAGGCCGTGAGGCTCGCGCGCGAGATGGGCGACGTACCCGGCCAGGCCATCGCGCTGGGCAACCTGGGGAACATTCACATGGATCGCGAGGAGTCCTCCGACGCCGAGGAGTGCTACACGGCCGCCATCGCCATGTGTCAGGAAATCGGACTGCAGTCGCACGCCGCGCTGTACACCATGGCATTGGGGGGCGTGCACCGAAAGCGCGGCGCGTACGTCGCGGCGCTGGCGGCTTACGACAAGGCCGAATCGTTCATGGTAGCAGCGGGAAACCTGGCGGAGGCTTCCAGCGTCGTTGCGAACAAGGGTTTGGTGCTGCAGGACATGGGGCGAAACACGGAGGCGCTGTATGAGTTCCAGCGCGCCGAGCAGCTCGCGCGCGAGGCCCATGCTCCGCTGCAAGTCGCCTCACACATCTCGCGCCAGGCGGACCTGTATGGCGCTGAGGGGCGTCTCGCGCAAGCCGTGGAGCTGTACCGGCAGAGCCTTGAGACCCGCCGCGGACACGGGGCTGAGATCAACCGCCTGGATGCGCAAATCCAGGTCGCATTGGCGGAGGCCCTGCACGAACTGGGTCGCAGGCAGGAAGCGCGCGACGCAGTAAAAATCGCGCGCCGGTATGCCGACCAGTGCAACCTGCAAGCCCAAGCCACCCGCACCACCGTGCAGCGTTCAATGGCAACCCTGCAACGCCTCGAAGCGGAACTGCTGCACTGATCGTTTGCTGCATACCGGGCAATACGGGGACAGGTACCCAGGGTACCTGTCCCCGATTGCTCTACATCGGCGCCGGGGTCATCAGGGCCACGACCGCCCCTGTGGGGTCCATGATCTGCATGAAACGTCCTACGTTGGGGATGTCCATCACCGGCACCAGCAGTTGCGCGCCCAGTTTCTGGGCGGCTTCGGCGGCCTTGTCTACGTTCGGCACGTGGATGTAGCCGACCCAGCAGGAAGGCGCCTCGGCGGGCACCTCGGCCGGCATCGGCATGCCGCCGCCGGCGTTGGCGCCGCGCACCTGGAACAGCGTGTATTCGCCGCCGGGCATGGGCATCTTCATGGCGCTCCAGCCCAGCAGGTTGCTGTAGAACTTCGCGGCCTTGGCGAAGTCGCGGCTCATGAGCTCGACCCACAGGAAGCTGCCGGCGTCGGCGCATGGCGGTTCGGCGGCACGCTTTTCCGGCTGCATCAGGTAGAGGTGCGCGCCGGCGGGGTCCTGGGCCGGGAAGAAACGCCCGATGCCAGGAGCGTCGATGATGTCGTGCAGCGCCTTGCCGCCCAGCTCACGCACGCGCTGGTGCGCGGAAGCGGCGTCTTCCACGTCGATGTAGTAGGCCCAGTGCGAGGGCAACTCTCCCCACTCGGGGCCACTCATCTGGGCCATGCCGCCGACCTTTTTGTCGCCGACTTTCAGCAGCGTGTAGATGCCGCCCGGGCCCATGTCCACTTCCTCATAGTTCCAGCCGACAACTTTGGCGTAGAAGTCTTTGGCCTTCTTCAGGTCGCGGGTCCAGCACTCCCACCACATGAAGCTGCCGGGCCCGAAGGCTGGTTTGGGTTGCTCGCTCATTTTCTCTCCTTTGTCTGGTCCGGGTTGCTTATACAACATTCCCGCCCCGGCCGAAGCGGAACACGGAATCTTTAACATTGCCTGCGACACGGACGGCCGAGACCGGCTCCGGGATACGGAAAAAACCGCCGGGCGTTCAAATGCTAAACTGGGGTTGCCATGGAACACGGCTTCGACATCTGGCTTGCCATCCTCGGGGCGCCGCTGCTCTGGTGCTTCGGCATGCTGGTGGCCCTGTGCGCGTGGTCCGGCCGTATCACGCGCGGCAGCGCCTTGTGGCTGCTGGCGCCGGTGTTCTGGCCGCTGGCCTTGCCGCTTTGGCTGCTGGTGTTCCGGCGCGAACGTCGGGAAGCCGCGGCCTACCAGGCACTGCCGCACGCAGTGCGCCTGGTGCCGGAAGGCGTGCCCTACGGCTCGCCGCTTTCGTCCGGGCTTGTTAATGCGCTTGAGCTGGAGCGCGTCCGCCGTGTGTTCCGCCACGAAAAGCGGGTTTAGACGTTACATGCTCGGGTACCGGTAGCCGTTATCGACCAGCGGCAGGCCCAGCGCTTCCGTGACCTCCTTCAGCGTCTCCGGGCAGAAGTAATAGTAGCGCAGGTCGGCCATGCCGCCCCGGTCGCTCACGAACCTCAGCACGTCGCGCACAACCCTTTTGCCTTCCACGCTGTACCACAGCACCACGATCGGCTCGCCCAGGTACTCGCGGCGCTCGGCCGTCGGCTCGCCTTCCTCGTCGAACACGGTGTGGTGCAGGCTGCCGTCGCGGATCTGCTCGCGCCCGTACTCCTGCACCATGCCGACCACCTCGGCCGTGGCGTCCTCCAGCATCAGGCCGGCCAGGCGCTGTAAATCGCGCGCGTTGAAAGCCTCGCACCAGGCGTCCAGCAGCGCGGTGTCCACCCGGGCCGGAAGCTGCGCCGGCGGCTGCTCGCGCCGCTCAGCCAGTGCCGCGCGGCCGCGGTGCAGGGCAGCTTTCACGGCGCCCACGGTGGACTGCATGTAGCCCGCGCAATCCTGCAGGCTGAAGCCGAACACGTCTTTGAGCAGCACGGCCGCGCGCTCCACGGGCGGCAAAGTGTGCGCCAGCCGCGCGACGGCCTCGCGGACTTCGCCCGGCAGGGGCTGGGGTTCGGGCGCCTGCATGTCGGCCTCCGGCAGTTCGGCGTTGTCGCGCCGGGCGCGCACGACGTCGATCCAGTGGTTGGTGGCGACGCGGAACAGCCAGGCACGCGGGTTGTCCACCTGCCAGTGCACGTCGGCCAGCTTTCCGAACGCTTTCAGCAGCGTGTCCTGTACCAGGTCTTCGGCGTCCCACACGTTGCGTGTGAGCGAGCGGCAGTATCGATACAGTTCCGGCCGCAGGGGCTCGATCTGGTTCAGGAACTGGCGGCGCGCTTTACGTACGACGACGGTGAAGACTTTGCTGACGGGCTCGGTCACGGCTGGCTCCCTGTTACCATGCTGGTGACGGGCAAGTCCGCCAACAGGATACGGAAAATCCCGCTTCAGCCCGACGCCTTGGCCTGCATGGCCAGTACGGCCGTGACCCACAGCAGGAAGCGCAACACGAAAAAGACGGCGGCGATGCGTTTGTGGAAGGTCTTGGGTTTGCCGGCGCTGACCTTGCCGCCGCTGTAGATCAGCATGGGGTACCAGGGCACCAGGATGGTGGCGATGATGATGTGCACAACCAGCCATGGCCCCATGGGCGCGAACAGCTGGCCGGTGGCCTTGCGGTCGAGTTCAATGAACAGCAGCAGCGCGAAGTCAAGCGCGAAGCCGAAGGTCATCCACAGCATGTGCAGCGGGTGCCGGCGCTTGAAGAAAACACCGCCCACCAGCCACAGGAAGACACCGCCGTTCAGAATCGTGAACAGGTGATTCATGGACGTTTCGTACAAAGTCCGGAGTTCAGAGTACAGAGCCGGAGATGCTGCGCGCATCGTGAGTAAAGGTGCCCACCAGCTTCGGCCCGGACTGAACACCGGTTCAGTGCATGTGTAGGTCCAACCTGACCTGTACTTTGGACCCTGTACTCGGTACCCATACTCCATGGACCGCGTCATCACATCCGCTGCCGAAGTTCCCGCAGCGATCCAGGCCGCCGTCGAGCGTCCGCCCTGCCGGCGGGTGCTGATGGCCTCGCCGAAGCACTTCAAGGTCGAAAGCGCTATCAACCCCTGGATGCGCGATGAACGGGGCGCACTCAACCAGGTGGACACTACCCGCGCCCGTGAGCAATGGCGCGCCCTGCGCGCGGCCTACGAGCGCATCGCGATCCGCGTAGACGTGATTGAGGCGCCCGTCGGCCTGCCCGACTTCTGTTTCGCCGCAAACCAGAGCCTGGCGCTGCCCGGCGTGGTGGTGCTGTCACGCATGGCCAGCGACGAGCGGCGCCGCGAGGTACGCTATTTCGAGCACTGGTACAGGCAGCACGGCTACGAGTTGCTGCAGCTGCCCGATGAAATCACGCGTTTCGAAGGCACCGGTGACGCGATCCTGCACCCGGGCCGCAAGCTGATCTGGGGCGGGGTCGGGCCGCGCACCGAGGAAGCTGCCTGGTCGGTCATCGCGCGCGAGACCGGAACGGATGTGATCCTGCTGCGCCTTGTGGATCCGCGCTTCTACCACCTGGACACCTGCCTGTGCCTGCTGGACGAACGCAGCGCGCTGTGGGTTCCGCATGCCTTTGACGATGCTTCGCGGGCATCGATTGAGGCCGGCTTCAGCCGCCTGCACGCCGTGAGCGACGCCGACGCCGCGAACTTCGCGTGCAACGCCCACTGCCCGGATGCGCGCCACGTGCTGCTGCAGCAGGGCAGCAGCGAGACGGTGGCGTGGCTGAAGAGCGCCGGCTTCGTGCCGCTCGAGCTGGACACCGGCGAGTTCATGAAATCCGGCGGCAGTGTCTTCTGCCTGAAGCAAGAATTGCCGTAGCAGGCGGGAACGCGCGTAAATCAACGCCGCGGCGAGGCGCAGACGCCACGCAATGCGTCAATTTGGCCCTTCGCCGAAACGCGATGGCCGGGCGAATCGCACCTGTTGCGTAGTTCATACGTTTCTACACTTAAGGAATGGGGCGGCGGCAAGATCGCCCCTTTGCGATCCCCGTGGCCCGCCCCTGGGTCCGTTATGCTGCTGCAGTTCTGCGACAAGTGTGGACGCCCCCTCAGCGAAGGCTGCATCGCGCGAGGCGAAGCCATTGAACGCAAGGGCGAACTGGTCTGCTCGGCCTGTGTGGCGCGCGAACAATCAAGCGCTGCCGTGCAGGCTGCCGCGCAGCAGGACACGGGGCCGCTGGGCCACTACCAGCAGGCGGTCTGGAGCTGCGAGTCCTGCGGCATACCCGTCACGGCACTCGACCTGATTGAAGGGCGCGCCTCCCGCGTGGGCGGCCAGCTCAAATGCTCGCGCTGCGCGCCGTTGGTGCAGGCGGCCCCCGCCGCACAGCCCGCACTCCCGGCTGCGCCTCGCCCCGCTCCTGTCCGACCTGCACCTCAGCGCCAGTCGCCCAGCCTGCCCCGGCGCGCATCGGCCGTGCCGAAGCACTCGCACGCGGCCGCAGAGAGCTATGTGGCCGCGGCGAGCACGGAGCAAAAGCGCCCGGTTCTGCCGATCGTGGTGTTCGCCATCATCCTGCCGATGTTCGCGGTCAGCCTGTACTTCGCGATCTCGTCGCAGGTGAAGCTGAACGAAGTCATGAGCGGCAAAGTCGAGGATAATGCGCCGGACCGTCGCAACCGCCGTCCCCAGGAAACCCTGCGCTCCGAACCCGACAGCGTCTCTCCCCGGCCGCTGCCCGACGGCCAACCAACGCAACCGCCGCCGAATCCGGGACCGGGACCGCTTCCGCTGCCTGAGCCGACTTCGGTACCCGGCGCCGGCCCTGAGCCCGTGCCGCTTCCGCCCGAGGTCGTGAACGACCTGGTGGCGATTGAGCAGCAACTGGCCGCGCCGGTAATCAACCAGCTGCAGAGCAGTGACCTGGGCGAGGTGTGGGAAGGTTTGATCGCTGCGGGTTCGCGCCGGCTGATTGCCTGCCGCCCCCACGTGCGCGCCCTGCTGCGCGACCAGGACGACCAGACTCGCGCCATGGCGTGCCGCGTGGCGGCCATGCTCGAAGACCGCGAGGCCCTGCCGCGCCTGAAGAGCATGCAGGAACAGGACCCCAGCGAAGACGTGCGCACGGAAGCGCGCAAAGCCACGGACCGGCTGGTGGGCCAGGCCACCCGTGAAATCGGGGATCTCACCGACGCCGAGCTCGAGAAAATGCTGCGCGACCTGCAGCGCGAGCTGGAACGCAGGAAGGGACGCAGTGACTGAAGACAGGAGGCAGGCGGCAGGCGGCAGTTGGCAGGAACCGCAGGGTTCCGCTGATCTGCATTTGCCCAGTGAGCCCATAACTGCCGCCCGACGACTTTCGCCTGCCGCCTCAAAGAAGCGCGACTGGCGCACACCTTTGCTGCTGACGCTCAGTGTGCACCTGATGGCATTCACGCTGGCCATCAACCACCGCCTGTTCGCGTTGATTGAGGAGCCGCCACCCGGCCCCTACGTGATGCAGGTGGGCGAACTGATCGGCTCGGACCCGCAGGAAGAAAACCAGCAGGATGAACCAGGCGCCGCGCCTGACGAGCCGGCCGCGCAGACAGCGCCGCAGGCCACTGTCTCCGACGCGTTCAAAGCGCTCGAGACACCACAGGCGCAGCCCCGCGAAGTCACCGAAAAACCCGCCACCGAAAAGCCCGGAGAAACCAGGCAGGCCGACCCGCGCAGCCTGAGCGAGCGCCTGCAGGCGTCGCTGGACGCTGCCGGCGGCGGAGGCGGCAGTGACGGCAGCGTGGGCCTGGCGGGCGGCGGCAGCCACGGCCTGCGCGGCGAGGGCAAACACGGCATCGGATTGAAACGCCACGGCGGTTCGGGAGAGACCGAGAACGCCGTGAACATGGGGCTGGCCTGGCTGGTCAAGGTGCAGGACATCGACGGCAAGTGGGATTCAGATGCCTACATGCTGCACTATCTGCCCAGTGCCACCGCTGAAGAGCGGTACGCGGAAGGCGTGGGACTCGCCCGCAACGACATTGCGCTCACCGGCCTGTGCATGCTGGCCTTCACCGGCGCCGGCCACTCCGACCGCGAAGGCGGCTACCAGCCGACCGTTAAGCGCGCCCGCGAGTTCCTGCTCTCGAAACAGCGCGTGCAGGACGGCGGCTTTGGCCTCGAGACCGACGACATCCGCGTCACCATGTACGGCCACTCGCTGGCGACTTTCGCCATTACCGACCTGTACCTGGTCAGCGGCGATGAAACCCTGCGCACGCCCATGCGCCGCGCGCTTGAGTATCTGCTGGCCATGCAGGGTCCGGGCGGCGGCTGGGACTACGACCAGCGCTACCCCTCGCGGCGTGACAAGTTCCAGCCTTCCACGCGCGACGACCTCTCCATCACGGGTTGGGCCGTGCTGGCGCTGGTGGCGGCGCGCGAAGCCAATTTTGACGTGCCGCGCGAGAACCTGGACCGGCTGGCGGGCTTCCTGCAGGACTGCACCCGTAAGGACGGCAGTGCGGTCTACGCCGACGAGGGCACGCGCGCCGGCGACCGCGGCATGGCCATGCTCGCCGTAAGCAACGTGACGCGACGGCTGCTGGGTGAGCCCGCGGACGCCTGGGTGCAGCAGCAGCAGCTGGAGCGCATGGCAAAGCTTCCCCCCAGTTGGGCCGCGGCAGGCACCCTGGAAGGCAGCAACATGTACTACTGGTACTACGGCAGCATCGGCATGCTGCTGTCAAAGAACACCGACGGCGGCGTGGACCGCTGGCGCGAGTGGAACGTGGCGCTCAAGCGCACGCTGCTGAACAACCAGTGCCAGAACGGCGGCCGTCGCGGCAGTTTCGACCCGGTCTGCCACTGGGGCCGCAACGGCGGCGGGCGCGTGTATTCAACGGCGATCTGCGTACTCAATCTGGAAATCTACTACCGCTACGAACCCGAGTACCTGCGGGTACGCGCAAGTGAATTGGGTTACCTTTGGGAGTAGCCGTCAGATAAATCTTCTTCCGGCTTCTTTACTTTCACCCGCATCTAATCCAAAACTTCGGTCCGTCCATGCCTGCCGGGCAGGCGCCGTGACGGCGGTGCTCCCTTCGGTCGCTTCCGTACTCCGGGCAAGCGGCGGCCGAGCGGAGTGCCGATGCCGCGCACCGGCGCCTCAGGTGAGGCCCCGGGAGGCGGCGCCAACAGCAACAGGAGCCGTTGGATGCTGCAACTCGTCCCCACCCGCGCGTTCTTCACGAAGGGCGTCGGGATTCACAAGGAATATCTGGCCAGCTTCGAGGACGCCCTTCGCGATGCGGGCATCGCCGCGCTGAACGTGGTTACCATCAGCTCGATCATGCCCCCCGGGTGCAAGATCATCCCCAAGAGCCAGGGCCTCAAGGAACTGCATGACGGCCAGGTAGCCTTCTGCGTGATGTCGCGACAGGCCACCAACGAGTACCGCCGCATGGTGGCCGCCAGCGTCGGCGTGGCCGTGCCCTCCGATCCCACCAAGTTCGGCTACCTCAGCGAATACCACGCCTACGGCGTCAATGACCAGCAGGCCGGCGACTACGCCGAAGACCTGGCCGCCAGCATGCTCGCCACCACCATGGGCCTGAAGTTCGACTCCACCAAGGCCTGGAACGAGCGCAAACAGGAGTGGAAGCTGGGCGGAGAAATCGTCACCACCCGCAACGTCACCCAGTCCGCCGAAGGACCCAAAGACATGTGGGCCACGGTGATCGCCGCCTGCGTCTTCATCTTCGACAACTGGCAGCTCACACCCGAGCAGCTCAAGACCCTCAACGCCGGGCACACCGGCCTGCGGGTACCCGAGCTCGCCAACCCCAAGCACAAGCGCCCCAAGGCCTAGGAATGCCAGTACACCGGCCGGCGTTCGGTACATCCGGACGCCGGCCGAACTGTTCCGGAGCAACCCATGCCCAAGCTTCACGACCTGCTGGTCACCGACGACGACAACTTCTTCGGCCTCGAGCCCGAGCTCGCGACCCTTGAGCGCGCGCGCTTCGTAGTGATGTCCGCGCCCTACGAGGGCACCGTCAGCTACGGCAAGGGCACCGGCGCCGGCCCGGAAGCCATCCGCATCGCCAGCCAGCAGGTCGAGCTGTTCGACGAGATCACCGGCGCCGAGCACATCCCCCACCACGGCGTCGCGACGCTGAAGCCCTTCAACCCGGACTGCACGGCCGAGGAGATGACCATCGGCCAGATTTACCCGGTGACGCAGCAGATCCTTGAGGCCGGCAAGTTCCCGATCCTGGTCGGCGGCGAGCACTCGGTCAGCCCGGGCGCGGTGAAGGCCGTGGCCGAGCGCGTGCCGGACCTTAGCGTGTTCCACATTGATGCTCACAGCGACATGCGCGAGGCCTACCACGACGACCCCTACAGCCACGCCAGCGCCGCCGCGCGCATCAACGAGTGGTGCCCGATCGTGCAGGTGGGAATTCGTTCGCGCGAGAAGTTCGAGCCCGGCGACCCCAAGCGCCCGGTGCACTGCTACCACGCCTGGGACTACCACAGTGAAGGGCCCTGGATCGACGAGGCGGTCGGCAAGCTCTCGCGCAACGTGTACCTGACCATCGACGTGGACGGCTTCGACCCCAGCGTTTTTCCCGGCACCGGCACGCCTGAGCCGGGCGGCCTGAGCTGGTACCTGGGGCTGAAGATCATCCAAAAGATCGCCCAGAGCCGGAACATCGTGGGCTTCGACATCGTCGAAGTAGCGCCCACGGAAGGCCAGCAGGTAAGCGAGTTCGCGGCCGCCAGGCTGATGGGCCGCATCATTGCGTTCATCAGCCACTACTGCTGGCGCGGCGAAGGCGCGGTCTGATGTGATGCGGGCGCCCCGCCCGCTACAGCGCCCTCAGGATCAGCACCACGGCCGCCGCGATGCCCGCCAGCACGAACGGAGCCCAGGCCAGGAAGTAGGTCAGCTTGCCGGCTTTGGGAGTCTGCGGGTCTTTGCGGTATTGCTCGAAACGCCTGCGCAGCTCGTCGCTGGCCGTCGCGATCAGCTTGCCCGCCCGGAAGCGGAAGAACCAGCTCCACAGGATGCCGCCCCACATCGGCGTCAGGGCCATCAGGTAGAACGCCGCCGGCGTTTCGGGTCCGCCGGGGCCGATCAGGCTGATCCAGGTCAGGCTTCCCACGGCGCCGAACAGCACGGCGTTGTTGGCGAACGCGCGCGCCATGGGAGCGATCTTCTCGCGCTGCTCGGGTGTCATGCGCCGGGTCAGCAGCGTGCGCAGGGCCTGGTTGACTTCGGGGTACGGGTGGCCGATCTGCGCGATCGTCCACACGCCGGCCAGGATCACCAGCAGGTGCAGCATCAGCGTGCCGCGCCGGAAGTCGTCGGGCAGCTTCTGCAGGCGCCACTCCCAGCCAGACTGGTCGATGAAGAACAGCGCCAGCACGAAAATGATCACCACCACGCCCCAGCGCCAGAACATGTCGCGCCGGTCCTGGCCGGAAATCGCGTCCAGCGCGTCCAGCTTGCGGTAAGCGCCTTGCTCCAGCGCGCCGATCGCCAGCGCCGCCAGCAGCGCGCCGCCGAACATCTGCACCGCCACAATCGCCGCCACCTGGCTGCGCAGCGCCACCGCGTACAGCAACGCGAAATCCACCGGCGCCATGTACATCCACTTCGCGCGCCGGCAGGCCTCGGCGGCGAAGTAGCCGCGCAGATTTCCTGACGTGATGCCCGCCCGCTTCCACAGCAATATCGCGTGTGTGGCATCAAACGCGGCCGTGGGGCGCAGCCACAGCCACGCGGACATGGTGCCGAAGCCCAGCACGATCAGCCCCGAGTACACCCCCGGGTCCACCATGTGGGCGCGCACGTGCAGGTGCTGCTCGCCCAGCAGGATGAACGCTGTGGCCAAAAAGCAGCTTGCCGCCAGCAGGAAGGCAAAGGCCTTGCCGAGCAGCGAGAAGAACCAGCCCTCGTCGGCCGACTGCTCGACTTCTTCCTCGTAGCTTTCCAGCGCCTTCTGCAATTCACGCACGGTCTGGAAACGGGCCTCCTGGGCCGGCTCCAGGCATTTCATCACGATGCGCTCAAGGCCGCGCGGCACCAGCGCTCCCACGTTGCGCACACTGGGGCGCGGCGGCGGCTCGGTGGCAACCTTGCGGATCAGTTCGCTGGCCGTGGCGGCCTCGTAGGGCGCGTGCAGGGCCAGCATCTCGTACAGGATCGCGCCCAGGCTGTAGATGTCGCTGCGCTGGTCGATCTTGTCGCGCTCGCCGCGCGCCTGCTCGGGCGGCATGTAGGCGGGCGTGCCGATGATGGTGCCGTCCAGGGTTTCGCTGCCCGGCGTCTGCAGGCGGCTGGTGGTGACCTTGCTGACCAGCTCCGGGTGGTCTTTCACGCGCGCCAGGCCCCAGTCCATCACCATCACTTCGCCGTAGTCGCCCAGCATCACGTTGTCCGGCTTGAGGTCGCGGTGGATCACCCCGCGGTCGTGGGCGTAGGCCATACAGTTCAGCAGCTGCCCGAAGATGTACAGCCGTCGCGTGAGCGGGAACTGCTCGTGCGTCTCGCGGTCGCCGGCCCGAAGCTTGCGCATCACCTGTGCCAGGCTGCGCCCCTCCACCAGCTTCATGGTGAAAAACGTTCGCCCGCCGGGCTCATGCCCCAGCTCGTGCACCGGCACGATGTTGGGGTGGCTGAGCTGGCCGGTGACCTGGGCTTCCTCGATGAAGCGGGCGACGCTGCCGCTGGCGGTGCGGTCGGCGCGCGTGAGTTTCAGGGCCACCTCGCGCTGCAGGTCGCGGTCGAAAGCGCGCATCACCACGCCCATGCCGCCGCGCCCGATTTCGTCGCGGATTTCGTAGCGCCGCCCGCCGACGCCGCCGTGGGTCTGCGCCACGCGGCGGGTTTCGGCCTGGCTCATGGGTTGCGTGGGCGCGTCCGTGGAGGCATTGGCCTGCAGGTCGCGGGCCAGCTCGGTGTCGCAGTAGATGGAGGGCTGGCCGATCTCCAGCAGCGTTTCGCCGGGCGCGTCGGGGATGGTCGAGGCGTCTTCGGGCAGGTTCACCACGCCGCCGACTTCCAGCAGCGTTTCGCCCTCGTCAGGCTTGCCGGTTTCCGGTTCATCCGCCATCGGCGTCATACAGCTTTCACGGGCCACAAAAACACGAAAGCACAAAAAAACCGCATCACAAAAATACTGACGCGAAGGCCGCGAAGAACCGCGAAGAAAACAACTACTGCTGAAGACTCTTCGCTTCTTCGTTCCTTCGCGTTAATCCAGCCCTTGCCTTTGCCGCACCAGCAAGTCTGCGCGAAACAAGTTAGCATCCCGCCATGCGCATGCGTGCCCTGTTTCCCAGCGGACCCCTGGTCGGTGAGATCGGCCTGAGCCTGTCCTCTCCCCCCTCGGCCTCGCAGCCCGTGCGGCGGCTGGCGATCCTGGCCCCCGCCAGCGAAGATCCGGCCGCGTCCGGCGAAGACGGCGCCGCGCAGACCATCCGACGCGCCCTGCAGCTGGGCGTCAACCTGATCGACACGGACTGGATCACCGCCAACGGCCACGCCCAGGAACTGCTCGGCCGCGCGCTGCACGGCGTGCCGCGCGACAGCGTGATCGTAACCAGCAAGGCCGGCCCGCGCCTGACCTTCCACGGCGCACTCACCCTCGACAATTCGCGTGCCAACCTGATCAACCAGTGCCACGACAGTCTGTTCCGCCTCAAGACCGATTACATCGACCTCTACCAGGTGCACTGGCCCGACGACACCAGCCCTGTGCAGACCGCGCGTGGCCTGCAGGACATCGTCAGCGGCAGCTACGCGCGCTGGGTGGGCGCCTGCAATTACACCGTAGCGCAACTCGAGGCCCTGCACGGGCAGATCAAAGTGCAGACCCTCCAGGCGCCGCTCAACCCGTTAAACCACGCGGCCTTGAGCACCGTACTGCCCTGGTGTGTTGCGCACGGCGTCGGCTTCCTGGCCGCGGACCCGCTGCTGTCGGGCCTGCTCACCGGCCGCTTTACGGGCGACGAAGAGTTCACCGAGGAAGACCGCGACGAGTTCTTTACCCCGCCGAAGTTCGCAAAGGCGGTGGCCTTCGCGCGCGAGCTGGCTGAAATCGGCCACCCGGGCCGACTGGCGGTCGGCTGGGTGCTGGCCCAGCCCGGCGTAAGCTGCGTACTCTGCCCCGCCGTGGATGCAGGCGAGTTTGAAGAACTCGCACAAGCCGAAGCCCTGGATGCCGCAACCGTGCAGGCCATCAACGACCTCGCCATCAAGCACGGGCTGTAGTCCACCATGAGGCTTGGCCCGCTTTACTTCGCGACTCTTCGCTCCTTCGCGTGATGTCGTCCCGTGAGCGCAGCGAGCGGCCCAGGATTATCGGCGCAAGTTTGATTTCGGGCGCTGTGCCCCGCCCGCCGATTCGTATAAACAGCGGGCCCTGAGGATTTCCCCTGCCGTTCACCATGATTCGAACCAGTTTCTTCCTTTTAATTACGCTGCTGGCCCTGCCGGCCCTCGCCAACGACATCGCGGTCTCGGCCGCTGACGGCCGCAGCGGCTGGCTGCTCCTTGAGAACCCGCCCGGCGCCTCGGGTGCCACACTCTCTGAACACGCTGGAGATCCCGGCCTGCCCGCTCCGGACGCGCTCGGCTGGCCCCACCGCGCGGGCGCCCGCGCCGACGGCACCTACCCGGAAACCGAGTTGTGGCACTATGACTCGCGCACGGAGCAGTTCGCCCGAGCCACCCACTTCCTGGGCGCCGGCAAGCAGGGCAGCGCTTATCGCCGCACCCTCTACGCAGTGTTCGCCATCGCCGGCACGCCCTACGTGCTTCACTTCGACCCCTACCGCACCCTCGGCGGCTACACCCAGCTTTTGCGCGTTGACGACAATGCCCCAGCCGCGCAAGGGAAGGTGCCGGAGGGTGCAGTGTGTCTGAGCTCTGCTGACTTTCTGGACGCGCCGGCCGTCTCGCCCGATGGCCGGCATGTGGCGTTCCGCGGCTTTCGCGACGGGGCTTACAACCTGCGTGTTTATGACACCGAGACCTGGAAGCTGATCGCGGAGACAGAGACAGGCGCTTTCGCACGGCCTGTGTGGTGCGACAATTCCAGCCTGGCAGTGATCACATGGGATAGCGGCAAACAGCCCGAGGCCGCACAACGCGACCCGTCCCTCAAGTTCAGCACCCGGCTTCTCGAGTCCCACGCGCCACAGCCCGGCAAACTGCTGCGCGCCGACCTGTCCGAGAACACCCTCAAACTCACCGAGCTGTTGGCCGGTGAGTTCCCGCCTGACCAGTACACCCGCAGCGTGCTGGCTGACCCCTTCGGCCTCGGCCTGGTTGTAGCGCGCAAGGTTGGCGAAGAGGTTGCTGTCGAACTGCGCGAGCCCAGGCCCGAGGGCAAGGCTCGCGTCATCGCGCGATTCGCGGCCTACCGCGGCTGCGCGGTGAGCATGGGACGCATCCAGTGCGCGGGCGTGCGGGAAATTGAGCGCTCCAACACCTTCGTGCTGACGGACCTGCACCGCTGGGGTGAAGTGCGCGCCCCGGGCCGGCGCATCTGGCTGCCCGTCGGCGACCGCGAGCTGGTTCGTGAGTTTCCACTGGCGCACATCTCGCCCGACGGCCACGGCGGCATGATCGACCTGGGGCGCGGCGTGATGGGCGTGCTCGAGCCCGTGGTGAACCCCGAGTACGACCCCGCCAAACCCGACGCCGCGCAGCTGCTGCGACACACCATCACCATCGACAACTGGCCAGGCTGCACGACCATGCGTAACCCGCGCATGCTCCAGCGACTCAGCAAGCTGGTACGGCGCTTCGAAGAAGTCGGCCAGGTCAGCAGCACCATCCTGGCTTTCGATATCAAGATTGCCGCCAACCAGGGCGCCAACGAAAAGAACGGCCGCTACATCGAGCTCTACAGCTCGGCGGGCCGGAAGGGCAAAGGGCGCATCCGAACCGAGGACAACCTGGGCGGCAGCTGGCTGGTACAGTCGATCGATGGCAGCGGTGAGATGGCCGGCGACAACTACTACACCTGGGCGGGGCAGGGCGACAAGCTGAACGCACAGCCCGCCGCGCGCAGCGGCAAGGCCTATGACGACCTGGTCACCCAGCTCGAAACCCGCAAACTGCTGATGTTCAGCGGGGCCGAGAAGGCCGTTTACCACGGCGGCTTGCTCTACCTTCAAGCAGGCCACTACCGTGACCCCAACAGCGGCGCTACCTGGCGCACCTGGGTGTACGCGCGCTACGGCCGCGTTTTGAACGAAGCCGACCAGGAGGCGAACGACAAGCTCGTTGCGCGGCTGGACGAACTGGCGGGCACGCTTGGCGATCCACAGGCTCGCGCGGAGTACGACAAGCAGTTGAAAGCCTGGTGGGCGATCCGCCGCGAGCGCGTGGTCGTACGCTTCGTGGCCGATTTACCGATCGGCTCGGCCGGCGACTGGAAGTTCCCCCACGCGATCGCGCAGGTGCAGATGCGTTTCGCGCTCGCGAACCAGCAGCAGGCGGCCGTCACCGAGCTGACCTTCGAGCCCGACCGCTGGGTGGCCCTGCCGCACCTGGTGGATCTGCAGAACAACAAGCCGGAGAACGAGCGCAAACCTGACCTGCTGCTGCCTGCTGTGTTCCGCATTTATGAGCGCAACAAGGAAGGCAAGCTGGAGGAGAAGCTGAAGGCGGTGGCAGTCGGCGGCCGCGACGCCAAGGGCGCTGCACAGGGCTTTGATCACCCGGTGAAGCAGGTGAAGGCGGGCAGGATAACACCGGGCTACGAAGTGCCGCTGGTGAAGTTCAGCAACAAGCAGTTCGTGGAGCTGCAGCGTTGACCGGCGCGGATGGCCGCACCCCCTATTGACGCTGTTACGGAGCTGGGATATCTATTGCCCCTCGCGCCGCAGGTCCGGGCGCCGATTGAAAACTGCGGGGTGGAGCAGATGGCAGCTCGCAAGGCTCATAACCTTGAGGTCGCTGGTTCGAGTCCAGCCCCCGCTACCAAACAACAGCGCCCGGCATTGGCCGGGTGCTTTGTTTTTTTTAGGTTCACTGGCGGTGGGTTACTACTACTCCCGTGCATTCGCCCTTGTTGAGTTTGCGGTATGAATGCTCGAGTGTGGCGTCGAAATACACGCTGTCCCCTTCCTCGAGCACGTGCTTGCGGCCATCCCAGGTGAGTTCCAGCCTGCCGGCCGTGATGAAGATGAACTCGATGCCCGCATGGCTGTGGGTCAAAGGCTCGGCGGCTTCCTTGAAGCTTGCGAGCCAGGCATTGAGGTCTGGCTCATGCACTGTGTAGTCCAGACTTTCGAAGTCATAGGGCATGGGATTGGACGTGTTTCGGCCGTCCAGCCGGATTCGCTCCGCCTTGCGCGTGATGCCAAAAGCGTGCCGAGCGGTGTGGTCGGTGAAGAAGAAGTCCAGGCCGGTGCTGAAGGCCAGAGCGATGCGGGTCAGCGTCGGGAGGGTCGGCACCACCTTGCCGCTCTCGATCTTGCTGAGCATCGCGGCGGACAGGCCTGTGTGTTGGCCCAGTTCCGTGAGGCGCAGCCCGCGATCCGTCCGCAAGGTGCGGATCTTCTCACCGATGCGGTAGTGTTCGAGCTCGGTTTCAATGGTTCTGGAAATCACGTCTCGCCTCCTCAGATGCGCCGTTTTGCCCCCAGGGCTCGGAAAGCGGCCCTTTCCCCCTGCCCTGCACAAACTGGTTGATCACCTTGTCATCTGTCTCAATGAAGCTGGCCGGCGCCCCCTGGTGATGGATGCGCCCGCGCCACAGCATCAGGATCTCGTGGCTCAGGCGGAATGCCGTGCGCATCTCGTGCGTGACCGCCACGGCCGTGCAGCCGATTTTCCGCGTCAGCCCCAGCACCAGCTCATCCAGCACTGCCGCGGTCACCGGGTCAGCGCCGCTGGTTGGTTCATCCAGGAACAGCAGGTCGGGCTCGAGCACGATGGCGCGCGCCAGGGCGCAGCGCTTCTTCATGCCGCCGGACAGCTCCGCGGGCATGCGGTCGCGGGAATCCTGCATGCCTACCAGTTCAAGCTTGTGCTCGGCGATCCGGCGAATCATGGACGCCGAGAATTCGGTGTGAAGGCGCAACGGCAGCGCGACGTTTTCCAGCACGCTCATGCTGCTGAGCAGCGCCGCGGACTGGAACACGACGCCAGTGCGCCTCCTAACGCTTTCTGATTCGGCCCCGGATACCGTTGACACGTCAATGCCCAGGATATGGATGCTGCCGGAGTCAACAGGCGTAAGTCCCAGCAGCGACTTCAACAGCGTGGTCTTGCCACAACCGCTCGGGCCGATGATCGAGTAAACGTGCCCGCGCTGCAGCTGAAAAGACAAGCCGTCCAGCACTCGCCTGCCGTCGTATTCCTTCACCAGCTCATGCACCCGGACGACAGTCTTCTGCACGGGCGCAGCCGGGCCAACAGCAGCCTGCGGAGCGGGATCGGCCGCGGGGCGCATGGGCACAAGGCTGGCTTCGCTGGACGGCATATCACTCCTAGACCGGCGCGGTCGGGACCAGCTGCCAGGCCTGCAGCACGTTGTTCACCATGGCGCAGAACAGGTCGATCGCGATGATCACCGCCTGGCACGCCACCACGGCGCCCATGGTCGCGCGGCCGAGCTCGGCGCTGCCGCCTTCGACCTGGAACCCGCGATGCAGGGCCACGGCCGCGATGCCGATCGCGTAACAGAAGGCCTTGGCAACCGCAAAGGCCACGTCGTAGGGAACGATGAAGTAGCGCACGCTTTCCGCGAACACCTCCGCGCTGATGCCGAAGCTGGCAACGCCCATCAGGAATCCGCCCAGCAGCGCGACCACCTCGAACACCAGGGTGAGGCCCGCCAATGCTATGCCAACGGCCATCACGCGCGGAGCGGCGACAAAGGCTATCGGGCGGGCGCCCATGGCCTGCAGGGCATCCAGCTCCTCGCCAAGCTTCATGGCGCCGACCTCGGCCGCCAGCGAAGCGCCGATGCGCCCCGCGAACAGCAACGCGGTAATCACCGGGGCGATGAAGCGGGTGATCATGATGGCCAGCACGCCCGGCGCCACCTCGGGCGTGCCGCGGCGCTGGAAATCGGGCACTGTCTGCGCCATCACACCAGCGCCGATCAGGAAAGCCACGAACAGGATCAGCGGCAACGAGCGCCCGCCCATCACCTCGATCTGGCGCAACAGTTCGCGGCGGTCGTACACACGCGGCCTGACCAGGCCGACAAAGCCGTAGGCATACGCGCGCAAAGTGAAGCGCATGGTTGACCCGAAAGACGCCAGACCGTCGTTGATGACCGCCCCGAGCTTCGCAACCGGTTGTATGAGTGCCGGACTCATGCGGGCTCCAGCTCTGTCAGCCGTTGCGGAGAGCGTCGCCCGGCCGCCTGCACGCCGAGATCGAATCCCATCAGCACCAGTGCAGCCACCCCCGGCAGCAGATAGCCGAGCGCGAACGCGATCAGACCGAAGAACACGATTACGCTGCCGCCAATCCAGCGCGCGGCGGGATGCGGACTGAACTTCCGCGGAACCGCAAGGAAGATCAGCAGGCTGGTCACAAACCAGCCCGCGAAGTTCACCCACGGGATGCCGTAATAGGCGCCGCCACCCTCCCAGCGCCAGTAGCCAAGCGGTCCCGCCGCCAGCGGATCGATCACCAGGTCAATCGCGGTCATCCATGCGGCCGCCACGAATGGCCGCCAAAGGCCTGGCAGCGCGAGCATGCTGACCCGCTGCTGCACGTATGCCAGCAGCACCAGCCAGGCGGCCGCCAGCACAAGCGGCACGCCGAGGAATGACGGGGCAAGCACACCCGTGTACTCGTACGCGCTGTATGGCACGCCGAACGCTACACCGCTGAGTTCGGACAGAAAGCCGATGCCCGCGCCCACCGCCAGCCAGCGCCACCCCGACACGCGGGTCACCGAGAACACCAACGCGCCTGCCAGCGCCAGGAACACTGGCGCTGTCCACCCGGTGCCCTCCGGCGGACCGTCCAGAATCGCATACGACACAACACCACCCACCCACAGGAGGGCATAGGCGAGGACCAGCGGGACTTTCAGTACGTCAGGCGCTTTCATGTTTCTCAATCAGGCTGGAAGTGATTTTCGCCGACAGAAGCACCGTGGGCGTCCCGCCTCCCGGGTGTGACGAGCCGCCGACCAGATACAGGCCGCGGGTACGCTGGCGGTTCGCCGGCCTGATAAACGCGTTCCTCCAGCCGTGGCTGTGGGCGCCGTAAATGGCGCCGCCGGGCATGCGGTAGCTGGCGCCGATGCGCCGGGGCGTCCAGTGGTCGATCGCCATTGCATCTTCGCGCAAGTCCGGCAGTCCGCTGCGTGCCAGGCGCCCGACCACGCGCTGCCAGGCGGTGCGGGTCATTGCCTCGTCCCACGGTTCTGCCCGGGCGGGCGCGTTGGCCATGATGAACAGCGTCTCGCCCTGGCCGGGCACCACGCCGCGGTCACTGCGGCTGGGGGCGTTGACATAGACCGTGGGATCTTCCGGGAACTCGCCGTCATCGAAGATCTGGCTGAATTCGCGCTGGTAATCCGCGCTGAAGCACACGGTGTGGTGGTGCAGGTTCGGCATGTCGTTGCGCATCGCTGCCAGTGTGAGGAAGCCCGACATGCTGCGCCGCTCCGGCGGCAGCGTCGGCTCATCACCGCCCAGCAGCTGATTCAGGAAGCTCGCGTCGCCGTTCATGACAACCACGTCGGCGTTGATGCTGCCGCCATCCGCAAGATGCACGCTCTTGACGCGTCCACGCTCATGGCCGATGCGGGCTACGGGCGCGTTGGCAAGCAGCGTCGCGCCCTTTTCCCGAGCGACTCCTGCCAGCGCCTCCACAATGCGGTACAACCCCCCCTTCACGAACCAGCCGCCGTACGCGTGCTCCAGGTACGGAATCACCAGCAGCGTCGCCGGGCTTCGGAACGGCGAGCTGCCGACGTAGGTGGGATAGCGGTTGAACATCTGCCGCAGGTACGGGCTGCGGAACAGCGAGCGCACGACCTTGTCGTAGTTCCCCCACGCGTTGCGCAAAGGGAAGTGACGCAGTGCCTTGATCGTGCGCCAGTCGGGCGGCTGATCCATCCCTCGGCGCAGGAACGTTTCGCTCGAGAGTTCGAACAGCCGCGCACCCAGCTCCAGGAAGCGCAGGAAGCCGTCCGCGTCCCGTGGCTCCAGCGCGCGAAGCACGTCCAGCCAATGCGGCAGATTTGTGCTGTGCTCGAAGCGGGTGCCGTCGGGCCAGATGTACTCGGCGACCGGCTCCAGGCGCACCAACTCAAGATGATCTTCCATCCGCGCGCCGGCAGCCTTGAAGGTCTCCTCGAACACGTGCGGCATGGTGATCAGCGATGGGCCGGTGTCGAAGGTGTAGCCCTGGGTTTGCCAGCGGTTCATCTTGCCGCCGAAAGCCGGTCCCGCCTCGCAGAGCGTGACCATGTGGCCCGCGGCCGACAACCTGACCGCTGTCGCCAGGCCACCCAGCCCCCCGCCGATGATGGCAACGCGCAGGCTCATACCGATGCTCCCTCGGGCGCTTCACGGTAGCGGCGCCCCTTCCACTCCACGCCACGGCCGGTGACGACGCGCCACCACGACGCCAATCCTATGGCCAACAAGAACAGCTCTGCAGCAGGATGCAGAAGCACCGACCAGAGCGGGTGCCCGAAACGAAGTGCAAGTAACAGACGCGCCAACAACACAGACAGCGCCGCCGCCATGAACAACGCGCCGGCCATTGACCCGTCAAGAACGAGCAGCGCCAGGCCGAAGGGAAGCAGGAACACGCCCGCGTGCATCAGCATGAACGCCCAGAACCCGGCCTGGCTGCGGAATGCCGGGTAAAGGTTCTTGCGGAAGCCGGCCCAGATCTCGCCCAGCGAGCGATACATGCGTACACGCACGGTACCGGTACCGTCCAGGCACAAGCTTCGCTCACCGGCGGCGCGCCAGTGCTGGGCAAGGCGCGTGTCTTCAAACAGTTCGGACTTCACAAGTTCATGTCCGCCCAGCCTGCGGTAGACATCAGCCAGCACCATGATGCAGGCGCCGTGGGCGATGCCCAGGGCACGATCCTGGCGTCGGGCCGCCAGCGGCGCCGGAAACAGGGTCAGCAGCACGAAGTTCAACAGCGGCATGAGCAGACGCTCCGCGAAGCCGCGCATCTCGAGCTGTGGCCAGCAGGACAGGAATGAAAGGCCGCGACGCCCGCATTCGGCGGCCATCCTGGCCGCAGCGCCCGGGGCGAGTCGCGCGTCCGCGTCAAGGAACAACAGCCAGTCCCCGGATGCCACGGCTCCCAGGCTCTGGCAGGCATGCGTCTTGCCACACCAGCCGCCGGGAAGCGCGGGCGGCTTCACCAGCTTCACGCGTCGGTCTTTCGCGGCGTAGCTTTCGATGATGTCGGGAGTCCGGTCCGTGGAGTGGTCGTCGGCGACCAGAATTTCGATCACATCCGGCTGCGTCAGCACGCTGTCGAGGCAGGCAGGCAGGTTCTCGGCCTCGTTTCTCGCCGGGATCAACACGCTGACCTTCGCGGGTGCCGTCAAGTTCCCGACGCGCCGCCAGCCGATCGCGTTGATCGCCACAACAGCAAGTGCGCCGAGGGACAGCGCAAAAACAATCGTCGCAAGTACCAGCACGGTTACCCCGCCTGCTTCGTCTCGGAAACCTGCGCGCCCGCAAGCAGCCAGTCCGCGAAGTCATGCAGGAACTTGACTTCCGGCGATGCCCCGAACACCTCCGCGAGGTGAGCCTTGGCCCGGTCAATCCACCCGGCGGCCCGTTGGCGCAACTCATGCGGCGTCAAACCCGCCCAAGCCCGGTCGTCTTCAAGATCGTGCGAATCGTCCACAAGCTGGTATCCCATCCCGGCGCAGTGGCCGAAACCGGAGAGGCCGTCAACAACAGCCGGCCTGGAAGCCGCCGCTATGGCCGGGGCAACCAGCGCGAGGCGGAACAGCGTCGTGGTCTTCAGGTAGTGCTCTTCCCGGATGCCGGCCCGTTCGCCCGCATCGACCTGCAGGTCAATGGTCTGGCCGGCTACCATGCCGCGGTGGCCGATACATTCGCACGCCAGCCGAACGAGCTCACGTCCGTTGGGTAGCTCCGCAAGCAGTGCATAGGTCTGGTTCAGCAGCGCCATTGCCGCCAGCACGGCCACGCCCTCGCCGAAGCGCAGATGGGTAGACACGCGGCCGCGGCGTTCACGGGTGTCGTCCATGCACGGCAGGTCGTCAAGAATCAGGGAGGCCGTGTGGAGATACTCCAACGCGGCCCCAATGCGCATGGCATGGTCCTGGCCCAGCCCGACCATCCGCGCAGCCACCAGCACAAGCACGGGGCGCATGCGTTTGCCACCGCTGAACACCGCGTAGTGCACGGCCTGATCGAGAGCCGCGGTTCCCGGCATGCCTGACACAGGAAGATGGGAATGCAGCGCGGCCTCAATTCCCGGCGCCAGTTCGTGGATCAGCTGTTTTGCGTGGGTGTCCATTTCAGGCTCCGTGCACGGCCGGTTGCTGGAACACGGCCTGTGCGATTTCCGCGGCGCAGTCCTGGATCACCAGGTGCGCTGCGCCCTTCAGCTCAAGGGTCTGCGCGTGTGGCCAGATCTCGCGCCACATGGGAACACTTTTGCGGACGGCGCCGAAGGATTCCCTGCCCCACACGATCAGGGTCGGCAGAATCACTCCGGCGAACTGGCGACAGTCGCCAAGGTCCACGCATGCGCGCAGCCAGGCCAGCGTGTTCTCGTGGTTCGCGTGCTTGAAGTCGTCGGTGACTCCGCCGTTTCGCTTCTGTTTGCGCAGAGCAACGTTCGTGAGTTTGCGCCCCACGGGGTTGGCGAACGTGGTGCGATAGGCGTGGTGCCCCCAGCTGCGGTTGGTGAACACGCGAAAGTACTTCGGCGCGTAGGCGAAACTGTCCACCATCACCAGCATTTCGGGCTTTCGCGCCAGATGTTCGACGGCGCGGATGGCCGGGTAAGCGCCGCTGCAGTTGCTGAGCAACGTCAAGGACTCGTACTTCATGGTGTTGATGACCTGGGCCAGGTCGCGACCCACATCGCGCATGTCCCAGCTTTGCGGCACGGGCGAGTTGCCGAAGCCGGGCAGGTCAAACGCGGCCATGCGCACGCCCGCGGGCAGGTGCCGCGCCAAGGCGTCAAAATGAGTGTGATCGCCGGTCCAGCCATGCAGGGCAACGACCAGGCGGTCGCCTTTACCGTGCGTCTTGAAGTACATCCGCTTCAATCCTTTCCGCGGTCATCTTCCCGCTGAGTATCACCATGGGCATGCCGGTTCCCGGAGTGGTGCCCGCGCCCGCGTAGTACAGACCCGCGACGTCAGGCGAGCGGTTAGGCGCGCGAAATGGGCCGACTTGCATCAGGTTGTGGGCAGCCCCGAATGCGGATCCCTGATACAGGCCGAACCGTGCACGCCATTCAACCGGCGTCCAGGCTTCTTCCACCGCGATGCGCTCGGGGTGCAGGCTGATACCGTGCTCACTCAGACGCTTCAGCACTTCGCGTCGGATGCGCGGGACTTCTGTTGACCAGTCAAGATCGCCCAGCCGGTCCAGCGTCGGCGTCGGGACCAGCACGAAGACCTGCGTATCACCGGCCGGCGCCAGGCCAGGGTCCGTGCGCGACGGCACGGCCACATAGAACGGCAAGTCGTTGGGGACGCGGCCGCGCTTCATGAGGTCACGGAATGCGCCTCGGTAGTCGTCCGGCAGGAAGATCGTGTGATGCCCGAGGTTCGGAATTTCGCCGCGGACGCCCCAGTAAAATGTCAGCACACCGGGTGTCATGCGTGTGCGCGATGCGGATCGAGCGCCTGATGCGCGAAGTGCTGCATCGCCGAGCAGGCGCGAGTTGGTGGTCGGCACATCCACGTTACTGACCACGACGTCGGCGGAGATACGTGTCCCGTCGGCCAAGTCAACGCCTGTGGCACGACCGTTCTGAATCACGATGCGGTTGACCCGCGCACCGGTGCGGATTTCCACGCCCACGTCCAGCGCGGCGCGCTCGATGGCACGCACCATCCCGTAGATGCCGCCTTCCGGCAGCCACAATCCGTGAGCAATCTCGCCATAGGCGAGAATCGTGAAAATGCCGGGCAAGTCAAACGGCGAACCGCCCAGGTACATGCCGTAAGCGCCCAGGGCCTCGCGCACGTGACGACTCTTGAAGAAGCGCTTGAGTTCATGATCCAGCGACCGCCACACGCCGGTGCGGAGCAACTCCGAAAGTGAGAGCGGCTTGAACCAGTCCACGAATCCGGCCGCGTTGCGCGTCACCAGCTTTTCGAAGGAGATGCGGAACTTCTCAGCGCTGTCGCGCAGCCAGGCTGTCAACGCCGGGCCCGCCGCGGGCTCGAACTTCGCAAGTTCCTTCAGCAGCAGCGCGAAGTCGCTGCTCAGCGTCAGTTTGCGCCCGTCGCGCCATTGGAAAGCTACCGATGGATCCACCGGCAGCAGGCGAATCTCAGAGTCCATGTCCTTGCCGGCCGCGGCGAACAGCTCACGGAAAACCCAGGGGTAATTCAGCAGGGATGGCCCGGTGTCGAAGTGAAAGCCCTCACGCTCGATGCGGTTAGCACGCCCGCCGACACGCTGGTTGGCCTCCAGCAGCGTCACGCGGAAGCCGCGCCGACGCAGATGGATGGCCGCGCTGAGCCCACCGAGCCCAGCCCCCACGATCAACGCGCGGCGAGCGTGTGCCTTTTCGGCGCTGGTTGTATCCGCGCCTGATGTCATCAAGGTCTGCATGGTCAAGCGGTCTCCAAGCCCAGGTACGCCAGCGGTAATCGCCAGTACTTGCTGGCAGGCAGCACGCTGAACTTGCGTGAAAGGGGCACACTCTCGCGCCGCTGCAGCGAGAAGGCTTCGGCCAGACGGTCGTTGAGTTCGCCGTAGACCCGTATGCAGGCGTCGATTGCGATGCGGCAGTCGGCACTGAAGGCGTCGAGGTTCTCGCGCGCGAAGTCGTAGTCGCGCCGGGCAATCCCGGCGAGTTCCGCCACCACTTCGCCCAGCGCATCTCGCGCTTCCGGGCTGCTGAAGTCGCGTCCTGCCACGCCGCGTGCGCTGAGCATGTCCGTGGGCAGGTAGAGCCGACCGCGGCTGCGGTCTTCGGCAACATCGCGCAGGAAGTTCGTCAGCTGCAGCGCGATGCCCAGTCGTCGCGAGGCGGCCATCGCGCGATCGAAGTCCGACGCGCCGTAGATGTAGGCGAGGAAGTAGCCGACCACAATTGCACTGCCGTAGATGTAGTTGTCGACCAGGTCGTCCAGATTCTCGTAGCTGCGCGGGCGCACATCCGCATGCATGGCATCCAGGAACGCGTGATAGTACTGCGCGGGAATACCCGTCTCGCGCAGCACCTGGGCGAAGCCCGCCAGGATCACGGGCACTCCATCAAGCAGCGCTTCGCGAATCGAGCCTGCCGAGCGCGCCTGCTCAAACCGCGCGCGCCAATCCGCCAGTTTCTGCTCTCGTCGTTCGGCCGACAGTGGAAACGTGTCCACTACTTCATCCGGGTAGCGCACCGCCGCGTAAACCAGATCGACTTGAGCGCGCTTCTCCGGCGGCAGGAACCGTGTGACGATGAAAAAGGAAGTGGAGTAGTGTTTCAGCACCTCGCGCCCGTGGGCGACGATCGCCTGGCGCGCGCCACGTTCGCTCAAGCCCAGGGCGCGGCGGCGCACCACGGCGTCCCGCACCTGCCACTCTGTGTTTGACCAGTTGCGTGAAGACATCGCGGCTCCCGCCAGTTCGGTTCAATGGAACGGGCACAGAACGCCGGGCGCGCGAATTGTTTTCCATGTATGAAAACTATTTTTCTCCATTTTCAATCAAAGAAAACTTCTGAGTCGGCCGTTTCACCGCAGGAAAAACCCGGGACGCCGCCGTCGCCTTCATGGCCGCCGCGCCTGTAACTCAGATGTAACAACTGAAAAACGCCGGAACCCTTCGTGGCGAGCGGCCGTCCTTAGACAGTGGAGAACAGCCCCTTTTACCCCCTTTCGAGAGAAGCCATGAATCCGAACAAGACAACACTTCTGCTGGCCGGCGCCGCGATTGCCGGCCTGGTGCTTTCCGCCTGCGTCAGCCGCACTCAACCCCCACCGCCGGACGGATGCCAGGGCAGCGGCTGCTCGGCCGGCGGCTCGAACTCCGCTGGCGGTGCAAACACCGACAACGACTCGTCGGGCACGACTGGGGCCGGTACCACCATTGGCCACGAGTTGCCCGAGCCGGGGCCGATCGACCCTTTCATGGACAAGGCGATCGAGTACCTGGTTGCCGCCCAGCACGAAAACGGCGGCTGGGGCGGCGGCTCGCACTCGCACCAGGACGTGCGCGACCCCCACGCGGTGCAGGTGGACCCGGGCAGCACCTCGTTCGCCGCCATGGCGCTGATACGCGCCGGCCACACCCCGTTCTCGGGCAAATACAAGGAAGCGGTGCTGAAGGCAACGAAGTACGTGGTCGGGGCCGTTGAGGAGGCGGCAGAAGAAGGCCCGCGCATCACCAACCTGCAGGGCACGCAGCTGCAGAGCAAGCTGGGCCAGATCATTGACACGTCAATGGCTTCCCAGTTCCTGGCCCGGGCGCTGCCGCTGACCGAGCCAGACCCGACGCTGCAGAACCGCGTGGAGGCCGCACTCGACAAGTGCATCCGGAAGATCGAATCCTCGCAGGGCGAGGATGGTGGCTGGACCACGCAGGGCTGGGCGCCGGTGCTGCAATCCTCGATGAACAACCAGGCGCTTGAGTTGGCGCAGGTGGCAGGGCGCAAGGTGGATGAAACCGTGCTCAGGCGCTCGCGCGAGTACCAGCGCCGCGATGTGGACGTAAACACAGGAAACGTGGGGGGCGCCAAGGCCAGCGACGCCGCAGGCGTCAGCTTCTATGCCGGCGCTGCCACCCAGCGCGCCACGGCCAAGGATGCCAGCGAGGTCGAACGGGCCCTGGAACAGGCAAAAGAGAAGGGAATCGTGGCGCCCAGCGCGAAGGTTGACGCGGACACGCTTACCAAAATCGGCTACAGCGCTGACCAGGCTCGGGACAAGGCTGAGGCATGGCAGCAGAACGAAGCGCTGCAGCGGCGCCTGGACGACCAGAACTACCTGTCCGGCTTCGGCAACAACGGTGGCGAGGAATTCATCAGCTACATGATGAGCAGCGAATCCATCGTCATCACCGGCGGCGACACCTGGACGAAGTGGAACCAGAAGATGCACACCATGTTCGAGAAGATCCAGAATGCCGACGGAAGCTGGAGCGGCCACCACTGCATCACCAGCCCGGTGATCTGCACCGCGGCGGCGCTGCTGTGCTTGACCGCAGACCGCGACGTCCACGTGCTGCTGGAAAGCAGTCCGCTGGTGAAGGCCGACAAGAACGCAAAAGAGAGTTGACCGACACCCCGGTGCGCGGCCGGCAAGCATGCCGGCCGCGCACGCGTGAAAGGGCCGCGATGCCTCGCCTGGCGCTGATGCTGATCCCGCTGCTGCTCGCCGTGGCCTGTTGTGGCGGCCGGCCGGCCAAGCCGCAGGCCCCGGCGGACTCACGCACCAGCCTGCAGCACGCCTGTGACTGGCTTTGGGCGCGGCAGGCCGAAGACGGCGGCTGGCACAGCGAGACCTACGGGCTGATGCGGTCCGGCCAGTCGCTTACGCCCTTCGTGCTTCATGCCCTTCTACAGGTTTCCGAAGATCGCTGCCCGCGCCCGGAGGGAGGCGTGGAACGAGCGCTCGAATTTCTTCGCCGCCACACCAGCAACGACGGATGCCTTGGGCGCTCCGATCCTGACATCGCCGATTACCCAAACCACGCCACGGCCTGGGCGCTGCGCTGCCTGGTTGCCGTCGGCAACGACCGAGACCGGCCGCTGATCAGGCGCATGTGCGACTACCTGCGTGCCCAGCAGTTCGGCCCGGAGAGCGGCGTGAAGCCCGAGCACTTCCACTGGGGCGGCTGGGGCTTCGGCAGCGAGAGCGGCGTGATGGACATCGGCCACACCCGCCATGCTCTGCAAGCCTTGAGCGAGGCCGGCGCGCTGGACGAGGAAACCTCGCAGCGGGCGCAGGACTTCCTGAGGCTGATGCAGCGCCACCCCGACGAATGGCGCGCCCAGCCCGAGGTGCCGGGCATCACGGCCGTAACAAACCCGGAAAGCTTCGACGGAGGCTTCTACTTCTCGCCAACGGACCTGGCCATGAACAAGGGCGGCCACGAAACGGCTGCTGACGGCCGCAACGCCTGGTTCCGCAGCTATGCCACGGCAACCTGCAACGGCGTGCTCGCGCTGTTGGCCGCAGGTGTTGCAGTGGACGACCAGCGTGTGGCAGCGGCAACGAAGTGGTTGGATGAACACCCGGGCCTGGAATCACCTGCCGGCGTGCCGGCTGATGCGCCTACACCGTGGTACGCCGCGCTTCACTACTACCACCTGGCCGTGCGCGCCGAGGCCTGGGCCGCAACAGGCAAGAAAGGCGAGTGGCGCGCAGAGATCGCGCGCCACCTGAAGCCCCTGCAGCGCCAGGACGGCTCATTCATCAACGATCAAAGCCCGCTGATGAAAGAAAACGACCCCCTCCTCTGCACAGCCCTGGCCGTTGCCGCACTGAGTCCCTGACTTAGATTTCTCGGTGCGTTGGAAATTTGCTCCGGCCAGGCATCCAAACCACCTTCGCGCGCAGTCGCAAAGTTACGCAGAGCAGCACCAGCAGTCCGAGCAGCCACCAAACGCTGGCAGAGCCGCTGGAAAGGGCGCATCCGCCGTCGTCGCCGCCGTCTCCACCTCCGCTGCCGCCCGGGGAAGGTGTGCCGCTTTGGGCCGTAACCAGCACGTCGAATCCGGGCGAGATGTCGTAGCCGTCGTCTACGTAAAGGCGGAACGCATACGTGCCGGTCACGGGCGCAGTAAAGCTGGGCGCCAGGGGACTTGTCAGGTCCAACACCACGGGCGCACCGGTCAGCTGCTCCCAGATGTAGCTGAGTGTCTGACCTGTATTGGGATCGGTAGCGCTTCCCGTCAGCACCACGGTCGCGCCGGCTGTTGCAGACTGAGGCGGAGCCGATGTCACACGCGGCACGGCGTTTCCGCCCGGGTTGATCGTGGCGTGCCAGGTATCGATAGCCACCACGACTACGAGTTTGTCCGTAACACCGTTCGAGTCGCGCAGCGTGAGTTCAAACTCGTAAACTCGGCTGATCAACGGAGTGAAGGAGAGGTTCGCAGTGTTGGCGCCAACCAACGCTACGGTGGGACCGCGGGTTTGCGCCCACAGGTACTCCGCCGTCAGCGAGGCATCGACGCTGCTGCCAGCAGCGCTCAGGTTTACGTCCGGGTTGCTTGCATTGTTGTCCACGCCAACGCCCGGAATCACGAGCACGTAGGAGTCGCCGTCCGGGTCGTCCGCCGAATCAATGGCGGCCACGGCTGAGGGCGGTTGCGTGCCCGAATCAGCCACTCGCACCCACACCTCGGCTGGAATGCCTTCATCAATGGTGTCGCGAACCTCAAGCCGGAATCCGTAGACACCGGCTGCGTTGAACTGCACGTCGTGCGTGCCCGCATTCGGGTCGGGCAGGAACACCAGTGCGGGACCGCCAATCTGGCGCCAGACAAACGAGATCGGGTCGTTCTCTCCGTCTATGCTCGACGTGGAACTGAGCTGGACGGGTTCGTTTACGTTCAGGGCACCGTTGCCGTCCGTGTCCGTGTAGCCGTAGTTGGCAACGCCACGCGGAATGGTGTTCGCGTTCGCACCCTGGGTCTGATTTGCAATCACGCGCACGTAATCGCGCCCGGAAACATGGCCGTCCACATCCACCACCACAAGGGACAGCAGGTACACGCCCGGGACATCCGGCGTGAGGTGTGGCTTCTTCTGCGTTGAATCCACCAGTACCGCACCGGAACCAGGTGGGCGACGCTCCAGTGACCAGAAGTAGCTCAGCCCCGGCGCCATCGGGTTCGCGGCATCTGGATCTGCGCTCTCGTGGCCACTGAGTTCGCTGGCCACGCCGACCGCCACCACAATCTGGAAACCGGAGTGCGCGCTGGGCGGCACCACGTTTGACGAGGTCACCACGATACGGATGGTGTCACCCACCCAGGTATCGGTCCGCAAGCCTGTTGGGTCCTGCACACGCAGGCCGATCACGTAAACCCCGGGCTCAATCGTGCTGCCCTGCACCTCCAGCATGGAAATGGTCGAATCCGGGCTTGCGATCACGATGTTGCCGGCGGGCGGCGCGCTGAGCAGGTCCCAGCGCACGACCAGGTTGTCGCCGTTGGCGTCGAAGATCGTGGCCTCAAGGGGCAGCACGGTGAAGAACTGAGCGCCCTGCGCCACGACATCGGTGTAAGTGATGTTGTGATCGCGGCCCGCCTCGATCTCTGGTGCGGAGTTCCACAGGGTAATGCACACGATGTCTGTGGCGGTCGCTGTGCCGTCCGTTACGTCAAGCTGGAACGAATACGTACCGGACTTGATCAGGTCCACATGGGGCGTGGCAGCGGTGGAGTTTACAATCGTAACCGTCACCGGACCGCTCAGCTGGGTCCAGTTGAATCCCGTTGCGCCGGAGGTGGCGCTGGCGTCAAGGAAGACACGCTGGGGCAGCTGTATCGCGATATCCGGTCCTGCATCCGCTAACAGGCCGGCAGCGCCGCCGGTGACGGTGAACTGCTGGACGCCGCCCACCGACGCCGCGTTACCCGCCACGTCTTCCGCCTGCGAGATGGAGATGGTGCCCGTACCTGAGGCCCCCGCGGGCAGAGTGTAGTCGAAGCTCCAACCCGAGGTTGGCGACACGCCCGCCATCGCAGCGCTCGTCACATTGGCGGCGCCACTTACACCTGAGATTGTGATCAGCGGCTGCCCATACAGCAACTCGTTCGCGGCGAGGCTGATGCGCAGCACGCCCGCGGGAACGGACAGCACCGGGCGATTGAGGCTAAGCGTCGCAACCGGAGCGGTGTCATCGATCGTGACCAACAGCGGCTTGGTGCTGGAACGCACTCCATCGGAAGCTGTGACTGCGATGGCCAGGTTGACCCCTTCGATCAGCGTTCCTGCGGACAACACCTGGGTCGTGAGGCTGTAGGTTCCATCGGCATTGTCAGTCAGGGCAACCGAGTTTCCGAACGTACTGTCGATCACACTGAGGTCGGCCGTTACCGAAAGGCCACTGACACCCAGGTTCGCGGTAAAGGTCACCTGCTCACCAGAGTGGTAGGCATTATCAGGATCATTCACCCTGAGGCTGTAGAAATATGGCGGCTGCGCTATGCCGATACTTCCGGCCACGTCAAAGCTTGCTGACTCAGCCTGCAGCGGTCCTGCCTGCACGCGAATCACGTATTGCAGGCCGGGCACATTGATCTGCAGATCGATGAAGCTGGCTTCGCCGGCCACCAGCGGCCGACTTAACGCGCCGAGCAGCGGGGCCACCGGGCCGGGCGCAACCGAGGTTGCCATCGCATCCACGCTGCCGCTCGCGTCCAGGTCCAGATTTCCGGCGACGTCGGTCGCGTGCAGAACAGGCTGCAGGCTGAACGGCGTGCCGGCAGACGCGCCCGAGGGCTGCGTGGCAAAGCGCAATCCACTGGCTGTAACGCTGTATTCAAGGGTGCCGTTGTCCACACTTCCCGTGAACCGGGACCCCAAACCGAAAACGGTCTCGTTGGCATCGACGGTCAGCAAGAATGTGTCGTGGTCAGCCGTGCCGGCCGGTTTGCTCGCCAGCACCACGTAGATTGTGTAGTCGGCGCTCGCGCCGGATGTGATGCTGATTCCCACGCCGTTGAACAACAGCCGCGGCGTCGGAACTGCGGCGAAGGTGCCCTGAACCGGGGACAGGCCGGCGCCCGCGAGCGACCATACGTGTTCGCTCGCGTCCCCGCTGCCGCTCAGCAGGACTGTAAGGTCGACGATGTCCGTGGAAAGTGAATCACCGGCACCCAGGTCTTCAACGCGGAACGTCATCACCGCGGTGGATCCGGCCGCGCCGGCTACCGAGTCAATCGTGGCCAACGGCGTGCCTTGCACGGTGATAACCGCATCGTTCACTCCGGATGACGGAGCAGAGTTGAAGAAGACCGCCGAAGGCGTGCCATCACGGGCGAGAACGACGTCAATGCGGTCGTCGCCGTCCAGATCCGCCGTGCAAAGCGACTCCGCATCGCCCGGACTGAGCGTCGCCGCGGGTGCAAACGCACCGGTCGTACCCTGCCGCAGAACGCGCGACGTCTGGCCGGAAACAAGCAGGTCGAAGTCACCGTCCCCATCGATATCCTGGATTTCCAGATCGGTGTAGTTTTCTCCCGACACACCTGCGTCGGTTGGAGTCCCGACGAGCGACTGTGAGCCCAGTCCATAGATGCGGACCAGCGCACCGCTCAACACCGCCGCCACCTCTACAGCGCCGTCAGCGTCGAGGTCGGCGGCCTCAAGGTCCAAAACGTCCGAAGGGGCCGCGATCGTGTAGGTGTGAATGAGTGCTGCGTTGTAGTTGTACAGCAGCCGCACTGCTGGATTGCCTCCCGACCAGCCCAGCGCCACGTCGATGCTTCCGTCGTTGTTCAGGTCTGCAGCCGTCACGGCTTCTGCAGTTCCGGTGACCGTCCCCCCGAGTTGCCACGCCTGCAATGCGCCAAGACTGCCGCCGGTATTGACCATCATGCCCGCCGTGGTGACCAGGTCCGGCAGGCCGTCGCCCGTCAGGTCCGCGAACACGGCGCCCAGCAGATCCGCGGGCAGGCTTACAGCTGACACCAACGTGCCGGCGACGTTCATGAACAGCTCGCCCGGTTGTCCGCTGCGTCCGACCGCCACGTCTAGGTCGCCGTCACCGTCCACGTCACCCAACGCGAGACACACGCTTGCCGTCGCGGCCGAACCGAATGCTACGGGGGTGAAGGTACCGGCCCCGTTGTTCAGGTACAGGTAGTCCTGCGCGTTGAAATTTGCCGACACGACGTCTATGTCACCGTCCCCATCGATGTCGCCTGCCGCCACGCAACGCGTGGGGTCGGCGCCTCCGAACGCCGCGGAGCTGATGAAGACACCCGAGGCTGCTGCTGGTGTGACGCGGAAACTCCAGCTGTAGGAGCGCGCCAGCGGATTTCCCGACGCGTCAAGAAGCCCGGCCGGGACGTCCAGCTCGATTGTCTCGCCGGGTCGTAGTGCCGCGGTTGGCGTGAAGGTCATCTCGTCGTTGCCGGCATTGAAGGATAGGCTGCCCGCCCTCCGGCCGGTCAAGGACCCATGCGCGTACATCGCGTTAGCGCCGGCTGTAGCAGTATTGATTGCCCGGTCAAAGGTTACCGCAGGCGCAGCGGCACCGGCACCAACGCCTCCATTGGGGGGCTGCACACCGGTAACCAGCGGACCGTCACCCTGCCATACCACATGTACGGCTCCGTTGTATGCAGCCGCCGCGAAGTCCAGCGTGCCGTTGCCGTCGAAGTCGGCCAGTCGTCCCGTGGTCGTGACACCGGAAAGTCCAGGTAGATCGGCCAATTGTGTGAAGCTCATACCGCCGTCATTACGCTGGAAGTAGTAACCGCCGCCCGACGTGTGGAACAACAGATCATGGTCACCGTCACCGTCGATATCGCCACTGCCGCAGAACTCGTGAGAGGCTGAGAACGGATTGGTGTAGGCACCGCTGGTGAAAACACCTCCGCTGAAGAGGTTCACGATGTTTCCTGAAATCACATCGAGGTCGTTGTCAGCATCAAGATCGGCGATTACCTGGATGGCGCCGGACCCCAGCGACTGGCTGAAGACGAAGCGCAAGCCGCCGTCATTCACGTACAGGGAAGTACCGGCCAGCAGATCCAGTTTCCCGTCCTGGTTAAAGTCCTCGCAGAATACGCTCGATATCGCCAGTCCCTGCGGCGGCTGGAGAAGCCCGATCGAGCTGAAGTTTCCAGCGCCGTCGTTCTCAAGCAGCTCGATCTTCGGGGTCGTAGCCCCGTTGTTCCAGACCAGGTCGACGTCACCGTCGTTGTCGAGATCGGCGACTTCCAGTGCCCATCCGTTCGGCAAGCTGGTCCCCGGGCTGAAGGCGCCGGTGCCGCTGTTCAGCAGGGTCGTGCCGCCGGACGCATAGGGAAGCAGGTCAAGGTCCCCGTCGCCGTCAAGATCCGCAAGCAGCACCCGGTTACTGACGCGCCGGAATCCGGTCGAGACCTGGGGTCCCGGCGTGAAGGTGCCGGACCCCTGGTTCAGGAAGAGGTGTCCTCCGACGCTTCCCTCGTAAGTGAGGATGTCGAGGTCACCATCCCCGTCGAGGTCGGCTACCGCCAGGTCGGTGCTTGTCATCGGCAACCCGACCACGGTCTTGCCCCCATGGAACGACCCGGAACTGCCGGCGGTAGCCGTAGTGAAGCGCCACGTGTACCCGCCACCAAAACGTGCGCCCGTTGCATCCTGCAGCGTGGACGCGAGCAAAACCTGGTACATTTCGCCGGCGGGCAGATTCGCGCCCGGTGTGAAACTGACCGAATTGGTGGCTGCTCCCCGGGTCCCTGTTACGTTGCCGGTGCGCAGGCCGAGAACGGGCATCTGGCCGGCCGTTGGAGCAGCCATTGCACGGTCGAAGTTAGCAGTGATTGTCGCAGCGGTTGACGCCGATCGCTCGTACAGGGCCGGGTCGGTGCTCTGCAATTGCGGCGCGGTGCCGCCATTCAGCCGAACCGTGGTCTGGCCCAACGTTCCCAGCAGCAGGTCGAGATCACCATCACCGTCAAAGTCTGCTGCTGCAAGTGAACTGCAGGCGGATGTATTCGCGAACGCCTGGTGCAGGCTGAATCCCGCCTGGCCGTCACCCTCGAACAACTGGCTTCCATTGCCGGCGTCACGGCCGACCAATGCATCCCAACGGTCATCGCCATCGAAGTCGGCGAACAGTCCGGCAAAGCTGTCGGCGGCATTGTTGAGCGCCTGGGGAGCCTGGTAGTGGGGATAACCTTCCAGACAGATCGTGTCGGCTTCTCCGTTGCCGTTCACCACCAGCACGTCGACGGCCTGGTCGCCGTCCACATCCGCCAGCGCCAGACCCACGGTGTGGTCGCTGCCGGTGCCGAACAGCTTTGCACTGTAGCCGGTCGCACCCGGGAACCACGCAACGTTCTGCCCGCCGTAGTCGCCCACGAAGATTGCCGGCAACTCCTGCTGGCTGCCGGTGTATGGATTCATCATCGCAACGGCCCGCGTCGCGGTGGCGGGGCCGCCAAAGTTCTGGCTTGCGCCGAAGCCCCCGGTGCCGCTGCCGAAGTAGGCCGTGTCTTGCTGCCCGTCGTTTCCAGCAAACACATCCAGATGGCCGTCGCCATCGATGTCACCCACCGCGAGAGCCGCCGTGTTGTCCGTGCCCGTCCCAAACGGCAGCCCTGCGCTGAAGCCACCTGCAGTGTTCAGATAGACATAGTTTGGTTGGCCGAAGTTGCCTTCAACCAGATCCATGTCTCCATCCCCGTCCATGTCCGCGGCGCACAAGGCGCGGCTGTTCATGCCGGAACTGACGGTGGTGCTGGCGAGGAAAGCCCCCGTACCGTCGTTGAAGAACACCACGGTGTCGCCGGTGCTGTCGGTTGCGAGCGCGACGTCGATGTCACCATCCAGGTCGAAGTCGGCCGCGGCAACGGCCCATGTCGCCCAGGCAGCGCCGCCGATGTTGCTGAACAGCGTATTCATGTCGGGCACGGCCGGACTGGTTCGGACCGTGAGCGTCCATACCACGGGCCTGGTGACAGGCGTGCCGCCCACGCGCGTGAGCTGGGTGGTAGCGCTGAGGTCCAGTCGTTCCCCGGGCAGCAGCGGAGATGAGGGCGTAAACGACAACTCGCGCAGGTTGGAGGAGATTCCATAGGTCCCGGCAAGCTTGCCGCGCAGGCTGCTGTAGACCGGCCACTTGCTGCTGTCCGCCTGGTTCATGGTCTGGCTGAACAGTATCTTCGGTTGCACACCCGGCACGGTAATGCTCAGGTTGCTGGGTGTGGTCGCCTGCGGATACGCGCCAGGTTGCTGGTTGAAGTAGATGGTGGTCGGCTCACCGCTCGAGGTGATTTCAATAATGTCGACCTTGCCGTCGCCATTGAAGTCGGCGACCGCGGCACCAACTGTGTTGAACGGAGTTGCAGACGGGCCCCACGCCTGTGAAGTAAAAGGCGTCGGAGAGTTGTCACCAGCTGAAATGCTGTTGACCCCGTTTCGGAACACACCCCAGTCAAGTCGACCGTCACCGTTCACGTCTCCCTGGAATACGCCTGACACGGTCGAGCCGCCGCTTGATTGACTCGGGAAGCCACCAGTGCCGTCCGCTTCATAAAGCGTCGTCCCGTATGCGTGACGCACCCAAAGGTCCAGGTCGCCGTCGCCGTTGTGGTCGTACAACAACCCCCAGTATAGCGCAGCCGTGAGGGTGAAGCCCTCTACAAGTACGCCCTTGGCGTCATGCACAAATACTGGCGAATCCTGACCGTCGTTGCCGAACAGAACGTCTGGCCGATAGTCGCCGTCCACGTCGCCCACGGTGACGAACTGCGTGTTGGTGGTTGCTCCGCCGATGCTCAGTTGGGTGGGGAAGCCGCCGCTGCCGTCATTCAGGTAGATTCGGTTCTGCTGGCCATCGTTTGCCTCGGCAAAGTCGAGGTCGCCATCCAGGTCGAAGTCGGCATAGGCGAGACCGGTGGTGTTGTCATTGGCCGCACCGAAACTCGCGGCAAGACTGAAGGTGCCTCCGCTGTTGGTGTAAATGTTGTTGGGCTGTCCGTAATTGCCCTCTACCAGGTCAAGGTCACCATCGCCGTCAATGTCGAAGGCAATCAATGCGCGCGTGTCGTCTGTGGTGTTGCCGATTGAAACACTGTTCGGGAAGGCCCCGGCGCCGTTGTTGTAGAACAGCTGGTTCTGCGCGCCCGAGATGGCAACTGCCACGTCAAGGTCGCCGTCCAGGTCAAAATCGCCCACTGCCACCGCGCGCGCATCCTCCGTGCCCGCGCCCAGGACCACCGATGTCTGGCTGAAGTCGGGCGTATTCGCAGTCGGTGAAGCGTGGAAACTCCATTCCCAGCCCCGGTCGCTCGAACGTCCAGTCGGGCCCAGGCCCTTGGGTATCACCGCCAGCAACTGCTCGCCAGGCCTGAAGTTGATCGCCGGGTCCAGCAGCATGGTGTCTGCGGTGGGTGTGCTGAGGCCGGCCGTCCGCCAGCCAGTGAACCCGCCGTGCACCCGGAAGCCACCAGTGCCGGGCGTGCCTACCGGATTGTCAAACACGGCGCTGAGGTTGCCCGCGACACTTGCGTTTTCCGCGTGCTGACCGGGAGTGGACGATGTGAGGAGCGGCGATTGCGGAGCCAGGCCGTCATTGAAGAACAACTTCGGGACGCCGCTGGTGTACGCGGCCACAGCATCCACGTCTCCGTCTCCATCAACGTCTCCGAGCACGAGCTCGTTGATGTTGATTCCGGTGTTCAGTGAAACGGCGGCCGACATCGCACCGTTGCCCTGGTTCAGGAACACGCGCCCTGCGTTGTTGGAATACACAATCACGTCTGGCAACCCGTCGCCGTTCAGATCTCCTGCCAGCGTGTGGCGAGAGTTGAAGCCAGCAGAGCCGAGATTTGCACCCGCCGTGAAAGTGCCGGCTCCATCGTTGAGATACAACGCGTCCTGACCGCTGTACGTGGCGGTGGCGATGTCCAGGTCCCCGTCTCCGTCGAAGTCCGCCAGCGCCGGGTTGTAGTTGTAGCCGGTGATCCAATTGGCCGTCACGAAGGCGGCGCTACCGTCGTTCAGATGCAGCTTCTCGCCGGTGATGACATCCAGGTCGTCGTCGTTATCTACGTCGCCGATCGCAATGTCCCGCGCGTTGGAGTTGCCCAGTTGTACCGTATTGGGAAACGCACCCGTGCCGTCGTTCAGCAGCACAAGGTTCTGGGAACCGCTGCTGAAGGTTGCAACCAGGTCGGGATACCCGTCCGCGTTGAAGTCACCAGCCTGGAGGTCGTCGCCCGTCGTTGCGGGGCCGATGTCTATCGGGTTCTGGTCAAGCCTGCCGCTGCCGTCGTTGAACACCACACGGATTCGATTGACTGCAATGACGGCAATGTCCAGCCAGCCATCGCCGTTCAGGTCTGCGAGCACTCCGTTCCGCGCGTCGCCCAGGTTCACGTCATGCCACCAGGTAAAACGTCCATAGCCGTCGTTCACATAGGTGGACGGGCGAAGGGGCCCCGCTACTCCCCACCAGTCCTTCAGGTTGACGATGTCCAGGTCGCCGTCGCGGTCGAGATCACCCAGCACGACACCTCTGGAAGTACCCGCCGCGGCGGTGAGGTCGGCCGTCGGGCTGAAGTTCCCCGTTCCGCCGACAGACGAGGTGTTGAAGCGGTAGACATAACTGCGGGCCATCGCCACTCCCGCGGAATCCTGCATGGACTGACCAAAGCGGACTTCCAGTTCTTCGCCCGGAAACAGGTTTGCCGCAGGCTGTAGGCGCAGGCTGGCCGTGCCCGCGCCGCTCAGGGTGCCGCTCAACCGCCCGCTCTGGCTGCCGTGCAGCATGAACTCGCCGGCTGCGGGCGCCGCCATGGGTCGGCTGAAATCGCCCCCGATGTCGGAGTTAGCGCCTGCCGACCAGCTGCCGCGCGCCGGGGCTCCTTGCACCAGATACGGTACTTCGAACCAGTCGAGCCTGTTGGCGGGATCGTTCTCATAGGCCGCGCCAAATCGTGTACCTGTGCCGCTGCTTGACGAGTACAGCGAGATCGATGCTCCCGCATAGTTCGCCGCGTCGATGTTTCCTCCGCCAGCGGCGCTGATGCGCATACCGGAGAACGCCGCCGCAGCGTTGATCGCATCGAACCGCATCATCGCCGTGGCGGCCTCGCAGTCGTCGATCACCAGGCCGTCCAGTCTGGTGATCGTGGCACCGGACTCGAAGCTCAATCCGTAGGGCAGGCTGCTGTCTCCAAGCCCGTTGAGGCGCCATCCATTCAGCACCAGTTCAGACGTCGGGGCGAAAATGAAGACGAACCGGTCCGCGACCGAAGTGCTCCGGGTCAGCGGCACGGCTTGGGCGGCCACTGCATTGGTGTGCAGTTCACCTTCAACCCGAACTTCGGCCACACCAGCAGTCTGTCCGAGCTCCAGGATGGAGGAAGGCGCCAGTTCCAGGATGCCTCCGGCTTCGACCGTCAGCGCCCTGCCGGCGCCGGACTGCACGGATGTCAAATTCAGGCGTCCGTCCAGCACCACGTAGGCGCCGGCGCTCACGCGCATGGTGTCGATGGTAAAGCCGGTTGCGGGGCCGCCGATAGTTTGAGTTCCGCTTCCGGCCATGATGACTGCGCCGGTGAAGCTGCCCGGCTGCGTTCCCATGAGGTCGCCGGTCAGGGTCACAGTTCCGCTCAGGATGCTGCTGGTCGTCGGGCCACCTCCTATGCTGAGGCTGCGGGCCAGCAAAGCCGCGGTGACAGTCACGCTGGAGGTTCCGCCTGTGGGCGCCAGTTCCAGATTTCCGATGTTGCCGGTTGCAGGGGGCACCAGATCGAAGGTTCCAAATCCTGTAAAGCGGATCCAGCCGTTGTTGGTGAGCGTGGTGCCCGAGAAATCAGAATCTGCACCCAAGGAGACGCTTCCGTAGCTCAGGGGACTTGCCGTGAACTTGATCTCCAGAGACCCGGTGTTGACGCTGCCCCAGCCATCCCGAAGCGTCAGGCTGCCGCCGGCCGCAACTTCCACGTCACCCAGGTCAACGTCAGCGCTGTCAACGACTGTACTGGAGCTGAAAACGAGCAACCCGCTGTTGGAAAGGGGCGACGTCGAGGTTGGGGTATCGTAGTTGAAGTAAACGCTTCCACCGGTCAACTCCAGCACTGCTCCGGTATCCACTGTCAGCAGGTAATCCTTCGTGAATGCCAGACTGCGCGCAATGGTCACCACCGCGGAGGTGTTCGAGTTCCGAAGGTGTGTGTTCAAACCGACAAAACTGCTGCTGGTCTGTGCGGCCGTGCCGGTGAAGCGGATCTGACTGCCCTGCCCGTTGATGGTTCCGTTACCCGTGATGTTTCCGACCAGGGTTACATCCGCCAGCAGCTGTACGACGTTGTTCACCTCCAGGTTCGCCAGGTCAACAGTGCTTGAGGAAATCAGTGCGGAGCCGGAAAGCATGCGCAGCTTTCCGGTACCGGGAATCAGTGTGCCTTCGACTATCAGGCTCCGGTAAAGGCTCAGCTGAAACGAGCCGAGGTTTAGTGAGGCGCCTGCTTCGATGCGGATGTCGCCGCATGAACCGTTGGCGGAGAGCTGCGGCATGTTCGTAGCCGTGGCCGGTATCGTAATCGAGCTGGAACTGGACGGGACCGTCGCATTGTTCCAGTTGGAGGCATCTTGCCAGTCCGTGGATGTCGCGCCGGTCCACTCAACTCCGATTACCAGGTCGAACACCGCGCTGCTGATCGCGGACGCGGTGACTCCGGCTGCATCATCACTGAAATCCAGTGTGATGCCGGCGGCCGAACCAAGCAGTACCACGGCGTTCCCGCCGCTGCTGGAAAAGCTGGCAACACCCGCAGCAGCTGCTGTCGAGGCCGTCGAACTGACAGTTCCGCCGTCTGAGCGAACGAACGTGACGGTGTCGGAAACGTCCAGGTCGCGGTTGCCCCACGCGTCGGTGTAGTGGACAGACACATCAAAGGGGAAGCCTGCCGTAACCTGGATAGGCGGATTCGCAAGCATGCGCAGTTGCGTTGCGGCGACCAGTAACTCCAGACCGTTGCCGTTGTCTACGGTCGTTCCGGCCGTGAATGTCGTACTTGGATACACCGTGGTCAGGTCAGATTCATCCAGCGACAACTCCCAGACCGCATGGTCAGTCATCGCGATGTTGCTTCGCAGCTTCATGCTCACTGTGAATGTCGCCGAAGTGCCGTCATCCACGCTGAAAGTGAGGCCGTAGAATCGCACGGTGTTACCTATGACGACCCCACCTGCGTTGGTCACACCGGGGCCATTGAGGCGCCAGTCTGCCCAATCGAGCTGCGCGCTCCCGGACTCATTGATGACCACCTGATTGATGACAGTCGGGTAGCCGTCGGCTGTTCCTCCGTCGGCGATACTGAAATCCAGCACGTTCACCCAGGCAAGGGCGCCTGAGAACGAGTCGATCTGAGTCGGCTCCGTGAGGGCCGAACTGGCGGACAGTGTTGCATCCGAGTCCAAGCTGGGGACGAAGTCATTGCTGAAGATCAGGTCCTGCTGCTGCCACGTCCCTGCCACAAGCTCCAGCATGTCATCGCCATCCAGGTCGACGGCGGCCAGCCCCCGGGTCGCCGTGGTGGCCCCGCCGAAATCTTTGGCGGAGCCGAAGCTGCCGTTCCCGTTGTTCAGGTACACGGCGTCCTGGCCGCCCTCAACACCCTCCGCGATATCCAGGCTGCCGTCTCCGTCGAAATCACCGAGCACTACCGCTGCCGTATTCGTCGCCGCCCCACCAATCGCATTCGCGGATCCAAAGCCGGTGCCGGAAAGGTTCAGAAACACCTCGCTCTGGCCATCGTTACCGAAGGCGACGTCCGGGAACCGGTCTCCGTTCAGGTCCGCACATGCCACCGCTCGTGTGGCTGGATTGGATGATGAAAACGACAGCGCGGCACTGAGCGTACCGCTGTTATTAAGGTAGTACTCGTTAGCCGCATTGTAGTTCGCCACCAGCAGATCCAGGTCGCCGTCGAGGTCCAGGTCCGCCAGTGTCACGGCACGGCTTGCGTCGCTGCCGCTGCCGAAGTTTTCCGGGCTGTTGAGCGTGCCCCAGTTGTTCGGGAACCAGCGGTTCTGTCCACCGTCGTCAGCCAGCACAATGTCAAGCGAACCGTTGCCGTCCAAGTCGCCGACCGCGACGCCGGCGGTGCTGCCGGCGCTGCCCAAGTTGATGGTTGATGTAAACGGATTGGATACGGCGTTCAGGTACACCACGGACTGTCCGTCATTGCCGACAATGATGTCGACCCTCCCGTCGCGATTGATGTCCGCCATCGCCAACGCACGGGTGTTGTCGTTGCCAGGTCCGATCTGCACGGGGCTGCCAAAGCTGCCACTTCCATCGTTGTAATAGAGGAAGTTGGCTGATCCGTAGCAACCGACCACGGCATCCAGGTCACCGTCCAGATCAACATCTCCAAAGGCAATGCAACTGGTACTCGCCGTTGCCCCTCCCAGGTTTGACGGACTGGCAAAGGACGCATCACCGAGGCCATATGAGGCTGTGCGATAATGCAGCACCCAGGGGCTGGTCAGCGCGTTGCCGCCCGCGTCTTGCAGCGCGGTGGTGACGACAAGGCTGATCTCCTCATTTGCGAAGATTCCGTTGGGGTTGAGAGAAACGTTTGGCCCGCTCGTGAAGTAATTGCCACCCAATCTGCCGCTGAAAGGAGAGTAGCCAGGCACCGAGGAGTTCGATGCGCTGCCCATGTCGCGGCTGAAAACCACGGTGGGGTTGAGGTTGCGCGCGCCGCTGGCCGCCTCCTGGGCGGGAGAGCTTGCCGTTACTGATGCCTGCCCCGGGTTGTTGTTGAAGTAAATACGCCCCTGCCCATTCGTGCAGGCGGTGACCAGATCCAGGTCGCCGTCTCCGTCGAAATCAGCCGCTGTGATTCCGTACGCCTGCTGTGAAGCTGGACCAAAACTGGTGCCCGCAGTGAAGCTGGCGGCGCCATTGTTAAGGAACAAGCGATTGCTCGAATTGGAAACGGAGAACGCCACGTCCAGATCTCCGTCGCCGTCGACGTCGGCCAGCGTCAGTTGGCGCGTGCTGCTGCCCGTTCCGGAAATCACCGTGTAGGTGGACAACTGACCACCGTTGTTCCGGTAGACGCGTGCACCTGCGGTGGGGCCTCCGGCTACCAGGTCTTCATCGCCATCGCCGTCCATGTCTCCGAACTCGACCCACCATGTCCCGCTGGCGGAGGCGAGCGTCTGTACCTGGCCAAACGTCCCATTCCAGTCATTGAGGTACAGGTAGCCGTTGCCGCTGTTGTCAAAACCGGCGATGTCCAGATCGCCGTCTTTATCCACGTCACTGACCGCCACTGCACCGAGGTTTCCCGTCGCCTTGTATTGAACCGAAGCCCCGTTGGAGAACCCACCGCTGCCGTTGTTCAGGAAGACGTAACGTCCCGTGACCAGGTCGGCCCAGCCGTCGCCGTTCATGTCGCCCGATCTCAGCCCGCGGTTGCCGCCGCTCAGGCTGGTGGTCGCGCTGAAAACGCCTCCGATGTTGGTCCACACCTGGACCAAACCGGACGTATTGATGGTGGCAAGGTCCAGGTCGCCATCGTTATCGCGATCGAACAGCACAACGTCATAGTGGGTACCGCTATGGGGCAGCTGGGTGGTAGTGAACGTGTTGGCACCGTCGTTAATGAGCAGGTACACCGCGTTGCTTCCGTGCGCGACAACGATGTCCATGTCGCCGTCCGCATCCAGATCACCTACCGCTATTCCCCGACCGTCACCGCCCGGAGTCGCCGAGAGGCTGTTTGCAGCGAAGTACCCCGGGCCGCTGCCCGCGGCGGCCCGGAACTGCCACACGAACGGGTATGGCACCGCGCTACCGCCCACGCTGATTCCGCTTGTGAGTGTGACCTCCACCGACTCGCCGGGCAGCAGATCCGCCGCCGGGTCGAACACCAGCGTGGCACTGCCGTTGCCGGAGTAACTGCCGGCCAGCTTTCCGCGCAGGCTGCCGCGCGGCACGAATGTGCCTGCGCTGCCGCCGGTGGCCGTGTTCCAGAATTGGGCCTGTATGTCCGTGGTTCTCGCGGCGTTTCGCATGTGGGCCGCCGGGCTCTCGACGACATCTATGCGGGTGTAGTGGTTCAGCTGGGAAATCAGGCCGTTGTTGCCGTTCGCGGTGACGAAGTCGATGTCGCCGTCACCGTCCAGGTCGCCGGCAGCTCCGTTCCAGGTTGCGTAGCTTACCGTATCCAGCTGCAGCTGGGCGCCGGCCCATGAGAAGTCGCCGCTTCCGTCGTTCAGGTAGATGTAGTTGGCGTAGGTTCCGGCATCGCGTGTGTCGATCACATCGAGGTCGCCGTCGCCGTCGAAATCGGCGAAGTCCAGCCAACTCGAGAGTCCGGAAGCGCTGCCGAAACTGCCGCCCGAAGCGAAGCTTCCCCAACCGTCGTTCAACCAGAGTTCATCTGTGGACGCACCGTTGGACGCGACGATGTCGATGTCCCCGTCGCCGTCTGCATCGCCTAACGCGATCTGCTGCGTGTTGCCGCTGCTGCCCCACGTCCCCGAGACGGTAAAGTTTCCGGCCCCGTTGTTGAACCACAGCGTGTTCGTTCCGTTGACGGCAAACACCACATCCAGGTCGCCGTCGCCATCAATATCACCCACTTCGAAGTCCTGACCGAAGCCGGTGTTGATTGCACCTGTGCCCGGGAAGTTTCCACTGCCGTCGTTGAAGTACAACGCCACTCCAGAGGCAACGTTCAGCAGGATGTCCAGGTCACCGTCAGCATCGAGATCGCCGGTCCTTATGGGCGCGGAACCATATGTGGTGCCAAACTGTGCGCCCGCGGTGAACACTCCCGAGCCGTTGTTCGAATAAATCACCATCTGCGTACCGACCTGCAGCAACACATCGACGTCGCCATCGAGGTCGAAATCACCGATACAACCTCGCCGCGTGTAGGCAAACGTGGCACCGTATGCAACGCCGGTTGTATTCAGGGTGCCGCCGATATTTTCGTACGTCTCAAGTTGGCCGGCTGAGGTGGATGCCAGCAGATCGAGGTCTCCGTCTCCATCCATGTCCGCCAGCATGGCCAGCGTGCAAGTCGTGCCCACAGAGATGTTCTGGACTGCCTTGCGGAACTCCGCGGGCCCCACGCCGGCGGCGGCCCGGAAACGCGCAACGGTTGGATTGGACAGCGACTGGCCGCCGGAAGACTGAAGCCCGGCAGTGAAACTCACTTCCAGCTGCTCCCCGGCCAGCAAGGACGCACCCGGCGTGAACACCAGCGACGAGCTGCCACCGCCGCTGTAAGTACCTGACAACACGCCCCTGCCCGCCGTCTGCACACGCATCGTGGACGTGCTGGGCGCGTTCATGTTGCGGTCAAACGCGCCTGAAATCGAACTGCTCGTTGGGGCCGTAAATGAGTTGGGCGCCGGTGTGACTCCGACCAGCCGCGGCAGGTCCTGCACGTTGAAGGAACTGGTGTTGACCGGCGCGCCTGAAATGTCAACGCTGCCGCCCGTATCGTCCGTCAAAACGAGGTGGATTCCCGTCGCCGGCGGCGCACCCAGCACCACCAGGTTAGCACCCGCAAAAATCGCCACTCCCTGGACTGCCCCGCTGCTTTGGCCCGCCGAGACAGCACCCGCATCGGACCGCGTGGCAGTCAGCACGTCGCCGTTTACATCCAGGTCGGTGTTCCCCAGGCTGTCCGCGTAGCGTGCCGCAACCGGGAAGCCGCTGCCGATGGCCACTGTGGCGGGCGGCTGGCTGCTGACCAGCAGGGTTGTGGCATTCACCTCATACTGCAGCGGCGCGGGATTCAACGCGGGCTGTCCTGCCTGGAACTGCGAGCCGCCGAAAAGCTTGATGTCCGAGGTGGAAAGCGAAAGCTGGAACGCTTCGTTGTCTGCCGTGCCGGCCGGATTCACCGCCAGCTGCACCTGCAGCGTAAAAGTGAGTGAGCCGCCGTTGGCGATGTTCACGTTCATGTCGAAAGTGATGGTTCGATTACCTGCTGCCCCACCCACCGTTCCGGGGACGCTGCTGTAGCCTTGCGGAACCAGGCGCCACTGGTGGTCGTCAGCATCGGCGCTGCCCGATGCGTGGAATACGACACGACCGAGCCGTGTTGATTGTCCGGCAGTCGACCCCTGGTCCTGGAGCTGGAAGTCGAACACTGATGTGTAGGCGGCGCTGCCGGCCACTGAATCGATGGTGGCAGGCTCCGCCAAAGGGCCATTCTGCAGCAGCACCTCGGGATCGCCGGCGGTATTCAGATGAACGAAACAGTTGTTGCCAGTGGCCTGTCGGGCTAGCACCAGGTCGACGTCGTAGTCGTAGTCAAAGTCGGCCATGGCAATGGACTTGACGCCATTGGAGGCCGTGCCCGGGATGTCGGCGAAGTAGCTGAACGTGCCGCCGCCGTTGTTCAGGAATACTTGAGCATCGAGGGAATTGCTGTACCGGGGCCGGACCATGTCCAGGTCGCCGTCGCCATCGATGTCGCCCAGGCCGACCGAGTAGTCTTCCGTAGTGCCGATGCTCTGGAACAGTGTGAAGTTGCCGGACCCGTTGTTCTTCCAGACTTGCGTCATGAACGTGCCACTGCCACCGGCCACGACGTAGTCAAGGTCGCCGTCGCCATCGACGTCCGCCAAGTGGCAATCCGAGCCTGTATTGGCGTTTCCGGTTCCGACAATCGTCGGAAAGGACCCGGTACCGTCGTTGAAGAAAAAGTCCCAGCCGGTTGCGACGTCCAAGTCGCCGTCATTATCCATGTCGCCGACGTCGAGACCGAACTGGTTCCGTGAGCCGTACACCGTGGGATTGCCGAAGGTGCCCCCGCCCTGGTTGAGGTACACCCAGATCCCCCAGCCCGATGCGAAAAGTCCACCAATGACGGCGTCCAGGTCACCATCGCCGTCGAAGTCTGCAAGTCGGGCGTCGTCGGTAGAGCCAGTGGCTGAACCAGGCAGGTTTGAACCGGTCAACGTCCCGGTGCCATCGTTGATGAATATCCACCGGTTCTGCGTGGAATCGCTCGCCAGCACATCCAGGTCGCCGTCGTTGTCCACATCGCCCAGGTCCAGACCGTAGGTGAGACCGTTGGCCGCACCAAACTGGATCACAGAGCCAGTCCACAGGAAGTTGCCGAAACCGTCGTTCAGCATTACGGCGTTAGCCGCGCCTGCCGATCCCAATACGATGTCGATGTGGCCGTCACCGTTCATGTCGCCGGTGCGCGCAATTTCTGAGTTGTAGAAGCCGAGATCCTGGCTGAAGGCACTGAAGTCGCGCGGACCCCAGCCGGCTTCTCCCCTGACCCGATACACGTAGGGAGACGCAAGAGGCTGGCCGCCGGTGCTCTGAAGGCTTGTCGTCAGAGTCACGAAAACCTCTTCGTTGGGTGTCAAGTCCACGTCGGGGTTGAATATCAGGCTCGAACTTCCACCTCCGGAGTATCCACCCGTACGTGTTCCCCGCTGACGTCCTCGCACCACAAAGTCCGCAGAGCTTGCCCCCTGCATATTCGTCGAAAACGTGGCCGACAGATTTGCGTTACGCGGGACGCTCTCATCGTTTGGGGAAGGATTCGTCGTCACCACAGACTGCGCCGTAAGCACAGGCAAGCAGACGCAAAGACCAAGCAGTCCGACAAGCAACGGAAGGGATCGAGCCATTGTCCCTGCTCCTTTATGTATGGGGCCCGATTGTAGCTCGTGTTTCGCGGTCTTTCGTTCCGTATCTGATTTTTTACACGCGTTGTCGCCTCGTCGAACACACACTTCGCGTCGTACTGTCGGAAACGCCTGGAGAAACTGAAACAGCCTGTCAAAGACCGGCTGTTCGCTCATCCGATTAACTTATGAGTCCTATTTCACGTCCAGCAGATTGCTGCCGCTGTGGCCGTTGCGGCTTTCGTCGTACATGTCGTAGGCGCGCGCCGGCAGGGCGGTGAACTTGCCGCCCGCCACCACCACGCAGTCGTAGCGGAAGGTGATGACGCCCCTGGCGTCCAGTTCCGTGGCGTAGAAGTTGGTGGTGGTGTCTCGCTCCTCCTTGGTCAGCCACAATAACTCACCCTGGGCCTCGATCAGGCCGGGCAGCGGCTCGAAGCGGCTGCTGATCGGCTCGAGGCAGCTGGGACGCGCATCCTCGATGCAGATGTAGCGATCGCCCGCCTTGCCCGTCACTTGGATGGTGACTGTAAGGACGTCGCCCACGTTCAGCTTATCGCCTGCCTTGAGCGTCGAGTACTCGTGCTCCACCCGCGTCTCGGTGTAACGCCGCAGCACAGCACCGCGCTCGTTGCGCACTTCGACTTCGACCTGTTTCTCAACGGACATGCGGCGCCTGTAGACGCGAGTAACGCTGAGACCGTTTGACTTCTCCCCAACCGGCTCGCTGACAGGTATGAAGGCCCGCACCGTGACGCTTCCGCTGACCGCCGCGTTGCCGCTGCGGCTCAGCGTAAGCCCGGCCCCCGCCTGACCTTTCAGCAGGTCGCCGCCGATCTCCCAGCGTGTACGGCCGGACAGCAACTTGCCCTTCGTGCGCTCAAAGGTGCCGACCTGCGCAGCGCCAAGCCTGATGCTGACGCGTGCTTCGCCGGCCTCTTCCTGGTTCGATTGCAGGTAGGCCGCAAGCGCCTGCACTGCCTGGCCGGTGGCACGGGTATTGCCCCAGCCGCCGCCCTGCTTGCGCTGCAGCAGGCTGTCCGCGGCGCGCTTGAGCATCGGCTCAGCGGGCGCGACCGTGGCGATGGCCTGGATCGCCAGAGCGTGCGCCTCGATGGGCGTGTCGTGCCAGCGGCAATCCGGGTTCGAGCCGGAGGGGAACTGCACGCCGCCGCGGCCGTCGTCCTCAGCCTGCGCCAGCAGCGCCTTCAGCACGAACTGGGCGTCGCGTTCGCGACCTGCGTGGTGCAGCGCAAGCAGCAGTGAAGCCAGGCCTGCGCTGCCGCCGGCACGCTCGGCGGCCTGGTTGCTGTCGTTGCCAAGGGTGGCCTGCGCGGCCAGCAGTTTCTCTTCCAGCAACTCGCGGGTCCTCTGGTACGGGTCCGTGACGTCGCCCTGGGGGCGCGGCAGGCAGCTGATCGCCCAGGCCGCGGCGTGCAGGGCGCGAGCGCGCAGGGCCGGGTCGTCGCCGTTGTTCAGGCCCAGCAGGAACAGGGCGCCGCGCCGGAACATCTCGTCCATGGCGTCTTCGCTGGCGGGCAGGCTGAGGCCCACGCCGCCCGCGAGCTCACGGGCGCTGCACAACCCGGCGAGCACCGTGGCGCTGAGGTGCGGGTTGCTGCCGTCGTAGTTGAACCAGCCCCAGCCGCCGTCGCTGTTCTGGTAGCGGCGCAAGTTGCCGAAGCCGAGGTCCACCATCTTCTGCAGCTCAAGCGGGTTGCTGAGCTGCGCGGGCCAGCTGTCACCCCCAACGGCACCGTCGTAGCTGATGCGGGTCTTGCCGATTTCGTAGATGTCCAGCTTGTTGGCCTTCAGCAGTTGCAGCACCGAAAGCAGCGGCACGAACTTGTTTGTGGTCTGCTCGGCGCAGCCGTGCGGGTAGTTCACCAGGCCCGGCAGCGCGTCGATCACCGATGACAGCAGCGAGCCGTTGAACTGCAGGCTCACGCTGCTGCGCTCCAGCAGCGCGCCCCTGGGCAGCTCGGGCGTGATGCTGATGGTTTCCTTGCCCGGCTCGAATCGGAAGCTGGTGGTCGTGGTGACCGGCATACCGCGCGGATTCACCTCGTACTTCCATACCAGGCTGTCCGCGTCGTCGTCGCTGGAGGCGCTGACCTTCAACGCCGCGCGGCCGAAGCCTTCCACTTTCACACGGAAACGCACTTCCTGGCTGCCACCGGGCGCAATGCTGCAGCTGGCCGGCGAGGGTGAGCTCAGCAGGCTGAGCTTCGCGCTGGGCTGGTTGACGTTCAGTTCGACTTCGCAGCTCACGGAGGCCGCGCGCTCACCCAGGTTCTGCACCAGGGCGCACAGCTCGATCTCGTCGCCCTCGGTCAGGCCCCGCGGGCCGACCATGCGCAGGCCCAGCTCGCGGGCGACGGTGAAACTGCCGCTGGTCTGGCCCACTGCCGCGGCGCGGTCGGTGGCCGTGGCCTCGATGGTCCACTCGGTCAGGTTGTCGGGCAGCTTGAAGCTGATCGTGGCGACGCCCTTGTCGTTGGTGCGGATCGACGGATTGAAGTAGGCGCTGTCCTGGAAGTCAGCACGTTCCGGTGGCGCGCTACCAGGTGCTCCGCCGCCGCCTCGTGCGCGCCGGTGAGCAAAGCCGCCCCTGCCGCCTCCTCCGGCGCCGCCCCCCAAACCCACCGACGAGTTTGGCCCGTAATAGGGCGACGGTGACTCGTTGTCCGAGTCATTCGGCCACTCGTTGGCCTCCATCGAATCGCGGGCATCCTCCATGATCCTCAGGTCTTCATACAGTTCACCGGGATTCTCGAGCATCGCCAGCAGGCTGACCTGACGGGTGCTGGTCCAGCTTCTCGCGCCGTAGAAGAAGCTGCCCGGCGGCATGTCATTGATCTTCCAGCGCTTCACCTTCGCGTCGCTGCGGCGCGTGGGTTTCACCTTCGTGCGCGCGCCGAGGTTCACGTCCGAGGCAACGAAGCGGCTGGTGCCGGCGAAGAAGTGGTCATACAGGATCGTGCGCTGCAGGGCGCTCTCGGCGAACTCCTTGAGCGCACTGTCAAACACGGACAGCGCAACCTCGGCGGGAACCGGCTTGCCCAGATGGCCGAAGGTGAAGATGTCCACGCTGGCCTGTTCGCCCGGCTTGTAGCGCTCTTTGTCGAAGCGCACCATGGTGTGGATCAGCTTCGTAACCGGGCGCACCTTCACGCCGTATCTGTCAGCGAGGAAGTCGCCGCCGCGCACCGCGCGCGCGCTGAGCTGCACATGTGGCGCGTTGCTCTCAGCCAGCGCCAGCTCATGGATGCCGGTGCCGGGCGCGCCTCGCAGCAGGCGGTGGTCGCTTTCGCGTCCGTCGGCATGCAGGCTGAGCAGCACGTCGCCGGCGCGCGGCTGGGTCAGCAGCACGCGGGCTGGGCCGGTCAGATCGTAGCTGTCGAACTCAGGCAGCACGGCGAACGGCGCGCGGTCGAAGTCGCCGCGGCCGATCATCAGTACGCTGTGTGTCAGCTCGAAGTACTCGTCCCCCGCTTCGCCTTCGATCTCGATGTAGTAACGGCCGGTTTCTCGCGGCATCTGCAGCAGCACGGAATCAAGCTGGCCGTGATCGTAGAAAGGCCGGTCATACAGGCGCTTGATGCTGGGATTGTTCCAGTCACCCGGTCGCAGCGAGGACTGGTCGGTGATGCGCCACACCGTGTAGCGCCCGCCTGCATTCAGCCGACGGCCGGATGAGTCCAACACGCGCAGGCCCATGTTCACCTGGCTGCCGCTGAGCCAGTTTGCCTGCGACCATTCCACCTTCACGCTGATGCCGCTGCCGCTGAGTCGCGCGGTCGCCTGGGCGTGCACGGTCTGGCCGCCGGGGCCGGTGCCCTCCGCATTGATAGTCAGTGTAACCGCGCGGCCGTCGGCTTCGGCACTGATGCGCTGAGTATCCAGCGCGATCAGCAGTCGGCCTTCCAGGTTGGTGCGGCCGCTGCCCGCCGCGGGTTGCCAGCTCTTGCCGTCGGCCGAGCGCGCGTTGACGGTGTAGCGCACCTCGCCGCCCTGAACCGCGCCGCCCGCGAGGTACTTGAACAGCAATGGGATCTCGGCGTTGCTGCCGGGGATCAGCGCTTCCTTGGGCGCTTCGATTTCGAGGCGAATGTCCTTCTTAAAGTACTCGAGCACTTTGAGCTGAAAACTGGTGTCGCCGCCGATGCGCGGGCTGCTGACCAGCACATCGTAAGCGCCTAGCGGCGCGCCGAAGGGCACGTCGAACTGCGCGGTGGCACAGCCGAATTCATTCAGCACCACTTCAAAGCGGGCTTGCTCAATGCCGTCGTACAGCACGCGCAGCAGGGCGCGCTCGCCCTCAAGGCTGCCTTCTCCCATGGGCAGGCGCGTGATCAGGCGCAGCCAGGCCTTGTCGCCGGGGCGGTACACCGGGCGGTCGCTGTAGACGAAGGCGCGCAGGTCACGCACGGGCTCGGGCATCGGCTGGGGCAGCCAGGACGCCGGGGCCTCTATTCGTTTGGGGTCGTTTGCGTCGTTGACCAGGTACAGCACGCCGCCGACGTCCACGGTGGCCCAGAAGTTGCTGACCTGGTGGGGCGGCAGCTGCGTCTCGAACAGGCCGTTGGCATTCGTGGCGCCCTTTACGTCATGCTGCACGAGCTGGCGCTCTTCGCGGAAGCGGGTGACCTGCTGCGTGCCTTTGGTCAGGTCGCGCTCGTCAACGGGCACGGTTTCCCGATAGGGCACGGAGACATACAGGTTTTCGTGGTAGCCGCCCCGGACAACGGCGTCGGCGATTGGCCGGCCGTCGCGTGTGGTAACCCAGAACTGCTCGGTCTCTGCCAGCCTGCGCCGCTGCACTGCCAGGTCGGCGATTTGTACCAGTTTACGCTCAAGAACCGGGCCGCCGGAAACCTCCAGCAGGAACACGCCGGGCGTGCTGGTGTAGAGCGGCAGACCGTCGCGCCAGTGATAGAAATGCTTGCTGTCCGGGTTCAGCTTGAAGGACTGGTCCATCACGCTGAGGCCCAGTGCCTGCTCGAAGCCGGGCAGCTTCTGGATTTCGGCCAGGTCGGCGTAGACGTGCCCGGCGTTGCCCGCCTTGGCCAGAACGCGCGCAAGATCAACCGGCCGCAAGCTGACGCGCACGCTGTCAACGTTTCGGGCGTACACGCTGATGGTCAGCACCTGGCCCGGAGCAACCAAAGCGTTCTCGGAGCCACCGGTGCTGAAACTGGTGAAGAGCTGCGGGAACTCAATCACCTGCACGAGCCTGCGGGCCTCACCAATGTAACGCGACTTGGGGTGGTCCTTCTCGAGCTGGTCGAACTCGCCGCGCGCGGCATCGAAATCATTCAGGTAGTAGGCAATGTAGCCCAGCAGGAAGCGGGCCTCGTCGTCCCAGATGCTGCCCGCATGCTCCTTCAGCAGTTTGCTCAGCAGCGGGCGCGGGTCGCGGGTGATGTCGGGCTCCGCTTTGGTCGGGTTGCGCCAGTCGGTCAGGCGCGCGTTCAGCGCGGCGTTGCCGTACAAGCCGACGTTTATCATCAGCACCGCGCGCCGGTACAGGATGGTGGCCTGCAAGGCCTTGTCTTTCAGGTCTTCAGCGCGGCGGCTCGCCGTCTCAATCAGCGCGTTGATCGTCGGCAGGCTGGGATAGTCGGGCTGCAGGTAGTAGCCGCGGCGGGTGAACGGCTCTTCCGCGGGCTGAGCCGCGACAGGGAAAGCCGGCTCTGGTTCCGCCTGCGGCTCTTCTTCAGGTGATTCCTCGACAGGCGATTCCGGCCGCCGCTGCTCGGCGATGCCTCCCACGCCGTAATCACTGCCGAAGAAATGCATCGCGTTGGTCGTGCGACCCTGCAGGCGGTCGTTCACCTCAAGCAGATCGCAATACTCGAGGGTGATCGCCACGTGGCGCTCGAGTTGCGGCTTCGCGCCGGGCTGCAGTTCCAGCAGCGTGCGGCTGGCTTCATGAGCTTCGTACAGCAGGCCACGCGCCAGCAAAAGGTCACGCGACAGCGTGCTTACTTCGCGCCACCGCCACACTTCTTCTTCTTTCAGCAGCTCAGGGCGCAAAACGTAGTCGCGCGTTTTGCCGTCGGGCCCGACATGGTAGTCGTGGTCGCGCGAGGCGAAGTAGAGGCCCGCCATGCGAAAGGCGTCCACGCGCTTGCCGAGCTCCGAGATCCGCTGGATGAACCCGGTCATCCCGGCCGACATGCCGTCCAGCTGCTCGTGACTCCCGGCCTCGGCCAGGCACACCAGCGCGCGCGTGACTGCGCGGTCGCGGTCTTGGCCCTGTGGCAGCGCCTGTGCGGCCTTCAGGTAGTCGTCGGCAGCCGCGCCTGGTTGCCTGGCGTCAAAGGCTGCGTCGGCGCGGGCCAGGGCGGCTTGCGCTTCTTTCAGACGTTCCTGGGCCTGGTAGGTGTGGGAGATGAGGATGGAGATAGCGGCGAGAGAAACAAGCACCGCCACGGCGAGGAATGTCCGTTTCATGCCCAGTCCTTGAGTTTGTACTGCGTACTACCCCGGTACGTAGTGAAACGCGGCATGACAATGAAAGTTCGCCCCATTCCACGCCAGCGAACGGCACGATTCACGCTTACTTGGCCGACCGCGACTTCAGGAACAGTTCCGCGATTTCGAACGCGGTGATGAGGATGGAAACGCTGGTGCCCACCTGAGTGTGATAACCCGAAGTGCTGGTGGTGTATTGGCGGATCACGATTACCTGCACGCCCTCTTTGCGCTGCTGCTCGAGGATTACACCGTTTGGCAGCTTGGGTTTTCGCCCCAGCACATCCAGCAGCTTGAGCTCATCGCGCGCAACGATGCAGGCGTAGAAATACGGGTAGCCGGCGCCCTGCACACGGTTGACTACCACCTGTCCCTGCACGCCGAAGAAGCCGGGCGGAGAGTCCTTGAACTCCACCAGCAGCTTGAAGTCTTCGGGTATCTGCTGCTCGCCCTCGCCCTTGAGCAGCATCTGCGCCAGGAATTCGCCGCGCTTGAACGTCGCGGCGGGAAGCGCCCGTAGCAGCTTGTCCACGTGCTCGGCTTTCAGCACCAGGTCCGGCTTGCGGTGGATCGAACGCATGCCGTTGAACCAGTTCAGGCCCAGCAGTGCCAGGCCGTCCATGGCCACGATGCCCGCTACCGGGGGCGAGAACTCCAGCAACAGGATGGTGCCGCCACCCAGGATTACCGCCATCGCCGCAAGAGTAACGCAGCCCATTACGCTGCTGGCGTCGAGAATGCTTTCGTCCCATTTCTTCATACGCCGATCCTGGTCCAGGATCTGGCGGATGCGGTCAAGCTCGGTGCGCTTCCATTCCCCGGCGTGGTGATAGCTGCGGAAGTCCAACCGGTTGTCGTAACCGCGAATCCAGCCCAGCAGCACGGCTGGAACCAGCAGTGGAAAACCCGCCCAGGCGCTGAGGAACAGTATCTGCAACACCAGCGCGAGCAGCACCAGACCCGCGACCAGCGCGAGCCGCGGCCTGTAGGCCAGCTTGGGCAGCAGCAGGAACTTGATCACCGGCTCCGCGCTTTCGGCGCGGATCAGTTGTGTTCCCTTCACTGCGGTGGTGGTCATTTCTGCTTGCCCTTGTTTGCCTGCTCGATTTCGTCAAAGCCGATCACCCGCCAGTACAGCGGGCAGGCGCCGTGGCAGACCTGGAAGTGCTCACAGCCCTTGCAGATGTCGTGGGCCAGGAACTTCTTGCGGAAGTTCTGCGCCTTCTCTGAATTCCATACCTGGTCGAAGCTGCCCTCGATGATGTCCCCCACCGGGTCGTCGTAGCTGGCACAGGGGATCACCTGGCCGTCCGCACCGACCGAAACCAGCCCGTCGCAGGCCGAGCAACCCTTGTTGCCCAAGCCGTGCAGAATGGGATTGAAGATGCACATGGGCGTGGGCGAGTACCACTTGAACTCGACACCGTGCCGCTTTGCGCCTTCCAGGATCTGCTCCAGCACGGGGCCCAGCTCGGTGTACTTCACCACCAGTTCTTCGTTCAGGTTGGCGCTTCCGGTGGGGATCACCAGGTTCATGCTGAAGGTCTGGTTGCCTAGCGTATTCGCCACGAACTCGGGGAACTTCACCACGTCGTGCAGGTTGGTCTTGGTGATGGTGGTGTTGGTGTTCACGCGCACGCCGGCGGCCTTGTAGTTGGCCACGCCCTCCACGGCGCGCTTGAAGTGGCCGGGAATGCGGGTGATGCCCTCATGCACCTCGGCCGTCGTCCCCTCGATGCTGATCTGCACCGAGTGCAGGCCGGCGTCGGCCAGCTTCTTCACGAACTCGGGCGTGCTGCGCAGGCCGTTGCTGATCAGGTTCACGCGCATGCCCAGGGAGCGCGCGTAGGCGATCATCTCGGGCAACTCGGGGCGGAGGGTCGCCTCACCGCCCGTGAAGCTGACGCTTGGCACCTTGGCCTCATGCTTGATCTTGTGCAGCACCTGCTTCACTTCATCCAGCGTCATCTCGCGGTCGTTGCCGACCGGGTTCACCGTGCAGTTGCAGCCCGCATAACAGAAGGTGCAGGTCGCGTTGCAGCGGTAGGTGATCGCCACTTCGCTCAGCACCGGGTAGGGCGAGAAATCCATCGTGAACGGGATCTTGTCCACAGCCGGCGATTCGTAGGTGTCGTTCAGGCCTTCCTTCAGCATGGTGCGCAGGTCCAGCAGGAAGCGCTCGGTGTCTCGCCACACGGCCGGGTTGTCGCCCCAGGGAGCGAGGATCTGCTCGATGCTTTCGCCTTCGCGCAGGCGCTTGATCAGGCGGATGCCCTCGGGGTTCAGCTTGAAGGCCTTGTTGGGGCGCTGGATGAAGACGTTGTCTTCTTCGCGCACCTCGATGTAGTCGTGGACGTTGCGCATCCACTCACGCACCCAGCTCAGGTCCACGACCGGCTGCTGCACCACGGCCTGCTTGCGGCCGAACAGCATCTCCAGGAACGCCATCAGAATGATCCTCCGCTGTGGCAGGCCGAATGGCACGCCGAGTGACAGGCAGAATGGCACGCGCTGTGGCAAGCTGAATGGCAGGCGCTGTGGCATGCGCTGTGACAGGCCGAGTGGCAGACGTCGATGGCACCCGGGTCGGTCAGAAAATCCTGGTAGGTGATGTGGTCTACCTTCACATCAATGGAGCGCTCGAAGCGGTCTGGCAGCAGTGTGCGGTCATAGTCGCGGTAGTGGTGGTGCCAGAAATACCAGTGGTGCCAGCCGAAGTGGCGCCGGTTGAAAGGTTTGGCCTGGTCCTGCTCAGGTGTCTCGTGACCCTTCCTGGTCTGCTCCTGCCAAACCTGGTTGATCTGCGCCTGCCAGTACTTCTTGGTGGCTTCAATGTCGCAATCCCAGGCCTTCTTCTGGACGTTCTTCACCACCAGGTCCAGCAGGTACTCCAGCTCGGCCTCCGAGAACTTGCCATCGTCGCGGGCCGCCTTGATCATCTCGTACTCGTACTCTTCAAGGCCGGCGACTTCTTCCTTGCTGCGTTGCAGCACCTTCACCTTGAGGGGATCAGCCTTCAGCACCTCGAGGAAGCCGGCTGCGGACAGGCGCTGCAGCATCACGCTCAGGATGCGCTTGTAAGGCAGCTCCAGGAAGAACGCGACCTCGACCGGCGTCAGCGTCTCACACACTTTGCCGGGTTTCCGGAAGGTGGAGAGCTTGATCTTGGGCGGCACCCACTCTACCGCTTCCCAGGCCACGTCATCCAGCGAATCGCGCGCCCTGCGGGTTTCACGGTGCTTGTAGTAGGTGATGCCCGCAAACAGCAGCAACAGCACGACCACGATCCCGATCAGCAGCAGCCGTGCGGAGCCATCTTCAAGGTAGTTGGGGCCGTAATCATAGGGGCTGCTGCCCGGGCCGCCTCCCACGGGCGGACGGCTGGGGTCGTACGCGCCGAACGTGGCGTCGAACAACGCGGCGTCAACGTATTGCTGAACCAGCATCTTGCCGAAGGCCGGCATGCGATCCTTATGCAGCAGCACTTCGAAGCGGCCGTTCTGGTTGCGATAGTCGATCCGGTATTGCTCGTTCATCCACTTCTCGGTGCGGAAGTGGACCGAGTCCAGGAACGCCGGCGAACGCGGGTCACCGGAAACCTCGACCGGGTAGCGCACGTACACGGTGTAGTGCTCAAGGGCGTGGTCCCATTCGCTGGGCGCCCAGTGGAAAACCACCAGCTTGCGCCCTTCCGGGTCGGTGGTCTGGGCCAGATGGCCCGTGTGGCCGAAGTCTGTGGCGAACCGGAACTTGAAGATCGCCGAACCGCTGCTGATGCCGGCCCCGTTGGCGAACTGGATGGTCTTCTTGCCCGAATTGAAACCGCGCTCGATTGGCATGGTTCGGCCGTTATCGAGCGTCGCCAGGCCCCATGCGTCGTCCCACACCGGGTCCAGGTCGTCGATCTGCGGGCCGGTGAAGTAGAAACCGTGAAACTCGCCGCTGTCGTGCTGGTACTTCACGGCGTACTCGACACCGGCCTTGCCGTCTTTCTGCAGATTAACTGTGACTTCGCACCACACGGGATGGCCGGAGCCCGCCCACAGGGCGCAGGGGGCCATCAGCAGGATCAACAGCAGGATGCGCACGTGCATTGAGTCGCCATCCTAGACACGGGCGCGGTTAAAGTGGATAGCTAACGGCGGGATGCATATGCAATGATGGCGCGTTCAGACTAACAAGCGACGGTGCGCCTGCACTGTCATGTTCGGGCGGACGGACCGGGGGCTGAATGCGTTACGGTTTCGTGATCGACAACCGCGTGTGCATCGGCTGCCACGCCTGCACGGTGGCCTGCAAGGCCGAGCACCTGGTGCCCATCGGCGTCAACCGCACCTGGGTCAAGTACATCGAGCGCGGGGAATACCCCAACGTGGCCCGCAACTTCCAGGTCACGCGCTGCAACCACTGCGTGGACGCGCCCTGCGTCACGATCTGCCCCACCAGCGCGCTGTTTTCACGCGAAGACGGCATCGTCGATTTCGACAACCGGCGCTGTATCGGCTGCAAGTCGTGCACCCAGGCCTGCCCCTACGACGCCCTGTACATCGACCCCAACACCCACACGGCCGCCAAGTGCAACTTCTGCGCCCACCGCATCGACCAGGGCCTGAACCCCAGCTGCGTGAACATCTGCCCCGAGCAGGCCATCCACTTCGGCGACCTGGACGACCCCAAGAGCGACGTCGCCAATCTCGTCAGCCGCGAACACGTCGGGCAGCGCAAGCCCGAAAAGGGCACCATGCCCAGCGTGTTCTACATCGACGGCGACAGTGCAGCCCTAAACCCTGCCGCGACCCAGATGCCCGAGTCCACCATGTGGTCGGAACAGAACCGCGGAGTGGGCCACAACGTGGGCAAGAGCGGCGAGGCGACCGACCTTCTCGGCATCGTGCGCCGCGCCCAGGCCACCCGCGCCGAGCGCAGCGACGCCCCCGAGCCCGTGCTCGACGGCCTGCTTCGCGACCTCGAGAAGGCCACAGGCGCCAGCAAAGTGCGCCGGGCATACGACCAGCCGGACAAGGGCATCCAGTGGGGCTGGGAAGTGCCGGCCTATGTGGTGACCAAGGCTTTGTCGGCGGGGCTGGCCTTGGTCAGCGCGCTGGCGTTCATTCTGCCGAGCCTGGGCCTGCAGTCGGCCGCATTCAACACGGGTGGCAACCTGTTCCAGGTGGTGCTGCCGATTGTCTCTATGGTGTTCCTGGTGATCACCGGCGGCCTGCTGGTGAAGGACCTCGACCAGCCCCTGCGCTTCGTGTACGTGCTGCTGCGCCCCCACTGGACCAGCTGGCTGGTGCGCGGCGGTTATATCATCACCTTCACCGGCGGCCTGACGGCACTGTGGACGGCCAACGGTTTGTTCTTCCACTCGCCCCAGGTGTTCAAGCTGCTGGCCTGGCCCCTGGCGCTGCTGTCGCTGGCCTGCGCGGGCTACACCGGCTTCCTGTTCGGCCAGTGCAAGGGCCGCGATTTCTGGCAGAGCCCCGCCCTGCCGCTGCACATGATGAACCATGCGCCCCTGTCCGGCTTCGCCGTGCTGGCGCTGATCGGGCGCGACGTGCGCTGGGCGCTGTTCGCCTTCACCTTGATCAACCTGGCGGTGATCGCCTTCGAGATCTGGGGCAAGCACCCCAACGAGGACAGCGCCGCCACCGCCCACGACATGCAAAAAGGACGCGCCGGCCGGATGTTCTGGTTCGGCGTAATCGGCATCGGCGGTGTGCTGCCGCTGCTGCTGTTGCTGGTGAAGGCCCCGTTCTCGGCAGCGCTGGCCGTGCTGCTGGGCCTGGCCATCACCGAGTACCTTTGGGTGATCATGCCGCAGAAGAGGCCGAACACGTAAGGAGCGCAGGGTTCGCGCAGCGAACGTTCCGTCTGTCGCATGCGACAGACGGAAGCCTGCACCGGCCGTGGGCGCCTCGCCCACGGCACAGGAGGAGTGATGGGCAAAGCGAAGATCAGCCTGATTGAAAAGGTCGCCACGGCCTTGCGCATCATCCCGAACCTGGCCGGCGATGAAAAACCCGCGCGTATGGGCCCCGGCGTGCAGACCGGGCCGTTCCCGCTCAACAGTTTCCCGCCCGTCGACAAATGGGACGACTGGGAAGAGCTCGACCCACAAGCCTGGCCCGTGCTGCAGAAGCGCAAGTACAGCATCGTGCCCACCACCTGCTTCAACTGCGAAAGCGCCTGCGGCCTGCTGGCCTACGTGGACAAAGACAGCCACACCGTCCGCAAGTTCGAGGGCAATCCCATGCACCCCGGCTCGCGCGGACGCAACTGCGCCAAGGGCCCGGCCACCAAGAACCAGCTCGATGACCCGGATCGCATCCTGTATCCGCTCAAGCGCGCGGGCGCGCGCGGCGAAGGCAAATGGGAGCGCGTGAGCTGGGCAGAGGCGCTGAAAGACATCGGCGGCAAGATCGCCGCCAGCTTCGACGCCAAGCGCCACAACCACGTGGTCTACCACGTCGGGCGCCCCGGCCACGAAGGCTACATGGACCGGGTGCTGCAGGGCTGGGGCATCGACGGCCACAACAGCCACACCACCATCTGCAGCGCCGGCGCGCGCCACGGCTACTCGCTGTGGATGAAGATGGACCGCCCCAGCCCCGACCACGCGGAAGCCCGCGTGATCCTGCTGGTCAGCGCGCACCTCGAGAGCGGCCATTACTTCAACCCGCACGCCCAGCGCATCATGGAAGGCGTGATGAACGGCGCGAAGCTGGTGGTGCTCGACCCGCGCCTGTCCAACACCGCCAGCATGGCGGACCTCTGGATACCAACCCAGCCGGGCAGCGAGGCCGCGGTGTTCCTGGCGATCGCGCGGCTGATGCTGCTGAACAAGACCTACGACAAAAGCCAGTTCAAGCACTGGACCAACTGGCGCGAATTCCTGGCCGAGGAGCACGCAAGCAAGCCCCAGACCTGGGAAACCTTCGTTGAAGTGCTGCTCGATGAATGGAGCGAGTTCACGCCCGAGCGCGCGGCCGCCGAGGCGCGCGTGCCCGTCGAGCAGATCAGGCAGCTGTATGAAACCGTGATCAAATCCGACCGCCGCCTGGCTGCGCACACCTGGCGCTCGGCCAGCATCGGCAACCTGGGCGGCTGGCAGGTTGCGCGCACCCTGCAATTGCTGGTGGTGATGACCGGCAGCGTGGGCGGCCCGGGCGGGACCATGCCCAGCGCCTGGAACAAGTTCAAGCCGGACTTTTTCGATAAGCCGCCGGCCGTGAAGTTCTGGAACACCTTCCAGTTCCCCGACGAATGGGGCGTGGCGCAATACGAGATGTCGCAGTGCCTGCCGCACCTGTTGAAGGAACGCGACGAAAAGCTGGACGTGTATTTCACCCGCGTATTCAACCCGGTGTGGACCTACCCGGACGGCTTCAGCTGGATCGAGATGCTGCGCGACGAAAAGCGCGTGGGCTGCCACGTGGCGCTGACGCCGACCTGGAACGAGACCGCCTACTTCGCCGACTACGTGCTGCCCATGGGCCACGCCAGCGAGCGCCATGACATCAACAGCTACGAAGTGGACTCGGGCATGTGGATCGCCTTCCGCCAGCCGGTGCTGCGTGAAGTGGCGCGGCGCGAGGGCAAGACGGTCAAGCGCACGTATGAGGTCAACCCGGGCGAGGTCTGGGAAGAAGACGAGTTCTGGATCGATTTAAGTTGGAACATCGACCCGGACGGCTCGCGAGGAATCCGAAAACACTTCGAAAGCCCGGCCGATCCCACCAAACCCGTCAGTGTGGACGAGTACTACAGTTACATCTTCGACCGCGTGCCCGGCCTGCCCGAGGCCGCGAAGAAGATGGGCCTCAGCCCGCTCGACTACATGAAAAAGATCGGTGCGTTCCGGGTGCACGAGCGCGTCTACAACCAGCACCTGAAGCCGCTGGGCGACGACGGCGAGCCGAACGAATTCGGCACCGTCACCAAGGACGGCAAGGCGGTCGGCGTTGAAGTTGACGGCAAGCGCTACGTGGGCTGGCCCACGCCCAGCCGCAAGCTGGAGATCTGGTCCAAGTCGATGAAAGACTACGGCTGGCCCGAGCACACCCTGCCCGGCTGGATCAAGAGCCACGTGCACCCGGATCACGCCTACAGCAAGCCCAACGGCATGGTACTGGTGCCCACCTTCCGGCTGCCCACATTGATCCATACCCGCACAGGCGCCGCCAAATGGCTGAACGAAATCAGCAACAACAACCCGCTCTGGATGCACCCCAGCGACATGAAGGCCCGCGGATTGCGCAACGGCGACCTGGTGCGCGTCAGCACGGACATCGGCTGGTTCGTCGACAAGGTCTGGGCCACCGAGGCGATCAAGCCGGGCGTGGCGGCCTGCAGCCACCACCTGGGGCGCTGGCGCCGCAAGCAGGACCCGGCCGGCAACCGCATGTCCTCAAACACCGTGGTCATTGAGGAGTCGGACGGCAAGGTCAGCATGAAGCGCGTCCGCGGCGTGCACCCCTTCGAGAGCAACGACCCGGACACCCAACGTATTTTCTGGTCCGAGGGCGGCGTGCACCAGAACGCCGCGGCGCCGGCGCACCCGGACCCGATCTCCGGCGCCAACTGCTGGCTGCAGAACGTGGTGGTGGACAAGGCCCACAATGGTGACCAGTACGGCGACGTGTTCGCGGACCTCAAGAAGGCCCACGCCGTCTACCAGGAATGGAAGTCGTGGTGCAGGCCCATGAAGCCCGGCAACATGCGGCGCATCCCGTGGCTCAACCGTCCGTTGAGCCCGGCGCCTGAGCTGTGGAAGCAGGAGTCGTAGCGACAAGCTGGTCTTCCGGCATCTTCGGCCGCACCTTCTCGAGCGCGGACTTGATCGCCATCACCACCAGCAGGACGGCGAACACCATGGTCAGGAAGTCCGCGCGGATCCAGTAAGCCGCGATCACACCCGCGGTCGCGGTGACGGCCGACAGCGGCAGCAGTACCGGCACTTCCTTCCAGGCCACGTTCTTGATGCGCGCGTGCAGGAACAGCGCCCAGGCGCTGATCGGCACGATGGCGATCAAGCTGGTGGCGCGCGCGACGGCGAAGTTGTCGGACAGGTCCGAGTAGCCGATCATCAGCGCCGGCACGATCACCATGCCGCCGCCGATGCCGAACAGGGTGGAAGTAAGCCCCGCCAGGAAGCCGGCCGCCAGGGCGAAGGCAATAGTCGCGGGCTCGCTGATAACCGGCGCGTCCCCTACCAGATGCGTGGCCTGCGGGATCAAGCCGGCCATGCGCACCGCCACCAGCAACAGGAACACAGAGAACACGTAACGGAACAACTGGCGCGGGATGATACGCAGCAGCCAGTTACCCACAGGGGCACCCGCGAACGCGCCGGCCACCAGCAGCCCGGACTCGCCCCACAGGATGTCGCCGGGCGCGGTAATCAGCTGCACGATCATACCGATGATGACGATGGCGGTGATCAGCGCCAGGCTGGTGCCCACGCTGCGCTTCATGCGCAGAGGCG
>JAJVIO010000044.1:0-26295 GCA_022071975.1 Planctomycetota bacterium
GCTTCTCGATCCGGCCCTTCTGCAGGCGCACCTCTGTGAACGTCTCGTCGCTTAAGCCCGCCATCACCAGCTGCCCGCCCTGCACGCTTACTTCCACCGGCCGGTCCTCCTTGCGCTGCACGGCCATCATGCTGTCCGTCGGCATCACGCCCGTGTTCTTGAGCGCGATGCGCACTCGCACCAGGCCGGCGCCCGCCTGCTCGGCCGTGACGCTTACGAACTCCAGCTCGGCGAAGCTTTCGGCGTGCTTCAGTGAGAACAGGGCGTTGCGGAAACCTTCCTCGATGAACAGCTCCGCGGGCGGCATGCGGGTGGCGAACTGGTCCCAGCCGCCGATTTCAATGTCGCCCAGCACCGGGTGTTTGAACGGCTTCCAGTCGATGTACGCGCGGCCGTTGCCGAACTCGTCGTGCCAGTCGCGCGTGTCGGCAGGCCCGTCGCCGGGGATGCCGTCCACCTCGTGGCTGGTGCCGCCCCACAGCTCATTGGTGAACACGAAGCGGCCGAGGCCCAGGTAGCCGAAGTCGATCTGGGTGCCGAAGGCTTCGTACAGGCCGTCGTGGGTCTGCAGGTAGCGATAGCCGGGGATGATGCGCTCGCCGCGCTGGCCGATGCGGTCGTAAACGCGCACGTCTTCACGGGGCGTAACGCCGCTGTCGCTGCTGCTGCCGGGCGGGCGCAGAATCATGCGCGCGGCGTTGTGGTAGAACTGCATGCCGGCGATGTTGTCGTGGCTCGAAATGAAATCCACGCAAGCGCGCACCTCCGGCTCGCTGCACGGATAGTCGCCCGCGCCCCACTGGCGGTAGCGCGGCTGCCAGCCTACCGGGAAGTTGCGGTTCAGGTCCACGCCGCCGAGTTCATCCTCGTTGATGTCGCCGTCGCCGTCGTCGTCGATGCCCTCGCTGCGCCACAGGCGGTACTCGCCGGGCTGGCCGGGTTTCTTGCGCACCATGATGCGCTTGTCTTCGCCCAGCACCCAGTCGCCGTTGGGATCCGGCCGGCGCATCATGGTGATGCGGCCGTCGCCGTTGAGGTCGTTGGGCGGGTCTTCGTCGAACTTGCCGTCGCGGTCGTCATCGAAGGGGCGATGGTTGCCGCGCAGGCTGTGCGGGTTGTTGGGCGTGGCGAACCACAGGTGGCGCGAATCCGGGTTGACCACGGGCACGAAATAGAAGGTGCGGGTGTCCACCAGGCGTGTGACCCATTCTTCGTGGCCGTAGTTGCGCAGCAGGTACCAGATGGTGACCAGGATGATCTCCGTGCCCTGGATTTCGTTGCCGTGGATGTTGCTGTCGATGTACATGGCCGGCTTGGTGTCGTGGCTGCCGGTTTTCTGGGCGCACAGGGTGACGCAGTAGATGGGGCGGTCCTGGAAGCTGCGGCCGATCTCGCGCATGGACAATAGCTCGGGGAAGCGCTTGACGAGCATTTCGCAGGTCGCGTTGACTTCCTCAAGCGGGTAGTAGTGGCGGAAGTCGAGGTGCGTGTCGGCGACGCGCTGGTTCCAGCCCGGGAAGGGGTCGGTCTTCTTTTCGGGCGCCTGCTGGGCGGTGGGTGCGGATGCAGGATCTCCTGTCATGCAGAGCATCATGACCGTGCACAGCAGCACGGCGGTCATTCGCAGCGTCTGTTTCATTGGCTCTGTCCTTCTATCGAACGACTCTGTCGCCCCTACGGGGCTCAAACTCTTCTTGCTGCCACAACCCGGGGCTTACGCCCCGGGCTAACATCTGTCGCCGCCGGAGGCGGCTTGAAGCGCGGCTCCCGATTGAGGAACGCAACCGCTGGCGTCGATCGACCGCTACTGGAAGTCGCCGCAAAGCCCGCTTGCGGGCGGCAGAACGTAGCCCCGGGCGTAAGCCCGGGGAACCATCGACGAACAACCTGAAAGCCCCGCAAGGGGCGATAGAACGGGCCGATATTCGATAGCCATCCAAGAGATCATTCGTCCTCCGTGGTGATGGCCGGGCAGTCTTTCACGGCGACACTGTGGCTGAGTTTGCCGGTGCGGTCGGACTCGACTTCGAACTTGAGCTGCGTGGCGCTGTCCTTCACGCGCACGAACCACTCGAAAGTAACCGTGCCGTCGGCCTCGACGTTCTCGTGCTTCTGGCGGCGCGTGCCGCTGAGCAGCTCGACCTCCTTGGCGTCCGACAGCGACGTGAACAGCGGCAGGTGGATGCGCTTGTCAGCAGAGAACTTGGTGCGGTAGTCGAGCAGCCCGGCGTTGTGCAGGCTGAGGCGCACGCGGTACAGGTTGTCGCCCTTGTTCTCCACTTCGACCTTGCTGACCTCGAGGCGCGGTGTCGCGCCCAGCACGGCCTTCAGGAAGCCGGCCACGCGGCTTGCGCCAGCCTGCACGTCGGCTTCGGCGGGGTTGCAGCGCGCGTCGATGCGCCAGCCGCCGATTTCGACCTCGCCCAGTTGCGGGTGTTTGAAAGTCTTCCATTCAAGGTAGTCGCCCGGCGAGTAGGCCAGCCACGCGGCCTGGCGCTGCTCTTCTTCACCGGGCTTTTCGCGCTTCACGGGCGGCTTGTCTTCGCCCTCGTCTTCTTTTTCGCGCGCGGTCGTGAGCGTGTGCAGAAACAGGTTGGCCGCCAGGGCGCCCTGGGACTCGTACAGCCAGTCGAGCAGGTTGCCGGCGCCCTCGGCCTCGCCCTTGAGCGCGCCGCGTTCTTCTTCGCCCCACATTTTCTTGAGCGCCGCGACGACCTTCTTGTCGCGCTCGAGCGGGTCTTCCTTGCCCGTGGCCCTGGGGCCTTCCGCGAACTCCGGCCCCACGCCCACGCCGCGCAACTGGAAGCCGGCCACCAGCGAAGGCCTGCGCATCAGAAACTCGGCCAGCGCGCGCGTTTCCACAAGCTGCATCATCAGGCGGTTGGCGCCCGGTTGCTGGTCGCTCCAGCGGATCGACCAATCGTTGGCCAGGGTGATGGTGCCGCGCGCGTCCTCGTTGATGCGGCCGTCGCCGTCGTCGTCCTTGCCTTCCCAGTACAGGTCCCATTCGCCGCTCTGGCCCGCCGCCGCCTCGATCAGGATGCGCGGGTCGTTGGCGCTGGCGACGTAACGGCCGCCCTTGCGCTTCACGCGCAACTGGCTGATCACGCCGTCGCCGTTGAGGTCGCTGGGACCGTCCTCGTCGGTCTTGCCGTCGCGGTCGTCGTCGAAAGGCAGCGCCACGCCGTGCAGGCGGGCCGCGCGCGCGTCGGGCGCCAGGCAGGGGATGATCACCAGCTCGCAACTGCTGAGCCGGTCGCGCAGCGCCTTGTCTTCGAGAATCTCGCGCGCCACCTGCAGGCAGGCCTCGGCGGCCGTGCGTTCGCGGCCGTAGAGGCTGCCAACCAGCAGCACGCAGGGCAGGTTGACGCTGACGGCGTGGTCGCGGATGCTGGCGCTGAATGCGCCGTTATCGAGGCCGGGCAGTTTTTCGACCTTGAGGTGTGTCGGGTGCGCCTGGGCAAGCTGATCGAAGCCGCGCCGCACGTCATCCTGCGCGCACAGGCAGGGCGCCAGCGCAAGCGCCGCAAGCAGAAGCAGTCGTCTCATGGAATCCCCCGCACCCTTGTACGTTCCGGGCGCCGGCGATGGGAGTGGATTCAGGGTGGCTCACTCTTCCGGCCAGAACTGGATGCCGCGGTCGATGGGCGGCGGGAATTCGCCCAGCAGCGATTCGCGCACGTGGGGCGGCATGATCTCGATTTCGGCAACGCGGCTGAGCGGCACCCACTCGAGGCCCTTCACGCCCTTTGCGCCCGGGTCGGGCTGGAACTCGCCCAGTTGCTCGAAGGGCTTGGCGGCATCCTCGGCCCTCAGCTCGCACAGGAACAGCAGCCCCAGCACGTGATGGTTCGAGGGCATGTTGACCGAGCGGCGCTGGTGGCGCTCGGCGATGAACTCGCGCAGGTACAACGGCCGCCGCACCTGCACCTGCAGGCCCGTTTCCTCGCGCACTTCGCGGGCGCAGGCTTGCTCCAGCGTTTCGCCGTGCTCCAGCAGGCCGCCGGGCAGGAAGTACCAGACGCGGCCGGGATCCTCGGCACGGATCAGCAGCACGTGCCCGCGATGCAGGATGATCGCGCGCGTGGTGACCAGCGGCTTGAGGCGCTTCTTTTCGTCGGCCATGGCGGTCTGTTACCCGTTTTCGATCAGCGACGCCAGCTTTTGCGTCACGGCCGTTCCCGCGTTGCTGACGGCGTTGGGGATGCGGTCGTGCACCCAGGTGCTGCCGGAGTAGCCCACCGCGTGGAAGCGCCAAGTGGTGTCGCCGCCGCGCCGCCGGATGTGAACGGTGATGCGGCAGTCGGCCTCTTCACCCCAGGCGCCGCCGGGCGCGACGCTGGTGAGCTCGAGCAGGATGTCCAGGTCGGCTGCGTCTTCGGCGGCGTTGCGGATGCCGCGGGCGTCGAGGTCGCCGGCCACGAAAGACTGAATCTGCAGGGCGTAACGTTCGTTCTCGGGCTCGAACGCCGAGCGCACGTGGACGGTTTCGTTGCGGCCGATCACCAGCCCCGGTGGCTCAATCTCGCCGGCCCAAGGGCGCTGCGAAGTGCAGCCGGCCAGCAGCAACAGCAACAAGCTCAGCAGCCTGATCCGCATGTTCGCTATTCGTAGGCCCGTTCGTTCAGCCAGTCCATCAGGTATGGGTCTTCCACGGTACCGTGGCCGACGTCGTTCTGCACGCGCCACTCATGGGCCAGGTTGTGCTCGAGCATCACCTCGTGCAGGTGACTGACATGCGTGAACAGGCCTAGCGGGTCTTGCTCGCCGACCGTCAGCAGCAGCTCGAAACCGGGCGGGCTGTCCATGGTGCGTATCAGGCTGAAGGGCGCCCACTGGTCGTACTGCTCGCGGCTGTTGAACTCGGTCTTGATCTGGTAGCGGTACTGCTGCAGGAAGCCGTCGCCGTATTTTTCCTCATAGGCCTGCTTCTGCTCGGGCGTGTCCCAGGGCGTGGTGTCGAACACGAAGGGGCTGGCGGCCACCACGGCCTTGAACAGGCCCGGGTTGCGCAGCGCCACCATCAGCGCGCTGAGGCCGCCCATGGAGTGTCCGAAGGCGACGGTGACATCATTGGCGCGGTACTTTTTGCGCACCTCGGGCAGCACGTGGTCGCGCAGCAACAGCTCGTAGGTGCGCATGATCGGCCGGAAAGCGCCGGCGCTGGGGCTGACAACGATGAAGGGCTGCAGCTCGTTGCGCCGCACGCGCTTGTTTACGATTTCGCCGATGCGCCCCTGGCGGCCCCAGCCGTACTCGTTTTCGCCGCCGCCATGGAACCAGACCAGCACGGGGTAGGTGCGCTCGGGCTCCGAGTCATAGCCATCCGGCAGCCAGACCTGGTAATCGAGGATCATGTTGAATTCTGTGACGCTGGCGCCTTGGTGCTTGAGGTCAGGGCTGAGCGGTAAGCGGCAGCCGGCCATCAGCACGGCCAGCAGCAACAGCGGAATCAAACGGCGGTAAGTCACGTTGTGCTATCTCCTGGGGCGGGGTTGCATGGTAAACATTTCGGCCAGTCTGCGGAGCATGCAATGCACGTGGTTGTTTCCGGCGGAACCGGTTTTATCGGCAAGCATCTCGTCAAACACCTGCTGGGGCGCGGGCATTCCGTCAGCGTAGTTTCGCGCAGTCCGCAGCAGGTGGCCGGGTTGTTCGACGGCAAGGCGACCGGCTGTACGCTGGAGACGCTGCCCGCGGCGTTCGACGGCGTGATCAACCTGGCGGGAGCCACACTGGACAAGCGCTGGACCGCCGCCCGCAAGCGGGAGATCTTCGACAGCCGCGTGGAGGTGACCCGCACGCTCAGCGAAGCGGCCGCGGCGCGCGGGGCGCGCGCATTCGTGTCGGGCTCGGCGATCGGCTACTACGGAGAGCGCGGCGATGAACCCTGCACGGAAGAAACGGCGCCGGGCAGCGACTTCCTGGCCGATGTCTGCGTGAAGTGGGAGCAAGCCGCGCAGCGCGACGACTTGCGCGTGGCGCTGGTGCGCACGGGTTTGGTGGTGCACCGCAGCGGCGGCGCGCTGGCCGTGATGCTGCCGCTGTTCAGGTGGCTGCTGGGCGGACGGTTGGGCAACGGGCGGCAGTACTGGTCGTGGGTGCACGTGGACGACATCGTGGCGCTGTTCACCTTCGCGCTGGAGAACGACGTGAGCGGGCCCTTGAATGGCGCGGCACCGAACCCGGTCACCAACCGCGAGTTCACGCGGGCGCTGGCGAAAGCCGTGCATCGGCCGGTGTCACTGCCTGTACCGTCCTTCAGCCTGCGGCTGCTGTATGGCGAAATGGCCGACATGCTGCTGCACGGCCAGAAGGTGCTGCCCGAGCGCACGACCAGCCTGGGCTTCGAGTTCAAGTACACTCAGCTGGATAACGCCCTGCACGCCGCGCTGTACGAGTAACTCCGCGCCTGGGGACTGTCCCCGCAGTTGGGGACTGTCCCCGCAGTTGGGGACTGTCCCCGAAGTTGGGGACTGTCCCCGTCATCGGCCAACTCCATAGCTTCGAAAACGGGGACAGTCCCGTTCCGGGACAGTCCCCATCCGTAGCTCGACGACGCGGCGTAAAGGATGGCCTGCCATACGTAGCTCGACGACGCGGCGTAAAGGATGGCCTGCCATACGTAGCTCGACGACGCGGCGTGAAGGATGGCCTGCCATACGTAGCTCGACGACGCGGCGTGAAGGATGGCCTGCCATACGTAGCTCGACGCAGTCGAGCGGAGTATGGTGGCCGAGGCGGGATTCGAACCCGCACGAGGGTAACCCCTCAAGGGATTTTAAGTCCCCTGCGTCTGCCATTCCGCCACTCGGCCACTTGCTGAAGGGTAGGCTTGGCGCGCCTCCGCACAAGGCGTCAGCTCCATTGCTCCCAGCCGTTGACGCGTGGCCAGCGCGCCAGCACTTCCGTGCCGGCATCCACGACGTAATAACCCGGGTGCGCGGCGGCGGTCATGCAGATGTGGTTGGGCAACACGCGCAGCCTGTCGCCGGGTACGATCGCCGCCTTCAAACCTCTAACGATGCCGTGTTCCTGGTTGGCCTTGGCCACGTGCGCGCCGGGCAGCAACTCGCCCTGCACGTTCATCACGAGGCCGTAGCCGATGTCCGTGCCGTGGCGCTGGGCGCTGGTGTCTTTCGACAGCGCCAGGCCGCCGGCGTCGATCAGCACGCGGTCAGGGTACACGCCGATCACGCTGGCCAGCACGCTCACCGCCACGCGCTCCAGCGGCAGGGAGTCCAGGCCCACCTGGTCGAGGTCGCCGAACATGTACACGCCCGGCCGCATCTCCGTCACGCCACGCAGGTCGCGGGCGTGAGTCGCCGTCGGTGTTGAGCCCACGCTTACCGTCTCGCAGGTGTACCCGGCCCCGCGCAGCCTCTCGGCCGCGAGTGCAGCCGCGGCGCGCTCCTGTTCCGCGACTTGCGCGATGGCCTCCGCACTGCCGCATCCATACGAATGGCCGGCGTGCGTGAGCACGCCGGCAAGCAGCAGGTTGGGCGCATCGAGCAAGGCCGCGAGCTTCAGCAGCTCTTGGGCATCCGGCAGCACGCCGCCGCGCCCGTCGCCGCAGTCAATTTCGATCAGCACCCCCAGCGGCCGCGGAATCGACGCCGCTGCCGCGCGCCTTGCCAACTCCGCGGCTACGGCCGAGTTGTCCGTCAGTACGTTCAGCTTCGCGCCGTCACGCACGAGTGCCAGCGCTTCCTCAATGCGCGCGGGCGCCAGGCCCACGGCGTAGGTGATGTCCGCAAATCCATGCGCCAGGAAGTAGCGCGCCTCGGCCAGCGTGGAGACCGTGATGCCGCTGAATTGGCCGGCCGTCGCCACGCGCGCGACCTCGGCCGATTTGGCGGTCTTCAGGTGCGGGCGCAGCTTCACGCCCAGCCCGGCGGCGCGCCCGGCCATGAAGCGAGTGTTGGCCTCAAGTCTTGACCGGTCAAGAACCAGGGCCGGGGTTGGGACGTCACGAAGGTCCATCGCCCCAGTATGCCGCGGCAGCGCAACGCAAGCTATCCTGCCGCCCATGGACTGGGAGACCATCCAGGAGTACGTGCGCCAGTACGGCTACTTCGCCGTGGGCATCGGCACGTTCGCCGACCAGTCCGGCATGCAGGCCTTCGTGGTGGCGGGCGGCGTAATCTCGCAGGTCGCGGCCGGCGTCTCGCTGTACGGCGTGATTCTGGCAGGCGCCGTGGGCAGCTTCTTGTCCGACATCCTGTTCTACGGCATCGGGCGCTGGCGCGCCGACTGGCTTGACCGCATCGTGCGCTCCGAGAAAGGACGCGCGCGCCTGAAGGTGCTCGAAGACGGCATGAACAAATGGGCCTTTCCTCTGCTTTCCTTCGGCCGTTTCCTGCCATGGATCGGCCGGTTTGTGCCGGCCGCGGCGGGCCTGCGCAAGGTGGATTTCCGGCGCGTGGTGTTGTTCGCTGGGATGGGCGCCGTGGCTTCCGCGGCGCTGTTCGGGATGATCGGCTACTTCGCCGCGGAAACCGTCGAGCGCATGGGCAACTACTCGGCCTGGATCTGGATCGGCGCGCTGCTGGTCAGCTTCCCCGTGGCAGGCTGGGTGATGAAACGCTTCGACGCGGCCGTGCAAAGGCGACTGAAGCAAGACAAGAAAGCGGAAGAAGAAGCAACCGGCTTCCCTGACTAGCCCTGCACCCGCCGGCCACTCGTTAGTTCGGATGGCAACCGCGAAGCACCGCCAAGGACCGCGAAGTGCCGGTGCACTGCGTCATCGGATTGGGTCAAACTTCGGGATTTGGACGGAGAGAGCAGAAACCACGGGTGGACACGGATGAACACGAATCATGCAGAAGCTCATTCGTGTGTACCTGTGTTTACCCGTGGTTCCATCGCAAGGATTGCCCCTGAATTGCCGCCGCTCTCCGAGAGCGGGCTCTGCAGAGACCGTTTCTTCGCGGCCCCTCATGGTCCTTCGCGGTTAACCCTGCTTTGTCTAGCGGCCCAACTCGCCGGTGGCTTTCTGCAGCTGCAGGCGCGCGCGCTCAAGTCCGATCTTTGACTTCACCAGGTCAAGCTCGGCCTGGGTCAGGTCGTTCAGGGCCTGCTTCACCTCGTAGCTGGTGGCCAGGCCCGCCTTCTGGCGCTCCTGCTCCGCCTCGTAGGTTTCCACCTGCAGGCGGCGCGATTCCTCTGAGGCGTTGACCGCGCGGCGCGCGCTCTTGATCTGGCGCACGGCGTTGGCGACTTCCAAAATCACGTTGGTCTCGGTCTCGCGCGCGCTGAGAATCGCGCTGCGCTTGTTGATCTCGGAGCGGCTCAGGCTCGCGCGCCCGGCGCTGTTCTGCAGGGGCACGCCGAACTTCAGCGCGAAGCCGTACTCCAGGTTTTCGAAGTCGTCCCAGCTGTTCAATGAGTCGTCAAACTCGACGCCGAAGCCTTTCACCGTGAAGTCCGTCTCCAGGTCCAGGGTCGGCAGCAGGCCGTATTCGCTCATCTCGATCGACAGGCCGGCGTTTTCGATCTGCTTGGCGGCCTGCCTGATCTCCGGGCGGCGGCGCAATGCCGCTTTCACTTCTTCCAGCAGGTTGGGCTCGTCGGCGCCGACGCGCGAGGTGTCGGCCTCGGTGGTGGCGTCGATCACGATGGTGTAGTTGTCGAACAGGGCATAGCCGTGGATCAAATCGGGGTGAATGGCGCGCAGCAGCTCGTCGGTGCGCAGCTCGACCTGCGCCTCGGCCTGGATGATCGACACCTGCTGCGACTTCAGGTTCGCCTCCTGGGCCAGCACGTCCAGGCGCGTGCCGATCTCGGCCTCGAGGCGGCTCTTGGCCAGCTCCAGCGCGTCCCTGGCCAGATCCTCCTGGCGGTACAGCACGTCCAGCTCGCCCTCGGCCTCGACCAGGTTCCAGTAGGCCATGGCCACGGCCAGGGCCTGCTCGTTGCGGGTAACCTCGATCTGCCAGTCGGCGATGGTGCGGTTGTTTTCGGCGATCCAGCTGTTGCCCAGGTTGGGCACGAAGCCGAAGCCGTTCAGCAGGTGCTGGGTGACTTTCAGCGTGGTGGACGGATAAAACTCGAAGGTCTGGAACGGGTTGTTGCTGTCATTGCGCACGAAGCTGCCCGTGACGTCCAGCGTGGTGCCCGTGGCAAACGGCAGCGACGCGTTGATGCCCAGCGTGGTGGTGGCCGTGATGTCTTCGTCGCGGCTGTCGCCGGGGAAGCGGCTCTGGATCGCCTGCTGGGAGCGGCTGTAGCCCACGTTCGCGCCCACGAAAAAGTCGAGGTTCGACTTGGCGGCGATCACATCCGCGGCCGCCACCTCGGCGTTCAGCTGCTCGAACAGGATGGCGCGGTTGTGCGTCATCGCGAGCTCGATGCAGTCGTCGAAGGAAAGCTTCAGCACGATCGGTTCGCGCCGACGCTCCAGCTCGTCGGGTTTGACCTTGTTGGCCTTGGGCTGGCGCAGCATCACTTCGTCGAGGGCGTTGCGGAACGCCTCCGACGGCTCAATCTGCTTCACGCTGTTGTGGCACGAAGCCACCAGCACGCAGGCAAGGCAGAACAACGGCACAAGCTTCTTCATCTTCAACCTCGGGGCGCGAGTATGTACACACGGGCGCGCGGATTCAAGCCGAACGCGGCCGCCTGCCCATTTTCGACCCGTGCTTGATGCTACGCCGCAAACGGGCCTATACTCTGGAACAGGGCCCGGTGACACGACGTTATCAGGTCAGGGACGCACAGGCCTTTGGAGCTTACGGATGTCGAAACCGACGCCCGCAGAAAATGAACTGATCTACGACTGGAACCGCGTCGGCCGTGACGCGATTCTCGATCGCAAAAAACCTGTCGCCTTCGACGACGAAACGCTGCGCGACGGACTGCAGAGCCCCTCCGCCATCAACCCAACAGTTGAGCAGAAGATTGAAATCCTGCGTTTAATGGAAAAGTTGGGCATCGACCGCGTTGACCTGGGCCTGCCTGGCGCGGGGCCCCAGCACATCGATCACATCGACGCGCTGCTGAAAACCATCGTCGATGAAAAGATGCGCATTAAACCGGGCTGCGCCGTGCGCACCGTGGTTTCCGACATCGAGCCCATCGACAAGCTGCAGCAGAAGTTCGGCATTCCCATCCAGGCCAGCGCGTTTTTGGGCACCAGCCCGATCCGCCAGTACGCCGAAGGCTGGACCCTGGACAAGCTGATGTCCACCATGGAAACGGCCGTGAAGTGGGCCGTCGGGCACAGCATCCCGGTGATGTTCGTTACGGAAGACACCACGCGCAGCAAGCCGGGCGACATCAAGGCGCTGTACGCCCGCGCCATCGAGCTCGGCGCATACAGCATCTGCGTATGCGACACCTGCGGCCACGTCACGCCCCACGGCGTGAAGTCGCTGCTGAAGTTCGTGTTCGATGAAATCGTCAACCCGGCCGGCAAGGGGACTCTCGTCAACTGGCACGGCCACAGCGACCGCGGCCTGGGGCTGATGAACGCGCTCGCGGCCGTGGAGGCCGGTGCGGACATCATCCACGGCACGGCCCTGGGCCTGGGCGAGCGCGTGGGCAACACCCAGCTGGACCAGTTGCTGGTGAATCTGAAGCTGCTGGGGTTGATCGACAACGACCTGAGCGCGCTGGCCGAGTACGTGCGCAAGGCGCACCAGTACACAGGCGTGCCCCTGCCCGAGAACTACCCGGTTTTCGGAGAAGACGCGTTTGACACAGGCACCGGCGTGCACGCGGCCGCGGTGATCAAGGCCAAAAAGAAGGGCGACGACTGGCTGGCGGACCGCGTCTACTCAGGCGTGCCCGCCGGCGAATTCGGATTAGAGCAAAGAATCCGAGTAGGCCACATGAGCGGCAAAAGCAACGTAATAAGCTGGCTGGAAAGCCACGGCTACGAAGCCACAGAGGAAAGAGTAGCCAAAATCCTCGAAGCCGCCAAAGCCAGCAAGAAGCTGCTTAGTGATGAGCAGTTGAGACAACTAGCGTCATAGACGAACTGGAGTAGCGATTTGCGCGAATCTGAAGACGTGTCCCTCACTGCGCTTGTTCCCTGTGCGCGCGTATTCGAGGAAACCCCGAACGTATTCACGCTATCTAGGCTCTTCACTGAACTGACCGTCCCACGAGCGAAGTTCTTTTTCTGCACTTACTGGCGCCTCCAAGGTGTGCGGAAGAACAAACCCTACGATATCGCTCTTTGCGTCGTAGACCCAGAATTCACCAGCCATGAAGTTTTCCACGAAACGCTTCATGCACAGAGTGATGGTTTTTGGCAGGGATGGCGCCAGATTCACTTGGAAAATGCGAAGTTGGGCGAGTACACGCTCGAACTTTCCTGCAACGGAAATGCGTTGGGGCATTCGAGGTTCTCGATAAAGGCGTTCACAACCTGAGGAGCCATGCATTGGTTCGACCGCCTGACGGCTACCGATGACGCAACACAGGCACCCATATCGGCACAACTCTCTACGCTTCTGCGTTGTGACATCGACTTCCCGTCGATGCGTCAGCCGGGCGTCTCACCCGGCGAACATGGCGCCGGATCACGCGCAATTCCCCTGAATCGCGGGCGGGAAAAGGGTCACGCTACCCTGTAGCCCGCTGCTTGTCTTAGGCGAACACGATCAGGCTGTTGTGTTTCAGGCTGTGCTCTGCGGCCTCCCATAGGGCAAGCCAGACGATCAATTCAGGTTCAAGTTCGTCATCATCTTCGATCCCAGCCAGCCTCTCGCGTTCTTCGTCGGGCAGGTCGGCCCCCTCCAGCCGAATGCCTAGCGCGGGGGCCACTTGCGCCAGCTCGGCCTTCAGGCGCTGGGTGGAGCCCGCGAATCCGCCCGTCAGGTTTTCGTCCGAGACGGGCTCGGCGAAGTCCTGCGGCACGTAGAAACCCTCGGCGTCCGAGTGAACCAGAAGGTGAGAGTCCATTGTGGAGTTCGTGAACTCATCAACCAGCCGTTGATCTTCGCCCGTGAACTCCCCTCGCCGGAGTTCGATACCTTTGCGCACGCACACGTATGCACGGCGCAAGTAATGCAGAAAACTGTAGGGGATGCTCTCTATCCCGCTTGGTGTGAATTGCTCAACTTCCTCAGGCTCTTCGTGGCCGGGCAGGCCGTTCGCCTGAAGCACCGCGCTGAGAGTCTCGAGCTCATCACGAAACCACTGCGCGCCCTCCTCGTCGTTTTCAACGAGATCAGCAAGCATCCCGACACAGACCGCCAGCCCCATGATCACCCTTTCCGCTTGTTGCCCTGTTCAACTGACCGCTTCGGGCTTGGGTTCGCCCTTGATGATCCCCAGCTTGCCGAGCAGCAGGCGGATCAACCCCAGCACGATCAGGCCCGGCGCGAACACGATCAGGATCAGCCACATCAGCGCCTTCAGCGTGCTGGCTTCGTCTGATTCCGTCTCCTTGCCGTCGCGGGTGCCGCGGCTTGCGGCCGCGACGATGTGAGCGGGAACCTTGTCCCGCACCATCACGTAAGTGCCTACGATGCTGTCATGCCAGGCGCGCCTGTGCCTGTTCCAGAAAATCGCCAGCAAACCAAGGCCCAGCGGCAGCACCGACAGGATGTTCGCCCAGTATCGGCCACGCGCCTGGTTCTTGCTGGGCATGGCAAGATCGCGCCCCAGCACCACCATGCCGGCGAACTTCATGCCCCAGGTGCCGCCCCAGCGGTGCATGGTCGCGGTGAAGTACACGTCGTACAGCAGCAGTTGCAGCACCTTGGTGACGGTCTTGGCGGCCTTGGCTGACATGCCGAACAGGCCGACGCTGTCGGCATCGGCCGGGTTCTGGCCGGGGAACGAGCCGAGAATCCACGCGGCAACCAGCATGGTGGGCATCACGATGACGCAGTCGAGCATGAAGGCGAACAGCCGACGGCCCGCACCGGCAAACGCGTCCCGTGGGTAGGTTTCGAGATCGCGCAGCTCGAAACCACCCGCGGGCGAGGGAGCCGTCCGCGGCGGCGGCTCATGCCGTGTCGGCGCCGGGCCCGCGGGTTTGGCCGGCCTGCCGTGGGTGTTCGGTTTGCGGTCGTAGGCCATGGCAAGATTGTTACGTCGTTTCCGCGAATGTGAAAGGTCCAACTCTTCCATCAGACTCCGGCCGCGCGCTCTCCCCCCACGCAGGTGGTTATGACTGGCTACACTCCGGGCATGAAGCTTCGGAACTCGGCCAAGGGGGTGGTGGTGCACGAGGGGCGCGTGCTTTTGACGCGCTGTGTGGACCACACCGGCGACTGGTATTGCTGCCCCGCGGCCCGCAGGGCCCGGCTGGGGTTGCCGGGGGCGTGAGCCCCCGGAGCCGGGTGTCGAATCCTGGAGCGCCCGGAGGGCCGCCTTGGGCATGGGTGCACGCTCTCGGCGGCCCTTCGGGCGCGCGGCGTTGCGCCTCCAAATTCCGAGGGCTGACGCCCCCGGCTACCATAGAGGGCCCCATTCGGGGCCCTACCGCAACAGGGACCCATCCAAGCCGCTGGCTGACCTTTTGGGCCTGCTCCGCAGGCCCGACTGCGGGGAGGCCTGCATTCAGGCGGCGCGGCGGCTTGGTTTTCGTGACATCGACGCCCCGTCGATGCGTCAGCCGGGCGTCTCGCCCGGCGACCATTGATGGTCGTCCGGGCAAGAACATGGATAGGCCCCCGGCCGCCTGCACCTAGCGCGTGAAGACTTCGTGGTAGATGCGCAGATCAGCCGCGCCGGTCCAGACCCTGATGTAGGTGTTCGCCTTCAACGTAGGCGTCACCCTGGACGACCAGCCGCCCACCCCGTTGGCCAGCGTCACGTTGTTCCAGCCCGTCGGCCAGCTTGCCAGCTGCGAATAATCGTAATCAATGATGTACGGCTGGCCGCTGATCCCGCGCATGAAGCTGAAGGTCTCCTCCGTGCCGGCCGTGTACAGGGCCGGGATGGTGTCCGTGGCGCCGTCCTCGGCCATCATGGCGCCGCCGTAGGTCCAGGCTGTGCCGTCCGCGGAAGTCGCCCAGTTGATGTCGCTGGTCGGGTCGAGGTAGCCGTTGATCGCCGTGGCCGAGCCCGCATGGCGGATGAACGTCATCAGGTAGCCGCCGCCCGGGCGCGGGGCCACGAACGGGAACTGGTCACTCTCGGTGGCGTCGTTCAGCGCCGTGATCTCGACGGGCGCGCTCCAGCCCGTGGCCACGCCGATGGAATCACGGCCGGTCGAAGTCACATGAAACAACCCGCGCGTGGCGTCGCCGCTGCGCATCTCGCTGTCGAAATAGACATGGAACACGCCGCCGATCACAACCATGTAGGGCACGAAGTCGTCGCTGACGCCCATGGTGACCGGCTGCTCGTTCGCAGTCTGCCAGGTGATGCCGTCGGGGCTGCTGTTGTACCAGACCGTGCGCGTGCTCGCGGTCTGGCGCATCCAGATCATGTGGTAGCGGTTGGTGTCGTAGATGATGGTCGGGTACCAGTCGGCGTCGGGGTTGACGGTGACGCGATAGGGCGAGCTCCAGAACTGGCCGTCGCTGCTGCGCATCACGTAGATCTCGTCGTTGCCGTCGCGGTTGCTCAGCCACGCGAGGTAGAAGTGGCCGAACGGGTTGAGGATGATGCAGGGGTCTTCGTCTTTCGGGCTGGCGGCCGGGTTGGCCGGCGACAGCACGATGGCGCCGGCGGGCGTCAGGCCGTCGTGGGGCCCGGCCGCTGCACTGCCTCCGTTGTCGTCTTCACCGGCACAGGCGGCCAGCACCAGTACTGAAAGCAGCACGGCTCGTCGCATGGTACACCCCCGCAATATGCTAGATGACCGCCCCTACGCAGACAAACGTCACTGGCTACACTCCGGGCATGAAGCTTCGGAATTCGGCCAAGGGGGTGGTGGTGCACGAGGGGCGCGTGCTTTTGACGCGCTGCGTGGACCACACCGGCGACTGGTACTGCTGCCCCGGCGGCGGGCAGGAGCCCGGCGAAACCCTGGCCCAGGCCGTGCGGCGCGAGTGCCTGGAAGAAACCGGCGCGCTGGTGAACGTGGGCGACATGCTGTGCGTGCTCGAGTTCCATGACCAGCACAACGGCAACCACGCCATCGAGTTTTACTTCGCCTGCACCCTCGAAGGCGGCGAAATCGGCATGGGCGCCACGCCCGACACCGGCCAGGTGGCCGTGGAATGGATCGCCCCGCACCAGCTGAAAAGCATCGACCTGCGCCCCGCGGACCTTGCGCCGGTGATCCGCGAGCTGAAGGGTTTTAAGTATCTCGGAGACGTCTCCAGCCGCCTGCAGCGCGTGGACCCGGCCCGCGACTAGCCGCTTTTTCGGCGTACCATAATCTGTACAATACATTGTACGTTGAATGGAGACGCCATGAAGCCGATGATTCCAAGCCAGGACGTCGTGCCCCTGTCAGAGCTGCGGGCCAACCTCGCCGACCTGCTTAAACAGACCCAGCAGACCGGCCGCCCAATTGTGATCACCCAGCACGGCCGCGGGGCGGCTGTGATGCTATCCGCCGAGGCCTACGAGGAATTGCTGGAACGTGTTGAGTTGATGCGCGCAGTTGTGCAGGGCCAGGCTTCGATCGCTGCGGGCAAGGGAATCCCCCACAAACAGGCCGTGGCCATGTTCAAGGCAACCCTTGAAGGATCCAAAGGCAAGCCTGCTGCCGGCAAGCGCAAGCCCAAGGTACCGGCATGAAGCTTGTCTGGAGCCCGGAGTCTGTTACGCAGGTCAATGCGATTCTGCTCGATATCAGCGAGTTGAATCCGGCGGCGGCCAATCGCTGGCTCGCCAAGCTGCTTTCTGCCGTCGAAAACATTACCGAGTTCCCCAAGGCCGGGAAACCTTACGCGGAGGCGCATGAGCCTGCTCTGCGAGAACTGATTGTCGGGACGTACCGGGTGATCTACCTCGTCGGAAAGAACATCGTCGAGATCTACGCGGTCCGACACGCCGCAAGGCGTCCCCCCGGGCGCGGCCTGGCCGGCGAGATTGAAGACGAATGAGCCGCATCGTGATCGTGGGCGGGGGTGCGGCCGGTTTTTTTGCCGCGATAACTTGCGCGGAGGCCGCGCCCGGCGCGGACGTGACGATCCTGGAAAAGTCGCCGCGCTTCCTGTCGAAGGTCAAAATCTCCGGCGGCGGGCGCTGCAACGTGACCCACGCCTGCTTCGATGCGCGCGCCCTGGCCGCCCACTACCCGCGCGGCGAACGCGCGCTGATCGGCCCGTTCAAGGCCTTCCAGCCCGAAGACACCATCGAGTGGTTCCGCAAACGCGGCGTCGAAATGTACACCCAGGAAGACGGTTGCCTGTTCCCGCTTTCCGATTCCTCCCAGACCATCATCGACTGCTTCGTCACGGCCGCGCAGAACGCCGGTGTGAAGCTGCGCGCCAATGCGGGCGTGGAGGCGATCAGCCACACGGACGGCGTCTTCACGCTTACGCTGGCCGGCGGCGAAATCCTGCAGGCCGAGCAAGTGCTGATCGCCACGGGCGGCTGCCGCACGGCCGCCATGGGGCAGCTCGCGGTCTCGCTGGGCCACACGCTGGAGCCGCCGGTGCCCTCGCTGTTCACCTTCCATATAGAAGTGCCCTGGGTGCGCGAGCTGGCGGGCATCGTGATTGAGCCCGTGGAGGCCGCGGCCGCCGGTCTGCGCGAGCGCGGCATCCTGCTGTTCACCCACTGGGGCGTGAGCGGGCCGGTGATCCTGCGCCTGTCGGCCTGGGGCGCGCGCAAGATCGCGGACGCCGACTACCACTTCCCGCTGACGATCAACTGGCTGCCCGGCCTGACACACGAGGCCTTGCACGGCCGCCTGACGCACCTGCGCGAAAGCAGCCCAGCCAAGCTGGTGGTGAACACGCCGATCGCGCCGCTGACGGCGCGGCTGTGGGAGGCGCTGGTGCTCGCGGCCGGCGTAGCGCGCGAAACGCGCTGGGCTGAGTTGTCGAAGGCGCAGCAGCACGCATTGGTGAGCCAGTTGCTGCGCACGGAGTTGCCGGTCAGCGGCAAGAGCATGAACAAGGACGAGTTCGTCACCTGCGGCGGCGTACGGCTCAGCGAGGTCGATTTCAAGACCATGGAAAGCCGCATCGTGCCCGGCCTGTACTTTGCCGGCGAGTTGCTCGACGTTGACGGCATCACCGGCGGCTTCAACTTCCAGAACTGCTGGACCACCGGCTGGCTGGCGGGCAACGCCATGGCCCGCCGCGCGGCCGCGGAGTAACGTGCGCGCATGCCGACCTGGTGGTTCGTTCGACACGGTGAATCGCTGGCCCAGCTGAATCAGTGGACGGGGCCGGATGCGGACACGCCGCTTTCGCCGCTGGGCGAGCGGCAGGCCGCTGAGCTTGCGCCGAGCATCGCCGAGCTGCCGATTGAGCGTGTGCTTGTGTCACCGTTCCTGCGCGCGCGCCAGACCGCGGAGCGTGCGATGGCGCAAAGGGGTCTGGCTCCGCTTGCGGTGCCTGACCCCTTTGCGCCGTCCACCTCGCCGCCCTTAAAGGGGTCAGGCACCTCCGCTTCGCTCCGGAGCCAGACCCCTTTGAGCCAGACCCCTTTCCTGACGGTCGCCGACCTTCGCGAGCGCCACTCCGGCGACTGGCTGCGCTTCCCTCAGGACGAAGCCATGAAGCGCAAGCTGGCGACCTGGGATTTCGTGCCCCCCGGCGGCGAGAGCATCCAACAGGCCGCGCGTCGCGGGTTGCGCGCACTGGCCGAACTGGACAGCGACCACAACACCATCGTCTTCGCCCACGGCCGTATCCTGGCCGGCGTGCTGGCGGTGCTGGACGGCGCCGACCTGCGTCAGCCGATCCACGCACTGCCCAACTGCGTGGCGCTGGCACGGCAGGTTGCGCAGGGTGTGTGGCGCGAGCTGGCCGAGAGCCTGCCGTGAACGCCGCGGAAGTTGTAGGCTGTGCGCGAAGGGGGAGCCCATGAAAACCGTCGTTGCGATCTGCCTTGCCGCGTTGGTGCTGGCCGGTTGCGCAAGCTGGCCCGATCGCGGGCCGGACTACTGGAAGCAGTTCGTCGAGGAGAACCCGCCGTTCTCCACGGAAGACGCTGAGTTCTTCCCCTTCGGTGAAGTCGAGCGCACGGTGCTGCTTGAGGAGGATTCCAAGTTCACCTTCAAGTTCGTGGAGACCATGAACCATGCTCCGCTCTGGATCATGGAAGTGCGCGAGGACCGTGGCGGCTTCTTCATCTTTCAGGAACGCGTGTACGACGGCTCGGTGATCCGCGCCCGCGAACGCAAGGTCGAGTTCACACTCAGCGAGGCCGAGTACGGCCAGGTGCGCGACGTGATCATCAACAGCGGCTTCCTGAGCGTGCGCAGCAACTTCAACGGCAGCGAGGAAATCGACTGGAACGTGGGCGTGCGCTGCGGCGATGACCTGAAGTCTGTCGAGTTCAACGGCGCCTACCCCAACGAGGCGCGCCAGGTGGTCTACGGCGTCTACGACATCGTGGTCAAGCCGCGCTACACCGAGATGGCCGAGGCCCCCACCTTCAAGCCCGACGACTGGAAGACCGCACCCGAAAACCAGCCACTGCGCTGATGCGTGTCGGCCCGGGACCAGCCCCTTGCTTGTCGCCGCCCGCAGGGGTGCTTCGGCCTGAAGGGCCGAATCTAACAGCCCAGGCCAAAGGCCTGGGTTTTCTCCGCCGGCCTGAAAGGCCGGTTCTTCAGGACCGGCGAAGTGATGAACGGCCCCTTCAGGGCCGCCGCCTTTTCACGCAATCAGAAACCCAAGGCTTCGCCTTGGGCCGACAGAACGAACCCTTCGGGGTCCACTTGCAGGCCGAGAGGATGGGCGGGCCGAAGTGTTCGAGCCGGAAGCCCGAACCTCGGCGTCGGAGTACCAGCCATTCAAACGGGATTACTCGCCGTCCACTACTTCCTCCGCCGTTGGCGTGGATTGTCCCAGAGGTCGTCGTCGCGCCTCTACACCGTGGATCGCCCGCCCTTCCGCCGCCGCTGTGAGTACCTGTGCCGTCCGCATTGCGGCACGGTAGCCCTTGGTTAACGCTTCTCGCGGGTCGTCGATCTCGCGTTGCACCAGCGCGACGAACGCGAACGCTCGACCGTCACGGACCTCGAGGTCACGCACTCCCGCCCGGATCGTCAGCAGCGCGTTGCGCAACGCCTCATTTGCAAGCAACGCCTCGCAAGCCGCGACGTCTTCGCCGCAAACCTGAAAGCGATGTTCAAAGTCGCTGTCGCTGGAAAGAACCGGAGCTCCGGGGCAATCACCGGGCGCCGCAGCCGCGCGAATCACCAACCCGACAGGCAATTTCGCGGCGACGGTAACGGCCGCAACAACCGTCAGCCCATGTCGCCTCTCATGCGGCGCCGCGTTGGGGCTGATCGGGAAAGTCTCTTCGCGCAGGACGACGTCAACCCGGCTGGCGCCGACCACACCGCCGTAGCTCCGTCCCCTCCTTGTGAGACCGTACTCGCGCCCCCAGGCGTTGCGTCTCAGTTTCCGGGCACCGGCATAGGACGCGGCCAAGGCGAAACTGAGGAAGCCGGCGATCCAGAACATCACTGTCAGCCAATGGATCTCGAGCACAGGCATACCATCAGTCTACCGCGTATCTCGCTTGTCCGTTAGTAAAGTGTATGCTTTACTTAGTGCATGGCCAACGCGAAGCGCAGACGGCCGGAAAACGTGGGCGGCGATTTCTTCGTCGATGAAACCTGCATTGACTGCGCCACCTGCCGCTGGATGGCCCCCGGCGTCTTCCACGAACAGGGCGGCATGTCGGCAGTCTACCACCAGCCCGACGGCGACGCCCAGCTGCGCGCGGCCTTGCGCGCCGTGGTGGCATGCCCCACGGCCAGCATCGGCGTGAGCGAGCCCGCCACGCGCGCGCTGCTGAAAGAGGCCGTCAACGAGTTCCCCCACGAGTTAGAGGACGGCGTCTACCATTGCGGCTTCCACAGCGAGAACAGCTTCGGCGCGGCCGCGTACTTCATCAGGCGCGAGGGGGGCAACGTGCTGGTGGACTCGCCGCGCTTTGCTGCGCCGCTGGTGAAGCGGATCAGCGAGCTGGGGGGCATCCGCTGGATGTTCCTCACCCACCGCGACGACGTGGCCGACCATGAAAAGTGGGCCGCGAAGTTCGGCTGCCAGCGCATCATCATGGCGGCGGACGGCCGCGGCCTGGGCGCGGAAGTCACCCTCAAGGGTGAAGAAACCTATGAGCTGGCCCCCGGCCTGACCGTCATCCCCACTCCCGGCCACACGCGCGGCTCGGCCTGTCTGCACTACACCGACAAGTTCCTGTTCACGGGCGACCATATGGCGTGGTCGAAGCGGCTGGGGCACCTGTACGCCTTCCGGGGCGCCTGCTGGTACGACTGGGACGAGGTGGTGAAATCCCTGCACCGGCTGCAGGGCCTGCGCTTCGAGTGGGTGCTGCCCGGCCACGGCTGGCCCCTGCACGCCACGGCCGACGAGGCCGCGCGGCAACTGCAACAGTGCCTGAAATGGGCTGAAGCCGCCTAGGCGATTCACCTGTTCAAAAAGAGGGGGGTCTTTATAATGGCCGCCCCTGTGGAGCACGGGGTAGGTTTGTCCCGGGATGAAATTCCCGTCAGGCAAACTGAAACCATGGACGAAAGGGACCCTCACCCCCTGGAGGGAAGGAGACACGCATGAAGTGGGCAATCATCGCTATCATCGCATTCATTCTGCTCGGCGGCATCGGCTACGCCGTTTACACGCTCACCGACGCGCCGGAGCAGGCGCAGGAGTGGTGGGACGAAAAGAAGCTCGACAACTTCGAGACCCTGGCCAACCGTGAACTCGACGACTTCGAAAAGAAGATCGAAGAGCACAAGGCCACCCAGAAGAAGCTCAAGGTTGACCGCATGCTGTGGGCCGGCCACGAGGAGCTGGGCGACAGCAACTTCAAGGAACAGAAGGACACCGGCTTCTGGACGCTGTACGGCTATGAGAAGGAAATCGAGCTGCGCACGGCCCAGGGCGAGGCACTGGCTGCGGCATACAAGAAGGCCGCCGAGGGCCCCGGCGCTGTGATCGATGCCGACACCGGTGAACTGGCCGCCGACGCCAAGATCCTGTGCAGCATTCCCCAGCGCGACGGCAGCACCAACCAGCAGGAGCTGACCGCCGAGACCGTGCTGAAGCAGCTCACCAACATTGAGAACGCGCTGATCGAGGCTGAAGCCAACCGCGACCGCGTGAAGCAGATGGTTGAGCAGTACGACCTCTCGGTGAAGGCCTGGGACGACCAGATCGCCAAGGAAGAGGAAGAGATCAAGGAGCTGCGCAAGCAGGTCAAGAGCATCGCCGCCGAGATCAAGCTGCAGAAGGCCAAGGAAGACCTGGCCGAGCTGAACAAGGCCATCGCCGGCGAAGACAGCAACAGCGAGCTCGGCAAGCTGATCCACGGCTTCGAGCAGCGCAAGACCAAGTTCAAGGCCGAAGAGCTGGTGGCCGCGGACGAGGGCAAGAAGGGCGGCGGCAGCGTGAGCCTGTCCGACCTGGACAAGCCCGCCTCGAAGGATGCTCCCAAGAAGAGCCGCTTCCTGAAGTAAGTGAATCAAACTCAGCCGGGGCGAGGGGAACCTCGCCCCGGTTTGCTTTTTCAGGGCAGAAAGCTCGTGGGCATCTCGATGCCCTTGGCCTTCAGCAGCGCGCGCACTTTGGCCAGCACCTGCCGCGGGTGCACTTGCATCTCTGGCCAGTCGCGCTCAAAGCCGTCGTGGGCGTCTTTCTTTGTGGCGTCCACGGCAATGTGGCGCGGGTGGCGCTTCAGCACCCACCGGCCGTTGACCTGCTCCGGTGTTTCGTCGAACAGCAGGTCGCGCTCGGGGTCGATGTTGGCCAGCGCGGCCCAGACCAGGGCTTCGAGATCGCCGGCCTTGATCAACCCGGCGGGCAGGAACACGACCAGGGGCAGCGCGGCATCGCCCGCCTGCTTGAAGATGGCGTTGGCCAGCTCGCGTGGCTGGTGTCCGCGGGTTTTGTTCAGTTCCAGCACCGTGACCAAATCGCCCACCTGCCACTGCCGGACGACATCCGGGTCGCTGACGGGACCGATGGGACCCCTGGGACCCATGGGGGCCTGCGCGATGACGCCCGGCGTTCCAGCGATGCCGAGAATTCCGGTGCCCTGGCCCTGGGTGCCGACGTCGCCGGGCAGGGGTATTGACGCGTCAATGCAGACCTTGCTGCCGAAGTGCAACGCGCGCGTGGCGTGGTCCAGCGTCTCGGTGGGGCCCAACACGAACTCGAAGCTGCTGGTCGCGTCCAGGTGCTGCAGCACCCAGCGCGCCACGGCCGCCTCGTCGTGCACGTCGGGGCCGTGCTGGTCGATCACCACGATGGTCTTGGTGAACATGGCCTGGCCTAGGCCCCAGATGGCGTGGGCGACCTTGCGCGCCTGGCCCGGGTAACTCTTGTGGATTTTGACCAGCATAAGGTTGTGCGCCACACCGCTGAACGGCAGGCGGTAGTCGATCACTTCCGGGATGGTCTGCTGCATCAGCGGCAGGAACAGCCGCTCGATGGCCTGCGCCATCCAGGCGTCCTCCTGGGGCGGCGGGCCGACCACCGTGGCGAAGTAGACCGGTTTACGGCGCTGGGTGATCGCGCTGACGTGAAACACCGGGTAGTCGTCGGCCAGGCTGTAGAAGCCGGTGTGGTCGCCGAAGGGGCCTTCGCGCCGGCGCTCATCAATGTGGATCCAGCCCTCGATCACGTAGTCGGCGCTGGCCGGCACCTGCAACGGCACGGTCTTGCACTCGACCATCTTCACCGGGCGCCCCTGCAGAAAGCCGGCCAGGATCATCTCGTCCATGCCCGGCGGCAGGGGCACCACGGCGCTGAAGGTGATGGCCGGCGCGCCGCCGATGGCGATGGCGGCCGGCAGCCGCTTCTCGCCCCTGGCGACCGCCTGGCGCATGTGTTCCGCGGCGGTGTGGTGGGTGTGCACGTGGAAGCCGGTGGTGCGCTTGTCGAACTGCTGGATGCGATACATGCCGCAGTTGCGCTTGCCGTCTTTGGGCGAGTGGGTGAACACCAGCGGGAAGGTCACGAAGCGCCCGCCGTCATCGGGCCAGGTCTTGAGAATCGGGATGGTGTCGAGGTCGATGGCATCGCCCGTGTGCACGATTTCCTGGCAGGGCGCTTTCTTCACGTACTTCGGGAAGAAGCCCGCCAGCTGCTTCAGGGTGGGCAACACTTCCAGCTTCTCGATCAGCGTGCGGCGCGGGGTCTGCAGGTCCTCCAGCAGGCCGGACAGCCGCTCCGTCAGGCCGTGGAAGTCCTTCACGCCGCACACCATGCTGAGCCGCTTTTCGCTGCCGAGCGCGTTGATCAACACCGGGGCGCGGTACTCGCGGCCGTCGGGGCCGATCGGCCGGTGGAACAGCAGGGCTGGTCCCCCACCGGGCAGCTTGCTGACGCGGTCGGCGGCGCAGGCGATCTCCTGGTCGATGCTGACAGGCTCGCGGAATTCAAGCAGCTCACCGGCCTCGCGCAGCGCGTCAATGAATGATTCCAGGTCGTCGAATGCCATGGCCGGAATCTAGCTTGCGCGCGCGCGGGGGCAATCGGCGCTACTTGGCCGTGAGCTTGCAGTAGAGGCGCGAGAACGCGACGTCGTCCTTCTCGGGCGTCAGTTCCTTCTTCAGGATCTGGAACTCCACTTCGCGGACCGCGCGCTTGGTGCCGCCGCACTTCACCTGGGCCTCGAGGGCGCGGCTGAAGTTCTGGTGGGCTTCGTCTTCGCCGACCTGACGGCCGGCGATGGCGCGCCGCATGATCACGAAGCTGTCCCCCAGCACCTCGGACAGGCAGCTTGCCTCGACGGCGTCGCCGCCGAAGTGGGGCGGGCCCATGGTCAGCTCGTTGCGCCAGGCGTAAGGAGGTGCGATCAACGCGTCGCCGAGCCCGGCCGTGAATCCTTCGGCAATGGCCTGCAGCGCCGCGTGGGCCACCTCGCCGTGTACGCCCAGCACGGGCTCTTCCAGCAGGCCGAACCAGGGGCTGACCCTGAGCTCCGCCTCGACGCTGTTCAACGCGGCGAACTCCTTGGGCACGTTCTGGAAGCTCAGCTTGAAGCGCCAGATGCCCTTCTGCATCGGCTTCTCGATCACCTTCAGCGTCAGGTCGTACTCAAGCGAAAGCTGTTTGCCGAGCTGGCCGCCGCCCTTGCCTTCCACCTCGATGCGCACATGGAACGTGAGCGTGTCGTCAACGTCATAGGCGGGGTGCAGCTCGCGCACGCCGTCGGCTTTCACGGGCGGCAGGTCAAGCTGCTGCAGGTCGCGCAGCTTCGGGCGCAGCAGCGGCGACTCGGGAATCTCGGCGAACAGCTTGCGCAGCGCGGCCGAAGCAGCCGCCTCGTCGCCGCTTTCATGGCACGCAAGCGCGATCAAGAACAGGTCGGTGCCGTCGCCCTTGGCCTGCGCGTAGGCGTTTTCGAAATCGCTGATCGCTTCCTGGAAGCGGTTCCGTGTCAGGCGCAGACGGCCGCGCTCGCGCAGCACCACCGCGCGCATGAAGTCGTCCCGGGCGCACTGCACGGCGCGCTCGAGGTAGTTCTCGGCCACTTGCGGCTTGGTTGCGCGCGCGATGGCAGACAGCTCAACCAGAACCTCGGCGAAATCGGGCTCCAGCAGAATCGCCTCTTCCAGCAGGTTGCCGCGTGCGGTGGCGTCGGTGGAACCGGCCGAGGCTTCCAGCCACAACCGGAAGGCCTGCTTGCGCTCTTTGCCGCCTTCGGCCACCCAGGCCACGATGCCCTGCCAGCGCAGGGCGCCCTGGTAGTCTTTCTCCAGGCGGTTCAACTCCGTGAACAGCTTCAGCGCTTCTTCATAGCGGCCGGTGCGCATGGCGGCACGCGCCGCGCCGTCCAGGCACTCCAGGTTCTCGGGTTCAAGCTGGTTACCCGCGGCGTAGGCGCCCCAGGCGGCTTCCCAGTCGCCCATCATGAAGGCGACCTTGCCAAGCAGCAGCTGCGCCGAGAAGAACTTCGGCGACCGCTTCACGACCTCGCGCAACACAGCCCGCTTGTCCTTCAAATTGCCGTAGGCCAGCTGGCGGCGGTACAGGTCGTAGTCCTGGGCGGTGTACAGGCCGGCCGTGATGTCGCGAGCGGCGCGGGCATGGCGTGGCGCTTCTTCATCGCCGGGGGCGAGGCGGGCGACTTCGTCGTAGCTCTTTGCGGCCTGTTCGTACTCTGCCAGCTCCCATAAGGCAGCAGCGCGCAGGCCGTGCCAGTCGGCGAAGCGCTCTCCAAGGGCCTTGCACTTCTCGAGAGCCTGAAGCACCACCACGTAGAGGCGCACGCGCGCCT
>JAJVIO010000044.1:26305-64664 GCA_022071975.1 Planctomycetota bacterium
CGGGCTCCGGTTCGCGCTCGGCGTAATCCAGCGCGTTGCGGGCGTCGAGGTAGTAGGCCTCAAGAAACTCCGGCTGGGCCTGCAGCAACGCGCGGATCGCGCCGGTGCGCTCGCCGGGGTCCATCACCTGCAGCTCGCGCCAGGCCAGCCACAGGTCGAAGCTCCAGCCGTTGGCCTTGATGCGCTCGGCGGCGGAAAGGTCGATGCGGCTGCTGACGTCGCCGTAGATCTCGTCGTAGTTCTGCAGCGCATACAGCAGCTGGTCGAAGTCGCGCTCCGCCTCGGCGATGCCCAGCCGGGTTTCGGCCACGCTCAGGTTGCCGGGCGCTTCCTGCTCGGCGGCGACGACGGCTTTCTTGGCCTCTTCGTAGCGCTGCATGCGGTACAGCAGGCTTGCAATGCTGACGCTGGATGTCACGTGGTAGACGTCGTCTTTGACGGCCACCTGGTACAGCGGCAGCGCCAGCGCGTAGACCTCCTGCGCTGCTTTGCCGAACGGCTCGGCCAGCAGTTCGTCGGTGCGCGACCAGCGATGGAAGTCGCGGGCGCGGGTGTCGAGGTCGCGGGCGGCCAGGTAGGCGACTTCGGCGGTCAGCGGCTTGGCCTTTGCACAGCGGGCCAGGAAGGCCAGCGGCAGCGCCGGCCGGCCCTTGGCGGATTCCGGCAACTTGTCGTCTGCCTTCAGTATGTACTTGGCGAGTTCGCGGTAGACCACCATCTCGGCGTCGAGGCGCTGCAGGCCGCGTTTCAGTTCATCAGCATCGGAGGTGCCGGGGGGCAGGGGCGTTTCGGCGGTGAGGAACAGCCACCACGCGATTTCGAGGCAGCCCTCGTAGTCGTCGGGGTAAAGCGACAGCAGGGTTTTGACGTAGGGCAGGGTTTCTTCGATTTCCGCCTGGCTGCGCGTGAACAGGCGCAGGTACTCGATCAGCAACGGACGCGCCGTCGGGTCGATGACCTTGGCCTTGTCCAGCTGGTCGCGGGCCAGCAGCGGAAAGCCGAACTCACGCAGCCGCTCACTGCGCGCGACGTACTCGTCCACCGAGGGCTTCGGCGCAGGCTGCTCCTGCGCGGTAACGCCCGGCGTCACGCACAGGCAACCGATCAGGGCGGCGAAAATGAGTACCGACGTAAGCTGCTTCAAATCAGGACTCCGGGGCCCACCTCGGGGAATACGCACAGGCACGGCCGTGGCAGCGCATTTTGTGCCAGAATCGGGCTACTTGAGGTCATCACGCAGGGTTGAACCCACGCGGTCCGTGAACTGCTTGTAGGTCACGGGCGGGCCGAGTTTCATGGCGCGGTACAGGGCGTCTTTCAGCTCGCCCTTGTAGTTCACGCCCATGTACGACACGAACCACATGGCCGGGCTCGAGAAACTGCCGTAGTTGCGCGTGTCGCCGGCCAGGTAGCGGTCGATCTCGCCCTTGGCCGAGTCAACTTCGCCGGCCGACTTGTAGTACAGCAACATCACGAAACCGACCGAGGTGTAGGTCTTGCCCGGGTTGTTGCGGTCCGCCACGGGCATCTTCACCACGAAGCCGTGTGAGCGGAAGGGCGTGCCGGGCGCCGGCGACGCGCTCCAGCCGGGGGGCACCCCGCCGGTGGCCTTGATGGCTTCAATGGCCTCGCTGAAGTTGGTGGTTTCCTGCACCTGGGCGTCGGGCAGGCTCTGCAGCAGCCCACGCACCTTGCCCACGGATTCATCCACCGCGCGCTCGAAATCTTTGGGGTCGAGCACGACTTCCTTTTCCTGCTTGATGCGCTCGCTGCGGTCTTCCTTGAGCACGCTGACGATGAAGAACAGCGTGCCCACGATGCCCAGCCCCAGCACCAGCAGGACTACCAGGTTGATCAGCGACTTGGTGTTGGTGCGCTTGCCGTAGCTGACGTCCGCCGCGACCTCGACGTAGTCGTCATCCGCCTGCTGGAACGCAACTGGGCCGCCCTTTGCCGCATACGGCGCGTTGCCGCCCGCGCCCGGGTGCTGCACGCGCACGACGTTCTGGCGCTGCGTCAGCGGCCGCCCCTGCGCATCGGCGAGCTGGCCGAAGGTGCGGCACTTGGGGCAGGTGGGTTGCTTGGCAATGATATCGGGCGCTGCGGTGAAAGTGTGGCCGCAGGCTTTGCAAGAATACTGGGCGGTCTGTCCGGTCTGCATAGGCCTTTCCGGGCGCGCTTGCTTGTCAACCAGCGGCACTATTGTACGCTGAATCCGTAGAAGTGCGTAACCTTTTGACCACCGGCGCGTTAAATTGAAGCTACGGCCGGAGATGAAACCATGGAATTAGCATTCATCAACCTGTCGACCTGGGAGATCGTTGGCATCGTCGCCATCGGCATCCTGCTGTTCGGCAGCCGCCTTCCTTCCATCGCGCGGAGCCTCGGCAAGAGCGTGACGGAATTCAAGAAGGGCGTGAAGGACCTGAAGGAAGACATGGACGCCGACGAGCCCAAGAAGCTCGAGAGCAAGGCCCGCGAAGTCGAGGCCCAGCGCGTCGAGAAGTCCGAAGTGAAGGAAACCGAAAAGGTCTCCTGATGGGCGCGGTTGTTGATATCGCCGCCATCGAGAAGCTCAGCGTGGAAGAACGCCTGAAGCTGATCGAGTTGATCTGGGACACGATCGAGTCCCAGGCACCCGCAATCCCGCGGGAAATCCTTGACGAAATGGAACGCCGCGCGGCCGAAGCCAGGGCCCATCCCGAAGGCGGGATGACCCTGGACGAGTTCGAATCGCGTCTGCAGGCATTGCGCAAGTGAGCCGCAAGAACGCGCGCTTTCGCCCGGCCTTCTGGGACGATCTGCTGGCCATCTCCGACTGGTATGAAGAGCGGCAGCCCAACCTGGGAGAAGAGTTCAGGCAGGCCTTGCTGTCATGTGTTCACCGCGTCATTCGGAATCCTCGCGCATATCGCACGATTTCGGGCCAGATCCGACGGGCTGTCGTCGGCAAGTTCCGACACCTCTTGTTTTTTGAGATCATGGGCGAGTACGTTGTCTTCCTGGGAGTCGTAGACGGTCGTCGCGATGTCGCGCACTGGCTGAAACGGCGGCAAAAAGGGGAAGCGTAGCCGACCTGTTGATTTACGAAACGGATGGTGTATTTTCCCCGCCCTGCCCCGATGAAACTGACGGGCGTTAGACAACCAAACCCTGCTGGGGTGGCGGAATTGGCAGACGCGCCGGCTTCAGGTGCCGGTGCCCGCAAGGGCGTGGGGGTTCAAGTCCCCCCCCCAGCACCAACCAACAACGAAATGACCGCGCTTCCGCGCGGTCATTTCGTTGATGGAAGTGCGAAGTCTGAAGTTCAAAGTCTGAAGTCAACCCAGGGGGACTGAACCTGTCGGACAAGCTGATTCCAATCCCGGATCGTTGCTACGAGTTCGCCAAGCGCATTACAGCTCTATGCGACTGGTTGTTCGAGCGGCCCGGCACATCGCTACGGATGGCTGACCAACTCTTTCGGGCGGGCACGGCCGTTGGGGCGTTGGCCGAAGAAGCTGTCGGCGGCGAGAGCAAACTGGACTTCATCCATAAGTACGCCATCTCGCGCAAGGAAGCACGGGAAAGTCGCTACTGGCTGCGGCTCGCCCGGGACACGGGCAAAATCCCGCCAGTACGCATGAAGGATCTGCTGGATGAAGCAGAACAAATCGTCAGCATCCTCACAGCAACCGTAAAGACCGCACGTAAGAATTACGAGCAAGAGAAAGCGAACCGGCGCCGCAAACGGGATTGAACTTCTGACTTCAGACTTCGAACTTCTGACTTCGGAGGCGTTAGCCTTCGCCAATTTTATAGCGCTCAATCTTGTTGTAGAGGCTCTTGCGGGCCAGCCCTAACCGCTTGGCGGCCAGCGTCTTGTTGCCGGCGCAATCGTGCAGCACCATCTTGATCACTTCAGCCTCGATCTCGGCCATGGTCATGCTGAGCCAGCGGCGGTTGCTGTCCTGCTGCTCGAAGCTGAGCGCCACCCGCTTGTCCAGCGCGTTCAGCGCCTCGCGCCCCAGGCTGATCCAGCGCACCACAAAGTTCTCGATCTCGCGCACGTTGCCGGGCCACGGGTAGTTCTTCAGCTGCTCGATCACCTCCGGCCCTGGCTGCTCGGGCTCGATGCCGTAGCGCGCGCCGTGCTTGCGCAGGAAGGCGTCCACCAGCAGCGGGATGTCTTCAATGCGCTGGCGCAGCGGCGGCACACGGATCTCGAAGGTGTTGAGGCGGTACAGCAGGTCCGAGCGAAAGTCGCCGGCCTTCACCAGCTGCTCGATCGGTGCGTTGGTGGCGGTGACGATGCGGACGTTCACCGGGATCGCCTGGGTGCCGCCCAGGCGGCGCACCTCGCGCTCCTGCAGCACGCGCAGCAGCCGCTTCTGGAAGCTGAGCGGGATGTCGCCGATCTCATCCAGGAACAGCGTGCCCCCCTCGGCCTGCTCAAACAAGCCGGGGCGGCTTTCGCGGGCGTCGGTGAAGGCGCCGGGCTCATAGCCGAACAGCTCGGACTCGATCAGCGCCTCCGGGATCGCCAGGCAACTCTGGCCCACAAAGGGGCTTTCGCGCCGCGCCGACAGTGCGTGAATGGTGCGGGCCACCACCTCTTTGCCCGCGCCGCTTTCACCCAGGATCATCACCGGGAATTCGGCCTGCGAGAGCTGCTGAATCTGCTGCTTCAACTCGCGCATGCGCGGCGAGTTGCCAACCACGTTCGAAAGGGCATCCATGGCCATTGTGTAATAATAACACAGCCGGTTCGGCCTGACAGTCCACGATTTGACGTGCGCTTTCGCGGGCACGCGTCACCATGAATGCATGGCTGACGAAACCGCATTCATGACCTTCCTGCGTGAGCCTACACGCGAGAACTTCCTGCGCATCCGGCAACTGGTGGTCGCGCACCCGGACTACCAACCGTATTCGAACGACCTGGAAGAGGCCGAAAAGCTGCTTGAGGCCGGCGACTGGATGAAGTTCCTGGAGGCCGGCTCGCAGTTCATTCCCAACCACCTGCTCACGCCGCGCTTTCACCTGATGCGCAGCTTTGCTTTCACGCAGCTGTCTGAGCCGGAAGGAACGGAAATCGAAACGGTGATGTACCTGAGCTGCATTGAAGGAATCCAGAGCACCGGCGACGGCAGTGAGCAATCACCCTGGCTGGTGATGCGCACCAGCGACGAATACGACCTGCTGCAGCACATGGGCCTCAAGCTGGTGCGGCAGTCGCTGCACGGCGCCGGCGACCGCAAGCTGGACCGCATGGAATGCGACGACGGCAAGGCCTACTGGTTCGACATCACCGACGCTTTCCGCAAGCTGAACGAACAGTTCAAGAATTAGCTTTCGCCTGCGCCTTGCGCCGGTTCAGCTGTGTCTTGACGAACAGGCTGAAGAAGAACGCGAACCCGCCCAGGAAGAACACCGCCATGGCGTGCTCGCGGAACATGCGCTCCAGGAACGGGATCTCAAGGTCGCCGTAGTACCAGAAGCCCGGCAGCTCATCGGTATTGTCCCCCACCTTGATGAACACGTCGTCTTCCCAACCCGCGATCGCCGGGTTGCCGGCCTCATCGTTCGGGTTGAAGCCTTCGCTCTGGATGCGGTTCACGTACCAGCGGGGCTTCTCGACCATGCGGGCGCGCTCGCTGAGCACGCTCGCCAGCGCTTCCGGCAACGGCTGCACGCTGTACAGGTTCACGAGCTGCACGTAGCCGCGGCCGATGGCCTTCAGGCGATCGCGCGTCGTTGACACGGACTCCGTGGCCAGCGGCTTGTCGCTGATCAGCGTCAGGTCCAGCGCGAAGTTGCCCTGACGGCTGCTAAAACGCCCGGGGTAGTACAGCTCGTCGGTTTCGAAGCCGATCACCAGCGGCGGCAGGTCGAGGCGCCCGCCCAGGGTGGCCTGCCCCTGCGGCGGCGTGATGCGCACGCACAGGAAGGTGAAGTTGTTCTCGACGAAGTAGGCCAGATGCTCGCGATCTTCGGCCGCGAAGCCGCGCTCTTGCAGGTACGTGTTCAGCTCATCCAGCGCGGCCGCGCCCTGGGTGCGCACCGGCGTAATGGTGTAGGGGCCTACCTGCACGGCGGCGTCTTCGGTCAGCAGGCTTTTGGCGTCTTCCATGCCGCGTTCGGTCATTCCACTGGGCAGCCAGCTTGGCCACTCGAACTGGCTGCGGTCAGCCCATTGCCGGCGCGCGAGCTGGAACAGTTTTTCGTGCAGGTCAGCGCCGGCCTGCAGCGCGGCTTTGTCGGCGACATCGTAGCGCAGCGGCTTGCTGGGCACGGTGATGACCCAGGCGATGTACTCAGGGTTGCCCTGCGCGCCCTGGAAGAACGGCTGCACGCGGATCAGCATCTCCTGGTAGCCGGGCGCGTCGTCCGTTTTCGCGCGGTGCAGAATCACCACCTGCTGCGCGGCCTGGTCAACGTCGCCGCTGTAGCTGCGGGGAACCATGCAGCAGGCGGCGAGGGCGCCCGCGTTCAGCAACACCATCAGCAGGGCGAGGTACTTCAAGGCTGTTTCTCCGGTTCGGGGGGGTCAGTGCGGGCCCTGAGTGACTGCCGGGTTTTGAGCCACAGCCACAGCCAGGTCATCACAATCGCCAGCAACGCCATGGCGCCGAAGTAGTACTCGAGCGGCGAATCAATCTTGTCGTCTACCGGCTTGTTGGAAGCGTTCTGCGCCAGCAGCGGAAGGCTGAGCCAGAGGCAGCATGCAAGTGCAACAACGCGCGTCATGGCGCGTGTTTACCGCACAGGAGCGGGTTTGCACAGGTGGCGGGCTAGCCCGGATACTGCATGGAACTTCGTCGCGAAAGTCGCAGGCTGCTATTCAGTCTGCGTGCCCGGAGCCGGATCGACGCCGAGGCGTATCTGACGACACGTCGCAGGTGGCGAACCGCGAGGACGCGCGGAATGAACGCAGTCCGCGGCTTGCAGCAGATGGCTCCGTGCAGTATCCGGGCTAGGCTTCCGCGGGCTGGGCCACGTAGTCGTCGAGTTCTTTCGACAGCGTGGGGCACAGCTGGTCGGGGAACTCGATGCTGATGCGGCGCTTGCTGGTGTCTTCATCGATTTCAAAGCAAACGCGCACCACCTGCTTCGGCCACACGTCGCGCCAGATATCGGCCCACTCCACCACTGTGATAGCGCGGTCCGAGTTGATGGCTTCCAGGATCTCTCCCGGCAGCTCCGGCGACTCATTCAGGCGATAGAAGTCAACATGGTGCAGCACGCAACGGCCGCCGTGGTAGCTGAGCATCAGCGTGAACGTCGGGCTGCGCAGACCGGCCCAGCCGCCTTCATCCAGCCCGCAGGCAATACCTTTCACGAACTGCGTCTTGCCGGCGCCCAGCGTGCCCTCCAGCGCCACGAAGGTCCCCCGCGGCAGGCAACTGCCGAGGATGCGGCCAATGCGGATAGTGCTTTCCGTGTCCGGGCTGATCAGATGAAGAATGGCCATGGCAACCCCAGCTTTCGCGATGCATCGACACTCCCGAATGTCGACGCCGCAAAGTGATTATAGCACACCGGTCAAGGGTCCGGCGCGAAACCGCCTGATTAGTTTGCGCGCTCGCTCAAGGCGTACAACACCGCCAGAACGTACACCGCAAGCGACTCTCGGCGTGCTGTGCGAATCGTGGACACAGGTAAATCCGCCTCGCGATTCACTGAGTCCGATTCGCGGTCAGGCTCCTAAAGCTGGTGCACCCAGGACATCACTTCCAGCGCCTCCGCCTCGCCCTTGCGCAGGATGCGCACCAGGGGCTCGTCCTTCTTCAGCGGGCGCATCATGCCCAGCGCGCGGATCGGCACGTCGAAGGGCCACTCTGTCACGATCTTCTTCCAGCGGTTGGGCTTGACGATGAACAGCAGCTCAAAGTCTTCGCCATCGTGCAGCGCGTGGTGCAGCGCGCGATCGGCGCCTTTGCCCTCCAGCTTCGCGAGCCGGCGGGCCGACTTGCTGACGGGCACCGCCTCGGCGGCGATGTCGGCGCCCACGGCGAAACGCAGGCCGGACTCTTCGCAGATGCGTGTCAGGTCGCCGCTGAGGCCGTCGGAAATATCGATCATGGCGCTCACGCCGCGTTCGGCCAGGAAACGCCCTTCAGCGATGCGCGGCTCAAAGCGCAGGTGCTTGCCGAGGATCGAGCCGCCGAGCGAGCCGGTAATCGCAATCACGTCGCCGGGGGCAGCGCCTGAGCGCAGTGCCGGGCGCACGCCCTCCATGGTGCCGGTCATGGCCACGGAAATCGACAGCGGGCCGTCCCAGCCCTGGGTGTCGCCGCCGGCAAGCGTGACGCCGTAGGTCGCGCAGGTCTTGGCAATGCCCAGGAACACTTCCTCGCGCAGGTTCACCGGCGCGCCGGTATGCAGCGTGCACGAAACCAGCGCCGCGCTGGGCGTGGCACCCATGGCCGCCATGTCGCTCAGGCAGCGGGTGATCGCCTTGCGTCCCACTTCTTCGGGGGTCGCCGCCGGGCCCATCACGGCCGGAAGCTTCTTGCCCTTTTCCGCAAGCACGAAGTGCTTGCCTTCGATGGTGGTGTCGATCTTAAGCGCCTGGCGGTCCACCAGGGTGCGCATGATGGCGCAGTCGTCGCCGGGCCCGACCTCAAGGTTGGGGGAAGAAGGCGGAAGCTCGGAGCGAATCCACTTGATGTACTCGAACTCGCTGGACGACTTCGGTGCGTGCTTCGTCATTGACTCCTCTGCTCGCGGCTCGGCGAGGTACCCTTCGGCCGTAACTACGGCAGCGGCTTTATACATATCGTCCACGTTCATTCCTCTGTAATCTGCCGGGCCTTTCCAACCCGCCCTTGGGGCGTAAACTTCGCGGCCCGCGCTACTTACTAGAACGCGTTAAGGTTCCAGCCGGCTTCCAGAGATAAGGTGATTTCATGCGCAAAGCTGAGGTAATCGAGGGCCTGAAGGACACCTGGCAGGTGTTCCGGGTCATGGCCGAGTTTGTGGAAGGGTTTGACACCCTCTCCAAGGTCGGCCGTTGCGTCTCGATCTTCGGCAGCGCGCGCACGCACCCTGATGACGAGCTGTACAAAACCACCGTGCTGCTGGGCAAAAAACTGGCCGAGGCCGGCTACGGCGTGATCACCGGCGGCGGCCCCGGCGTGATGGAGGCCGGCAACAAGGGCGCCGGCGAGGGCGGCGGCGAGTCGGTAGGGCTCGCGATCGACCTGCCCATGGAGCAGGAGGCCAACCCGTATTGCTCGACATTGGTGGACTTCCGTTATTTCTTCATCCGCAAGGTGATGTTCGTGAAGTACGCCGACGCCTTCGTGTTCATGCCCGGCGGTTTCGGGACCATGGACGAGATGTTCGAGGTGCTGACCCTGGTGCAGACCCTCAAGATCCGCCGCATTCCCTGCGTGTTGTTCGGCATGAAGTACTGGCAGGGATTGTTTGACTGGCTTGAGAAAACCATGTGCGCGGAGTACCGCCACATCAGCCCCGAAGACCTGCAGCTGTTCCACCGTACCGACGACGTGGACGACGCCGTCAAGCACATCGCCGACTTCCACAAGCGCAGCCCCACCCGCAAAGGCCGCACCATAGGCAGCGGCGACACCCGCGAGTTGAACAAGCCCAAGAAGTAAGCGAGCCGGTCGCTCGCAATTCGACGGAGCGCCGCTAGATTCCCGCCATGGCGGATGCGTCTCCCGGCAAGCTTTCACCCGAACAGAAACGCGGGGTTTTCGTTGTCTGGCTGATCATCTTCATTGACCTGCTGGGCTTCGGCATTGTGCTGCCGAGCCTGCCCTACTTCGTGCGCATCTTCGAGGTGCCCGAGTGGGCCAACCTTGCGGCGCGCGCGGTCGGCCTTGAGCGCTCGCGGGGCGGCGTGCTGGTCGGCACCATCCTCACCGCCTACTCATTGTGCCAGTTCATCTTCGCGCCGATCTGGGGCAGGCTCAGCGACAAGGTCGGGCGACGGCCGATACTGGCCCTCAGCACCAGCGGCTTTGCCGCCACCTGGGTACTGTTCGCCTTCGCGCCCGGCTTCACCTGGCTGCTGATTTCGCGCGCGCTCGCGGGCGTGTGCGCCGCCAACATCAGCACCGCCCAGGCCTACATGGCCGACGTGTTTCCCGCCGAGCGCCGCAGCAAGGGCATGGGGTTGATCGGCATGGCGTTCGGGCTGGGCTTTGTGTTCGGCCCGGCCATCGGCGGCGCGCTGGTGAGTGAGACACTGCTGGGCTGGTTCGGCTACGGGCCGGAGATTGACGCAGCCGCGTTCCACCGCGCGCAATTGATGTTCCCGAGCCTGTTCGCGGCGGGCCTGAGCCTTACGGCGTTCGTTCTGACCGTCACCATCATGCGCGAGTCGCGCTGGGGACTGTCCCCGAAAGGGACTGTCCCCGTCGTCAACCGTCAACGCAACACCGGAAACGGGGACAGTCCCCAAAAGCGGGGACTGTCCCCCGGCCGCATGGCACAGTTCGCGGCCGCGCTAACCCGGCCGGGGATCGGACCGATGCTGGTGGTGTACCTGATTGTCACGCTGGGCTTTGCACAACTGGAGGCGATGTTCACCCAGTTCAACGCCGAGTACCTGGCGCTGGACGCCAGCCACAACGCCTGGGTGTTCGTGGTGATCGGGCTGACGCTGGCGTTCGTGCAGGGCGGGCTGATCGGCCGGCTCAGCAAGCTGCTGGGGCCCGCCAAGGTGCTGCTGATCGGGCTGGCGGGCCTGACCGTGGCGATGTTCCTGTTCGGCTACCAGGTGCGGATCAACGAGTACATCGGCGTGAACCAGTTCGTGCTGCTGCTGTTCTTTTCGTTTCTGATCGGCGCCTTCAACGGCCTGTGCAACCCCAGCGTGCTGGCCATCATCAGCAGCCACGCCAAGGCCGACGAGCAGGGTGGCACCATGGGCTTCACGGCCAGCGCGGCGACACTGGGGCGCATCATCGGGCCGATTTTAGGCGGCTACATCTACGACCGTTTTGGGCCCGAGCAGCCGTTTGCCGTGGGCGGCGCGCTGATCGGCCTGGGCCTGCTGTTTTTCATCGCCCGCTGGAAGGTGATTGTCAAACCGGCGGTGTCTCACGCCCCAGCACGACATCAATCCCTGACAGGATGAGCTGCAGGTGCCGGTCCGGCAGCTTTCCGGCACGTTCGATCAACCGGGACTTGTTCAGCGTCATGATCTGGGAAACGTTGGCGACGGACGGCTTCGGTAACCCGCTGGCCGACTTGGGCAACAGCACATTTCCCGGTGAAGCATGCAACTTCAGCTGGGAAGTCACCGCTACGCAAACCACGGTAGCGATGTCACTGCGGTTGTAAGGGTTTCCCTGAACCACTACGACGGGACGCCGGTAGCCGGGCTCAGAACCTTTGGGCGCCGCCATCTCAGCCCACCAGATCTCGCCTCTCAAAGGAATCACCACTCAAGATTCCTCATGACCTCATCGACGGCGGCCTCAACAAAGGGATCGGCCTGGTTGTCAACCTCTGCAAGCGCTCGGTTGACCGACTCCGTGATCTCGGCCTCGCGTTGCCGCGCCAGGTACTCGGCGACAGCCATGGCGTAAAGCTTGCTGCGCGATTTCTTGAGCTTCTTGGCCAGGCGCTCGGCCTGCTTGAACAGCTCATCAGGGATGGAAACAGCTACTTTCATACCATGAGTATAACCGGTGGTATGAACGGAACAACGCCCTTTACGGCACGTATTCGCCTGATTCTTCCGTCTGCATGTAGCTGGCGATCACGTTGAAGCCGTTGGCCTCGAACTTGTGGCCCTTGGCGATCTTCAGGTCACCCGCCACTGACAGGAACGCGCTGGGCGCTGAGTCCTTGTGGATGCCCGTGGTCGTGTTGATCACCAGGTCGGGCACCGTGGCGTTGCCGCCCAGCAGAATGCCGTCGCCCTTGCGCGCCGGCGAACCGTTGATCGAGATTTCGCCGCCGCTGCAGTACACGCTGGCGGCCTCGATGATGCGCAGGCTGCGGCCGCCGCTCTGGTAGACCTCCAGCTTGCCGCCGCGCACGTTGACGGTGCCGTTGAGGCTGAACATGCCGCCGCCGGTGGTGTTGCGCATGTAGCCGCCGTAGATGTTCAGGGCGGCGCCGCTGTGCCAGATGTCGTCGTTGATCTCGAGGGCGCCATCGTGAATGTTGATGGTAGCGCCGCTGAAGTCGGCGTCGCCGTTGCCGACGAACTTGCCCGAGTAGATGGTCAGGGTGCTGCCCTCCAGCCACGACTTCTCGCCGCGGTCCGTGCCGTTGCCGTTGCTGAAGCGGCAGGCGAACTCGCCGCCGTCGATCACCAGGTTGCCGGCGATCTGGAAGCCGTAGGGGTTGGGCGTGTTCCACTTGCCGCCCTTCTCGATGATCAGCGTGGTGCCCGCCTCGACGTACAGGCCGGCCTTGCCCGGCTCGGCGTTTTCATTTCCGTTGGTGCCCCAGGTGCCGGCACGGATGCGTTTGGTGCCGCCGCGCAGGATTACCTTTTTGGCGGACAACTCGCCCTCAAGGGTCTGGTCGGCGCCGTCGAACACCAGCGTGCTCTGTGATGCCTCCAACTTGCCGCCCTGCACGATGCTGACGTCGCCGCGCACGGCGACTTCGCCGGCCTGCAGCTTCAGCGTGCCGTTGACGCGCAGCTCGCCCAGCGTGCTGAGTTCAGTCTTGGCGGTTTCACCGGCCGCGACGCTGATGTCTGTCCGTTCGGGGTCGGATTCTGCGGTTCTTTCCGGCTTGGCGGGCTGGATGGCGGGGGTTTCCGCGAGCTCGGGCGCTACAGTTTCTTCGGCTGACTCGACGGCCGTTTTCTCGGGCAGCCGCGGGCCTTCCGGCAACTCGTTCAGCGGCTGCTGCAAGGGCTCGGTTTCGGAAGGCAGCGGCTCGTCAAGCCGCGCAAGCTCAGGTTTCGCGGCCGGGGCAGGCTGATCGGCCGGCGTAAGCAGCAGCCAGGCGGCCACAGTCCCCAGTGCCAGCCACAAGGCCAGAATCCCGATCCACAGCGGCGTACGTTTCATGACATCCCCCTTCTCGCCCTATGAACGGGAAATGTGCCGGTCGGGTTCCGCGGAATTCAGTGAATCACATTCAGATGCGCGTGGCGAGCGCGGATCGCCTCCGCAATACGGCCCCGCTCGGCCGCCGAAAAGCAGTCGCCGTGGAGCGCCAGGAAGGTCGCCGCCGGATCGCCTGGAGATTTTGCTTCCGCCAGCAGACGGGCCGCTTCAAGGCCCATGGCGTCGGCGCTGGCGCCCAGCCTCATGCGCTCTTCAAACGGCTTGGAGCGCCATATGCGGACCTGGACGAGAAACAGCTCAAGCGGCGTGTCATCCATCCCTGGCTCCCTGCAACAATTTATCAACCCGCAGGGCCGCACTCCATCGCCGCAGGTAATCCTGGTCGAGTTCAAGTCCTGACCGCAGCAGGGTTCGGACATCCTCAACCTGCCGGTTCGATCCGCCTTTGGCTGCCCACAGCAGCTTCGAAAGCACGAGGTCTTCCGGCGCTTGCACGAAGCAATCGATGTTCGCAATGGTCTCCCTGCGCCTGCGCGCGAACTCTTCCCGTTGGAAGTCGTCATCCTTGAGTGGAATCAAGTCGAGCTTCCACGACGTCGCGTAGTGGATTGCATTGAACATGCGCCGGGACATCAGAGACTGGCGCGCGGTTTCAGCATCCACGTACCAGTCTTCGCCAAGCCAAGCCAACAGGTCCTCCAGCTGCTTCACTGTCATCTTCACCAGCACGTCCGTGTCGAAAGTCGAACGCCCCGGAACATAGGCGCGCATCGCCGTCGAGCCGACGATCATGTACTCAATCTCGAGCTCGCTCAGCTTCTGTGTCAGTTCTCGCAGTATCTGCCAGGGTTCATCCATGGGTCGAAGTATACCAGCCGGGGCGACAACACCCTTCGCCCCTTCCTCAAAGGGCCTTGGCCGCTATAACATGGGCCTCACCCGGGCGAAGGAAACGCGTCCATGAACTCTACCACTATGCCCTCCATCCAGGTCGTGGCCCCCAAGGCCGGCGCCATGGAGGTTCGTGAAGCACCCGTACCCACCATCAAGCCCCACGAAGTGCTGATCAAGGTCCGCGCCGCGGCCGTGTGCGGCTCCGATCTGCACCTGTTCCAGTGGGATGAATCCATCCGCCCCAAGCTGATGCGCGCCAGCGACAGCTTCAAGCACGGCGTGATCGCCGGCCACGAGTTCTGCGGCCACGTGGTCGAGATCGGCAGCGAGGTCGGCACCATCATGGACGACCCCACCGTGAAACTGAAAGTCGGCGACTTCGTCAGCGCCGAGAGCCATGTGGTGTGCGGCAAGTGCTACCAGTGCCTGCACGGCGAGAAGCACGTCTGCGTCAACGACAAGATCATCGGCTTCGACCGCGACGGCGCCTTCGCCCAGTACATCGCCTTGCCGGCCTCATGCATCTGGAAGAACGACCCCGACCTGCCCTACGAAATTGCCGCAATCCAGGAGCCCCTGGGCAACGCCATGCACGCCGCGGCGCACTTCAATTTGAAAGACCAGCGCGTGGTGATTTTCGGCCTCGGCCCCATCGGCATGTTCAGCGCCGTGATCGCCCTGATGCACGGCGCGAAGCACATCACGGCCGTCGAAGTAAGTGAGACGCGCATCAAGCTGGCCAAGGAAATCGGCGTGCACGACGTGATCCAGGGCCGCATTGCCCGAACGCCCGAAGACCGCGCCGCGGAGCGCGCCCGCGTGCAGAACCTGGTGCGCGAGGCGGCCGGAGAAGACGGCCCGGACGTTGCGCTGGAAATGTCGGGCCACCCGGACGCCATCACCAACGCGGTGAAGAGCGTGCGGCGCGGCGGCAAGGTGATCGCGTTCGGCTTGACCAAGGACGCAGCCTACACCTTTGACGACTACAGCAAGGACGTGATTTTCAACGGCCTGACCATCCAGGGCATCATCGGCCGGCGCATTTACGACACCTGGTACAAGGTGCGCGACCTGGTGCGCCTGCCGGAAGCGCGGACCAAGCTGCGCAAGGTGATCACGGAAGTGCTGCCCTACACCGAGTTCAAGGGCGGCATGGAGCGCATGCTGCGCGGCGAAACCGGCAAGATCGTCCTGCAGTTCGAGTAGGGGCGGCCCCATGTGGCCGCCCGCGCCATCGGCCTATGGTGTACAGGCCGCGACAAAAGCTGTTCTTTCGTGCGCAGTTGTTTTTGTGTTTTCGTGTTTTCGTGGCCGATCCGCAGTTGGTGCCGCAGGGCAGCAGGCAACCGCGAAGTACCGCCAAGGTCCGCGAAGAACTGCGCCTGCAGGCCTAACGCCAAAGCACTGATTTGCGGCTTCTCCTGGCGGCATAGCGTGCGTTCGGTCTTAGACCACAAAAACACGAAAGCACCAAAGGCACTGCCACCAAAAGAACTTAATGGTTCCTCACAAGGCGCGGGCTAGCTGATCGAACTGCGACGGGAGCCGCAGAGTTTGCAGTCAACGCCCGCGTGCCTGCGCTTTGTCAGGACCCGGCCACCGGCAGTTGCCTCTGGCCAGTGCCGAAGCGGCCCCCTATAACACCCCGCTACGATTGATGGGGACGTGACTTGCGCCTTGTTCTGCTGTTCATCCTGTGCCTCGGGACGCCCCTGCTGTTTGCGCAGGTGGTGCCCGAGGGTGCAGAGGGCAAACGGGTCAGCTCCATCGAGCTGTTCGTCAAGTCCGAGGGCAAGAAGTACGAACGCGCACCCGACAGCGCCCCCCGCCAGAAAATCTTCGAGGCCATGCGCACGGCCCAGGGCCGCACCTTCAGCAGCGACGAACTCAAGAAAGACATCGAGTACCTCACCAAGACCAGCCACCTGTTCCCGGCCGTGGAACCCGAGATCGACTACGACTCCAAGGCCGACACGGTGGCGATCCGGCTGATCTGCACCCAGCCGACCATCTGGCGCATCCGCGTGGTGGCGCCCCTGCGCGGCAGATGGACCGAGCAGGGCGTGACCGACTTCTGGCGCGCCCGCAACCAGATGGACAGCGCCGAAGGAGCCGAGTTCAGCATCCGCCGCATGGATGCCGACCTCAAGCGCATGTACGACACCGGCGGCTTCCTCGATATCCGCGCCGAGTACAAGTACACCGAAAAGGGCGTGGACCTGCTGTTCCGCGTGATCCAGAACCAGTCGCTGGGGATCGTGCAGTTTTCGGGCGTTTACCAGTCCGGCTGGCAGTCCACCCTCGAGCGCGTGATCGCGGGCATCGAGCCGATCCGCGAGCTACCCACTGAGCCGGAGCCCGGCCAGCTGGTCAGCCCCCGCTACTTCCCGCGCGCGGCCTTCGAGGGCGACATCGTCACCGACGCCAACGCCGCCAACATCCTGGGCGCGGCCGAACAGATCAAGGCCTACTACAAGGTGAACGGCTTCCCGTTCACCACCGTCAAGCCGCGGCTGATCAGCCTGCCCGAAACGTACGACGCAGTCGCGCTGCGCGAAGGTTACGGCCAGCTGACCGAAAGCACGCTGAAGCGCTGCGCCGAGCTGATTGACGACGGCTACGGCGGCCAGCTGGTGCTGATCTTTGAGGTGTATGAAGGCCCAGAGTGGCTGGTCGGCGACATCAAGTTCACCGGCCTCGACGAAGTAAAGTCGCCCGGCAACGACGCCCTGAGCGGCAGCCGCATCGGCGGGTTCTTCGGGCCGATCCTGTCGTTCTGGTACAACTTCCTGTCTTCCAGCGCCGCGGAACGCGCGGCCGCGCTGGGCCAGGAGATGCGCACCAGCGAGGGCGGGCCCTACGTGGAATCCGACGTGGTGCGCGACGCGGAAACACTGCAGAGCTACTTCCGCTCACGGGGCTGGCTGGACGCGCGGGTTTCATTCGCGAACTTTGAGCTGAACGAGACGCGCAACCGCATCAACGTGATCTTCCATGTTGAGCCGGGCTCGCCGTACGCGATCACCAACCTGCGCGTCGAGTACGGTACCCGCGCGCCGCGCGTGCCCGTGGGCGCGGAGCCGCAGGAGTTCGACAAGCCGGTAATCACCTGGGAAGAGCTGCTGGAGTGGCTGCAGCTCGAGGGCGCCGAGCTTACGCCCGAGCAGGCGCTGGAGCGTTTCGGCGCGGATTACCTGACCGGCAAACAGGACGAAAGCAAGGGGCGCTGGTTCGCGTCGTTCGACCTGCTTGAGCCCGTGCCCTTTGACGATTACGCCCTCAACGGCGAGGCAGCCAAGCAGAGTGAAGGCTACGCCGGCGCGATCCGCACGCTGCTGGCCGACAAGGGCTATTCGAACATCGAACTCGAGTTCGTGCGCGTCGAGACGCAAAGCGACTTCGTGGAGACGGACTGGGAGACACCCTGGCCCGTGCGCCGCACCGAGCTGATCATCCGGCTGCAGCAGGGCTACAAGAGCATCGTCGGCACCGTCAACATCCGCGGCAACGACGCCACCCGCGACGACGTGGTGCGCCGCTACATCAGCCTGTATTCGGGCGACGTCTACGACCGCAACCAGCAGCGCCTTTCCGACCTGCGCCTGCGCCGCACCCAGTGGTTCGAACAGGCCGCGCCGGGCCAGGGCGTGACCAGCCGCAGCAACCCGCGCCTGGTGGTCACCGAAGACGGCGTGATCGAGTACACCGACATCGACTACGACCTGGTGGAAGGCCGTACCAACCGCTTCAACTTCGCGGCCGGCTTCAACTCCGCGACCGGCTTCACGGCCACGGTGGACCTGACGTTGATGAACTTCGACATCAGCTCGCTGGTCAGCTGGATCTGGGGCCAGCCGAACTTCAGCTTCACGGGCGCAGGCCAGTCGCTGACGTTCACGGCGCAGCCGCCGATCGACCGCCAGCAGGTGTACCGCATCAGCTTCGATGAGCCGTGGTTGTTCGGCTACCCGCTGTCGGGCGGCGTCAGCGCCGGCTACGAGACGCTGGACCGCGGCGACTACACCCGCGGGCGCATCGGCGTGGACCCGTATGTGGGCTGGCGCGTGTTCCCTGACGTGTCGTGGCGCTTCGGCTACAGCTACGAGATCATCGAGCTGAAAGACATCGCCTCCAACGCGCCCGAAGAAATCAAGCGCGACCGCGGCACCTCGACGCTCAGCACGGTCTGGAGCGAAATCCGCTGGAGCACCACCGACAACCCGCAGTTCCCCACCACCGGCTTCGACCTCAGCTACCGCTTTGAGTACACCGGCGGCCTGCTGGGCGGCACGCTGGACTTCTGGTCAATGCGCGGCAGCGCCAGCCTGTATCTGCCGGTTGCGGAACTGGACAACATCCGCACGCTGGTGCTTGCCATGAATGTTTCCTCTTCATGGCAGGATGTGCACAGCGACACCGATCGCATCCCCTTCGGCCAGCGCTTCTTCCTGGGCGGCAACTCGATCACCGGCCGTGGCACATTGCGCGGTTATGAGTACGCGGGCGTGGGCCCCAGCCGCAACGACATCGCGATCGGCGGCAACTTCATGGTGACAGGTTTTGCCGAGCTGCGCCTGCCGATTTTCCCCGGCAACCTGTGGCTGGTGGGCTTTGTAGACGTGGGCGAGTTGTCCCCCACGCTGAACACCTTCGACGGCGAGGGTTGGACGGTGTCCGGCGGCGTGGGCCTGCGCCTGCTGCTGCCGATCCTGCCGGTGCCCTTCGCGCTGGACTTCGGCTTCCCGATCCTGAACCAGCCGGGCAACCGCGAAGAAGTCATCAGCATCAACCTCGGCTTCGGCTTCTAGCAGACGAAGCAGTCCCGCGGGCACAGAGGCGTTACCCAATCTTGCCCTTGTTCGCTACACTGCGAACGTTCTCTCAGGAGCCCAGCCATGTTCCGAAACTGCCTTGGCGCCGCCGCCGTTGCGGCCATCGTCGCGACACTCTGCACTCTGGTCGGAAGCAACCTGGTGACGCCCGCCCCGGTGAACGCCGCGCCCCAATCCATGCGAGTGGCGGTCGTAAACCTGGAACAGGTGGCCCGCGCTTCACGTACCTTCCAGATGCTCAGGGCTAAGTGGGAAGTCGCAGAGCAGGACATGCGAGCCTACCAGCAGAGGCTGGATGAAGAGTACGCCACGAAACTGAAAGAGTTGGACAGGGCACGCGACGATGAAGAACGAATGCAGCTCCGTGTCGAGCTGAAGGCGCTCGAGGAAACCAACGCTGCCGCCAGGGAAGAGCGGCAGAAATACCTGGCCGCGCTGCTTTCCATGTATCAGCAGGAAGTGCTGAGCGAGGTGCTGGAGAATCTTCGCCGCTACGTGCGGCAGAAAGGCTTCAACCTCGTCTTGCAGAATTACGACGTCGAGGAGGAACACAGCGACTTCTTCGCAAGCGGCGCGTACGCCCAGAGCCTGATGAGCCAGGTAGTGCTGGATGCTCCGGGGGCCGTAGAGGGCGACAACGTCTTCGTCACCGACATCACCGCCGAATTGGCCGCCGCCATGAAGAAGGGCGGCGTGCCCGAGGAGCCCAAAGACGAATGACCCGGGTTGGCAGGCACTAACCGTAAAAGGCTTCACCAAGCGATTCACAGCTTGACGCGGCAAGAGCTTTGCCCCTACCATCCTGCGGGGACCGATAGACTCTGGAGATTCGACATGAAGCGTTTTGCCTTTGCCGCCTTGATCCTGCTCGCTTGCGCGGCCGGTTTTGCCGGCAGCCTGATCCACGATTCACTGAAAACAGCCGAGCCGGCCGAAGCCGTGCACGCGGCGCCGGAACGCGCCAAGGCCGGCGCCGTGCGCATTGCGGTGATCAACCTGGAGCAGGCCTCGCGCGAGTCGCGCAAGTTCAAAGAGCTCAAGATCCTGTGGGAAGCGGCCCAGGAAGAGCTGAAGAAGCAGAACCAGAAGATGGAGCAGGACTACAACGCCAAACTCGCCGAACTGCGCCGCGCCGGGACGGAAGACGAGAAGATGGCCCTGCGCGTCGAGCTGAAGTCGTTCCAGGAGGCCCAGAAGGTCAGCCAGGAAGAACAGCAGAAATATCTCGGCGCGCTGCTCGCCCAGTACCAGACCGACGTGCTGCGCCACGTGATGGAAGAGATGGACAAGTTCGTGCGCAAAGAGGGCTACGACATCGTGCTGCAGGACTACGACGTGGAAGCCGCCGACGCCGACTTCTTCTCGGGCGGCGCCTACGCGCAGTCGCTGATGTCCAAGCCGGTGCTGCTGACCCCGGGCACCAAGGACAAGAAGAACGCCTACGTGGTCGATATCACCCAGGAAATCATCAACCTGGTGAAGTAGTGGAACACACCACACCCGACGAGTTCCAGGCCCTGCTGCGCCGCCGGCGCAGCAGGCGCTTTTTCACCGAACGGCCGATCGAGCCCGATAAACTCGAACGCGCCCTGGCGGCAGCCATGCGCGCCCCCAGCGGCGCCAACACCCAGCCTTGGGAATACGTGCTGATCGAGCGCGGCCCGATCCGCGAGAAGGTGCGCGAGCTGTGCGAGAAGGCCGACGTCAAGTTCCACGACGTCAGCCCCGACTGGCTGAAGAAGTTCTTCGCCGACCATGACATCACGCCCGTCAAGGAGTTCACCGCCCACGCGCCCTACCTGGTGGCCGTCTTCGGCCGACGCGACCTGCCCTTCTGGCTGCAGTCGGTGTGGCTGAGCATTGCCAATTTCATCACCGCGCTGGAGGTCGAGGGCATCCACTCCCTCACCTACACGCCCACACTGGCCAAAGACTTCAACCGGCTGCTGGGCGTGGATGAAAACTGGAGCTGCCAGGCCCTGCTCCCGATCGGCTACGGCGAGCCCGACGAAACGCTGAAGCCCCGGCCGCGCAAAGGCCCCGCAGATAAAGTGCACGTCGTGGACGGGCAGGGAAAACTGCGGCCGTACCAGGCGAGCCTGCCGTTCGAAGCTTAGCGAACAGCAAATTGCCAATAACCAGTTTCCAATTTTCAATGTAGACCGCTTGCGGCCGCTTCATTGGTAATTGGTAATTGGTTATTGGTTAATCGCTGTTCAGACTGCGCCCATGGCTCTGACTTTCTCCACTGCAGGCGAATCCCACGGCCCGGCCGTGATCGCCACGCTGTTCGGCCTGCCCTTCGGGCACGCGCTTGACCTTGACTGGATCAACAGCCAGCTCAAGCGGCGGCAGGGCGGCTACGGGCGCGGCGGCCGCCAGAACGTGGAGACGGACAGGGTCGAAGTTCTCAGCGGCCTGCGGCGCGGGCTGACAATCGGCTCCCCGCTGACGCTGGTGGCGCGCAACCGCGACTCGCGCATCGACAAGGCGCCGGACCTGGCCAACGTGCGGCCGGGCCACGTGGACCTTGCGGGGGTACTCAAGATCGGCTCGCGCAACGCGCGCGACGTGCTGGAGCGCGCCAGCGCCCGCGAAACCGCCGCGCGTGTGATGGCCGGCGCCGCCTGCCAGGGGCTGCTGCGCGAGTTCGGCATCGAAGTTGTCGCCCACGTGCTCAGCACCGGCGCTGTGCAGGCCGACTCGCCCATGGGCAAGGGCTACACGAAGATTTTCCAGGGGGCCGATGCCGCCCGCGCCGCACGCGACAGCGGCGAGTTCGGCACCATTGACCGCGCCCACGACGCAGCACTCAAGGCCGCCATCGACGCCGCCAAGGCCGCCGGCGACACGTTGGGCGGCAGTATCGAGGTCGTGGCGCTGAACCTGCCCCCCGGCCTGGGCAGCCACAACCACTGGGACAGCAAACTCGACGGCCGCCTGGGCCAGGCGCTGATGAGCATCCAGGCCATGAAGGCCGTGGAGATCGGGCTCGGCGCCGAGGCCGCGAAGCGCCCGGGCAGCCGGGTGCACGACAGCGTACTGCCGATGCCGCCCGCGGCGGGCCGCGCCCCATACACGCGCGGCAGCAACAACGCGGGCGGCCTCGAGGGCGGCGTGACGAACGGCGAGCCGCTGGTGTGCCGCGTGCACATGAAGCCGATCAGCACGCTGATGAACCCGTTGCCGACCGTTGACGTGTCAACAGGCGAGGCCGCGCTTGCCAGTACCGAGCGCAGCGACACCTGCGCCGTGGCGGCGGCTGCCATCGTGGCCGAGTGCGCTGTGGCAATCGTGCTGGCGCAGGCATTGCTCGAGAAAACCGGTGGCGACAGCATGGACGAGGCCCGGCGCAACCTGGACGGCTACCTCAAGTCGCTGCGCGCGTTCGGGGGCGGCGCATGATCTCGCGCCTGGACAAGCTGATCCTGCGTGACGTGCTGCTGCTTACGGTGGTGTGCGTGCTGGGCCTGACCTTCCTGTTCACGGCGCTCAGCCTGTACCAGATCGTCAACCGCTTCGAGGTCACGCCGCGTTTCAGCACGCTGATGTCGTTCGCGCCCTCGCTGTGGATCAGCCTGTTGCCCATGACCATGCCCATGAGCGCGCTGTTCGCCGCCACGCTGGTGTTCGGGCGCATGCGCGCCGAGCGCGAACTGCTGCTGCTCTCGGCCTCCGGCGTGTCGCCCTGGCGCCCGTTCGTGATGCTGCTGCCGATCGGGCTGATTACGGCCGCGGTGGCCTGGTTCGGCGTGTCGATCTACGGGCCGGAGGCATACGCCGAGCGCCACTCGCTGCAGCGCCTGGCGCTGGCGGATTTCATCGACCACCCGCCCCAGGGTGCACGCGAGCTGCGCTTCCCGGGCTCAGGCGGGCCGGCGCCCAGCATTGACATCAGCTACGGCGACGTCGAGCAAGGCCGCTTCACCGACCTCAAGATTCTGGTCTACAACGACCTCGGCCTGCTGGCTTCACTCACGGCGCGCAGCGCCAGCATCGGCTACCAGCGCCACAACGGCATGATGGTGCTGACCCGCTGCTACGAGCCGCGCCTGGTACAGTTCAACCCGGAAAGCGGCGCGCCGGCCGGCACGCCCATGGTGGCGGAAAAGATCAACGAGCTGCGCGTGCCCTTCAGCTTCGGAAGCGAGGATGAGCCGGACGCGCCCAAGGCCAAGCCCACCAGCGCGCTGCTGGATGACATCACGCGCGACATTGAGCAGCGCACCGGACGTCACGGCGCCGCCGCCGAGCTGGTGCGACGCGTCAGCCTGGCCGCCGCGGGCCTGCTGCTGCCGCTGCTGGGGGCGCTGCTGTCGTCGCTGGTGAACCACCCCAACCGGCTGTTCGCGATCGGCGCGGGCGTAATCCCCTGCGCGCTGGGCTACTACCCGCTGATGACCGCCGCCACCAGCCTGAGCGAGAGTGGAACACTGCAGCCACTCACGGCCGCGCTGGTGGCGCCGGTCGCCACGGTTGCGGCAATCCTGGTGATCATCACAGGGCTGGTACGCGGCCGCTGGAGCTGACCCGCCGCCCGCAGTTCTTTGCGAGCTTCGCGTTCTTCGCGTCAACGGGCCACGAAAGCACGAAAACACCAAAGGTACTGCCACAAAAACTACCTGCAGGGTTCGTGCGTAGTTGTTTTGTGCTTTAGTGTTTTTGTGGCCTGTCAGCAGCTGGAAACGTGTTCAAGCCGGCGCGTGCTAGCCTTCCCAGCGTGCGCCCTTTTTTCGCAGCAGACCCTGCATGCGGCGAGTGCTTCGTATGCGGGCCTGCAGGGCGCTGTCGCCGGGCGCGTAGTGCTCAAGCGCGGCATCCACCAGCCTCTCAAACCCCTCGGGCTCGACGAAGTTCTCCAGGAAGCGCCTTACATCGCGCGCGCGCTGCAGCACACCCGCACGGCGCTGCATCACGGTCTCAAGGTCTACCAGGCGCAGCTCATGCCGCGTGCCGGGCTCACCGGTCACAAGCAGGTTGCCCGCATGGTAATCACGGTGCTCGAACCCCGCGTCATGGATGCGCTTCAGCAGTCGCATCGCGTCGGCGAACAGCGCCTCGATTTCCGGCAGCGCTGGCGCCCGTTTGCCGGGTTGCAGGTGCTGCTTCAGCTGGCGCAGTGTTCGGCCGTTTTCGACGTAATGGCTGATGGTCCACACAGCGCGCGGCGCGCTGGGAAGGCTGACGCCGCCGTGGTCTTCAACCTCGCAGACCGGGATGCCGGCAGCGCGCAGGGCGCGCGACATGTTCACCGCGCGGCGGGCCGGGTTCCAGCCCACCAGGCGCGCCCAGCGCTTCTTCCAGTCGGCGCGGCAGTTGATGAACTTGAAGACCTTCAGCGCGCCCTGGTGCCGGATCACCGCCAGGCCCCCGCGGCGCGAGACCTGCAGCACATCCAGAAAGTCGCAATGACCAAGCACCTGCTGGGCGGCCTGGTGCAGGTCGTCACCCTGCACCCGCTCGGGTGCGACTTCGCTGACGTCCTGCAGTGAGTAGGGCGGAAGCTCGGAAACGCCTGAAGTCATCTGGGCTCGGTGCATGCACGGAAAACCGCCAGAAACGTTAAGCTAAATCGACGAATCCAACAATACACAGCTAGACTCCGGCCGCTAAACTGGCTGCCTCAAGCCCATGAAACGCTTCGACCGTTACTTCCTCGGCATCTTCATCCAGAGCCTGGTGCTGGTGCTGGCGCTGTTCACCACGGTGTTCCTGGTCGTGGACGTGCTGCTGAACCTCGACAAGATCCAGGACTTCCCGGACGTCGCCCAAGGAACCACGCTTTTTTACGCCTACAACCTGCCGCCCATCCTGTACCTGCTGTACCCGTTCATGGTGATTGCGGCCGGCATGTTCGCCGTGGCGCGCGTGATTCGTGCACGAGAACTGCTGCTGCTGGAAGCCGCGGGCGTGGGCCAGAAGCGGGCCCTGGCGGCGATCATGATCCCCGCCCTGCTGCTGGGGGCGGTAGGCCTTGGCCTGCGCCAGTGGGCGCTGCCCAGCCTGGCCGAGGCCGCACGCGAGTCGCCTTACGGCGCTTTCGAATACCGCAAGGGCAAGCGCATCAGCGTGCGCGACGACGAAGGCAACGTTTGGTTCGTGCGCAAGTACAACCTGGACGAGCGCACGGTTGAAGACGTGCGCATACTCAACGCGGCCGGCAACAAGGTGATCGTCGCCAAAGAGCTGCACTGGCTGGAAGACCGCGCAGGCTGGTGGTCGCCGGGCAAATCCAAGGTGTACGACCTGGCGGCGCTGACCGCGCCCGAAGGCGTCGAAAGCGGCGAGCCCGAGTACTTTGACGGGGCGCTGCCCTACGGCCGCGTGTACCCGGCCGACTTCGCCCGCCGCCGGCGCAGCTACAGCGACCGCACACTGGCGGAGTTATGGACCGACAGCAGCGCGGACCGCGAAGACCTGGACCTGCGTGTGGCCCTGTGGCACGAGCTGTGGCACCCGTTCGTGGGCTTCATTCTGCTGAGCTGCGGGGTGGGGCTGATCCTGTCGCGCGGCGGGATGAAGGCCTTCATGGCGGGCAGCCTGGCGATCGGCTGCGTGGTGCTGTACCAGATTCTGCAGTTCTGGTTCGAGACGCTGGCGCAGTCGGGCGCGCTCTCGCCGATGGTAGGCGCAAGCATCACGCCGGTGCTGTTCGGCATCTTCGCCGGCGTTGTCTTCTGGCGAACCTGAGCGCAGATGCACCGGCCAACGCAAAGCCCCCCGAAATTCGGGGGGCTCAAGCTTTGGTGTTTCGATCCGCCTTCGCCAAGGCTTCGGCGGATAGTCGCTGCGCGACTAGATCTTGCCGGCGCGTTTGCGCTTCTGGCGCAGGGCCTCGCGCTGCTTGCGGCGGTGTTCGTTCACTGAGCGCGGGGCGCCCTGCTTCTTGGTCTTGCCCTCGTCGCTCACAGTCAGCTTCTTGCGACCCTTGCGGCGGCGGCGCGCCAGCACCTGACGGCCGTCGGCGGTTTCCATGCGTGCGCGGAAACCGTGCGTGCGGTTGCGCTTGAGGTTGGACCTGCGGACTTTCTTCTTCATGGCTGTGCCTGTACCGGGGAGAGGGTCAGACCCCTTTTTCGCCCCAATGGTGTTTCCGTTCTATCCATCCCGGCCGCGAAAAAGGGGTCTGACCCTTTGCGGTCGGGCGGGGAAAAGTAGAGGCAGGTACAAGGCGTGTCAAGACCCAGTCTTGTGCAACTTTGGGCCGTTCCATAGCATGGCCCGGCCATGAGCGACAACCCGAACACAACCGAAACACAGCTTGACCCGGAATTCCTGGCTATGCTGGTCTGTCCCGAAAGCCACAAGCCCCTTGTGCTCAAGGGCAACCGCCTGCTGTGCAAGGAATCGCGCAAGGCCTACCGCATCGAAGACGGCATACCCATCCTGCTGATCGACGAAGCCGAGCGAATTACAGACGCCGAGCTGGCGGAACTGTAATCGCATCGCCGCCCTCGGCAACCTCGTTGTAACCATCCACCAACACCGCTAAACACGGGCCCATTGGTCGCATGCGTCCCATGCGTCCCGTGTAGTCGAGGAAACCATGACAGAAGACGCCAAGGCCGCCAAAGAGCGCTACAAGTCAACCGTGCAGCTGCCCCAGACCGACTTCCCCATGAAGGCCGGTCTGAACGAGCGCGAGCCCGCACTGCAGAAACAGTGGGCCGAAACCGACCTCTACGGCCGCATCCGCGCCGCCCGCAAGGGGGCCAGGGCCTGGGTGCTGCACGACGGCCCGCCGTACGCCAACGGCGACGCCCACACCGGCACGGGCATGAACAAGATCCTGAAAGACATGGTCGTGAAGCTGCGCACCATGCAGGGCTTTGACAGCCCCTATGTGCCGGGCTGGGACTGCCACGGCCTGCCGATCGAGCACAACGTGCTGAAAGAGCTGGGCGGCAAAAAGCCCGAAGAAATGACCAGCGTGAAGCTGCGCGAGTTGTGCCTCGACTACGCCAACGGCTACGTCGACAAGCAGCGCGGGCAGTTCAAGACCACCGGCACGCTCGGGCGCTGGGAGAAGCCCTACCTGACCACCAGCCCGGTCTACGAAGCCAACGTGCTGCGCGTGTTCCGCGACCTGTACCACAAGGGCTACATCACCCGCGCCAAGCGCCCCGTGCACTGGAGCTGGGCGGCCCAAAGCGCGTTGGCCGAGGCCGAGCTCGAGTACGAGGACCGCACCGACCCCAGCATCTACGTGCTGATGCCCGCCACGGGGCCGGTCGCGGGCGTTGATAACGTCAGCCTGCTGATCTGGACCACCACGCCCTGGACCATGCCGGCCAACCGCGCCATCGCCGTCGCCAAGGACGCCGAGTACGCGCTGCTTGAATACACACAGGCCGGCAAAACCGCGCGTATGGTTGTGGCCGAGGAGTTGCGCGAAGACATCGTTGCGCGCGCCAAGCTGGAGAACGTCAAGCTGCTCAAGCACCTCAAGGGCGCCGATCTCGCCGGCGTAAAATACTCGCAGCCCCTGTGGGGCTTCGAGTGCCCAGTGATGTTCGCCGACTACGTCACCCTGGGCGACGGCACCGGCCTGGTCCACACCGCGCCCGGCCACGGCAAAGAAGACTTCGAGACCGGCAAGCGTGAGGGCATACCGGCCGTGTGCCCCGTCTCCCCCACCGGCCAGTACTACAGCGGCGACAGGCTGCGCGAAGAGCTTGAGCTGCCGAAGGACTTCAGCGACCCGCACGGCTGGTTCAGCTTCATCGAGGGCAAGCTGATCTGGAAGGTGAACGACGGCATCGTGGCCAAGCTGCGCGAGCACGGCCTGCTGCTGCACAGCGAGCCCTACCCCCACAGCTACCCGCACTGCTGGCGCACGCACACGCCGGTGATCTTCCGCGTCACCGAGCAATGGTTCGTGAACATCGACCACGTCGAGGAGGGCGAGTCGCGCACGCTGCGCCAGCGCATCCTGGACGAGATCAAGCAGGTGCAGTGGTTCCCGGCCTGGGGCGAAAAACGCATCAGCGCCATGGTCGAGAACCGGCCTGACTGGTGCATCTCGCGGCAGCGATTCTGGGGCATACCGATCCCGGCCTTCTACGACGTGGAGAGCGGCGAGACCTGCATCGACACCGAAACCGTGGACCACGTGATCAGCCTGGTCACCCAGCATGGCAGCAACGTGTGGTACGACGACGCCAACTGGCCCGTCGAAAAGCTGCTGCCGGATGCCGTGCGCCCCGACAAGTTCAAAGGCCGCAAGCTGGCGAAGATGGACGACATCTTCGACGTGTGGTTTGAATCGGGCGCCTCGCACCGCGCGGTGATGCTGGCCGACGACGAGCTCAAGGACAAGTTCCCCGCGAACCTGTACCTGGAGGGCGACGACCAGCACCGCGGCTGGTTCCAGGTATCGCTGATCCTGAGCGTCGCCACCCAGGGCAAGTCGCCGTTCAAACAGTGCCTGACCAGCGCCTTCGTGGTGGACGAAAAGGGCGAAAAGGGCAGCAAGAGCAAGGGCAACATCTGGGCCATCGACCAGGGCGTGCGCGACCTGGGCGCGGACCTGATCCGCCTGTATTTCGCCAGCGTGAACACGTCCGAGCCGATCCCGGTCACCTACGACCTGATCCGCGGCGCCGGCGACAACTACCGCAAGCTGCGCAACACCTGGCGAACCCTGGTGGCGAACCTGTTCGACTTCACGCCGGGGCAGCACGCCCTGGCGTACTCCGAGCTGCGGCCGCTGGACCAGTGGGTGCTCAGCCGCGCCGCCGCGCTGGTTGAAGAAGTCTCCGCCTGCTGGGAGCGCTACGAATTCCACCACGCCATGCGCGCGCTGGTGCAGTTCTGCACGGTTGAGCTTTCGGCCCAGTACATCGACGTCAGCAAGGACGCCCTGTACTGCGAAGCCAAGGAAGGCCCCGCGCGGCGCCGCATCCAGACCGTGTACTGGCACGTGGCAACCCTGCTGGTGAAGCTGCTGGCGCCGGTCACGGTCCACACGGCCGAGGAGATGTGGCAGTACCTGCCGAAGCTTGAATCCGAGCCCGACAGCGTGCACCTGGCAAGCTGGCCGAAACCGGACGAGACCTTGCGTGCAAGGCCGGAGCTGGACAAGCGCTACAAGCTGCTGTTCCGCCTGAAGGCCGAGAGCGACCGGGTGCTGGACCGCCTGCGCAAAGAAAAGGTGATCGGCAAGGGTTACGACGCCAACGTCACGCTGGGCTGCAACGCGGCGCTGATGAGCGAACTCGCGCAGCACGGCACGCCGGAACAGTTGCAGGCCGAGCTGCCGGAGCTGCTGAACGTGAGCAAGCTGCTGCTGGACGCCCAGTCAGACCACGGCGCGCTGCAGGAGTTCGAGCCCGCCACGGACGTGCAGGGCCTGTGGGTGAAGGTGGTCGCCAGCGCCGAGCAGGCCTGCGTGCGCTGCTTCCGCCGCACCGGCGACGTAGGCAGCGTGAAGGAACACGCCTTCCTGTGCGCCCGGTGCGCGGAGGTGGTGGAGGGATAATGTGATGAGTTCGTACGTATTCGAATGCCTGATGATCTGTCGCAACTTGACACTCGACATCAACGGACTCGGCTTCAGGGGCGTGAGCTCACTGTTCGCAGGGAGTGGCCCGCAGCTGTTCTTCTTTGCACGTGCGCGCGGACCGGAACCCCGAGAGGGGTTCCGGTTCGGCTTGACCATCACGCGATACGAGAACAAGGCGGCAGAAGACATCCACCGGGAAATCTACGTCTTGCCCAAGCGCGTGACACCGGAGCGCGGCATTCTTTTCCTTGCAGCCTGGGAACCGGATTCCGGCCTGCCACAGGGCGAGTATGTTGTTACCATGGTTCTTGAAACGGGCGAACAACTGACGAGCTCGTTCGAAGTCGAGGGTTGAGTATGGAGATCAAGCACGCAGGCGTAATCGTCGAACACAAAGACGGTTCCCTTGAGTTCGTGGCCGCCAATCGGCTCACTCCGGAAGACCCGCGCTTTCAGGAATTCACCTCGCGTGAGTGTGGGCATGACCCGCAAGTCGTCGATGAAGTCCTCAGTCGACAGGCAAAGCGCGCCAGGGGCGAAACCGCCTAGCTTTTCCCCAAACCGCCTTGTTCTGGACTCTGCGCGCCGGTGGTGTATCTTTTCCGCTGTAGCGCTTGAGGACTCACATGGCTGAGAAGCCCAAAATCCGCGCCGTGATCCTGATTTCGGGCTCCGGCACCACCATGGAAAACCTGCTGCAGCGCGCCGCCGAAGGCTCCTGCCACATGGAGTGCGTCGGCGTCGTCGCCAGCAAAGACGGCATTCCCGGCATCGCCCGCGCCCAGAAGTTCGGCGTGCCCGTGCAGGTCGTGAACCGCGCCGATTACCTCGACGCCCAGGCCTTCTCGCGCCAGGTGTTCAAGATGGTCAACGCCGTGCAGCCCGACGTCGTGCTGCTGGCCGGCTTCCTCAGCTACCTGCACCTGCCCGAGCGCTACAAGGGCAAGGTGCTCAACATCCACCCCAGCCTGCTGCCCAAGTTCGGCGGCAAGGGCATGTACGGCCTCAAGGTCCACCAGAAAGTCATCAAGGCCGGCGAGAAACAAACCGGCTGCACCGTCCATTACGTGGACGAAGTCTACGACCACGGCCCCATCATCCTGCAGCGCAAAGTGCCGGTGCAACCCGACGACACACCGGAAACCCTGCAGGAACGCGTGATGGAGGCCGAGCGCGAGGCGTACCCGGAGGCGGTGAACCTGTACGCCGAAAAGAGGCTGCTTCAAGTAGCCCAGTCGGTCCGCATCCTGCCCGTAAAGCCCGAAAAGGCCGGCGCCGGCAAGTAATCAGATTCCTGCCAAATCATTGGAACCAAAGTCGCGCCGGCCGCGTCCTAACCCCGGCATGCCTATGGACTCTGGAGGTCTCTCCCATGACTACGCGTAAACCCTTATTCGCACTGCTGTTAGCCGCAGTGCTCTGCTCAAGCGCTTTGGCCGCCCAGGGCATTGTGATCGACCGCCGCGTACGGCCCATGCCCGAGCCGCGGCCGCAACCCCAGAATATCCAGATCAAGAGCCACAGCATCGAGACCGTGATCGAGGGCCAGACTGCCACCACCACCCTCACCCAGGTCTTCTACAACCCGAACCAGTGGCAGCTTGAGGGAACCTACATGTTCCCCCTGCCGCCCGAGGCCGCCATCAGCGACTTCCAGATGACCATGGACGGCAAGATGGTCAAAGGCGAGCTGCTGCCCGCCGACAAGGCCCGCACCATCTACCGCGAAACCGTGCGCCGCATGATCGACCCCGGCCTGCTTGAATACGCCGGCCGCGGCCTGTTCCAGGCCAGCGTCTTCCCGATCCTGCCCCAGCAGGACCTCACCATCAAGTTCAGCTACAGCGAGCTGCTGACCTACGACAGCGGCCTGGTGAAGTTTCACTACCCCCTGCGCACCCACGGCTACTGCGACCTGCCGGTCGGCACCATCAGCGCCAAGCTGACACTCAAGGACGAGCAGGCCCTGCGCACCATTTATTCGCCCACCCACAGCGTCGAGATCATCCGCAAGGGCGACAAAGAGGCCGTGATCGGCCTTGAGCTGAAAGACAACAAGCCCGTCAACGACTTCGAGCTGTACTACGGCTACGACGACAGCGCGCTGGCCACCAGCGTGCTGAGCTACCGCGAAGGCGATGACGCCGGCTACTTCCTCGCGCTGCTGACGCCCAAGCTGCAACTCAACGAAGACGAAATCCTGCCCAAGGACGTGATCGTGGTGCTGGATACCAGCGGCAGCATGGACGAAGACGGCAAGATCGACCAGGCCCGCAAGGCGCTCAAGTTCCTGGTCAACAAGCTCAACGAGAAAGACCGCTTCGCGCTGGTGACCTTCGCGACCGAGTCCCGCCGCCTGCACGACAAGTTGACGCTTTGCAGCCAGGAAGCCCGCGAGGACGCCCTCGCCAAGATCGAGAAGATCACCGCCACCGGCGGCACCAACCTGGAAGGCGCCATCCGCGACGCTTACGCCATCGCCAAAGACGCCGAGAAAGACGCGCGCCCCTGCTACGTGATCCTGCTGTCGGACGGCATCCCCACCATGGGCGAAACCACGGACGTGAAGGCGCTGGCCAAGATCGCCCGCGACAACCGCGCCGCCAACGTGCGCATGTTCCCCTTCGGTGTAGGCAACGACGTCAACACCTGGCTGCTCGACACACTGGCCGAGGAAAACAAAGGCCAGCGCGAGTACGTGAAGCCGCGTGAAGACATGGAAGTGAAGGTCAGCAACTTCGCCAACAAGATCGCCGCGCCGGTCCTGGCTGACGTCAAGCTGCGCATCGACGGCGCAGAGATGCACGACCTGCACCCGCAGATCCCCGGCGACATCTTTGCCGGCACGCAGCTTTCCGTGCTCGGCCGTTTCGACAAGCCGGGCAAGCACACCCTGGTGCTGGAAGGCATGGTCAACGGCGAGATCCGCGCCTTCGAGTACGGCGTTGAACTGGTCACCGCCGACACCGGCAAGGCTTACCTGCCGCGCATGTGGGCCGTGCGCCGCGTGGGCTACCTGATGGACCAGATCAACCTGAAGGGCGAAAACGAAGAGCTGAAGAAAGAGATCATCCGCCTGGGCACACAGTTCGGCATCGTCACGCCGTACACCAGCTTCCTGGTGGTTGAAGACACCCCCGTGCCGCCGGTAGGCCGCCCGATGCCGGATGAAGGACGCCGCAACGAGCCCGCCATGGGCGGCGGTAGCGGTGGCCGCAACGGCTGGGGCGCCCAGCCACCCGCCGCGCCGGAAGACCAGCGTGGCGACGACGCGGTTGCCAAGAGCAAGTCGAACGCCGAACGCCGCGAAGCCAAGTCGGGTGAAGACGTGGAAGAGGCGGAAAAGGACGCGGCCGGCTCAGTCGCCGAGCGCGCCCGCCGCGCAGGCCTCAGCTCAAGGGCCGACGGCAAGCTCAAGAAGCTGAAAGAGCAAGGCTACAGCGACAAGGCCGCCGCCGAGGAAGCCGCGAACGTGGTGAAGACGGTCGGCACCCGAAGCTTCGTCTGGAGCGACGGCATCTGGCTGGAAAGCGACCTGACGAACGGCGAGTTGTTCGGCGCCGAGGTGGTGGAATACCTCAGCGACCGCTACTTCGAACTCGCCAAGGACAACGAAATCGCCAAGGTGCTCGCGTTGGGTAACGAAGTAATCTTCCGCAACGGCAAGGCCTCAATCCGAGTAGTAGACAACACCCAAAAGGCCGAAACCAAAGACAACGAAAAGCAAGACCCGAACAAAGACAACGAAAGCAAAAAGGGCTAAGAAGACCCAAGCAGCAAATCCAAACCAAAGGCCCGCCACCCGGCGGGCCTTTGACGTGTTGCGGGCTTCCTGGCTGCAACCCCTCGGTCAAGCACTTTGCGAGGGGTGGACCACTTTCACGCCGGCAGGGTTCGGCGCTGCCAGTGCGGTGCCGGTGGTTGCAATTCGGGCATGGAGGGCGATATTGCGGTGATGATTACTCGTGCGCCTTTGCGGCTGGCTTTTATCTGCGTGCTGGCGGCGGCGGCCGGGCTGCTTGCCGGCGGCGCGGCTTACGTTCTGCTTAATGGTATCGGTCTGCTGACCAATCTGGCGTTGTTCGGCCGGTTTGAATGGGTGCTGCCTTCTTTCTCGGGGCTTGAGCCTTCGTGGCGCCTAGTGGTTGTGCCGGTGATCGGCGCGCTGATTGTGACCGCGCTGGCGAAGTGGTCGCCGATCATTCGCGGGCACGGCATACCCGAGGCAATGGAAGCGATCCTACGCCGCGGAAGCCGCATCCAGCCGCGCACGGCGATTGCCAAGCCGGTCTCGGCTGCTGTCGCCATCGGCACCGGCGGCCCGTTCGGCGCGGAAGGCCCGATCATTGTCACCGGCGGCGCGTTCGGCTCGTTGATCGGCCAGCTGTTCGATGTGTCAGCCTCAGAGCGCAAAGTGCTGCTGGCAAGCGGGGCGGCGGCGGGTATGGCGGCTACGTTCGGCGCGCCGCTCGCGTCGGTCGTCATCGCCGTTGAGCTGCCGCTGTTTGAATTCTCGACGCGGTCGGTCATTCCGCTGGTCGTGGCGGTAACGCTTTCGGGCGGCGTGCACTCGGCAATCTGGGGTGACGCGTCGCTGTTTTCGGTACCTGTACACGAGTACGCGGGCATGGCCAAGCTGCCGTTCTACGCGGTGCTGGGGATCCTTTGCGGGCTGCTGGCGACGGTTGTTACGAAGGGGCTGTTCTTCTTTGAGTACCTGTTTCGGAAGTTGCCGGTTTCAACCACTTGGCATCCGCTGATTGGCGCAGTCGGGTTTGGCATTGTCGGCCTGTTCGTGCCCCGGGCGCTGGGTGTCGGCTATGACGCGATCAGCGACGTGCTGGCTGGCGCTTTGCCGATGGGCGTGTTGCTTTCGTTGCTGGCGGCGAAGCTGCTGGCGTGGTGGATTGCGCTGGCTTCCGGCACTTCAGGCGGCACGTTGGCGCCGCTGTTGCTGACCAGCGGAACGTTCGGCGGGATCGTCGGTTTGGTCACCGCGCGGCTGTTCCCGGAATTGGGAATCACGCCGGGGGCCGCGGCTGTTGCCGCCATGGCGGCGACCTTCGGGGCGTCAACGCGGGCAACGTTTACTTCTATCGTCTTCCTGTTTGAGTTGACCCGCGACTATCAGATCATCCTCCCGCTGATGCTCGCCAGCGTGATGGCCGACCTTGTAACGTATGCGCTGCTGCGCGAATCGCTGATGACTGAAAAGCTTGCGCGGCGGGGCGTGAAGGTCAGTACGGACATCAGCCAGGACGCCCTGGAAGCGGCACACGTGCGCGACTTCATGACAGTCCAGGTCGTCACCATACCGGAAAGCGCCAACGTTGGTGAGGCGCGCGCTCTGGTGACGAAAATGGGCCACAGCGCCTACCCGCTGGTTAACGCAAAGGGGTACTGCATCGGGATTGTCAGACGCCAGCACCTGACAGGTGTGCTGGACGACAGCATGCCAGTACGCGCCGCCGCGCGGATGGAAGTGATCTCCGTCAGCCCCGGCGACACCGCGCTGACAGCCATGCTGCGCATGACTGAAGAAGATGTGGACCACCTGCCGGTCATTGAAAAGGGCAACCTGGTCGGCATCTGCACACACAGCGACGTGCTGCGCGCACGCGCTAGCCATCAGAATGCGGAAACCAGGGAAGGCGGCTGGATTTCCCAATGGAAGAACCGCCGCGCACACCAGACCGACCCGCGCGCAGCCGGCTGAGTTCCGGCTTCGGTCCGTGCTCGTCTGTCCCGCGCCACCACCCAGGTTTCGTTGCTCGCGTATCTTTTTTGGCTTGGTACACTGAAGGCCCCCTGATGGGTTCGCTTCGCTTTGCGGCCTGTTGGGCTGCCTGGTTTGTGCATTTACGCTACACTGGGCAGGGCCGGAGGTTTGTGGTGAAGAGCTTCACACTCGACTGGAAGGGCTGGTGGCTGCTGCGTACGCCGATTTCGGACGTGCCCGAACTTGGCGTTAAATGCTGCGTTTACGCCATCATGGGCGCGAAGCTGAAGAAGGTGGGCAACGGCATCGGCAGCAGCGGGCGCGAGCCGGTCATGTTCGGCGTCCACAAGGGTGACGAAACCATCCGCGAGCACCTGCTGAAGCTGCAGAAGATGTCGCTCGGCGTCTTCGCCCTCAATCGCTGCAAGGAAATCAAGAAGAATCCGACGATCTACGTCGCCGGCCTGCCCGAAGATACCGACCTTGGCGACCTGGCGGCCATCCTCAGCCTGCTTTACGGCGCGGTGCCCTACGCGCCCAAGCATCACGCCATGCCCGCCCCCTACCAGGGCGAGGCGTTCCATCTCAAGAACACCGGACGCAACCCCGGCCTGCCGGAAGAGATTTTCCACCGTGAGAAGAAGCCGGCCGGCGACTCCGACGCCACCCACGACGGCAGCGCGGACAAGGCCATGGCGGCGGCGATCGCCGCCGAGGCGCAGGCCACGCGGCGCCTGACCCAGGCCGAGATGGACGTGCGCGGCATCGCCACGGAAAAGGTCGCCAAGCCCGTTGAGCACCTCTCAACCGAAAAGATCGAGAAGCCGCCCAAACTGGTGGAGACGGCGAAGGTGGACAAAGACCATATCCACGGCCTGGCCACCGAGCGCGTGCCCAAGCTGGTGGAAACCTCGCGCATCGAAAAGGATGACGTCGCCCAGGGCCTGGCCACGGAGCGCATCGCCAAGCCGGGCGAAGCGGTCACCGAGTTCGTGCCCAAGCCCAACGGCGACCAGGCCGAGGAAGTCAGTGAAGCGCCATCCATCCTCGACGAAGCCGGCAAGTAACGCGGGCCGGACGCCGACTGTTAAACAATTCCCCTAAAGTCGCCGGTTGATGCTGCCGATAAACGATCCAGAGACGGTATAGCCTGAACGAGAGACGACCATGAGCCACACGAAGCGTATTTCCAAGCGTCCCCGGACCAGCGTGCGGCTCCGGAAAGCCGAGCCCGCGCCCCTGGCCGCCGAACCCCTGCCCCAGGCCGAAAGCGCGCCGGCCCGCCATGACCGCGTGGAGGCCGCCCGCAAGGCCATCAAGGACCCGGCCTTCGAGCTTGACGCCGCGCTGGCAGCGGCCGTGACCAAGCTCATCGAGCGGGAAATCGGGTAGGGATATCCACTTTTCTCAACTTGCCATTTGAAGCGGCGCGGCGCGTGCTACCCTGTGCGCGTGATTGCTCTGCGCGGCCCGGTGGCCTGTTGCCCCAGCGCTGGCAGAGGGAAATTGACAGCGGCTGCCATGATTCCGCGATTGGTCCTCGCACATGATGCGAAGGGTCGGGCCCGACAGGCCTGACCACCCGGCCCATCGCGGTTTTTGCATTTGCCGCAGGGAGAACCAGATGTCGAAGAAGATCGTCCACGTCGTAGGCACGGGCACCATCGGCGAGCCGCTGATCGGCATGCTCACGCACTTCAAGGAACAGCTCGGGGTTGACGAAGTCACCTTCAACAAGCGCACGCCGCTCAAGACCGACCGCTCCAAGGTGGTGGACCTGATCCGCCGCGGCGCCAAGCTGGCCACCGGCAAAGACCAGATGGCCGGCTTCGAGAAGATGGACTGCAAGGCCGACTACGAAACCGAAGAAGCCATCATGCGCGCCACCGTGGTGATCGACTGCACGCCCAGCGGCGCGGGCCTGGCGAACAAAGAGCAGTACTACCTGAAAGCCGCGGAGCAGGGCGGCAAGGGCTACATCGCCCAGGGCAGCGAGTTCGGCTTCGGCAAGATGTACGCCCGCGGCGTGAACGACGAAACCCTGGTTCCGGGCGAAGACAAGTTCATCCACGTGGTCAGCTGCAACACCCACAACCTGGCCGCGCTGATCAAGTTGTTCGGCATGAACGGCAAGGATGACCCCAACAACCTCGTCAGCGCCGACTTCGTCTGCATGCGCCGCGCCAACGACGTCAGCCAGGACGACGGCTACATCGCGGCGCCCGAGGCCGGCAAGCACAAGGACGAAAACTTCGGCACCCACCACGCCCGCGACGCCTACCACCTGTACAAGACCAAGGGCTGGGAGTTCAAAAACCTGTTCAGCAGCGCCATCAAGCTGCCCACGCAGTACATGCACATGCTGCGCTTCCACATCAAGGTCAAAGAGGACACCAGCGTCGAGAAGCTGATCAGCATCATCAAGGCCGACGACCGCCAGGCGCTCACCTACAAGAAGAGCGCGAACCAGGTCTTCAGCTTCGGGCGCGACCACGGCTTCTTCGGCCGCATCCTGAACCAGACCGTGATCCCGCACGAGGCGCTGTCGGTGATCGGCGGCAAGGACATCTACGGTTTCTGCTTCACGCCCCAGGACGGCAACAGCCTGCTCAGCAGCATCAGCGCGGCCTGCTGGCTGATCGACCCCAAGACCTATGAGAGCCGCATCCAGTGCCTCAAGCCCTACTTCTTCCAGGAAGTCTGAACCGCGTGCACCCCGACACGGCCGCCGCTCGGCGGCCGTGTTGCATTTGGCGGCTTGTGGTGAGTGCGGCGCAATTGGAGAATGGTGTGACTTCCATTCCAGGATCCCGCCATGCCTGAACTGAAGACCTTTCGGGTCCCCGTCCCGGTGGTGATCGCGCTTGCGGTCATGGTGCTTGCCTGCGCTGAAACGGACGACTACGACGACAGCTACTATTACGACTCGGGCAGCTCCTGCTCCGGCACTTACAACTGCGGCGGCAGCGGCTCCGGCACGACGCCGGATTACACCGCGCCCGCGCCGACCACGCCTTCGCGCCCCACGCTGCCCTCGTACATCCCGGAGCTGGACAAGAGCACGCCGCCCGCCTACCCCAAGACCGCCGACGTCAGCATCCAGTACGGCGCGCCGTCCCTCCCGGCCGACACCGCAACCCAGTTCTGGGAGTCGCTGCTGGCCAAGTACGAAGTGAACACCGAGGGCAGCTGGACGCGCGGCGACGGCACCAACCCCTACTTTGAGCCCAGCTACAAGTTCGGCAGCGAGACGGTGCTGCTGGTCTCCGAGCAGCGCAGCGACTCCACCCGCCGCTACGCGCACGGGTTGGCGTTCATGACCTTCAACGCCAACCGCCAGTACGAAACCTACAGCGCCGGCCAGCGCTGGGCGACCTCCGACCTCTACACCTACGGTGTCGGCTTCTTCCGCGACGGC
>JAJVIO010000003.1 GCA_022071975.1 Planctomycetota bacterium
ACCAGCGGCAGGCTGAACGAGCAGGCAATGCCGTGGGCCACGCCATGGCGCAGCGTGATGTCGTAGGACAGCGAATGCGCCAGCGCCGTGCGGGTGTTGGAGAAGGCCAGGCCGGCCATCAGGGCGTGGTTCCTTCCTCAAAGCGCCAACGGTCGGATTTGAAGTCGCTGATCACCAGCTTCGCGCCGCTGGAGGTGTGGGTGATCTCGGCGCTCTTTGTGCTGGTGACACTCAGGCGATAGTCGCTGAGCGACCCCTGCAGGTCGATCTCGCGAACCAGGTCAGTCAGCTTCAGCTCCCCCTGCACCTTGGGATGGTTCTCTGGAAACAGGCCGCCTTCCCAGCCATCTTTCACGACTGGCCCACCGGGGGCAAGGGACTGGTTGTTCTCGATGAAGTACAGGTTCATGCGTTCTTTGATCAGTTCCATGTCCGCGCGCGAGCGATTCTCCTGCGCCTGCGCATGGAAGCGATCCTGCTGCTCGGCTGCCATGAAGAACGCGAAGCCCATCAGCGCGATCAGGCCCAGCGAAACCAGGAACATCAGGCCGCTGATGATCGTGCCCGCCAGCGCCAAGCCCCAGCCGCGGTGCGTGCCGCCCGGCTGCTTGCTTTCCTTCATGCCCATGAAACCGGTTACCAGGCCGCCGATGCCGGTCAGCGGGCCCAGCGGCCAGAAGAACACGCTAACGCCGGCGCACACGATCGAGATGATCGCCTTGGTGCTGAAAGGCTGCATCTGCGGGTACGGGTACGGCGCGGCCGGCTGCTGTCCGTAGGGCTGGCCATAAGGCTGACCCTGCGGCGGATAGCCCGGCGGCGGGTACGAGCCCGGGTACTGCGGTTGCGCGGGGCGCTGCGGATACGGCTGAGCCGGCCGGGGCGGATATGGCTGCTGCGGCGGGCCCTGCGGGCCGGTGTTCTGCGGCGGCTGCTCCCTGCTGTCTTCAAGCGGGTTGTCGGTCATCTGGCCCTCTATTTTCTCCGCGGCGGCGGCTCGTAACTTTCCCAGTCTTCGAAGTCGTCAGCATAGTAGCCGCCGTAGCTGGGGTATTGGCCCACTTCCAAGCGCTGGCCTTCCGGGCTGGTCCACCACACGGTGGCCGACTTGTCGGCGATGGTCAGCGAGTATTGCTCAATGGGGTTTTTCAGTTCGGTCGGGCTGACCAGGTCGGTCACCTGCAATTGGGCGCCGGTGACGGCCGTGGTGTTCTGGAATCCCTGCTTGAACTGGGGCCCGCCCGGTTTCAGGTCGCCCTTGGCCTCGGCGTACATGCGGACGCGCTCCTGGATCAGCGTGCCGTCCATGCTGGCGTTCATGTTGGTTTCCAGCGAGTCCACGGCCGAGCTTGTGGCCTGGAACGCGATCAACAGGAACACACCCGCAATCACGTTCAAGGTCAGCAGCACGGTGTTGGCAATGGTTCCGCCGACGGCCATGCCGCGCCCAGACTTCCTGCCCCAGGCCGCCGTCTCGCGCATGCCCAGATAGCCGAGCACTGCCCCGGCCAGGAAGAACGGCAGGCTGAAAATGCCGAAGGTGAACAAGCCGCCGACCAGGCCCACGCCGATTGCCACCAGCGACAGGATGGCCAGCACCGAAGTCGGTTTGCCGGCCGGCATCGGGTAAGGCTGCGCGCCGTAGGGCTGGGCCATGGGCGCGCCTGCGGGCTGCGGATAGGGTTGCCCCGGCTGCGGATAGGGCTGGCCCTGCGGCGGGTACGGTTGCCCTTGGGGCGGGTAAGGTTGCCCCTGGGGCGGATACACGGGTTGCGGGGCGCCGTAGCCCGCGGGAGGCGCGCCGTAAATGGGCGGCGTTGCCTGTGGCGTGGGGCCGGGTACCTGCCGCGTGCGCCCGCGGCCCATGTCACCGCCGCCGAAGCCTGCACCGGGGGGCGGGCCCGCGGGCGGCTGAGCGCCGTAGCCGGGTGCTGCCGGCCGTGGTGGATACGCCGGGGCCGCACCGGGTTGGGGCGGATAGCCCTGCGGTGGCTTGGGTTTGCCCGTCTCCCAGGGCGCAGGCTGGAATCCTTCGGGTTTGGGTTCGTTCATGGTCGGCTCTCCGGCCGTGGCTGCTCTCCCATCAGCGCGAAGTTTATCAAACGGGGTAGTTGAAGTCACAGTCAGGCCTCCTTACGGCTTTCACCATAAGGCTTCGCGTGCAGCGCTGCGGCTACAAACCACCCCCGTGCTTTGGAACGCGTTACTGCATGATTGCGCCTGAATAGTCCCGGCTTGCAGACGGTGCGAGAATCTTTGCCGGTCCAGTCGGTCGATGCTACCTAATCGTCGGATTGGATAACCGGTAGCCACTCACCGCTGCCGCTTCCCACATCCGTCAACCTATAGCGAAATGTCCTCCCGGCCCTGTCCAAGCCACGTTCGCGGTAGATGACGTCGGCTGATTTCCGGCCGGTCACATCCACTTCAATCTCGACAAAGTCCGGCAACTCGGCGTTGCGCAGTGCCTGTTCAATGTCCGCCTGGTTCAGGTCCTTAGCCGACCGCAGCCATTCCGCTTTCAGTTCCCGCTTTACGTCGTCGACAATGTACCCGCCCAGGTTGCCGGGATAGTTTTCCATGCCCTGCGCACGCAGATAGGGTTCAAACACGCCCGTTATCAGGAGGGCAAAGAAAAAGATGGTGTAGGCGAGGTTGGCTACCAGATTGACTGTCCGGGGCGGGTGCCAGCTCTTGCTCCAATGGAGTGCAACCAGTACGCCGAAGGTCGCGATGGCGCAAATCAGCGCCATCCAAATCAGCGCTGAGGATATGCTGTTCCCTGGCCCGATCAGCACCGCCAGCGTCAGAAACAGCAGCGATAGCACCAGCGGAAGGGAGGCCAGGTTCTCCCAGAACACGCGGGAGAGCGTGCCGCTCATGGGTGGCGTGACCCGATTGTCGGGCTTCAACACCACAGGATCGGGCATCGAATCTTCCATGCTAGTTCAGCACCGTGCAGCCGGGCAGGGCGGATTTCAGGACGGCGACGTCCTCCGGCGTGACGGACAAGCAGCCGCGCAGGTTGAGTGTCTTGAGCGTCTTCAGCTTCCGGAGCGTCTCGACGGCGCCCTGGGGCAGCAGCGAGCCGGCGAAAGACAGTGATTCCAGCTTGGCGCACGCGACCAGCTCGGCCAGCAGCTCGGCCTCGATGTTCAGTTTCTCGAGGCTCAGGGCCTTCAGCCTGGTGAACTTGGCGAGGCCCAAGGGCCCGGCCTTGGCCATGCCGCCTTCGCGCACGTGCAGCTCTTCCAGGTAATCGAAGGCTGACAGCGCAGCCAGTTCTTCACTGGCCTTGCGCGAGCGCGCCAGCACCGGCGCGGTCAGCGTCAGCTTGGTCAACGTACCTGGCGCCGCCAGCGCCTTCAATGCGGCCGCATCGGCACCCTTAACACCGACCAACTCCAGCTCGCGCAGGTTTTTGAGCTTGGCCAGCACACCTACATCGTCTGGCTCATCCAGCCCCCCAAAAACAGCAAGGGCCGTAAGCGTGCTTTTCTGCAATGGCAGCAGATCCTCGCCAACGAGCCCCGGCACGGACAATGAGAGCTTTTCCAACGACTTCAGTTTGGCGGCGGAACCAATCAGCCAGGTGGCATCTTCTGCCGTCATCGCAATGCCGAGGTCTGTCAGTTGGACCAGCTTGGAGAGAGCCGAAGGTGGAAACCGGCCTCCACCGATTTTCAAGGCTCGCAGGCCGGGCAACGCCGCCAGTTGCCTGCCCGTGTCAGCGGACACCTCCACGCCTGTCAGGTTCAACTCTTTCAAACCGGTCATCCCGCCGACGCCTTCAATGCCGCGTCCCCAGAATGAAAGGACTTCCAGGCTGGTCCAGCCGCGCAGCGCCGCCGGGATCGCTTCCGCCCCGCGCAGCGTCAGCTGCAACTCACGCACGCCCTTCATGTCCTTGAGCGGCGCCCAGAACTCGGGTGTGCCCCGTTCATCTGCGCCGCCGAACAGGAACCGCAGCGTCTTCAGGCCTGACATGCCCGCCAGCTCTTTTGAACCGACCGCGGTCAGCCCTGAAGCCGGTGTGCCGACTTCGAAATCCAGCGATGCGTTGAACAAGGTGAGTGTGTCCAGCTGCTTGCATGCCGCTGCAGCATGCAGGCCTTTGTCGGAGCACGCTTCGCCGTGCAGCCGGATTTCGCTCACGGGCAGGCGCGCCGCCTGCGAAATGGCGAACTCCTGCCAACTCCAGGGCTGGGTCGTGATGCTGGCTTCCAACGCAGCTCCGCTGGCTACAACAAACGGGCCGGGCACCAGCAACTCCAATTTCGGCTCAGCGCCTCTGACATTGAAGACTCCCGACGCGTCATAGGCAAAAACCAGCAGGCTGCCGTCTTCGCGTTTGGTGATTTCCCATTCGTCCTTGGGGGGCTTCCATTCCGGGGCTTTGGTCGGCTTGGGCGCGCCTTTCACCACTTCGGACCAGTCCAGCAACGGCTCCGGCTTCGCCAGCTTTTCCCGGCGCGTAACTTTGAACAGTACACGCTCGCCGGCCTTCCATTGCCAGTGCGGGCCGAACCAGGCGTCTTCGCCGTGGCTCTGCAGCAGCTCGTATTTCACACCCGACAGCTCGTAGCCCGGCGCCTGCACCGACAACTCGGTCGCGCCGAGCTTGAACTTTTCGCCGTCACGAAAGCTCACGGCCGGCAACTGGTACAGCACGGCCGACCACGGCACGCGCAGCGCGTGGTGAAACAGCTCCTGCGGGCCCGGTTGCTCGCTGTACTCGATTTCAGCGGGCTTCTCGCCCGCGCGCCCGGCCCAGGCCCGGCTGAACACGCCGTTGTTGTCCATCAGGCCGGCGACCACCAGGCCGCGGCCGTTGTGTGCCTCGACGACGAAGCGGTCTTCCAACTTGGCGATCACGTGCAGGCGGATGGTGCGGTAGACGCCGCGGTCGAGCACTTCCGCTTCCTGCATGTCGCCGACCTCGAACTGGTGGGCATAGCCGACGGGAATTGCGCCCGGCAGTTTCAGTTCGCCCTTCAACCAGGCCTGCAGCAGCGCTTCGTCGCGCGGCTCAAGCCCGGCCTGCAAAACGCCGCAAGCCAGCGCCAGAACCAGCAGCAGTGCGGTTCGCATACGGTGTCCTCCGGGAGAAGTATAACAGTCGGCAGTCCACAGGAGGCAGTTTCCTGCCTCCTGCCTCGTGCTTCCTGCCTCCTGAAAGAACGCCCCTCATTGGCAGGCCGGCTCAATCGCGGTACCTTCTGGCCCATGGCGCAGCAGACCACAACCAGGGCCGGCAAGGCGTTCGTCTACACCATCGGGTGCCAGATGAATGAGCTCGACTCTGAGCTTGCCATGGCGACCCTTGAGGGCGACGGTTTGAACGTGGTTGAGCGTCCGGCCGATGCCGACGTGCTGCTGGTCAACACCTGCAGCGTGCGCGAAAAAGCCGAAGAGAAGGCCTACTCGTGGCTCGGCCGCATGAAAGTGCTGAAGCGCGAAAATCCGGACCTGGTGATCGGCGTGCTCGGCTGCATGGCCCAGAAAGAGGGCAAGCTGATCTTCCGCCGCGCGCCCTACGTCGACATCGTGGCCGGCACCGCGCACTTCACCAAGATCGACGAATACGTGCGCCAGGTGCGCGCCACGGGCAAGCGCATCCTGGCCGTCGGCCGCGACGAGGAGGTCGAGACCGAAAAGCGCCTGAAGGCCCGCGATACCCGCCAGAGCGCCTACGTGGCCGTGATGCGCGGCTGCGACCACCACTGCACCTACTGCGTGGTGCCCAACACCCGCGGCATGGAAAACTCACGGCCGCTCGAGGAAATCGTCGAGGAGTGCAAGATCCTGGTGGGTGAAGGCACCCAGGAAATCACGCTGCTGGGCCAGAACATCGACAGCTACGGCAAGCGCCTGCAGCCCCGGCGCCGCACGCTGTCTGAGCTGCTTTACGCCGTGGCGGACGTGCCGGGGCTCAAGCGCCTGCGCTTCATCACCAGCCACCCAAGCGACCTGAAGCCCGAGCTGTTTCAGGCGTTTAAAGACCTGCCCAACCTGATGCCCTACCTGCACTTCCCGGCCCAGTCGGGCAGCGACAGCGTGCTCAAGCGCATGCGCCGCGGCTACACCTTCGAGCGCTATCTTGAACTGGTAGCCGCCGCGCGCGAAGCCGTGCCGGACATGGGCCTGGCGGGCGACACCATCGTTGGATTCAGCGGCGAGACGGAAGAAGACTTCGAGAAAACCATCGAGCTGCATGAGCGCACGCGTTACCAGAACGCCTACATCTTCATGTACAGCGAGCGCGACTACACGCCGGCCAAGGAACAGGGCCTGCCCGACGACGTGCCCCTTGAAGTGAAAAAGCGCCGCATCAACAAGCTGATGAAGCTGCAGCGCCAGTGGGCCGCCGAGGAAAACCAGCGGAAGGTCGGCCGCGTCACAGAGGTGTTCGGCGAGGGGCCCAGCAGGAAAGACCCCAACAAGCAGGAAGGCCGCAACCCGCAGAATCAGGTGGTGATCGTGGAATCCGGCCGAGAACTGAAGGGCCAGTTCTACAAGGTGGAAATCACCGCAGCCACCGACGCCGCCCTCTACGGCCGCCTGGTGTAAGCGGCAGTCACAAGCTGCCGGGGTAGGGTAGGGACACGCTGCCGCGTGTCCCTACAATGATGCGGGGGCTGCCGGGAGACGCCATGACTGAGCTGAGCTACGAGAAACTCAAGCGCAACATCGCCGAGGAAGAAGTGCTGGGCGATATGCTCAGCGTGACCTTCAAATGCCCCGTCACTGAAAAGATCTACCACGCCGTGGCCACGCTGCGGCCGGCCTCGCCGATGTCGCACCCGCTTGAGACCGCGCGGCGCGGCTTCCGTACTCTGCTGGGAAACATGCTGCACGGCGAGCGTGCCGACGCAGCGACTGCAACCCATGATCGCGCGGCCATAGAGCACGCGGCCGTGGAGGCCTTCGAAGCCGTGTCATCGCACTTCGCCTGGGATGAGTCGCGCAAGGCGTTCGTGGATGCCGCCACGGTCGAGATGCCGCTCAGCGATTTCGATCGCCAACTGCGCGACTACCCCCTGACCGGCCAGTGGGAGCGCAACGTAGCCGCGCGCATGCTGGCGGAAATCGTGGCGGCCGACGGCGCCGTCACGCCCACCGAGCGCGACTTTTTTGAAGGCTTCCTGAACTCGGAGATGGGCCCGCTGGACCAGTTGGTGAAGCGCGGCAAGCTCAGCAAACTCGACCTGGAAGAATGCCGGCCGGCATCGCGCGCCACGCTGCTGATGCTGGCCTACGCCATCGCCATGACTGACGAGCACCTTGACGCCAGTGAACAAGCGCGCCTGGCCGAATACGGCAAGGCCTTCGGGGTCAGCCTTGAGCGCGAGGAATTGATCCGCCACTGGGCCGCCGAAAGGGTGGTCGAGAACATGCTGTACGGCTGCTACGCCGACGGCCGGCTGAACGACGACGAGCGCACGCGCATCGAGCAACTGGCGGGCAACATCGGCATCAACCAGGCGCTGGTGGCCAAGCTCGACGTGAAGGTGCGCAAGCGTCTGGGCGCGAAGTGAGAGTAGAAACAGGTTTTAGGGGTTAGGTTGTAGGGATTAGGGCTTGGACCTTGGGATTCGGGTTCAGGCTGATTAGTAGAGCTGGCGATCTCCAAATCACGACAACCCCTAACCCCTGCCATAGCCCATCGAAACCGGCGCCTTGCGGCGCCGGTCCCTTGTCGCTGGTGGGGAGGCTACTTGTTGAGAATGCTGACGCGGTAGGCGTTCTCGATGCTGAGGCTCGCCAGCGCCGCGTTGTAGACCTTGCCGTACATTTTGCTGTAGTCGGTGGTGGAGCCGTAGCTGCCGTCCGCCTGCTGGTTCTCCAGCAGCGTTTTGGTGAAGGCGGCGTACCACTCGTTCGACTTCTGCCCGTTGCGCTGCAGGTTCAGAGCCTGTGACAGGCTGCCAAAGAACAGGAAGCGCGCGTCGCCCACGTCTTTGTCCGCAAAGCCCGGCGACTTGAAATCGGGCAGCTCGCGGCTGGCGCGGGTCACCAGCGCCTTGCAGCGTTCCTCGTAGCCGGCTTCGACGGCGAACAGGCTCAGGGCGCTGGCGGCCGCCGTGGGCAGCAATTCCGTCCGGGCCAGCACCTGGCCGTCATCAGAAAGAGGGGTTGTGGCGCGCGTGGTGGCCTCAAACCAGCGCAGGAACGCGTCGATGCGCTGCTGCGGCAGATCGATCGGCGGCACCTGCACGTTGCGCGCCGTGGCCAGCGCCATGTAGGCCCACACGCTGGTGGTAAGGCTGGCCTGCTGCCCGATCAGGAACGGGAAGCCGTCGGCGTCGTTGGCCTTTACCTCGCACAGCCAGCGGCAGGCGCGGCGCAAGGGATCGCGCAACTTGTGGGCGCGGGTCATGCCGAATTCCTCGGCGAGCGCCAGGGTGGCCATGGCATGGATCAGCACGTTGCCCTTGGCCTCAGGGCCGATCTGGCCGCTGGCTCGCTGCCGGGCGAGAATCCAGTCGATGGCGCGGCGCACATTCAGATCATAGCCCAGCGGCGAATCTTCGCTGCTGTGACCGTCGCCGAGGAACGCCAGCACCGCGGCGCTGGTCAGCTCAAGCTTCTGTACTTCCTGCAGTTCGAGATCCTGCGGAATGAGACGCGGATCGAGCACGTCCACGTAGCCCCAGCTGCCGTCCTGCAACTGCTGGCGCTGCAGCCAGGCCAGCGATGCATCAAGCGCCTCGTACAGCTCTTCGCTGCCAAGGTAGTCGATCTTTTCCTTGCGCGAGGCGCCGCGCAGGCGGAAGAAACTGCCCGCGCTGTCGCGGCTGTTCACGCCCAACACCTGCTCGGATTCCGGGATGTGCTCGGGCGGTGGCGGCGTGGCGTCGTCACGGGCGCTCAACTCGCGCTCGGGCAGCGGGCTGCCGTCCAGGCCCACAGGCGGCTCACTGGTGTGGGAGGCCCAGTCGTCGCCGCCCGGCAGCAGCGGCGCTCGTTCGCGGCTTCCGCCCACTGGAATCTCGCCCAGGTCCGGTGACGGGCTGGGCGGCGCCACGAAGGGTGAAGACTCGCCGAAAGCAATGTACGGGGTGGCGGCTGTGTCGTGCTTCACGAACACGAACAGCATGATCACGATCGCCACGGCGTGCAGCGCCAGCGTCAAGCCCACCGAGCGCCGGCTGCGCTTCCAGCCGATTCTCAGCTCGCGGCCCAACTGGTATTCTTCAATGTCCACGCGCTGCGGCGTTTCGCGCACGCGCCGGCGGCTGCTGGTCAGAATCTTCCGGAACAGCCGGCGACGGAACGGGTCGCTGGCTTCCACGGCCGGCAGGCTGGCCTTGACGGGCTCAACGGCCGGGGCTTGCGCCGCGGCTTCCACGAGCGCGACTTTCAGGCGGCGCTCGAAGCCGGCGCGCAATTCGAGTGCCGGCACGCTTCCGACCAGCGCGCGCTGCTGGAACTCGGCGCGCAGGGCGGCCGCATACTCCGGCCGCACGTCGAGCAACGGCAGGCTGGATACCAGCGTACGGGTGGTGAACTCGCGGCGCAGGGCCTTGATCCACTCCGGACGCGCCTTCACGAAGGGCAGGGAATCCACGCGGGCGCGCACGAAGAAGTCAGCGCGCAATGCTTGCAGCAGGCTGTCGCCCACCAGCAGCATCGGCAGGCTGGCGCAGATCGCCCGCACACTGAATTCCACGCGCAGGGCGGCAATGTACGCCGGCCGCGCGATGATGTTCGGGATCAGGCCGGCCCAGCCGCGCGCCTGGAACTCGTGGCGCACGTCGCGCACGAACTCGGGGCGGGGCTCGGTGAGCGGAATGGTTTCCGGCGCGGCGGGGTCGGTGCGCGGCCCCGCGAGAGACCTCAGGGCAGGCAGACTGCGCAGGACCGCATAGGTGCGGCGCAGGCGCTCGAACTGCTGGAACAGCGCTTCCTCGTGCTCGAGGCGGGCGCGGACCTGCGCCATGGCGGGCTCATCGAGCTCGCCGCGCAGGAAATCCACCAGTAGTCCGAAGTCAGCGTTCATGCCAAGGGGTTCGCTTTGCCTGTGGTTGCTTAAGGGTCGTCGTTCCTGACCGTTCTGCCTGAATCATTCCGCCTATAACCAACATCCGCTCCGGGACACTCCCGGGGCCTGGTCTATGAACGGCCGTCAGGGCGCGTGGTTCAGCGCTTATCCACGATTTGGGGGTTGATTGCGTGACAATTTACCTGCCCAAGGTGCACACCGCGGTTTGGGCACGTAAACCCTTGTAGTTTCTAGAGTTCGGCCTGAATTGGCTTGTAGTCGCCCAGCAGTTCCTGCAGCTTGCCGATGGCGGTGTGCATGCGGGATTTTACCGTGCCGAGGGGGATTTCCATGATCTCGGCGATTTCGTTGTATTTGAGCTCTTCGATTTCGCTGAGCACGAACACCATGCGCTGCTCGTCGGGCAGCTGCTCGAGAGCCTTCATGATGGCGCCGTACAGTTCGCGGCGGTCGAGGTCGTGCTCGGGCGGGCGGATGTCGTCGGGCAGCCGGTCGATCAACGAGCCCGAGTCTTCGCTGCTGCCGAACTTGGCGTCCAGGCTGACGTTTTCCTTCTGGGTGCTGAGCAGGCGGCAGTGGTCGATCCAGTAATTGCGCGCGATGCGGTACAGGTAGGTGGTGAACTTGGCATTGGGCTCCCACTTGCTGGCGGACTTGTAGATGCGCAGCAGCACTTCCTGGGCGAAGTCTTCGGCCAGGGAGCGGTCCCAGCACAGGCGGAAGAAGAAGTTGAGCAGGCCGCGCAGGTGGGCCTCGTACAGTTCCGTGAACGCGTCCACGTCGCCGGCCTGGAAGCGGCGCATAAGCTCGAGGTCGCGTTCAGCGTCCGCCATGGAAGCGAATCCTGACCGGAAAAAGGGGAAGGGTAAAGGATACGAACGTTGGGGCGCGGGCGATAGTTCGCGGCAAAGGGCGAAATCATGCGCTTCCGCGTGCTATAATCACCGCATCGGAAAGGAGAGCGGAATGGAACAGTCTATGGGGTACCTCATTCTGCTTGCGATTGCGGCCATCCCGGCCGGGCTGCTCGGCACGTTCCTGCTGGCCATGGCCACGGGCGTCATACACGAACCGACAGCCATTGAAACCGTGGCACACAACTACGGACTCAGCTGGAAAACCGGCCGGCACGAAGCTTAGCGACGCCGGGAATACGGCGAGGCGTCCGGATGTTCCATATCAGGACATACAGGTCCTTTTATGGAGCGTAGCATGCGGCATCTTTTCCTGACTCTGCTGCTGGTCATGGGCGCCTTTGCTTTCGCGGCTTGCGGCCATGACGACAACCACCCCGCCAACGACCACGCCCACGGCGACGCAGCGGGTGCGACGTTGACCCTGAACGACGGCAAGAAGTGGCAGGCCGACCAGCACACCAACGACGCCATGGCCGGCATCGGCAAGGCGCTGGCCGAGCAGCCCGCCACGACCACCGAAGAACTGAACGCACTGGGCAGAGAGCTGAAAACCCGCGTGGATGCGCTCGTGCAAGGCTGCACCATGACCGGCCCGGAACACCAGCAACTGCACGTGTTTCTGGAAGAATTCATTCCGGCCGTGCAGCACCTGGCCGCTGAGACCGACCACGCCAAGGCCAGGCAAGCGCACCAGCAAGTCAGCCACCTGGCGGAAGAGTACGGCAAGCATTTCGAGTAACCGCCGACAACTTCGACACGCCCCGGTGACGTCAAAGGTTTCTGCACCAGTCGTGTTTTTTCAGCCGGCGCAGCCGGCGCTTCTCTGGAAAGCCCCCGGCGCAGCGCAGCGGAGCCGGGGGATACAGGCGGTCGATAGTCGCGAGCCGCGAAGCGGCGGCTCTGGTGGGACGTCCTGCCACTAAGAGGGCTACAGAATCAGATTTTGATCCGGTATCGTCTCTGGCATTGTGTCGTGGCTTATCCGCTGATGGTACGTGGCAAGAGCCACGAAGAGCCGCCGCTGCGCGGCTCGGGGTAGCCTGGCGCTAGAACCCCCGGCTTGTCGTCGCCTCGCTGCGCTCAGCGCCGACCGCCGGGGGCTATGCAGAGACACGCCGGCTGCGCCGGCTTACGGATACCCGTTCGTCTTGCAGAGAAACCCACCGGTTACCCGGTGGGCTCTGTAGCTATACTTGCCGCCATGGCGGACCTGCTTTCTATCCTGCGTTCCCGTTTCGGCTTCGACTCGTTCCGGCCGCATCAGGCTGAGGCCTGCGCCACGCTGGCCGACGGCCACGACTGCCTGCTGGTGATGCCGACGGGCGCGGGCAAGTCGTTGTGCTACCAGCTGCCGGCCGTGGCGCGGGGCGGCAGCGCGCTGGTGGTGTCACCGCTGATTTCCCTGATGGAAGACCAGGTCGGCAAGCTCAGCGCCCAGGGCCTTAATGCCGCGCGCATCCACAGCGGCCGCCCGCGCGAGGAATCGCGCCAGGCCTGCTTCGACTGGGTGGAGGGCAAGCTCGACTTTCTTTTCATTTCACCAGAGCGCCTGCGCGTGCCCGGCTTCGTCGAGTGGCTGGCCAAGCGCAAGCCCGGCCTGGTGGCTGTGGACGAGGCCCACTGCATCAGCCAGTGGGGGCATGATTTCCGGCCGGACTACCGGCTGCTGGGCGGGCGGCTGGATCTGCTGAGGGGGAAAGGGGTCAGGCACGATTCCGGCGAACTGCCGCCGGAATCGAGCCAGACCCCTGTGATCGCCCTGACGGCCACGGCCACGCCGCTGGTGCAGCGGGATATCATCGAGCAGCTGGGCCTGCACGACTGCAAGCGGCTGATCCATGGCTTCCGGCGCACCAACCTGGGTATCGAGGTGGTTGAGTTGAAGCCCTCCCAGCGCGCGGATGCGGTGCTGGAGGTTTTGGTCGGAGCGCGGCCGTCCCGGCCGCAGGAAAGCGGACCGGAGGTCCGCGCTCCGTTGCCAGCCATCGTCTACGTGCCCAGCCGCAAGGAGTGCGAGGCACTGGCGGCGCGGATCGCCCAGTCCGTGCCGTGCATGCCCTATCACGCCGGCCTCAGCGCCGGTGATCGCGACCGCGCACAGGCCGCCTTCCTGGCCGGCGATGTCAGCGTGATCGTGGCTACCATCGCCTTTGGCATGGGCATCGACAAGCACAACGTGCGCACAGTGATCCACACCGCGCTGCCCGGCAGCCTTGAGGGCTACTACCAGGAAATCGGCCGCGCCGGCCGCGACGGCAAGCCTTCGCGCGCGATACTGATGTGGTCCTGGGCCGACAAGCGTCTGCACGAATGGTTCATGGAGCGCGACTACCCGCCGGTCAAGGACATGCGCGCATTGTGGGGCGCGCTGTCGAACCGCGCCACGGACCTGGAATCGCTGGCCTCGGAGCTGAATCTTGACGTGTCAACGGTCGGCTCGCGCCTCGACAAGCTGGCCGCACAGGGCGGCGCGAGAATCGACGCCGAAGGCTATGTCACGCGCGGCGGCGACAAGTGGATCGACGGCTACCAGCGCCAGCTCGAGCACAAGCGCGACCAGCTCGACCGCATGCTCAACTTCGCCCAGGGCCACGGCTGCCGCATGCTGGCGCTGCTCAACCACTTCGGCGACCCGGACAACTCCCGCGCCTGCGGCCGTTGCGACGTCTGCGCGCCCCAGCAGTGCACGCTGAAAAGCTTCCGCGCGCCCAGGCCACGCGAGCTGGCTGTGCTGCGGCAGATCATGGACGCCCTGCGCGGGCGCGACGACCTCAGCACCGGCAAGCTGTTCCGCGACAACTTCGAGCAGCACATGAAACGCGGCGAGTTCGAAGATCTGCTGGGTGCGCTTGTGCAGAACGGCCTGGTCACCACCCGCGACGACATGTGGGAAAAGGACGGCCGCGTGATCCAGTTCAAGCGCGCCAGCCTGACCGACGCCGGCCTCGAGATCGAAGACGACCTGGCCACGGCCGTGATGCTGCCCCAAGCGTCTAGCTCTTTTTCCGCGCCGGAAGCCGCACAGGCCACGAAACCTTCAAGAAGCCGGCGATCTCGAAAGGCCGCGGAAAAGGTGGCTGACCCTCTCCCTGGGCCCGACCCCGCCCTGGTCGACGCCCTGAAGGCCTGGCGCCTGCAGCAGGCCAAGCGTGAGGGCGTGCAGGCCTTCCGCATCTTTGGCAACAAGACACTGGATGCCATCGCTGCAGCAAAGCCGCGCACCCGTGACGAGCTGCTGAACGTGCCCGGCATCGGCCCCGCCAAGCTGGAGGCTTACGGCGACGGCATCCTGGAGATTACCCGTGCTTAGTGTCCGCGAGGTGCATGAGGCCGACCTGCCGCGGCTGCGCGAGATCTTCCTGCAATCGCGACGCGAGACGTTCCACTGGAACGACCCCGCCGTCTACCGGCTGGAAGACTTCGACACCCAGACGGAAGCCGAGCGCATGCTGCTGGGCGAGATCGACGGCGAAGTCGCCGGCTTCATCTCCTGGTGGGCGCCTGAAAACTTCATCCATCACCTCTACATCGACGCGCGCTTCAAGCGCCGCGGCCTGGGGCGCGCGCTGCTGGAAGCCTGCCTGCAGCGCATCGGGCGCCCGGCGCAGCTCAAATGCGTCAGCCGCAACGCCGCCGCCCTTGCGTTTTACAAGGCGCTGGGGTGGAGCTTCGTCGCCGCGGGCGTTGGCGACGACGGAGAGTATCAACTGCTGCAACAACACAGCGGTGTAGAAGAGCCAGGCCCATCCAGCGCTGAGGGGCTTCCTAAGTGAAATCGTTCCCAACCGCAGTCGAGCCGAGTGTAAGCTAATCAGCCGGCCGCAGACTAACTACAAAATGTGGTTCGGTTCCCACATAACCATGACATAACGTATTGGGTGATTCGTTGTAGTCATGGCGGAGGAGTTCCAGCATGCGTCTAAAAGTGAAGCCGATGTTCGGCATTGGGGCTGTCGCAGGCGCCGCGGCGATTGCGGGCATTGCTCTGCTTACCCTGCCGGCATTCAACCGTGCTGACGATGTCGGCACCGTGCCGCCGCCGGTCACCAGACCTGCGCCGATAGCGCCTCAGCCGGTCACGCCTCTGCAGGCGGATGAGGCCCAGCCGGAGAACCAGAACGTGTCGCCACCCGCTGACGAATCGCCGTGGGCCGTCACCAACGGGAACCTGATCGACCTGATCTCCGGCACGCTGCTGGCGCGTGAGCGCGACGACCGCGCCTGGCTGGCCCGCACACTGGAATCCACGGCCGGCAAGCCTGGCCTGGTGGAAGACGACCTGCACGCGGCGCACCGCCAGTTCCTGTGGCGCAGTGCCGCGCCGATGTGGCTGCGCATCAGCCAGGCATGGCAGGAACGCAGCTATGAGATCATTGAGGAAGGCGACAACGCCGAACTCGTGATGCAAGTGGGCGGCGCCCTCGGTGAATTGCGCATCAAGTTCGTGCGCATCGCCGACGCCTGGTACTTCGCCGGAATTTAGCTCAGGAACCGATCATGCGGAAACTTTCGACCGCTTTGCTTGTACTCTTGACCCTGGCGCTCACGGCATGTGGAGGCGGGGGAGGCGGAGGCAGTGGTGCGGGGCTGTCCATCGGATTGCCTCCTACACAAGCAGCTTATGACATCCAAGCCAGTGGGCCGCCCGCCAGCGGCGTGCAGGTCAATCGTGCCTTTGATGTGACCTTGAACTTCTTCGCTGCCGGCGCGGGTGGCAACATGGCCGTGATCAGCAGCGAGACCATTACGGCCAGCGTGCTGTCCGGCCCGGGTGCTCTGGTGGGCGCGGTTTCAGCCCAGGGCAACGGCACGGCCAGCCTGGTGTTCGCCGGCCTGGTGTTGAATCAGACCGGAACCTACGTGCTGCAGTTCACCGGCCCGAACTGCAACACGCCGGGCCAGACCATCAGCTTCGTGGTCGGCCCGCAGCGCAACCTGCGCTTCAGCTCCACACCTGCAACGGCTGCGGTAAACAACGGCTTTTCGGTTACGGTTGAAACTTACGACCCCGCAACGGGCACAGCCGCGGCGCCTTCAGGCCCGGTGCAGATCACGCTTTCGCTGGCGTCAGGCGCCGGCAACCTTGGCGGCACACTGACCCGGACGCTCAACACAGGCTCAAGCCTTCAGTTCCCCGGCCTGGTGCATGACACGATCGAGATCATCACGTTGCGGGCCTCGGCCACCTACTTCCCTGATGCCACCAGCAACGCCATCAACATCACGAACCTCACCTTCATCAACGATCCGGGTCCCTTTGTCGCGCTGAAGTCGGTACGGGTGAACAACCCCTACAGTGATTCCGTGGCCTACGCGGCACCCAGCACCGCCACTGGTTTCTTCCTGGCCACGGCCAGCACCCTGCCGGCCGGCCTCAGCCTGAACGGCACTAACGGCGCTATTACCGGCACACCCACCACGGCTGGCAGCTACGAGTTTGACATTTACGCAGCCCTGCCGGGCGGCCAAGCCCAGATGATGCGCTGCGCGCTGGCGGTGTTCAGCGCCGCGGAGACTGAGATCGCGAATGGCCAGAGTTTCACGGCCGCCGGTCCGCATACTACAACAGGGCCCATCGGCGAGACGTACACGTTTACGTCCAGCTACGACAACATCGCCTATCCGCAGGGGACGTCGTTCAACTGCCGCATCCAGTACTACTACCCGAACTGGGCCACAGCGCCGTCACCCGCGCCGGTGATGCTGCACCACCGCGGACGCGGCTTCAACATGGTTGACTATGATGTGCTGGGCGCCCATGTCGCCAGCTACGGCATCATCTTCGTCACGATCGAGGACTACCAGTCGTTCTACGACGGCGGCGGCAGCGGACAGGCGCCCAACAGCACCTACGACAGCGTGGCCGAGCGCGGTCACGAGTCCGCCAGCGCCTTCCAGGAAGGCGTGATGCAGTGGATCGTGGCCAAGAACAGCCAGAGCGGCCACGCCCTGCAGAACCGCGTCGATGTCGAAAAGATCTTCATGAGCGGCCACTCGCGCGGCGGCGGTGCGACCCATAGCAGCCACGTGCGCAGCCAGCCATTCATGTGGAACGGTACCCAGCGCCAGAACATCAACATCCGCGGCACCATCTACTTCATGGCGTTCGATATGCGTTACTTCAGCAGCCCCATCGCCGGCAGCTCCACCGTTTACCCGGTGCCGACTCCGCAGCCGCGTCTGCCTAGCCTGCTGATCGCTGCTGAGAACGATGGCGACTTGATCTATCCGATCTGCGACCAGTTGATCGACCGGGCGACCGGTCCTACCACCTTCGCGACGATCTACGGCGGCTGCCATGCATTCCTGTCTGACGCGGGAACCTATGACGCCAGCTCGGCTTACATCACGCGTGCGCAGCAGCAGGCGCGCATGTTCAACCTGGTAATCGCGTTCATTAAGCGCTGGGCGAACCTTGACCTGTCGCTGGAAGGCCTGCTTTACAACAACGAGAAGGCTGGCAGCAGTGAAGTCGGAATCTGTGCCTGGCGCAACATGGTCGAGCGCGTGGTGGTGGACGACCACCAGGGCGGCAACAAGAACGTGAATACGCTGGGGGGCGCCAACACGCTCTCCAGCGGCAGCTGGAGCACCAGCGCCAGCATTTACCCGAGCTACGGCAGCTTCAGCTCACTGAACCTGCGCCACAACGTGCTGACATTGAGCCCCAGCACCACATCGACCTATGCCTCGAACATCCCGGCCGCGTCGCAGGATCTCAGCCGCACACGGCGCTTCATGTTCCGCATCGGCAGCGTGGACTACAGCAACGAGACCGCCAAGGGCTTCGACTGGGTCACCGTGCGCGTGCGCCTTACCGACGCGCAGAACGACGTGGCCACAGTCACGCTGTTCGACCGGGCAGCGCCGTCTAGCGCCTACCTGCCGGACTATCCGGGCAGCGGCAGCAACGTGTACGACCGCTTCGTTGACGCAAACGTTCTGCTCTCGAGTTTTACGACGGCCAATCCCAACCTTACGCTGAGCCAGCTCAGCAAGGTGGAGCTGATCTTCGAAACGGGCGTCAACGCCGCCGTCGCCACCCGCCAGCTCTACTTTGACGACCTGCGCTTCGAGTAAACACCCCACCAAATCGCGCACCGGGCCGCCCTTGGGCGGCCCGGCTGCACTACTTGCCCTATCGGCGCATCAGCACGTTGCCGTTCAGCACGATCAGCCTGGGGTTTTCCTCGGGCTCGTCGGAGTAGCGGTGGAAGGCGAAGCGGCGGCGACGGCCGTCTTCGTACAGCAACTCCAGGGTGTTGCTGGCCACCTTCCAGGTTCCCTTGCCGGGCGTGACTTCCAGGTCGCGCAGCACGCAGTCGCCGCCGACCCACCAGCCGATGTTGACGCGGGCGTTGAAGCCGGCGTCCTCGAAGCTGCCGTCTTCGCTGAAGGCAATGCCCACCTTGTAGTACTCGCCCAGGCTCTCCACATCATGGCGCATGAAGGTGCCCTTCAGCCGCGCGGTGCCGGGCAACTTGCGGTAGGGCTTGTCGCCGTCCAGCAACTCATCGCCCTTGCGCTTGAGCGTCTCTTTCAGATCGTCGCTGTCGGCACGCTTGAAGGTCATCTCGACCGTGTCGTTCTTCAGGGTGTACTTGCCGCAGTCGTTCACGAAGTACTGCTGCCAGAACTCGTAGCGGAAATTCAGCAGCCCCTCGGGCGGGATCTCGCGCAGCACTCGGCCGTCGGCCAGGAACGTGTAGTAGCGCCAGCGGAACTTAGCGGTGGTGATGCCCTCGCGCGGGTCGCCGGCGGTGCCGAGACCCGAGGCGCCGTAGATGCCCTCCAGGCCGGCGTCGCCCTTGGGCAGCGGCGTGGGTTCCCACAGGAACGACGGCGTGGAAAGGGGGTCGATCTGCACCTTCAGCTTCGGCGGCTTTTGGTCCTTGGCGCGGCAACTGGCGAAGGTGGCGTGGTTCAGCAGGGAGTCCATCTCGGCTGCCTGGTCTTCCAGCCGCTCGAAATCGTTGGTGAAGAACATCAGCCCGCCGGCGCGCCCCTCATGCCGCAGGCAGGTGAGGATCGTCAACCAGGTTACGTCGCGCTGGTCCTTGTACGCCGCCGCCCAGGCGATCATGTCGTAGCCGGCGGCGGTGCGAGTCTCGGTGACCTCGCCGTCGTCCTGCACGCTCATGGTTTTCTTGAGCATATCGCGGCCTTCCCCGGCCCAGTCCTGGAAGGCCTTGGACTTGTCGTCGCCCTGCAGGTCGGCCGAGAAGCCGAAGCTCAGTGTGGTCGAATAGTTGTCGGGCGTGCTGCGGAACTTGAGGACGGGCTTGCCGTTCAGGCCGGTGGTAATCTTCATGCCGTCAGGCAGCTTGAACACCCAGTCGCCGATCTGGGTGTCGGGGGCGTTGTCGTCGTCCGCGGTTACCGGTGTTGCAGGCGCCACCGCCAGCAACAGAAACGCCAGGCATAACCAGACGCCGCGCATAAGGACTCCTTCCGGCCCGGCCCAAGTATACCCCATGAAAGCCGGTTCAGTCGGCAAGGCCCGGCGCGCCGGCCAGAATCCACTCTCTGAGCCTGGTCAGCTCTTCCGGTTGCAGGGCGTGTTCGGCGTCGCCGCGCGCAAGCCGCCCCAGCACGGGCGAATTCTCGGCAAAGGGCACCACAGCCGGGTAGCGGTTGCCGAAGCGGTCCTGCACTCCAAGCCGCAGCGCCTTCAGGCTTGACAGGTCAAGGCCGCGCGCCGAGCTGCCGACGCCGTGGCAGCCCGCACAGCGGTCATGAAGCAGCGCTTCAACTTTGCCCGGCGTCACCTGTGTGACTGGCGAAGGAATCGCGTTCATCAGGTACCAGGCCAGGTCCTGCACGTCCTGCTCAGTTACGTTCAGCTCGGGCATGCGGCTCCAGGGCATCCAGTCGGGCGGGTGCTGGATCATTGCCATCAGCCACTGCGGCCGCACGCGCTGCCACACGTTGGTGAGGTCGGGCGCCTGCAGCGCCCCGTGCTGGAACACCACTTTCCCCTGCTCGTCGCGCTGGATGCGGATTTTATGGTCGCCCAGGCTGTGGCAGTTCATGCAGTTGTATTTCACGAAGAGCCGCCGCCCGGTCAGGATGCGCGGGTGGCGCGGCTCGGCCTCGCGCGCAGGCCCCTCGGCCTGCAGCAGCGCGATGCGCTCCCGCGCCAGCCATTCCATGTAACGAGCCAGCACCTCTACCTCGAAATCGCTCAGCCCCAGTTGCGGCATGCGCTCAGCCTGGTGCGGCCGGATTGTGTACGGATAGTGCAGGAAGCGCCGTAGCCAGTCGCCGGGGCGGCGCTCCGCGATGCGTGCGAGTGGCGGCGCCATGACGGCTGAGGCTTCTGCTTCAGTTGCCCGGTCAGGACGATGGCAGCTGCGGCAGGCGCGCCGAGTAATGATGCCCTCGGCCTCAACTGCAAGCTCGGCAGCCGTCTCTGGCAGTCGCGATGCCGTGCTCACCGGCAAGCGGGCGGCCGGTTGGTTCGTTGACCGGTTGTTGGCCGCGGAAGGTTCAGCGTTCTTTACGCAGCCGGCCCACAGGCACGCCAAGGCCGCGAGCGCGAGAAAGCAGGGCAGGGCTAACGAAAATCTGCGATGCTGCATGACTGCGATAGTGCCCCTGACGGCCGCGTTGAGCAACCGCAGCGTTTACCGTGCCGCATCGGCGGGCTGATGCCCCGTCATTCGTTGGCGCGACGCCGCAGTGCCGGCAGCGCCAGCAGGGCGAGCAACAGCAGCCATGGCAGGCTGCCGTTGCTTCCGTTGCAGCCTCCTCCCCCGCCATCGTCGCTGCTTCCGCCTGTGCCGCCGCCGGTTGAGATCGTGCCGGTCAGGTTCACGATGCGCGTGGTCGCGCCGGGGCTGGTGACTGACACCGTGCCCGGCGTGGTGCCTGTGGCGCTGGGCGTAAAGCGCGCGTAGATGGTCGTAGTTGCCACCGTGCCGCCCGTGGGGCTGAGCATCAGGCTGGGGCCGTAGCCTGAGCCCGAGGTCAGGGAAATCTCAAACGCTGTCGAAGCTGTCAGCGTGACCTGGCCCATCAGGTTGGCGCCCGAGACCGTAAACGTGCGCTCACCCGAGGGAATCGTCGTGCCCTGCGAAACGAAGCTCAGGCTGAGCGGCGTCACCGTGAGGCTCGGCGGCGGCGCGACCGAGCCGTTGAGCGCTACCTGCCTGGTGGTCGCCAGGTTGCTGGTACAGTCAATGTTGCCGCTCGCGCTGGCTGAGCCGCCCAGGAAGCGCACGTACACAGTGGTGGATGCCACAACGCCGGCTGTCGGGGTCAGGTTGAAACCGGTGGTGTAGCCGCTGCCGCTGGTGAGTGTGAACTCAAAGCCCGTGGGCGCCGTCAGGCTGATGTCGCCGTCCAGGTACTGGCCGGAAACGGTGAACGTCTGTTCCGCTGAAGGGGTGCCCAGCGTGGGCGCGACCAATGTCAGCGCACTCGGGTTTACCGTGATCTGCGGCGGATCGGTCACCGTTCCGTTGACCGTCACGTTCTGCGAGGCTGCGCCCGCCACGTTGGTGACGTTGCCGGTAGCGCCCAGCGAAGTGGGCGTGTAACGCACGTAGATTGTGGTGGGTGCCACGGTGCCGCCGCTGTGGTTGACCGTCAGGCCGCCCGTGAAGCCGCTTCCGCTGGTCAGGCTGACCTGGAAGTCGGAGGGCGCTGTGACGGTGATGTTGGCAGCCAGGTTGTATCCCGACAACGTGTAGCTCTGCTCGCCAGAGGTTACGCCCATGCGTGCCGCCGCCAGGTTCAGGCTGGTCGGATTGCAGAACACGGCCGGGTTGGTGCTGACGGTGCCGATCACGTTGACCGGCGAGTCCAGCGCGCCGCCGGTGTCGTGCGTGATGTTGCCGCTTGCGCCGCTGCTCGCGGGCGGGTTGAAACGCACGTACACCGTCGTGCTGGCGAGCGTGCCGCCGCTGGGCACCAGCTGCACGCTGGCACCGAAGCCGCTGCCGGAAGTCAGGCTGACCTGAAAGTCCGTCGGCGCGGTGATCGTCACGTTGCCCACCAGGCGCACGCCGGAAACTGTGTAGCTCTGTTGGCTTGAAGGCGTCCCCGGCGCGGGGCTGTTGAATACTCCCATCGAGGAACTGACCGTCAGAACCGGGCCGCCGCCGATGCCCTGGAACTCAAAGTCCAGCTCGCCGCTGCTGCGGCCGGAGCAGAAATCCACTTCGAGGTTCGCCGTGCCCACGGTGATGCTGCGCGTAGCAGTGCCGCTGAAGCTGCCGCCACTGCAGCTGAGGTTTGTGGTGCCTGCATTGACCTGCATCATGTACATGCCGGCCGTGCCGGTCTGCACGCTGTTGGTGGTGGAGCCGGTGGCGCTGACGGTCACGCCTGCAAGGCCTTCGCCCTGGTCGAAGCGGCCGTTGTTGTTGGTGTCGTTATAGACAACGCCCATCAGCCAGACCGGGTCGGTGTCGCGCCTACCCGTGTGGATAGCCCAGTAAGCGGCGGCGTTGACGCCCGCCTGCCAGCCCAGGCCCTCGGCGTAGCCGGTGCCGATTTCGCGGAATGCGGCATTGAAGGCGGTCATACCCAGCATGTGATAGCGGTGGCCGGGGGGCGAGACACCGGCGTCGATGATCAGCGCCTTGAGCGCCGCCGTGGGCGAGTAGCTGATACTCGAGCCGCCGGTGCCGACCACGGCCAGCGACTCGATATAGTTGGCGTCGTCCGTCCACGCACTGTACAGCGGGTACGCGGAAGCGGGCGACGATCCCTTCCACTTGTGGCGCGCCATCCAGTTGGGCCATTGGCCGCCAAGGCCCGCCGGGCGCTGGTGGCCGAAGTAGGCGTTGGTAGCCATGTCCTGTGCGTGCCAGCGGGCGGATTCCACAAGGCTCAGGTTCAGCGCCAGGGGCGGTTGGGGCGTGACGCCATTGATGATGCCGCCCAGGGCGTTTTCCGCGTCGTAACGGTCCGGGTTCTGACGCGCCCGGTTCAGTTCATAGATGAAGGCGGCTTCAGCGGCCGTGGGTTGTTGCTGCGCCAATAAGGTCGCGGGAAGTACCAGCAGAACCGTCAACGCGAAGATGCGAAGTGAGGACATGTCCCCTCCGAGCGCCCAGCTTGTGAGAACAGTGCGTTTCAGGGTAATTCATTACGCGGTGCAACGCAAATCCCCGACTGCGCTCCAAAGCCCTCTCCCGCTTGTAATCGCCGCCACATTGCTCGGGGCGTTCAATCAGTCCAGGAGGTAAGCCATGAGAATGCGAATCGACATTCGGATGCCTGAAGCGATCGTGGTCTACGTCGGCGGCTGCGTTCACGCCCTCGATCCAATGACCGGACAAACGCGCTGGAGCACCAGCCTGCCCCGGGCCTACAAGCAGAGCATCGGCACGGTGTTGATCGACGGCGACGTCGTGCTGGCCGGCGTGGGCGGCCGGGTATACTGCCTGGACATCGTTGACGGCCGTATCCTGTGGCAGAACGACATGCCGGGCATGGGTCTGGGCATGGTGGCGGTGGCAACGCCGGCCACCAGCGGTAACGGCAGCGCGCAATCAGCCCAGCAGGCGGCCAACGCCCAGGCGGCAGCTGCCGCAGCAGCAACCGGAGCCGCCGCCGCAGGCGCAGCCTGCTGCTAGTGAGCGTAAGGGGGCTGTCCCCGCAGTTGGGGACTGTTCCCGTCCCCGGACGCAACCCGCGCAATCGAAAACGGGGGGCGGACCCGTTCGTCAACCGACTGGATTGTCCAGAGCGCCGGTCTCGCCGGTTTACTTGAGAGTCGCGCGCACGAAGATGTTGCCGGGTTTGGGTGGTAGCTTCACCTCGTCCAACTGCTCGCGGATTGCCGCTGGAAGCGCGGCAGCCAGATCCAGTTCCGGCACTCTTTTAGCTTCTCTTCGCAGTTGATCGGCTCGCCACTCAGCATCCACAAACCGCGCTTTCTGTTCGTACCTGTCGTCCACTTCCAGTAACCATCCGGCCGTCTGGCCGATCCACTGAACCACGTCTCGATAGGTTCGGTTTCTCAGTTTCAAGGTCACGTTGTTTCCAGACTCCGGGAACGCGTAATCAGCGTCCAAGGGTTTTAGCAGGTCGCGAAGTAAGACAGCTGGCGACTGGTTCAGGCAGTTCACGTCGGGCGCTGGTTCATCGAGAGGTGAAGTCTGCGTGACTCGTTCCAGGTACTGGAAATCCAGTTTCGCCATCTGGTCGGCCGAGACTTGCCATGAGCGCTTATTCCAGCGCTCAGCATTCACGTCCTCGTAGACTTCCAGAATCCAATCATCCTGTGGCTCGGAGTTCATGTACACATGCTTAGCCGTCCAGATAATCCTGGTCTCATCCCGCATTGATTCAAAGGACCGTCTCTCCTGCAGGTAGCTTTTCCAACTCGCTCGCAGGTGAATGCCCCACTCGGCTTTCCAGGCGTCCAGCTTCGGTTCCATGACCTTCTGACGCAGCGCGTGAAACGAGGCATAGGTTTCGTGACTCTGTACCGCAGCGCTGAACTCCTTCCACTCGGTCTCAGGGATCTGTTCCTGGCCGGACTGTTCTTGCGCGACGTTAGAGGTCGAATCGACAGCCAGCACGAGCGCGAATGCCGCCAGAACCATCAACCGAACCTTCATGGCTTTCTCCTCAATAGTGCATCGCATTATAACCCCTCTGCGAATCAATTCTCAGAGAAATGCGATAGGGCAGAACACTCAACAGCGGCGGCAGAAGCTGTCCCGTGCAACGTGCTGCTAGTGGGGCAGACTTCCAGTCTGCCCGGGCAGGCAGGCTGCCTGCCCCACTGCGCAGGCCGCCCACGGTAAACAGAAAGGGGACAGTCACCAAAGGTGACTGCCCCCGTTGTTGTTGGGTGTGGCCCTATTCCGGGTTGTCGGGGTTGTAGCAGGTGCCCATGAACAGGATGGCGCCCGTGGGCTCGTCCGTGATGAAGAACAGGAACGGGCGGTCGCAGGTCATCACCCACGGCTTGGGCGGCATGCCCCCGGCCTTCATCTCCACGATGGTGGCCGCCGCGGCCTCGGTGCCTTCCTCGTTCACGATCACCACCGCCTCATGCAGCACGCGGCCGATGTAGATGGGTCCCAGTTTGGATTCGCCGAGGCGGGTGAAGTCGGCCTTGCCCACATCGAAAGCGGTCTTGATGCCGACATCCTGCAGGCACTGGTTCAGGGTTTCCTTGTAACGCAGCTTGAAGCGCGGAAGCTTGATGGTGCCATCGCGTTCCCATGCGCGGTTCTGCCAGCCCTTGAGCTGCTCTTCGCTCAGGCCGGTCACCAGCGAGTCCAGGCTGGTGCCTTCCTTGGGCAGCACGATCCACATGGCGCTGTTGCCATCCTTGCCGTAGGGCAGGCAGGCGACCTGGACTTTGTCGTCCTCGGCGTACTTGATCTCGTCTTTGCGCGACATCAGCTTGATCGGCTTGGTGCTGCCGTCAGCGAGGTTGAAGTCGGCGTCCTTGGTCTTGGCCTTGTCGAACTTGTCGGTCCAGTCGCCCTTGAAGTAGATGGCGTTGATCAGGTAGCTGATGGTGCTGGGATCGATCTTGTCCAGCATGTCCTTGATCAGGTCGTTGGTTTTGCCGGCGATCCAGTCGTTGATCACGTCCTTGGTCTTGGGGTTGCTGAAGTCTTCAACCCGCGCCTCAGCGGCGAAGTAGTCCTGCACCTCCTTCACGTACTCGGGGTTCATGTTGACGCGCGACGGATCAGCCCAGATCGACTTGGCCATCGCCAGCTTCACGCCGTCGCGCGACTGCAGCTCGGCCTTCAGGGCTTTGTTCGATTCCAGGGCGTCCAGGCCCTCGATCTCCATGGCCTTGTCCATCTCGGCCCGGGTGTCGCCGGCAGCCGCCTGGCCGGCCATCTGCATCGCCGTGGCGATGCTGGTCGGCGATATGAAGGTGTTGCTGCCATCTTTGTGCAGCTTCTTGAACAGCTTCAGGCCGAAGGCGTTGTCCGCCTTGGCAAGTTTCACGGCCGCTTCGGGCGGCTGTTTCAATTTTTCCTTTTCACCGGCTGAAATGCCGCCGGCCAGGAAGCTGCCCGCCAGCAGAGCCGTCGCCACCACTGCGGAAACACGTGTCAGAGCCTTCGTCTTCATCTGCATTCTCCTGTAACGTTGGACCAATAGGACGCAGCTTGCCACGGACAGTTCCCGAAAAAACGTGCGTGTAAACACGGTGCGGGTCACTACTTAGCGCGATCGCCGCAGCCACAGCCACACCCCGGCACTCGACCCGGCCACCAGAGCGCAGGCGGCGAACACGTACCACACCAGCGGGGGCAGCCTGCGCTCGGGCGGGGCACGCAATTCACGACGGAACTGGGCGTAGGCGTCACGGCCGTAAAGGGTGATGTCGTCAAACCACGCCTCGACGCGGGTTTTCAAGCGGTGGCTGTCGCAGCCGAGGCCGAGAGCCATTACTTCGGGAGGTTCTTCGCCGTAGATGGAACGATAGTCCGCGGCCACGTCGCGCACTTCGCTGTGCCAATCCGTACCCGCGCGCGGCCCGCGCAGGTTTATCACCACGATACGGCCTTCGCCGAAGGCGGCGTCCACGGCCTCGTTGCTCTCCAGGGTGCCGCCGAAGGTGTAGCAGATGGCGCGGGCGGGCGGCGTTACGCCGGTATAGTCTTCGACCTTTTTGCGCCAGGCCAGTGCGGCGGGGCCGGCGTTCTTCCAGCCGGAGTCGAAGCCGACCAGCAGGCGGGCCGGGAAATTGTCGAATTCGGGCGCCAGCGGGCTCGAGGTGTCGAAGGTGCGCGACACGCGCCAGCGCCACTGCAACAGGGGCTCGGACCCTGGGTCAAAGCGCACGGCGCGCCACAGCAGGCCGGCGCTGCTGTCACTGCTCAGATGCAGCGCGCCGTCGCTGCTGCTGAACTGCAGCGGGTGGATGGAGCCGTCCACTTCGTAGTAACGCCACTCAGAGATCGAACTGCCGTCGTCCAGCACCCGGCCGGGCACCGGCGCGGCAGGGGCGCTGTCCAGCGGTTCACCTTGCAGCGCATGGCGCGACTGCGAGGTCGTGCAGCCGGCAAGCAGCAGGATGGGCAGCAGCCAACGCTTCATCCCGCCAATCTAGCAGACCGGCAGGGCAACCATAGCTGAACATCCGTGGACATGTTCAGGCATGCGCACGCCTGGTTTCGAAAGACTTCGCTACGGGGGAAGTATCTCACCGAGGTAGCGCAGCAGGTTGGCGCTGAAGATCTTTTCGATGGTGATGTCTGACAGACCGCGGCTGCGAAGTTCGCGCTCAAGGTTGGGCAACTCGCCCACATGGCGCAGGCCCTGGCAGGCGTCGTTGAAGCCGTCGAAGTCGCCGCCCAGGCCGACATGATCTGTACCGCACACATGGATGGCGTGCAGCACGTGATCCGCGATATCGGCCACGTTCGCCTCGCGAACGCCGGGCTCGAATGCCCCGCTCAGCACGTGGCCGGGGTAGAAGTCGATGCCGACAAATCCGCCGCGTTCCGCTACCGCGCGCAGCATGGCGTCGTCGGCGTTGCGCACGATGTTCACCAGCGACCGGGCACCCACGTGGCTTATACACGGCGGGCGCATCACGGCGGCCATCACGTCGTTGAAAGCGGGCTGGGGCAGGTGGGCGCAATCGACCGCCATGCCCAGCGCCTCCATGCGCGAGACCAGCTCGCGCCCGAACTCGCTCAGGCCCCGGCGCGGGTCGGGAACGCCACAGCCGTCGGCCACCTCGTTGGCGTGGTTGTGAACCAGGCCGATGCCGCGCACGCCGAGCGCAAAGAACTCGTCCAGCAGCGGCAATTCGCCGCGCAAGGGTGAAGCCCCCTCCAGCCACGGGATCAGGCCGAGAACCTCGCCACCCAGGGCGGAAAGGTCGGGGGCGGCGCGCACGCGCAGAAAGGCATCCGGGCGACACTCGGCCCAGTGATCAAGCGTCGCGATGACGCGGCGGGCGAAATCCTCAGCGCCCTTGCCGGAATAACGGGCGGGCGTGAAGACCGAGCAGACCTGCAGCACCTGCCCGACCTCGCGGGTGCGTGGCACGTTGACGTGCAGGCCGCCCTCGCGCTGGAAAGGGTCGAGTTCTTCCAGGGCGATGCGATAGAAAGTGTCGGCGTGGGCGTCGGCGTAGCGCATGGGTGTCCCGCCAATCAATCGGATGTTGGAGCCCTTGGCCTGTAGCCTGTAAGGAAGCCTTCCCTATAATCCCGCCATGTTTCGAGCCCTGACCATCCTGCTGCTGCTCTTCTGCGCCGCAACTATCGGAGCGCAGGAGTACATGATCGAGATTCGCTCCGGCGTCGGCGATGTCGTCACCCCGCCCTACACCCGCGTGCAGGTCAACATCTCCCGCACGGACACCCGCCCCTTCGTGGGCCGGGTGGTGGTGGACCTGGGCGCCTCCAGCGGGCTGCCCATGGGCGGGCGCGGCGGTCGGCGCGGCGGCCGTCGAAGCCCCGTGGCGCAGGGCGGCGAGGTCCAGGTGTACCAGGACGTGTCGCTTGAGGAAGGCGCCACCAACCGGCTGGTCACGCTGGACGTGCCGGTTTCGGGCATGTTCTCGATGGAGGTACGACTCGAGCGTCAGATGTCCGGTGACTATTACGAGTCAGTGGCGGCCGTGCAGGATGCGCCGCCGGTGGTCTATGACGCGAGCCGCAGGCTGGTCGGTTTCGTCAGCGCCGCGCGCCTGAAGGCAGCGCAGCCGTGGCTGTTCTTCCAGGTGGTGGAGATCCCGGTAAACGAGCTGCCCGACAGCTGGAAGTCGCTGGCCGGTTTCGATGCGCTGGTAATCAACGACGACCGGCTGTCGCGCGCGCAGTCGGCGGCATTGGCCGACTACATGGCGGCGGGCGGCACAGTGATCCTGTCGCCCAGCTCACCGGGCTCGTTCAACCCGGAAACCCTGGCCGGCACACTGCTGCGCATCCCCGCCACCACGCAGCAGCAATGGAAGACCCTTGAGGATTTCGGCACCGCCCTTTCCGGCCAACTTACCCAGAGCGGCTTCAACGTGCCCGGCAGCGATGGGGAAGAGAGCGGCAGGCTCCCGCCCGGAGCCCCGCCTGAAGGCACTCCGCCGCGCGAAGACGCGACCATGCCGCCGCCGCCGGATGCCGCGGAGCAACCCCAGGAACCGGATGCCAAGTCGCCGGTGCGGATCTGGCCTGAATCGGGGCGCGCCAAGCCGGTGCCGGGCACCGAGGGGCTGGTCAGCATAGCGCGCGTGGGCGCGGGCAACCTGGTGCTGATCCATACCGACATCTCGACCGAGCCTTTCGCTACCAGCACACATCGTGCGCCGACCAGCGCCGGCATCAAGCTGCTTGACCTGGCGCTATCAAAGCTCAGCAGCCGCACCGACCAGTCGCCCACACGCCTGCTGGTGGACAAAGACGTGCGCGATGCCGTGGACATCGCCGGCCGACGCATTCCGGGACGGGACGCGCTGGTAATCATCTTGCTGCTGTACATTGCGGCGGCGGGTGTCGGCATGTTCGTGGTTGCGCGGCGCATCCGCAGGCCGGAGCTTTACCCCGCGACGCTGCTGCTGGCGGCGCTGGTGAGCGTGGGCCTGGTGTTCAGCTTTGGCGAGCTTTACAAGCGCTCCGGCGACCGGGTGCGCGCTGTGCGCATCCTGGTCAGCGACGAAACGACAGACCGGAATGCGCTGTTCAGCCTGGGTTGCGCCTACGCGGTCAGCGGCGAGAGCTACGAATTCGTGAACTCGCGCCGCGCCTCGATGGTGCCGGCGCAACTGGATATGCGCTTCGGCATCGTGCGCGGCATGCCCGGCGACGTGCTGGAACACAGCACCAGCTTCACCAGCACCGAGGCGGAAACCTACGTCTCCGGCCTGGTCCGCTGGCAGAACGTGTTTTTCCTGCAGCGTGAGCCCTCAAATCTGGAAGGCTTCGCCGTCGAAGTCACCACCATGGAGGGCGCCGTGCGCGTGGTGAACAAGTCGCCCCACGAGCTCAAAGCATGTGTGTTCCTGGTCGGAATGGAGATGACCCCCATGGGGCCGGCGTGCGAGTGGCACTATGTGCCGCGCATCGGCCCGGCGGGCAGCCCCGATGCCTCCATCACGTTCAGTGAAAGCACGCGGCTGGCCGGCAGCGTGGAAGAACTGTCCGAGCGTGTGGCTGCGGAAACCGGTGACCTTGAGAAAGACGTGCTCGGCGCGATGTTCGACATCAACCCGGAAGACCGCTACGCCATGGCCACCTCATTGACCGATCTCGAGAGCCGGCTGTTCAACGGCGGCCTGCGCCCGGAGACTGGTGAGTTCCTGCTGCTGGCGGTGCTGCCGCAGGGGGCGCTCAGCCCGGGCAGCCTCGGCGCTCAGGACGTCGAGGATGATGACATCGGCCAGGTCAACCTTTGGGCGGTGCGCGGCGGCGTCGAAGGCCGATGAGGATTTTGGATTTTCGATTTTGGATTTTGGATTGAGCGTCACGCCCGGGGGCGTTCGATGGGGGTGACTTCAGCCTGCTGCCCCATGACCCGCTACCTGCTTATCGTTCTGCTGCTGCTCTCCTCCGCGCTTTCCGCGCGCGAGGTGCACCTTGAGGTGGTGGCCGCTGACCAGGCTACGGCCGCGCGATTGCAGGCGCAGGTTGAGCCGGCATTCGCGCACGTCGAGGAAAAAACCGGCATTGCCGACGACCGCTCGCTGATCCTGGTGGTGGTGGGCGGCTCCCGCAGCTTCAGCGAACTGGCGGCGCGCGACGGCGTAGGCATGCACGCGGAAAGCGTGCTGGGCTACGCGATCCCGGCCGAGCGCCGCATTGTGTTGAACCTCAGCGGCATCCGCGACCGCCGGCTTGAGCCGATCGGCGTGCTGCGCCACGAGATCGCTCACCTGGTGATGGGCTCAAGCCTGCGGCTGGCGCGGCCCTTGTGGTTCGAGGAAGGCGTGGCCCAGTACGTTGAGTCAGTGGCGCTGAACGAGTTGATCGAGGCCCAGGGCGGCAATCCCTGGATCGATTTCACCAGCCTGGCGGACCTGGACCAGGCCCTGCGAGAAGAAGCGCGCTCCGGCGCGGCGTACAGCGAGGCGCGGGAAGTGATTCGGCTGATCGTCAGCCGTCACGGAGAGCAGAAGTTCTTCAAGCTGCTGGCGCTGCTGGAAAAGGGCGACGGCCCATTCGACAGCGCATTCGAGAAGGCCACGGGAGAAAGCATCGCAGCCTTCGAAGCTGCGTGGCTTGAAGATCGCGAGTCACGCGCCGGTCAGCGCGTGGCGGGATTCTTCGGCAGCAACCTTTGGTGGATCCTGCTGGGGCTCACGGCGTTGATCATCCCGCTGGCATTCGTGCTGATGCGCATGCGAGGCAAAAGCCAGGTTGACCACTGGGAAGAAACCGAACGCCTGTACCCCAGCGATCCAGCCTGGTCCTACACGGACGACGAGCCGGAGGGCTACACACCGGAAGACCCGGACGCATGGAAGAAGTAAGCGGCCGAGAAGACAAGAGCCGCAAGCGCAAGCGCGCGGTTGTCGGACGCGATTGCTTGCCGCCCCAAGCCCCTACTTGATCCGCTGGCGTGGCGCGTCGAGCAGCATGCGGCGTAGATCCTCGGCGCCCCTGGCCGCGCGCCAGCGCGACTCGAACTCGCTTGATTGCCAGATCTGCGCGATCGCGGACAGCGCCTTCAGGTGGAAATTGCGCTCGTCCTGTGAGCCCGCCAGCACGAACAGTGCAAACACCGGCTCGGCGTCGTCGGCCAGCTTCACTCCCTTGCGGTCGCGCACCACCAGCAGCTCAAAGCGCTTCTCGCCCTGCAGCATGATGTGCGGCACGGCCAGCCCGGGCGTGAGGATGGTGCTGCTCATGCTCTCGCGGTCATGCAGCGCCTTGCTGACATCCTCCGGCGTCTCGGGCATGCGTTTTGCCAGCGCCTCGGCGGCTTTGGCAAAAAACGCCTCGCGGTCCAGTGGCTCATCCACGTCGAGCACGGTGCACTGCTTAACCAGCGCGTCGAAACGGTCAGCTGCGGGCTGGGCGTCAAAGCGCGCGCGTGCGGCTACCAGGGTGTCACCCTCGCGGACTTCACAGTCGCCGGTGAATGGCACCACGCGTTTCTGGCCGTCAAGCTCGCGTTCCAGCGCCAGGGGCAGCATCGTGCCGTCAGCCAGCGCAGCCATGATCTCGGCCGGTGTGGCGCCGGGGGCCGGCATGCGCTGGATGTCCACGGCATTCTGGGCGAACCAGTGGTCCCAGTCGGCCATTACAATGGGCTTGCCGAACAGCTCCGAAGCCTGCAGGTGCCGCAGCGCGTCGTCGTCGGAGGTGCGGCCGGGGCCCAGCACCATCACGGCGACCTTCGGCACCATGAACACGTCGCGCAGGTTCCGGGCCGCCAGCGCATTGATCTCGGCGTTGGTCGTCATGGTCAACCCCAGTGCCGTGGAAGGCGCGTGCGCCTGCGACAGCGCCTCGGTGTCCAGCGCGTTGCCTGCTACGGCGTTGAGGCCCTCGGCCTTGGCCGCCTCCACGCGCTCCTGGTTGCTGTCGATCAGCCATACAGGCTGGGCGGCGGCGAGCAGCCTGGCCAGCGCGCGGGCGGTGGGCGTGGCGCCCACGATAAGCACGGAGTTGCGCTTGGCGGCGCTGCGTACCAGCAGGTTCAGGCGCTTCAGCCAGTCCACGCCCCACTTCAGGAACAGCGGTACCGAGGCCGTGGTGATGATCGCCATGAACACCAGGATGCTGAAGATTTCCTTGCTGATCAGCCCCATCTTCAGCGCGATGCCGGCCAGGATGATCTCCACGGCGCCGCGCCCGTTCATGCCGGCGCCCAGCACCAGGCCTTCGCGCCAGCCGTTGCGGGTGGGCAGGTAGAACAGCGCCGTGCCCGCGATCTTGCCGACGAACGCCACTCCCATGATCGCGATGAAGAGCCACAAGTCGGTCTTGAACACCTCCAAACTTACCTCAAAGCCGGCCATCACGAAGAAGATCGGCGCCAGGAAGCCGACGCTCACGTCGCGCACCAGCTCTTCGAGTTCACGGTTCACCTTGGGTTCCAGCATGCCCTCACGCAGGAACAGGCCGGCCACGAATGTGCCCAGTACGGCGTGCAGGCCGGCCAGGTGCGCGGCCTCACCGAACGCTAGCGCGATCAGCAGCATCAGCATGAAGTAGATGCCGCGATGCTGGATGCCCGCGCGCTTGACCAGCTTGAACAGCAGCGGCAGCAGGTACAGCCCCACCAGGGCCGCGCTGCCGAAGAACAGCACGGCCTTGGCCGCCACGCGCACGATGCCCATCAGCTCGACGCTGGCCTGCTCTGCAAAGCCGATCACGCCGGCGAAAATCAGCAGCGACAGCGTGTCGGCGATCAGCGCGCCGGCCATCATCACGTGGGCGATTCGCGTGTCGAGGATCTTGAGGTCAAACAGGATGCGCGACTTGGTGGCCAGGCTCGTCACGCCCACCGCGATGCCCACGAAGATGCCCGCCAGGTGCGGGTTCACGCCCTCGGGCAGCGACGCGCGGAACAGGTACACCACGCCCCAGCCCATCACGAACGGCGTGGCAAAGCCTCCGATCGCGGCCAGGAAACCGCCCCAAGAAGCCTTGCCCAGCTCTTTGGGGTCGATCTCCATGCCGATGTACAGCATCAGCAGCAGCACGCCAAGCTGCGCCAGCACGTTCAGCGCGTCGTAGCCGCCTTCCACCCCCAGCCACTGGTTGACCCACGAATGGTCGCCCAGCAGCCCCAGCATGGCGGGCCCAAGCACGATGCCAATCATCAGCTCGCCCAGCACCGCCGGGTATCCGATCCGCTGCGCGATCGCGCCGCCGGCCCAGGCGGCGAGCAACACGAGAAGCAGATTCAGCAGGCTCAGTTCCATGGTTCAGTCAGGACTTCAGGCAGACTGGCCGCTTTCGAGATTCCTCACCTGCAGGGCGACCAGCACGTCGCCCGCTTCGGCTTTATAGGCGCTGTCAAACGGCAACGCGCGTTCTCCGCGCTCGATCACGAGGGGCAGGCAGGTTCCACGGCCGTCCAGGTCGGCGAGCAGCGCCGCGACGTCCCGCCCCTGTACCTCCATGCGCAGTGTTTCGAGCTCTTCGCGCTCCAGCCAGTGATCCCAGTCGGTCAGGCTGATGCTACGGCCGAACAGCGTGCCGGCACCCAGATGCTTCAGGGTATCGGGATCGCCGTCCGGAAGCAGAAGCACGTTTCGTTCCGGCGTACTGAATTTATCGATTGCCTTGCGGGCAACCAGCGCATTGATGTCGGCGTTGGTGGTCAGGGTGATGATGCGGGTGGCCTCGCGGGCATGGGCCGCTTCCAGCACGTCGTCGTCAAGCGCGTTGCCGGCAACGGCCTGAAGGCCGGCCTGCTGGGCCTTTTCGATGCGCGCGGTGTTGCTGTCGATCAGCCACACAGGGTGGCGCGCCGCCAGCAGCGCGGCCAGCCGGCGAGCCGTGGCCGTGGCGCCCACGATCACGGAAAGCTCGGGGCGTTTGTCGCGGGCGGGCCCCTTGGGCGCGGGCTCTGCGGGCGCCGGCGCGTGCGACGCCTCACCGCGGTGGGCCGCCAGCAATGCCAGGAACTCCGTGTAGTTGCGCACCCGCTTCAGGTCATCCCGCAGCTTTTCGTCCCGGAAGGTGCCCAGCACCTGGCGGTACAGCTCAAGGGCCGTGGTCAGGTCATCGGCCGGAACCAGCAGCAGCACGATGACGTGCGCCAATGAACCGTCGGGGCTGTCGAAGTCGATGCCGCTGCGGCTGATGCCGATCGCAACCTGGGTTTCTTTCATGCCGGGGATGCGCGCGTGGGGCAGCGCCAGTTCGCTCCCCATGCCGGTAGGCAGCACGCGCTCGCGCTCAATGACGGCCTGCACGACCTGCGCGATAGGCACGCTCTTCACGCCGGAGACTTCGGCCAGCTCCGAGATGACTTCGAAACGGCTGGCGCCCTTGAGGTTGGGGATGAACGACTTGGAGCCCACGAACGCCGTGAACTGCTTCGATTTGCCCCTCGCCATGAGGCGCGAGATGGCGGGGCCGGCGATTGCTGAAGTGGCCAGCGCCATCACGACCAGCGCGACGAACAGCTGCTCGTCGATCAGCCCGACCTGCAGCGCGAGCAGGCCCAGGATGATCTCCATGGCGCCGCGCGCGTTCATGCCGAAGCCGACCACCCAGCCCTGCCGTGAGTCCAGCCCGAACCAGCGGGCCGCCCAGTAGGCACCCAGCAACTTGCCGGCGCAGGCCACAACCAGCACAACCAGCACCAGCACCAGGTCGAAGTTGGCGACGAAGTCAACCTTCAGGCCGATGCTGGCGAAAAACAGCGGCGCGAAAATGAAGTTGATGAACTGCTCAATCGTCGTGCGCGTGCGCTCGCGCAGGTAGCGCGAGTCGCCCAGTGCAACGCCCAGCAGGAACGAGCCGAAGATGGCGTGTACGCCCACCCACTCCGTGAACGCGGCCGCCAGCAGGCCCAGTGCCATCATGATGCCCAACACGCCGCCCGGCCAGCTGAGGTGCGCCTGGATCCACGGCAGTGAGCGGTTGATCAGCCAGCGCCCCAGCGTCAGCATGAACGCCGTGAAGCCCAGTGTCAGCGCGATCGTCACACCCACGGAAAGGTGTTTCTCCGAGGCGGCATCGCCCCCCATCATGCTCAGGATCATTGAGAAGATGATCCAGCCGGCCAGGTCGTTGAAGATTGCCGCCGCCACGATGGTCATGCCCAGTTCCGTGCGGAACAGGTCAAGGTCCATCAGCGTCTTGGCAATCACCGGCAGGGCCGTGATGCTGAGCGTGGTGGCGAAAAACAGCGCGAACACCAGCCAGTCAGCCTTCAGGCCCATGCCCAGCGACTCGGCGCCGAAAAGAAAGTATCCGCCGGCCGCCGCGCCGAAACCCATGGCAAATGGCACCACGATGCCGAGGACGCCGACCCCCAGCGCCAGCTTGCCCTGACGCCAGACGGTGGCGAGGTCAACCTCCATGCCCGCCACCAGCAGGAACATGGCGATGGCCAAGGTGGTAAGGCCCTCGAAGGCGATCGAGAAATTGCTGGGTCCGCCCGCGTCATTCACGAACGGGAACAGGGTCCCGTACAACTCCGGCGCCAAGGCGCCCAGCAACGTCGGCCCCAGCAGGATGCCGGCGGCCAGCTCTCCCAGCACTGATGGCTGGCCAAAGCGGCGCGCCAGTTCACCCAGCAGGCGCGCCACCACCAGCAGCACGCCCAGTGACATGAACAACGCAACGATGTCGCTGTGGGTCATCGGACAAATCCACGTCGAAAAAACAGCCTCAAACCATAGCGGGCCAACTACTTCAGACAAGCAAGATCGCCCCTGCCGTTGGTGGCTATCTGCAACGCTTCCAGCCTGTGGAAAATGGCGCAAATCCTTGCACCGGCACAGTTTTTTGCGATTCCGGACTTCCTGTAGTACCTTTAACCACTCGGGTGGCAGTGATGCGTTGCCATTCACTGCCCGATGGAAGGGCCGAATGCTGGTTCTGGGCATCAACGCGTATCACGCCGACGCCGCGGCAGTACTCTACTCCGATGGTCGGCTGGTCGCCGCCGTGGCAGAAGAGCGCCTGAACCGTATCAAACACTGCGCCGGTTTCCCGGCGCTTGCCGTGGCCGAAGTGCTACGCATCGGCGGCGTGTCGCTGAGCGACATCGATGAAGTCGCCATCGCGCGCGACTCCACGGCCAACCTGCGCAAGCGCCTCGCGTACGTGGTCAAGAACCTGCGCAACACCCGCAAGGTGGCCGGCAAGCGCCTGGCCGACCGCGCCGGGCTGAAAGACCTGGACCTGCAACTGGCCGAGGCCTGCGGCGTCGCACCTGAAAAACTGAAGGCGCCCATCCGCCGCGTCGAGCACCACCTGGCCCACGCTGCCAGCGCCTTCCTGCCCAGCCCCTTTGAGCGCGCGGCGATCCTGACCCTCGACGGCTTCGGCGATTTCGCCAGCGCCCTGTGGGGCGTGGGGCAGGGCAGCGACATTAAGGTGCTCGGGCGCGTCACTTACCCGCACAGCCTCGGCATCCTGTACACGGCCGCGAGCCAGTTCATCGGCTTTGATCGCTACGGCGACGAAGGCAAGGTGATGGGTCTGGCGCCTTACGGCGAGCCGGCCTACGCCCGCGAGTTCGAGCGGCTGCTGCGCTTCACGAACGACGGCTTTGAGCTGGAGCTGTCGTACTTCAACCACCACACCGAGGGCGTGGCGACCGGCAGCGACGAGTACGGCAGCCCCAGCTTCGCGCCGCTGTACACGCGCAGGTGGATCGAAACCTTCGGCGAAGCTCGGGTGCGCAGCGCCGAGATCACCCAACGCGACAAGGACATCGCCGCCAGCCTGCAACAGCGGCTGGAGCAAGCCTTCATCCACCTCGCCAACATGCTGCACAAGCGCACCGGCCTGACCGACCTGTGCCTGGCTGGCGGCGTGGCGCTCAACGGCGTGGCCAACGGCAAGCTGCTGGAAAACACGCCGTTCCAGCGCATCTGGGTGCAGCCCGCGGCTGGCGACGACGGCACAGCCTTGGGCGCCGCTGCCTGGCTGAGCGCCCGGGCGGGGCAGCCGCGCTTCGAGATGAAACACGCGAGTTGGGGCAGCAGCTTCAGCGACGACGAGATCACGGCCGCCCTGCGCGACGTGGGCGTCGAGACTCCGGCGCCGCTTGATGAAGATGAGCTGTGCGCGCAAACCGCCAGGTTGATCGCCGAGGGCAACGTGGTCGGCTGGTTCCAGGGCGCCATGGAGTGGGGCCCCCGGGCACTCGGCAACCGCAGCATCGTGGCCCACCCGGGCCACCCGCGCATGAAGGAGATCCTGAACGCGCGCATCAAGCAGCGCGAGCCCTTCCGCCCGTTCGCACCCAGCATCAAGGCCGAGCGCCTGCCTGATTACTTCGAGAGCAGCCACCCCTCGCCCTTCATGCTGATGGTCTACCGCACGCGGCCGCAGAAGTACGCCGAGCTGCAAGCCGTGGACCACGTGGACCACACGGGGCGCGTGCAGACAGTCACTCGCGAGTCGAACGCAAGATATTGGAAACTGATCGACGCGTTCGAGAAGGTCACGGGCACGCCGGTCGTTCTGAATACCAGCTTCAACGAGAATGAACCGATAGTATGTACGCCGCGCGAAGCGCTGGAGTGCTTCCTGCGCACAAAGATGGACGCCGTGGTGCTGGGCGACTTCCTGGTCACGAGAACCGGACGGGGAATCCCGGCCGTGCTGGAGCAGAGTGATGCAGCCCACAGTTGAAGAGCTGCTGGTGCGGGAAAGCGCCCGCAAGGCCGAAGTGGCAGAACAGGCCACAGCCCGTGCGCGGGGCTTCTCGCGCGAGGCCGCGATTGCCTGCATGGTGCTGTGCATGGTTGGGCTGGTGGGCCTGGGCGCCTGCGTGCTGGGAAACTTTGACCTGCGCGTGGGCGACGGCGGTGCTTATGAGGTAACGCACACGGGCGGAAACAACTGGGCGCTGGTGCGCCCGAGCTACGATTTGACTACCCTGTTCGCGGGGATTGGCGCGGCGGGATTCGCCTCGGCGCTGATCATCAGTGGAGGGGCCTTGGGCCAGCTCAAGCGCATGCCGCCGGGCTCGGCCTATGCCGTGGGGATGTCGGCCATTGTCAGCATCGTGGGGCTGTTGGTGCTGGCGATAGTCGGATAGGGCGGGCAATCGCCGCCCTCAGGAGAAGGCTGCCGGGAATGCTTGATTACGTGCCCTATGGGGTCGGTGTGGTGTCCGCTGCGCTGGTGGTGCTGGCGGGTGGGCGCTGGTTTCGACGCACGGCGTGGCGACTCGGGTTGATCGACGGCCCCAAGCTGCGCGGCGTTCACGCCGAGCCGGTTGCCAAGTCGGGCGGCATGGCGATCGTTGTCGCCCTGGCAGTTTCGTTGCTTGCGCAACTGGTGGCGGCCCGCGCTCTCGGGCTTGAAGATGCTTACCTGCAGGACGTCAATCACCTTTACCTGTTGCTGCCGGCATTCGCGATCGCCGGCCTCGGCTTGATGGACGACCTGCGCCCCCTGGGTGCGCTCGCCAAGCTGGCCGTGCAGGCCGCGGCGGCTACCGTCGCGTGGTTCCTGTTTTTCCGCATTGACAACGTGAACGCGGCCGGCCTGCTGGAGTTCTCGGCCGGCTGGTTGTCGCTGCCCCTGACCGTGCTGTTCATCGTGGCGGTGACCAACGCTTTCAACATGATCGATGGCGTGGACGGCCTGTGTTCCGGCGCCGCGTTCATTGCGCTGCTGGGCATCGGCGGCTTCTCGCTGCTCGGGGGCGAGCTTCACATCGAGTTGGCATTGCCGCTGGGTGTGGCGGCGCTGGCCTTCCGGCGTTTCAACCTGGGCAAGCCCAAGGCCTTCCTCGGCGACTCAGGCAGCATGTTCCTGGGCTTCCTGGTGGCGACGCTTGCGCTGCGCGCAGTTACGCGCGGCGATGGCGCGCTGGATGTGCTGCCGCTGTTCCTGCTTCTCAGTCTCCCGGTGGTGGACATCACCACAGTGTTCTTCCGCCGCTTGCTCCAGGGCGCGAACCCCCTGCGCGCGGACCGCGGGCACATCCACCACATCCTGCTGCTGCTGTTCGATGGCAACGTACCCCGCACAACCGCAACCCTGCTGCTGATGGCGGCCATGGGTGCCGCCGGCGCCGTCTGGGCCGGGGCCGAGCCCATGCTCGCCGGCGCGGCAATCACGCTGCCGCTCGGGCTGTACGCGGCCGTGTACCTGGCCGGGGGATACGCCAGTTGGAGCAACCTGCGCAACGCCGGCGCGGCCAGCGACGCCGCGCATGTCCTGGCTGAGCGTGCGAAACAGGCGGGCGCCGAAGCCGCGTTGAGCGACTCCAAGCTGCTTGAATGGATGCGCCTGACCGGCGTACAGGCCGCCGCGCTGCTGAGCGAAGAAGGCGAGCTGGTCTGGAGCGCCGGCCTGCCGGACTCCGGGCGCGACGCCTTGAACATTCCGCTGTATGCCAGCGGCCGAGTTGAACGCGGGCGACTGGTCTTGCAGGGGCAGGGCCGCTCGGGCGCCATGGCGTTCGCCGCGCACCTGCTGCTGCCGCTGTATCCCGCCTTCATGGAACTGCTGGCACTGCAAACGGCGGAAAAGGCCGTCGAGGAAACCCGGGTGTGACGACAGGGAGTGCCCGCGATTCACTGCAACTGTATTTGTCAGGATGGACAGGAGTGAAGTGGACGCCTGGCCTGGGCCGCCGGATGTACTTGACCCGAGCCTTTCCCCAACCGCAAAGACTGAGATCCACAAGGGACCGCAACTAAAAGCAAAGGCCACGCGGGGCCGCGGGGGCGCAAGGGTTCCATTGGCGTTCGTCGATCAATCGTCCAGCCGGGGGAGAAAACAACGCCAGGACGCCAAGGTGCGCCACGGCCCTAACGTTCTGGCGCACGGATCGGCTGATGGATGTGCAACCAACGCAAAGTCCGTGGCGTTCTTGGCGCCCTGGCGTTTGAAACCGGTCTCTGAACACGCGCAGCCACCGAATCGCGGAAGACCCTTAGCGCCTCCGCGCCCCCGCGTGGCCCAAGCCGTTGCAGCACTTCCTGGATAGTCGCAGTTGTGGTTGAAGCGCTGCAGCGCGTTCGTGCTAGCTGATTACGCGCAGGACGGCCTCGGCGCCCTTCTGTATCACGCCGTCGCCCGCGTCGATCTCGATGTAGCCGACGCTTTCGCTCAGGCTGGTGATCGCGCCGGAGCCCTTGAAGGTGCTCCATGCCACGTCGTGGTCGTCCACGCGCACGGGCAGCAGCCGCTGCTTGGTCTTGGCCTTCTTGACCTCGTGGCCGAGCGTGACCACCTTCTTGCGCCGCTCATGGAAGTGGTTGTGCGCCAGGCGGCGGATCGCCGGCGACAGAAAAAGCTTGGCGGTCAAAAGGCAACTGGTCGGGTAGCCCGGCATGCCGAACACCCCGCACTTGCCGATGGTGCCGAACAGCACCGGCTTGCCCGGCTTGATGGCCACTCCGTGTACGTGCACGGTCCCCAATTCGCCCACGGCCTCGCGCGCGTAGTCACGCGCACCTACGCTGGTGCCGCCGCTGAACACGATCAGGTCGTACTTCTCGGCCGCGGCTTTCAGCGCCTTGGTCAGGTTGGCCAGCGTGTCCTTCACGTTCGGCTGGTAGGTGACCTCGGCGCCGGCGCGTCGCGCGATGGTCATCATGGCGTAGCTGTTGCAGTCATAGACCTGGCCGGCCTTCAGCGCCTTGCCGGGCGTGACGATTTCGTCGCCGGTGGTGAAGATCAGCACGCGCGGGCGGCTGACAACCTTGATTTTGTCGCGCCCGATGATGGCTACAGCCGCGATCTGGCCCGGGCCCATCACAGCGCCGCGCTTCAGCACCACGTCGCCCTTGCCGATGTCGGAGGCCTTGAGGCCCACGTTTTCGCCCTTCGCGACGGGCATCTTGAAGCTGACGGCCTGGCCGACCTGCTGGGCGTTCTCGACCATCACTACCGCGTCAGCGCCCTTGGGCATCGGCGCGCCGGTGGCGATCTCGACGCATTCGCCCTTTTTGACCGTGCCCTTCCAGGGCGTGCCCGCCAGCGCCCTGCCCGCGATCTTAAGCATGCACGGCTCTTCGAGGTCTTCGCTGCGGACGGCGTAGCCATCCATGGCGGCGCGGTCGAAGGCCGGCACGTTGATGTTGCTCTTGATGTCCTCAGCCAGGATGCGCAGGTCGGATTCCTGGACAGGTACCAGCTCGGTGCCCGTGATGGGGCGCAACCTGGAGAGAATCACGTCCAGCGCGTCGTCCGCGCTGAGCAGTGTGCCGAAACCGCTTCGCTTGCTCATGGCTGTCACTTCTTGGAATCGCCCAGCCTGGCGCGCGCCTGCTCCAGCGCCGCCTTGGCATACGGGTCGTACTCGTTGTCCAGCGCCTTCTTCAGCAGCGCGTCCACGTCCAGTTCATTGTCCAGCAGCCCGGCGCCGAGTTTCCAGGTCACCAGAGATTCGCCGGCTTCGCCCCGCACGGAGCCCGACTCGTGCTTCAGGGCCTGCTGCAGCAGCGCGGGCACGGCGTCGTCGGCCAAGGTTGCGATCACCGGCATCAGCAGCCGGATGCGCTGCAGGTTCTGCTCGGCGGGCGTCATCTCAAGCTGCTCTCGCAGGCGGCCCAGGCACATGGATCTCACACCGGGCGTGCCGGCGGCCAAGGCGTTGCGCGCGCCGTCGCGCACGTAATACACGCCGTCGTCCAGCATCTCGATCAGCCGTGAAACTGCGCTGTCTGACTCATAGCTGCCGAGCAGGCCGGCGGCGCGATGCCGCACACGCTCGGTGTCGCTGCGCGAAATCTCGATGATCAACGGTACCGCATCTTCCACCTTCCACTTGGCCAGCGCGGCCAGCTGGGAGAGGCGCGGGCTCAGGGTCTGTTCCTTGGTGGCCTGCGCCAGCAGGGCGTCGGCGGCCTTGGGATCGTTCAGGGCGGACAGCAGCTCCGCCACGTTGCGGCGCGCCGCGGGGTCTTCGTGGGCGATGTTGGCCACCAGGTCGTCGAATGCATCGGCGCCCCAGCCGGCGAACACGGCGTTCAGGCAGCGGATCTCGAGGCCCGCCGTGACGCCCAGCTTGGTAAGCGCGAACTTGCGGCCCTCGGCGCCGGCGTCAATGATCGCCTTGCGGGCGTCCTGCACCTTGGGGCGGTTGTCGCCCACTTCCCATAATGAGCCTGTCTTCCAAAGTGATTCGAGGTCAGGCTTGGTTTCCTGTGCCTGCGCCGTCCCGGCCAGCAGGCCGAGCAGCAGAGTAAGGATCGCGATACGGGTAACGCCCATCGTCGCCTCGGAATCAGCCGCAGGATCGCTTACATTACTCGCGCAAAGCCCCAAAGCAAACGGCATTGCGCCCGGCCCGGGCGACAATTGCAACAAAAGCTCAATGCCGGGGCCCTCCGTTGCCGATAGGCCCCCTGATCCGCCCGTGTATCACGGGACGGAACTGAACGCGGAGCCAGCACTATGCGCACGACACTGATCACTTTCGCCGCCCTCGCCATGTTCCTGGCCGGCTGCACCACCATCTCGACAGTACCGCCCCAGCACGTGACGGCCGAAGATCCTGAGCCGCGCGATATCTGGATTTCCGAGATGAGCGCCGAGCTGGGCTGGACCTACGACCGCGGTCCCGGTGCCTACGACTACACCATGAGCAGCCCGCAGGGCGACAAAGTGGTGTTCGAGGCCGGCAGCGACATCTTCAATGTGAACGGGACGCTCTGGCGCCAGGAGCGCGACGCCTTTGACCGCCGTCGCGACCTGCGCGTGCCCGAATCGACCTTCAACTTCCTGTGCAAGCACTTCGGGCGCTACGACCTGGTGCGCGGCCCCAAGCGCGAGCCCAAGGCCGAGTACACGCTGGAGCCCATCACGCCGCTGCCCACGGAGGAGACGCCTTCGGACACCGTGAAGGCAACCAGCACGTTGCTGAAGGGCCTGACGATCTGCATCGATGCCGGCCACGGCGGCAAAGACCCGGGTGGGATCGGCCATGGCGTGCAGGAGAAAGATGTGTGCCTGCCGGTGTCGCTGATGCTGCGCGACCTGTGCGAGTTGGCCAGCGCCAAGGTGATCATGACCCGCACCACAGACACGTACCCCGAACTCGAGGAACGCTGCCAGATCGCCAACCGCGCCAAGTGCGACCTGTTCGTGAGCATCCACGCCAACATTTCGCCGACGGACGAGAGCGTCACGGGCATTGAAGTGTTCTACAACCAGAACTCGGAGCCGGGTGCCCTGTTCGCAAAGGCGCTTGTCGGCTCGCTCCACACCGCGACCGGCGCCAACAACCGCGGCGCCAAGAAAGACCCCCGCGGCCTGCGTGTGCTGGAGAAAACCAACATGACGGCCACGCTGGTGGAGCTCGGCTTCCTGAGCAACGCGCAGGAAGCCAGGCTGCTGAGCCAGAAGGCTTACCAGGAGAAGCTGGCCAAGGCCCTTTATGAGGGCGTGGTGGCTACCTGGACCCGCAACCGGGCCAGCGTCAGCAAGTAGCGCTAAAAGCAGATAAAGGCCCCCGCTGCTGCGGGGGCCTTTTTGTTTTTTCCCGGGCCCGGGAAGTTTCGTTTGTGGAACTTACGTGCCGCCTATCCGCCCAGCAGCATCACAAACGCCGTAGCACCGACCAGCAGCAGACCCAGCGCAATGTATTCGTAGATCATCCGTGTCTCCCCTTCAAGCGCCACAATAAGCGACTTCCATGGATACCCCATGAATCATCGAGAGGCCAATAGCTTCTTGATTCAGGGGTTTTAGAATTGAAACCCATGGCCAGGGGGGATCAAAAACACGACGAAGGCGACGCCCTGCGCGGGCGTCTGCGGTTGCTTGCCGAGCAGCACAGCCAGAACGAGATCGCCCGCCGCACGGGCGCCAGCAAGGCCAACGTCCACCGCTACCTGCGTGCGGGGCGCGTGCCCGCCGACTTCCTGCAGCGCCTGGTGCATGCCTTCGGCCTGAACCCTGCCTGGCTGCTGCAAGGGCGTGGCGAAATGCTCGAGGCCCGGGTCAGCGAAGCCGCAGCCGCGGAATCCCAGCAGTTGCTCGAGCTGGTGGTGAAACTCAACGCCGTGGGCCATGAGCGCATCGGCGCCATGGCGGAGCAGCCCGCCCGCATGGTGCGCGAACTGGCCGACGCGCTGGCCCGCAACCAGGAGTTGCAGAAACGCATCATGGAGCGCGCCCGTCCCGTGTTCGTGAAGCTGTTGAACGATTACCGCGTGCTGATCGGCCAGCACCGCCACCAGGAAACCGCCGACGTGCTGCCGGCCCTGCGCCAGCTGGTGAAGCTGACCCAGAGCCCCAGCATGCAGGCCAACGTGGACATGCTCGAGGCCGTGCAGTGCTTCTTCGAGGGCGACTACACCCGCCAGCGCGAGCTGCACCGCTCGGCCCTGGCGGCGCTGCTGAACGCCGGGCGCCTGCGTGACGCCCAGTTCATGCGCCTGACCTACAACACCTGCGTGGGGCTGGCCTCGGCCGGGCGTTTGTCCGAAAGCGCGCGGCTGGCCAACGCGGCACTGCAGCTCGCGGACTCTGAGCCGCCGCGCTGGGTGGAAGACTGGCTGCTGCGGGTGCCCCAGGCCGTGCTGGACATGCAGACCGGCCGGCTGGGCCCGGCCATGCAGGAGCTGAGCCGCGTGGTGGCGGCCTGCGGCGGCGAAATCGCCGAGAACCTGCGCGACGCCCTGTTGTTCTGCGGCTTCCTGGCCGGCATGACGCCGCTGGAGGAAATCACCCGCCGCTGGACCAGCATGGCGGTCGGCTCGCCTCCGCTGCTGCTGCTGGGCCTGTGGACGCGCGAAGCCAACGCGCTGCAACGCGTGCGTCGAACCCGCGTCAACATGCAGGGCCACCTCGACGCGCGCTCCCGCCGGCTGATGGACGCCGTGGACGCCATCCTGGAGGGCAACGCCTTTCCCGACATCGCCAGCGCCGAGCCGGTGCTTCAGCTTGAGTTGCAGGTGATTGCCGGCGAAGCACTTTCGCGCGCAGGTGACACACGCGCCGCACGCAGGGCGTTCCGCCAGGCACAACAGGCGTTCGATGCCCTCGATGCCGAGTTCCTGCCTGATTTCATGGTGCGCGCCATGCACGCGCGCAACGCCCTTGAACTCGGGGAACCCGCAGACAAAGAACGCGCGGCCGCTTTCATCCGCGACTCCCTTGCCCAAGGCTACGGCTTTCTGCGCACGCTGGCCGATACGCACGGCATCCAGGTTGCCGGCTCCGGCGCGGCCACGCCTGCCGGGTAACAAAGTGGCCCTGAGAACCTGAGCCGTAAGCGTGCTTGCCCGTTTGGCTTTCCCCGCCTGTGCGACTACACTCTAAAGCATGCAGAACATCAAACCACACTGGGGCTGGTTCCTGCTTGGGCCGGCCGTGCTGATACTGGGCGGCATCGCCTCGGTCGTTTTGATGGCCGGCGGCCTGATGAGCGTGGCCGAGGGAATGCAGCGCGTGGATGCGCCGGGCGAAGCGGTGATCCGCATCGAGCAACCGGGCGAACAGGCGATCTTCTTCGAACAGCGCGGTGTGGCGGCGGCCAGTGCGCCCGCTGACCTCAAGCTCAGCATCACGCCGCTAGCCGGCGGCGAACCGCTGAGCATCAGCAACACCTTCGGCAGCGTCACCTACAACGCCAACGGCGTGGCCGGGCGCAACTACGGCTCAGTAAACTTCCCGGCTGCGGGCGAGTACAAGGTAGTGGTGGCGACGGCTACAGGCGGCGGGCAGGTTGCGCTGGGAGGTAACCCGGGCGAGAAAATTGTGGGTTCGCTGCTCGGGTTCTTTGGCGTGGGGTTCGGCTCGTTTGTCGCCTGCGTGATCATCCTGATCGTGGTGGCGGTGAAGCGGGCCAAGTTTCGCAAGGCCTTGCTGCAGCAGCAGTACGCCACCTACCCTGCGCCGGTTCGCTAGCGGCGGGTTTCCCCTGCGCCCCGGCTTGGTATCGTGGCGGCGATACAGGGCGGCCTGACGCAGGAGCATTCCATGGATCGCTCACGTCGTTCATTCATTCACGCGAGCGCGCTTGCCGCTCTCGCCGCCGGTTGCTCCGGCGGCGGTTCCAATAACGCCGCGCCCGCCGCAAACGCCGCAACCAACCAGCCGGCCGGCAACGCCGCGCCGGAACCGCGGCCGCCCGTGCTTGACCCGACGGATCACCGCGGGCTGCTGATCGGCCCGGGTGGGCGCACCCGCGACGGAGAAAAGGAAAACTGGCTGTCATTCGTCGATCTCGATCGCGTCGAGGAGTTCGTGAGCGGCGCGGCGAAGCCCGCGTTGCTGCCCATCGGCTTCGCCGGCCACGCTGTGGTGCCGCACCCCATTGAGCGCCATCGCGCCGGCATCTTCGAGAAGTGGGGCCCTGGCGCTTGCGAAGTGGACATGCGCGCCATGACCGTGCTGCGGCAGATCGAGACCGTGCCGGAGCGCGAGTTTTACGGCCACGCGGCCTGGTCGAAAGACGGCAGCCTGCTGTACGCGGTCGAGAGTACCAAGCGCAGCCTGGGCGCCTACGACGGCGTGATCGCGGTGCGCGACTGGCAAAGCATGAAACTGCTGGGCGAGTTCCCGACGTTCAGCAAGTCTCCCCATGACTGCCACATATTGGATGACGGCAAGACTCTGGCCATCACCAACGGCGGCGGCGGCCCCGACGAGGACAATGCCTGCGTCACCTTCGTGGACATTGCATCTGAGAAGCTGCTGGATAGCGTGCCCATCGCCGGCCTGATGGCGGGGCACCTGGCCATTTCGGCGCGCTCCAGCAAGGGCGACCTGGCCGTGGGCTCAACCCCGCACAGCCCGCCCGGCAGCGGGCCCGAAGGCTTCAAGACCGTGCCCGGCGGCCTGACACTGCGGCCCGGCGGCGGCAAAGCCGTGACGATGAGCGAGCCCGCCGAGGTCACGAAAAAGATGCTGGGTGAAACCCTGAGCCTGGTGATCCAAGAGGAACTCGGCGTGGTGGGCGCTACCAACCCGGCCGGCAACATCGTGACCTTCTGGGACATCAAGCAGGGCAAGCACCTGAAGAGCTTTGATCTGCCGCTGGCGCGGGGGATTGCCCTGACGCTGGACAAGCGCTACTTCGTGGTCAGCTACGCCTCGAACTCAAGCATTGTGCTGATCCGCGCGGCAGACCTGGTCGAGATTGAGGCCAGCCGCTTCAAGCCCTCCGGCATTGCAGGCTCCCATGCCATCGTCTATGAGTTGTAAACAGGCTGCCCGCATACTGTCAGAAACTTGCTAAGGATGGGCCGCCCGGATACAACCTAGGCACTACTAACCAGGAGCACCTCAGTGGCACAGCCAGAACGCGTGAAGATTGCCGTGATCGGCGTAGGGCACCTAGGCAAGAACCACGCGCGCGTGTTGAAGGAACTGCCGGCGGCTGAGCTTGTTGCGGTCGTTGACTCCGATCCCAAGAAAGCAGCCGAAATCGCCGAACGTTTCCACGTTGAGGCCCTGACTGACTACAAGCAACTGAAGGGGCGGGTGGACGCCGTCAGCGTGGTAGTGCCGACCCGTTACCACTACGAGGTGGCGAGCTGGGCCTTCGAGAACGGGCTGCACGCCCTGGTCGAGAAACCAATGGCCTACACCGTTGAGGAGTGCCACAAGCTCAACGAACTGGCCAAGAAGCACAAGCGCATCCTGCAGGTCGGGCACATCGAACGCTTCAACCCGGCTTTGTCCAGCATCCGTAACGCGATCAACACCGTTGCCTTCATCGAGGCCGACCGCCTGAGCCCCTACCCGTTCCGTTCCACGGACGTGGGCGTGGTGATGGACGTGATGATCCACGACCTGGACATCATCCTGAGCATCGTGGGCAGCGAAGTGGAAGACATCCAGGCGGTGTGCACGCCGGTGCTGTCCAAGCGGCACGAAGACATCGCCAGCGTGCGCCTGACCTTTAAGAACGGCAGCGTGGCGAACATCACCGCCAGCCGCATCTCGGACAAATCCGTGCGCAAGATGCGCATCTTCTGCGCGGACCGCTATCTGAACCTGGACTTCGCCGGCAAACAGGCCTGGATTTACAGCAAGACGCCCAAGCTGGACCAGGCGGATTTCCACGTCGAAAACGTGGACATCAGCGGCATCGACGACCTGATGCAGTTCGTGTTCAACGACCTGATCCGCGTGGAGCAGGTGGTGATCGGCGAAGAGGAACCATTAAAGGAAGAGCTGAAGCACTTCATCCACGCGGTCAAGACCGGCGAGCGTCCCAAAGTCGGCGGCGAAGAGGGTTTGGCGGCGATTCAGCTCGCGCACGACATCCTCGCGGCCGCGCGCCAGCACTACAACAAGCACGTGCCGGAAGAGCACCGTCGCTGGTAGTGATATTAAGCAGGAATTCATTCACTCGTTACTGAAAATCGCCCCGTTGGGGCGATTTTTGTTCCCGTACGGTACCGTTTCGGGACCGGCAGTCAGGTCGGTAATGTTACGCGCTGGTCCGGTTTTCGTTACCGAAACGGAACTGCTTGCATAAGTGCATATAATCAGGATACTTGTATCTGTAACCGCATTGGCCGTGACGCTTCTGTTGCACGTCCGTCAAGATGCCAAGGATTTGGCACAACCCCTGCTCTTGCAAAGTGTTTCCTGGGCAGTATCCCAAACCCAAACTTCGGGAGATTCAAGATGCGCAAGATCATCGCGAGCATGGCCTGCCTCGCCTTCGTCTTTTGCGCGGCCGGCGTCGCGGCCCAGACCACCGGGACCTCGACGCTGTCCAGCAAAGACGCGAACAAGACCGATGCTCACGACCGTCCGATCGGCGGTGTGAACATCAAGCTTCCGCCGCCTGCGGCCACGACCAACCCGCCGTCCGAGCCGCCTCCGCCCCCGCCGGCTCCCCCGGCTCCGACTCCGCCCAGCGAAGGTGAAGACCTTCCGCCGGTTGAGACGCCCCCCGACCCGCCCCCGCCCGAAGATCCGCCCACCTACTACGGTGAGCCCGTGCAGGGTAAGTTCGCCTTCGTGCTGGACGCCTCGGGTTCGATGTACGGCTCGCGTATCGCGACCGTGCGCGCCGAGACCACCGCGACCATCGGCGACCTGACGGAAGACGACGAGTTCGACTGTGTCGCTTTCGGTGACCAGTTCGGCAGCTCTCAGTACTACAGCAAATTCATGTGGGGCACCCTGCTGCCCGGCACTGACGGCAACAAGAGCAGCGCCATCAGCTGGGTCAACGGACCCAGCACCAACCCGGGCGGCGGCACGCCCAGCTACGCCTGCCTGAAGCGCAGCTGCGAAGTGTACCCGGCCGACCTGGACAAGATGTTCTTCCTGTCTGACGGTTACCCGAACACCAGCGGCTCCAGCAGCCAGATCCTGGCTGACTTCCCGGGCTGGTGGGCGAAGTTCACCGACTGCGAACTGATCTGCATCTGCGTCGGTGGTGGCGGCGCCAGCTTCATGCAGCAGCTCGCGGCCTTGGCCGGCGGCAGCTACGTCGCAGCCTAGAAACATACAAGACCTTGTGAACCGACCAGACCAGTCGGAACGCTTGGAGGAGAGGGGGAGCCGCAAGGCTCCCCCAGGCATTTAACCGTCGCTACGGCTTATGTTTGGTGCTGGCCAACGGCATCCCGGCAGTTCACGCTGAAAGCCCTCGTTCAATCACGGAGGCAGTCTCAGCTATATGTAACCGGCTGAGATGCCTGGTCGGTAACCGTGTTTCTCGTGGTAACGCCGGTGCCGACTGGCGGGTGTAACTGGGGTGCAGACCGGTTCCCTTTTGGTGTCAGGGCAACCACCCAATGCGGTTGTGTCATGGTCGCCAGCTATGGCAGCGGGGGAGCGACTGCCTAAACCATTGTTTTGTAGCAACTTACGAAATGGCAAGTGGCTGGCGATTAAAACCGGTGACAAATGGGGAATTGGCACGCCAAGTGCAAAATAACTGGCAGGTTTTACCTTACTTCGAAATCAGGAACTGAGGAGCTACTGATGCGCAAGTTACTCACTGGCATGGCTTGCCTTGCCTTTGTGTTCGGCGCCGGGATGCTCGGGGCCCAGACTACTGGTACCTCGACGCTTTCCAGCAAAGACGCAAGCAAGACCGACGCCCACGACCGCCCGATCGGCGGCGTGAACATCAAGCTGCCGCCGCCTGCGGCCAGCACCAACCCGCCTTCTGAGCCGCCGCCTCCGCCGCCGGCTCCGCCCGCGCCCACTCCGCCCAGCGAAGGTGAAGACCTTCCGCCGGTCGAGACGCCCCCCGACCCGCCTCCGCCCGAAGATCCGCCCACCTATTACGGTGAGCCGGTACAGGGCAAGTTCGTGTTCGTGCTGGACGCCTCGGGCTCGATGTACGGATCGCGTATCGCGACCCTGCGCGCCGAGACCACCGCGACCATCGGCGACCTGACCGAAGACGACGAGTTCGACGTCGCCGCGTACGGCGGCCAGTTCCCGTCGACCCAGGACTACACCAAGTTCATGTGGGGCACCCTGCTGCCCGGCACCGACGGCAACAAGAGCAGCGCCGTCAGCTGGGTCAACGGCCCCAGCACCAACCCGGGCGGCATGACGCCCAGCTACGCCTGCTTGAAGAAGTGCTGCCAGGTCTACCCTGCTGACCTGGACAAGTTCTTCTTCATCACCGACGGCTACCCGAACATCACCGGTTCCAGCAGCCAGATTCTGGCTGACTTCCCGGGCTGGTGGTCGAAGTTCACCGACTGCGAACTGATTGCAGTCTGCATCGGTGGCGGTGGCGCCAGCTTCATGCAGCAGCTCGCGGCTCTGGCCGGCGGCTCTTACGTCGCGGCCTAACGCCGAAACACCTGTCACAAAGCTTGGAGGAAATGGGGGAGCCGCAAGGCTCCCCCAGGCACTTAATCAGGAAGCAGGAGGCAGGAGGCAGGAAGCAGGAGGGTGAACCAGTCAGATTGTCGGAGTCCCCTAGCCCCAATCCGCTTTAGGCCGCCTGCCCACCGCCCACCGCCCACTGCCCACTGCCCACTGCCCACTGCCCACTGCCCACTGCCCACTGCCCACTGCCCACTGCCCACTGCCTCCAACCTCCTACCTCCTGCCTCCTGACCCAGACGCTCCTTTTCGCTACAATTCGGTTGTTCAAAGCCAGGGCGGCAGCGCGAAAACAACGAGGACTGGGACATGCCCGGCACGTTCGACAATTCCCGCAGACGCTTTCTGCAGGCCGGTTCACTTGCCGGCGTCTCCCTGCTGGCTGCATCCTGCGGCGGGGGAAACAATGCCCCCAAGTCCGCCAACCAGCCCGCCAACCAGGCCTCTGAAAACCCACCAACGCCCGTGCCGGGAAAGCTCGGCACCGTGGTCGGCGGCGGCAAGCTGGCCGATGAAGCCGGCAACGCCATGTTCTACGTGGGAGTGGTCAACCTGGATGTCACCAGCCCACAGGCAAAGCCGATCCCCGAGATTGGCTTCCTGGGCCACGGCTTCACACCACGCATCGACAAGCCCCACATCGTGCTGATCACCGAAAAGCACGGCCAGGGCTGCTGCGAAGTTGACCTGCTGCAGGGCAAGATCCTGCGCCGCGTGAAAACCGTCGGCGGCCGTGAATTTTACGGCCACAGTTCGTTCAGCCCTGACGGCAAGTTGTGGTACTGCACCGAGGCCGAGACAGGCGACGGCAGCTATCACGGCGTGCTGGCGGTGCGCGATGCCGACAGCCTGGAGTTGCGCGACAAGACTTTCCCCACGCATGGCGTCGCGCCTCACGACTGTATCCTGATCGACGACGGCGCCACGCTGGTGATCACCAACGGCGGTGGTCCGCTGGACCGCGACGACGAACTGCCCTGCGTGGCGTATGTTGACGTCAAGACCGGCGAAGCCCGCCGGGTGCTGAAGTTCAGCAACCGCAAGATCAACGCCGGCCACATCGCCATGACCAGCCGCGGCGAGCTGGTCTGCGTGTCCGCCCCGCGCGAGGGTATACCCAACGGCGACCCCGACTACCTGGGCGCGATCAGCTTCTACGACCCGGCCAAGGATGCCGTCACCACGGCCGAAGACCCGGTACGCGCCAAGATGAAGGGCGAGACCCTGAGCGTCGCGATCAATGAGAAGACCATGATCGTCGGTGCCACCAACCCGGCCGGCAACATCGTGACGTTCTGGGATTTCCGGAGCGGCAAGCTGGTGAGGCAGTATGAAGAGTTCAAGTCGCCGCGCGGGATTTCGATGTCGCTGAACGGCAAGTACTTTGTGCTGACGCACGACCAGGCCACGCAGTTGACGCTGATCGACGCCGAAACGCTGGAGCCGCAAGGCAAGCCCCTGGTGGACACTTCGTACATCTCGGGATCGCACAATTTCGTCTTCGACCTGCCGGCCTGATGCACGCCCTGCGGCAGCTTGAGTTCATTCACCTGTGATCCGGCGTGTGGTAGAAGCGGGCTATGTCCAAACAAGGCCAACCCCAGCCAGACGAAGGCGACATCCTGCGCGAGATTGCCACCCGCAAGATCGAGGCGGAGCGCCTGCGCGTGCGTCAGCTCGCAGAGGAAAACGAAAAGATGCGCGTGCTGGCCGCGGACCTGCAGCGCAAGATCAGCGTCGCCAACGCGCGGGTGAGTGAACTTGAGAAGAAGCTGAAGATCTCGCTCACCGAGAAGGACAAAGAGTTCAAAGGAGAGCTGAAGGAAGAGCGCGACCGGCTGCTGACCGAGATCAAGGACTTGAAAGAAGCCCACAAGCTCGAGCTGCAGCGCGAACGCGACCGCTGGGAGAAAAAACTAAACGATCTCGAGGCCCGGCACGCCAAAGACCTCGAGCGCGCCACCCAGCGGGGCGAGCGCGAAATCGAGAAGCTGGCCGGCGTCACTGACTCGGTGGGGCAGCAACTCGCGGACCTGCGCGAAGAACTGGAGCAGGAGCGCCAGGCGCGCCAGGCCGCTGAGGCGCGCCTGAAGGCACTGGACCAGACCGCCAAGCGCATCGGCATCCGCAGCGGCCAGATCACCAACTATGAAGTCGATACGCCCGAAGAGCTGCTGGAAGTGCTGGGCGAGGTGGATTCCGAGCTGCCGCTCAAGGTAATGCGCGACGCCGTGCGCGAGCTGCGCGGCGCCGCCGCCAACGTGGAGCGCGCGTTTGCCAGGGCCGTCAAGTCCGACGAATCGCGCCAGGAGCTTCACGACGCGGGCGTGGCGTTTGCCGCCGCGCGGGAGCTGCCAGACACCGAAAAGCTGCCTCCCGCGCCGGCCCTGCTGGTCGAAGAAGCATTCACCCTGATCTCGGAAGAAGTGGCTGACCGCATCAAGGGCCGCCACTACTCCACACTGGTCAGCGCTATGGCCAACGAGCTGGTGCGTGTGCTGCGCAACCAGCGCGAAGACCTGGGCAAGCTGCAGCGGGTGGTGGAAATCGCCGAGGGCACCGAGCTTGCAACCTCAGCCCGCCTGCTGCTGAAGGGCGCCACCAGCCACCAGCAGGAGATCGCGGCCGCGAAGCTGATCGCCGAAGAAATGCGCCAGGTGCAGGCCGAAGCGCGCGAGCAGAAAGGCAAGGTCAAGAAACTCTACGCCAGCGCGGAGAGCGGCATGGCCGGCGAATGGGCCGTGGAGGCACTGCAGGCCCTGGCGTCGCTGAAGCCGCTGCCCGCCCCGGACCGCGAGGCCGTCAAGCGCCCGTTGTACCACCGCGTTGTGGAAGGCGCGAAGCTGGTGCAGGAGCGCATCGATAGCGCCGTCAACCTCGGCGCCGAGGCGGAAGCCGCCGTGCGCGAAGCCGATGAGTCGTTCTCAGCGCTTGAAGGCCTGGTGGCCGCGGCCCAGGAGCTGCTGGTGGCCGCGCGCCGCGAGCTGATGAGCAAGGTACAGGGCGAACAGGACGTGCGCCTGCGCATTCAGGCCGCGCGCACGGCCTTGCTGGAGATCGGCAAGCGCGGCCGTCGCGCCGCGGCCATCTTTGACGAGCAGATGAAGGGCCTCGACATGCTGCTCAACCAGTGGAAGGCCACCTACCAGGCTTACTCAGGGCTCAGCCGCGACATGGACCGTATCGAGGCCAGCATCGAGGGCAGCATGCTGGATTTGAACCAACCCCTCGAAAGCGAGCCCGGCAAGCGGCTGTACCAGATCGTCCACGACCTCTCCGAGCACCTGCCCGAGTTCCGCAGCATCCACGTGATGCGCCAGCGACTGTTCTTCCATCTGGAGAATCCCAAGCAGCGCATCTTTGAGCTCAAGCAGGTGCGCGAAGCCGCAGGACGCGTGATCCGCCAGCTCGGCAACGTGGCGCCCAACAACCACACCGCCAACTGGCAGCTCGCCATGGCGAGGCTTTACGAGATCTGGGGCTACCTCGAGGAAGTTCGCGGCGGCACGCACAGCCAGCTGGCCGTGGCCGCTGAGCAGATCGAGCCGCAGATGGCCGAGGTGATGGTCTGGATCAGCAGCAGCAACGTGGACCTGCTGACCGACGCCGAGCGCAATGAAGTGCTGTACACCACCGCCTACGTGCGCAAGCTCAAGCGTGCGGTGCTCGGCATCCATGACCTCGCCCAGCAGAGCGGCGGCTCCGAGGCTGTGCTGACAGCGCAGTTCGAGCACCGGCTGGACACCCTGCTGTTCCCGATTGAGTGGGACCACGTGGTGGCGCGCATCCAGGGGTCAAGCGAGGACGCCGACATCAACCCGCCCACAGAGCGTGAACCTCGCTGAGTGTCGCGACCTCTCAACCGGGCCGTCAATCTGTCATGGCCCGCCACAGCGCGGGGTGCATTTTCTGCAGCAGCTCGGATTCCGCCCTTGGCATGCGTGCCAGCAGCGACTTTCGAAGCACCGGCAGCATCTCGCCCGGCAGGTGGCCGCGGTAGACCAGCGCCGGGCGTTTCTCCGCCACCGCCGCCTCGATCTCTGCTACCAGCGCCCCGGCGGCCCGATCGGCGGCCTCCAGTTGCGCGCCGGCACTTCCGCCGCGCGCAGTGAATGACTTCCTGATTTCATCGGCCATTGCCCGAATGACCGGCAGCCATGAGGGCACGGGTGGATCCATGCGCAGCCTGGACGTCACGCGACCCGGTGCCGCCGTGGAAACCGCCTGCGAGGCCGCGATGCGCAGGCGCACGATGCCGCAGTACTCCGGCACGAAGACCTCGCTGCCCACGGAGATGAACTCGGCCCGGGCATCTTCGACTGCCTGTTGCGCCTCTTGCTCGTGCCCTAGCAGCAGGTGCAGCAGGGACTCTGTGCAGCGGTAGGCCGCGTGGTAGATGGGCAGGCCGAACTCACGGGCGGACTCGCATGCCCTCAGGATCGAGTCCTGGCAGCGCCCGAAGTTGCCGCGCCGCAGGTCAACTTCGGCCAGGTTCGCAAGGGCGAACGCAGCGGAGCGACGATTGCCGTGCTCGGTGGCGCTGTCGATCGCCTCCAGCAGGCGGTTCTCCGCCTGCTCCAGCTCGCCGGCGAGCATGTACTGTCGCCCCAGGTTGCTCAGCGCCACACCGATCATGCGGCGGTCATCGCCGTCTTTCAGCACCCGAAGAAGTTCCAGGTACGTACGGATGGCCTCGTCGCGTCGCCCGCTGTTCGAATACAGGTTCGCCAGATTGCCGCGGATGATCCACAGGAACGGGTTCGTACTGCCGGGCGGGAAGGCGTTCATCGCCTCACCCAGGTAGCGTTCGTTCTCGGCGTAGTCGCCGCGCGCGCTGGCCAGCATGGCGCGGTCCATAAGCGCCTTGGCAAGCAACGCAGGATCTCCGGTGCGGCGTGCAATCCGCTCGGCATCGGCGACCAGCGACAACCCTTGTTCATGCCGACCAAGATAGACACCGGACAGCGCGGCACCGCAGTTTCCCTGCACTTCGCCCTTGTGATGACCCTGCGCGCGGGCTTCTGCGGCGAGGCGCAGGTAGGCCTCCACGGCGTCGGCGCGCCTTCCCATGTTTTCCAGCGCGCTGGCAATCTCTAACAGTGCTTCGATGCGTGTTCCAGCTGCGCAGCCGGGACATTCCAGCATGCGCCCCGCCGCGTGGTGCAGGCTTTCCCACTGGGCACGCTCCTTGAAGCGCCTGATTGCGAGCTGCAGGTAGCGCAATTCCGCTGCGGCCAACACTGCTGCTTCCTCGGGGCTCGCGCCATCCTGGGCCAACCGCGCGTGCTCGGCCAGTTCGGCGGCGACCAGCGCAGCCTCGGCGCCCCAGGCGTGCTCGGTGATTTCGAACGCGGCGGCGTGCAGCCGGGCGCGGTCCGACGGCAGCTGCAACGAATAGGCCACGTCGCGGTAAGCGGCATGGCGGAACAGGTAGATGTCTTCGAGCGATGTCACGGCGCGCCGCGTGAGTGAGGGGCCGGTTATTGTACGCTTTCCGTGACAATTGGACTCCCGTTTTTGCAATCACCACCGATGGGCGTAAGATGCGGTCCCATGGCCAACTCTGACGCCGTCAACGACGCCCTGCGCGCCCGCCTCCAGACTGTGCTCAACACGCACAGCCAGGCTGAGGTAGCGCGCCGCACCGGCCACTCGCTGTCGAACGTGAACCGCTACGCCACCGGCACCCGTATGCCCGCCAGTTTCGTGGCCGCGCTGGTCACCGAGCTGGGCATAAACCCCGCCTGGCTGCTGACCGGCAAAGGCGAGCCCCACAGTGCCGACATCTCCGGCAAGGCCGAAGAGCGCGCCACGGACCTGCTCGAGATCGTGAAAGCCATGAGTGCCGTCACCCAGATGCGCCTGGGCTCGCTCACTACGCGCCACCACCTGAAAGTATTGAAGGAGCTGAATGAAGCGCTGAATCGCCACGAGGCCCTGCAGGCGCGCCTCAATGAGCACAGCCGCGAGTTGTTCGCCCAGATGATGGACGACCTCTCAAGCGCTCTCGACAACCTAGACCTCGACCGCGCCGAGCGCCTGCTCGACAGCGCCCGCCAGGTCGCCAAGTTGTGTGACGACTTCGAGTTGAACTACCAGTTCTACGGCCACCAGGCGCGCATCGAGTTCGGCAAGGGCCGGCCAGAGAAGGCCGGCGAGCTGATGCGCAAGCAGTTCCTGTTCGCGATGATGCGCACCGGCCGCATGGCCCAGCGCGACCTCGACAACATCACGCGGTTCGCCCTGTCCGTCGCCAGCCAGCACCGGGTGCAGGAGGGTATGCGGGTGATGCGCTCGGCGCTGGCGCTGCTGGCCGGCGAGCAGCTTGACTGGCCGGGCGCCGCCTACACGGAGTTTCTGATCGGCCACTTCACCGGCCTGCAGGGCGAGCTGCACACGGGCCTGGCGGCCATGCAGCGCCATTTCCCGCGTGTGGGGCCGGAGGCGCGGCGCACGATCTGCGAGACCTACCTGGCCAACGCCATGTTGTACTCGGGGCTGATCGACGTTGAGGGCGCGATCCGTTTCGGCGGGCACTCGGAATCCAAGGCCAAGTGGATCATGGACTTCTGCGTGGTGATGGAGGACCTGCCAGGCCTGGAGCGCGCGACGGCCTACTACGATTCTCCGGAGATCGTGCCGGTGAAGGGGCAGAAGGGACGCACCCAGGCGTCGCGCGCTGTATTGAAGGCGCTGCAGGGAAAAGCTGGCGAAGCGCTCGCCGAGTGGGACGAGTTCAGGAACACCCTGAAGTCGGAAGAGGTGACCCAGCTGCACTGGCGCATCGTCAACGAGCAGTTGTTGCGCATTGCGGGCGACTGGCCCAAGGCGCTGCAGGAGGCTTTGCAGACCCAGCAGCGACTGGAGAAGCTGGACCCGGAGATCAGCATCGGCCTGCTGTTTGACGCCCGCCACCTTCACGGCCTGCTGCAGTGCGCCGCCAACGGCCACAACCCGCCCACCGAACTGGTTGAGAAAGCCCGAAACTGGCTGAAACGCCACCACCAGGGCGGCTACACCGCCTTCGCCAAGTGGCTGTCGTGAACCAATTTGGACAGCCGCCAGACATTGGACTGCGGAGTTGTTCGCGAAAGGCGAGACGTCCGGACTCACGCCAAGGCGCAAAGGCGCCAAGTGTCATTCGTGGCGCAGGAGCCTCTTGGCGCCATGGCGCCTCCGCGTGAGCCTGAGCAGTTGCCAGCAAAGCAGGCCAACAAATGTTGGCCTCAGACCTTATAGTGTCCCATCGAACCGAGCCGCGTAGCGGCGACACAGCCAGAGGATCACATGCCACGTCACGACGGACGCGCTTACGATCAGCTTCGGGAAATCCGCTTCACGCGCGGCTTCACCAGCCATGCCGCCGGCAGCGTGCTGGTCGAGTTCGGCAACACCCGCGTGCTCTGCACCGCCATGTACGAAGACGCCGTGCCGCCATGGATGCGCGCCGCCAACATGGCCAAGCCCGCCGACGAACGCGAAGGCTGGCTCACGGCCGAGTACGCCATGCTGCCCTCCAGCACCAACACGCGCAAACAGCGCGATAAGGGCGGCAAGGTGGACGGCCGCAGCGTCGAGATCCAGCGGCTGATCGGGCGCAGCCTGCGCGCAATCATCGATTTGAAGCAGGTCGGCGAGCGTACCATCTGGCTCGATTGCGACGTGCTGCAGGCCGACGGCGGCACGCGCACGGCCAGCATCACGGGGGCATACGTGGCCCTGTGGGACTGCCTGCTGAAGATGAAAGAAGACGGCAAGCTGAAGTACTGGCCCTTGGTGGACAGCGTCGCGGCCGTCAGCGTGGGCATCGTGGACGGGCAGCCGGTGCTGGACCTGGATTACAGGGAAGACTTCGCCGCCTTCACCGACATGAACGTGGTGATGACCGGCAAGGGCCTGTTCATCGAGCTGCAAGGCACGGCCGAGGAGCACGCGTTTCCCCGCGAGCAGCTGAACGAGCTGATCGATTTAGCTGCCAACGGCATCCAGCAGCTCACGGCCAAACAGAAGGCGTTGCTGGCGTAGAGCCCCGGCTGACAGGCCGGGGAGTCGCCGCAGGCGACAACGTTCGACGCTTCGCGTCGTCCCCGGCCTTTCGGCCGGGGCTCTACTTATTCAACCACTTGATGGCTTCGCGCGTGAACAGCTTGGTGTCTTCTCGCAGGTGTTTTAGCCATGCCGGTTTGGCTTCACCGCGCGCTTTGGCCAGCTTGGCTAACGCGTAGCCGTACATGGGCCAATTCATGAAGCCTCTTGCTTGGGCAGACTGCCCGCAGTTGGCCACCCCTCAGCGCGGCACCTGGGGCACGGCCGCGTTTGCGTTGAAAATGCCCAGCCCCATCACCACGCAGGCCAGGTCCATCAGCAGCGGTAAGTCGTCGCGCTTGAGGTCAAGGCCGGCGTCCATCAGGCGCAGCAGCGCCAGCTTGCGCGAGAGGATCGCCACGGTCACGGCCGGGTCGCGCAGCTCGCTGATCTCGAGCGGCAGCACGAACTTGTCGTCCTTCTTCACCAGCGCGGGCGGCATTTCGTCCTGGGGCTCGAGCAGGCCCAGCTCCACGCGCGCAGGCTCAACCTCGGCGTATTCGACCACGGTGTGGAACAGGTTCTCGACGGCCTCGCGTGTGGCCTCCCACTTATGCGGAAAAAACTCGCTGGTGGGCTCGATCACCAGGTGCTCGGCCAGGTCGCCCATGTTCAGCTTCTCGACCAGCCACGGCCACTGGGTGTCAATCCAGTCGCGGATCGCGTCGTCGATGTGCAGTCGTGCCCTGGTGAACAGCATGTTTACCCCGTGGCGCGGGCTGCCAGCCCGCGGCAGTTGACTACGAACGCGGGCTGGCAGCCCGCGCCACTTCGCTTTGCCACCAGGCGATGGTCTGTTTCAGGCCGTCCTCGAGCTCGGTCTCGGCCTGCCAGCCGAAGGCTTCCCGCGCCCTTGACGTGTCAAGGCAGCGGCGGGGCTGGCCGTTGGGCATGCTGGTGTCCCACTCGATTGTGGCCTTGCTGCCCGTCAGGTCGCGGATCATGGTCGCCAGGTCCTTCATGGTGACCTCGCGGCCGGAGCCCAGGTTGACAGGCGCCGCGCCCTCGAACTTGCGTGTCGCCTCGATGATCCCCCTGGCGCAGTCGCGCACGTACAGGAACTCGCGCGAAGGCGAGCCGTCGCCCCACAGGGTGACTTTCTCTTTGGCGGCCATGAACTTGCGGATCATGGCCGGGATCACGTGGCTGGTCTGCAGGTCGAAGTTGTCGTTCGGCCCGTACAGGTTCACCGGCAGCAGGTAGATGCCTTTAAATCCGTACTGGGCGCGGTAACTCTGCAGCATTACCAGCAGGGCCTTCTTGGCGATGCCGTAGGGGGCGTTGGTTTCCTCGGGGAAGCCGTTCCAGAGCTCGTCTTCGCGGAAGGGCACAGGCGTGAACTTGGGGTAGGCGCACACGGTGCCGAGCTGCACGAACTTGCGCAGCTTGATGTGGCGGGCTTCCTCAATCAGGTTCACGCCCATCATCAGGTTGTCGTGAAAGAACAGGCCCGGGTTCTCGCGATTCGCGCCGATGCCCCCCACGCGCGCCGCCAGGTGGATCACAATGGTCGGCTCAAAAGCCTTGTACATGCGCTTCACGGCCGCGCGGTCCACCAGGTCGTAGTCGGCCGAGCGCGGGGTAAACAGGTTGCGGCAGCCCTCGGCGCGCAGCATGTCGCACAGGTGCGAGCCCAAAAAGCCCGCCCCGCCGGTCACCAGGATGCGTTCGTTGGTCAGGTCGATCATGGCCGGAGCATAACCGCCGGGGCTGCTTGTGCTAGAGCCACCTGCGGCGGCGGAAGTACCACAGCATGGAGAGCACGATCGCCGCCATGCAGCCCCAGAAAATCCAGTAACCGTAGGCCATGGTCAACTCCGGCATGTTGCCGGGTCTTTCCGTGTCGAAGTTCATGCCGTACACGCCGGCGAAGAAGGACAGCGGCATGAAGATGGTGGCGACGATGGTCAGCACCTTCATTACTTCGTTCATGCGCTGGGACTGCGTGGCCACCAACAGTTCGCGCAGGCTGACGGCGTAATCCTGCAGGCTCTGGGTCTGGTTGCTCTGGCTCGTGGCGTGGTCGTGGCAGTCGCGCAGGAACAGCTTGACCTCGTCGGTCAGGTAGGGCACCTGCATGTGCAGCAGCGAGTTCAAGCTGTCGCGGTGGGTGTCGATGTTGCGGCGCAGATCGAACACCTGGTGCTTCACTTCGTAAAGCTCCTGCACGACATTCAGCTCTCCGGCCAGGATGCGTTTTTCAAGGGCGTCCAGCCGCAGTTCGTATTCGTCGAGAATCGGGAAGTACTCGTCCGTGATGCGGTCGATGATCGAGTAGCCCAGGTAAGACGACGGCTTGCCGCGGATCAACCCGCGCTTGTTGCGTATGCGCTCGCGCAGCAGCTTGAACAGGTCGTCCTTGGGGCGCTCCTGGAAGGTCAGCACGAAGTGGTCGCCGAACAGCAAGCCCACCTGCTCGGTGTAGCAGCTGCCATTTTCTTCCATCTCAGGGGCGTGCGTGACGATGAACAGGTAATCCGGGTAAGCCTCCGCCTTTGCGCGTTGCGGCACGTTCACGACGTCGGCCAGGGCCAGCGGGTGGATGTCCAGCAGCTCGCCCAGCTGGCGGATCTGGCCGATGTTGCGGAAGCCCGCCACGTCCACCCAGGTGACCGAGTCTCGGTCGATGAATTTCTTCAGGTCGTACGGGTCGCTGATCTCGGTTTCTTCGACGTGGTCCGGCCCAAAGTCCACTACCAGCATGCGCGTGGGTAGCGCCTCCGGGTTCTCGACCAGAGTACCCGGCAAAGCGCCGACCGGCGGGCGATGTTCGCCGTCCGGGCCTTCGCGCCGCATTCTCTCGGTGTGCTCACCCATGCCGGCAGCATATCCGGCCGAGCCGGATCACGCAGGGCAATTCCCGCTAGCCCATCATGGCGACCTTCAACTCGATGATGGTCGCGGCCGGCCCGTGGTCGTACTTGGAGATCATCGCGCCCTTGGCGGTGAGTTCGTTGATCGCCTGCTGCTGCGCCAGCACTACCTCGGCCGGCATGGATGCGGTGAAAACGAAGACTTTGTAGGCCGTACCGTATGCCATGACTGTGCTCCGCCTGTTGCCCCATGACGCAACTCCCGTCGCGCAGGCAAAATGCCCGCGCGAAGTTGCGTCTCCTGATTGTGGATTGCACAGAATATACCACACGAATAACGCAGTGGCGAATCGCTGCCGTCGCACTGGGGCGGAGCGGTCGGTGTCCATAGAATGCCACGGT
>JAJVIO010000041.1 GCA_022071975.1 Planctomycetota bacterium
AAGAAGCAGATCAACAACGCCACGGCCCTGACACTTGAGCAGGTTCGCTACTACTACGTTGAAGCCGGCAAGCGTAAAGACAAAGCAGACTTCAAGGCACAGCAGGCCCTGTGGGCCGACGCGCTTTACCGCAAGGCTGAGGCCGGCGCGAGCGCCGACGAGCTGGCCGACATCGCGCTGATGCTCGACGACGACAAGCACGCCAGCGGCCCCGCGCTGCTGGACCAGGCCTGGCGCTCGCTGAAGAACGCCAAGAAGGCCACCCGCGAAGTCACCGAGACCCGCCCGGACGGCACCACCAAGAAGACCCAGGTGGTGAACAAGAAGTTCGAGGACATCGTGCAGCGCCTGGGCTGGAAGCCCTACAAGCGCCCGCCCGAGATGGTCGAGGCCGAGCTGCTGGAGTGCGAAGGCACCAGGGAATACAACAACGCATACCTCGACATCGACCAGACCTACCACGACGTGAGCCTTTACCCTCCGGACATGATCGCGGAGCTGGTGAAGCTGCAGGAGTCGGCGCTCAGCACCTACAACGAGCTCAAGGCGCAGGACGCCAAGGACGGCTTCGCCATCAAGTCGCGCAAGGCCTGGATCCGCTTCAAGCAGGCCCAGGGCGGCGGCAAAGTCAACCGCGCCAAGGGCCAGCGCTCGTTCTCGGTAAAGGCCATGGGGCGCGACGGTGAAGACTTCACCGACTGCTGGACGTACACCTACGGCCCGTACTTCATGGTGTTCGTCGAGAAGCCCATCGGCAGCGAGAGCCTCGACGAGTCGTTCCTGGAAACCCTGGAAAGCAAGAAGGCGCTGCTGCGCCACCTGTACGACTGGTTCAAGGAAAACCTGATCGACAAGTACAACCTGCAGCGCCAGAAGCCCAAGGGCGAAGCCGAGCGCGCCCATCTGGAAGGCTGGCCCATGGAAATCGTGGTGCTGAAAGACCGCGCCACCTTCGAGAAGTACTGCGAAGACACCATGGGGCAGCCCATGCCCGGCGCCCGCGCCTTCTATTCGCCGATTGAAGAGCGAGTCATGACCTATGACGACCGCTCGGATCCCAGCGCCGACACCCTGTGGTTCAACGAGTCCGTGCTGATCCACGAGACCTTTCACATGCTGTCCGACTTCTTCGCCACCAACCCCAAGTTCACCGAGGAAGAGTTGATGACCGCCCCGCGCTACACCAGCATCCTGGTGCAGGAGGGCCTGACGGACTCCGTGTCAGGCTTCAAGCGCCAGGGCGAAGGCATTGATTCCACCTACACCTTCATGGAGCTGAACCACCTGCGGCTCAGCGATTTCCAGCAGGTCTACAAGATCCTCGGCAACAAGCCCCTGTTCCGCATCCGCGACACCATCGAGTGCCGCAGCTACGGCCAGGTGCAGCGCAAGTCCTTCGAACGCTGGCAGGAAGAAAAGTGGAAGGTCAATCCGCAGTGGGTGGTCAACATCTCGATGGGCCTCTACTACGCCACCGCCTGCCAGGTCAGCTACTTCTTCCAGTTCTACAAGGAAGGCGGCAAGTACCCCTACCGCGATGACTGGTGGGAGTTCATCGGCATGGACTACAAGGGCGAGATTCTGCTCAAGAGCTACGACGACAACAGCGCCATCGCCAAGTTCAAGGAAGTGTTCGGCATCAAGTCCGACAAAGACTGGGACGAGCTCGAGAAGAAGTGGATCGACTTCACCATGGGCCTGAGCCCCGAGGACGTCGGCAAGGGCGGTGCCGACATCGACGAGGGCGGCGCTGATGAGAACGAATCCGTGGCCCCCGGCATCCCGCCGATGCCAGGTTTCGGCCCCGGCGGCCAGCGCATGCCCGCCCTGCCAGGCCGCGAAGAAGAAACACCCAAACCGGTCCGCTAGCTTTGCTGAAGCTCACGGGGGAGGCCGATGGGCCTCCCCTGTTCGTTTTGAAAGTCGCTGCGAGGGCAACTTTCCGGACCGTTCAGGTCTATAACTTCGGGCGGTCCCGTTTTATAAAGGATGGTTTACGGCTGAGTTGCGCGCCCGCCGGACGCGCGGTGGGGTGTTGTATCGCGTCATGAAACAGGCGACACAGATAAAAACCAAGATCCGCTTCGTGACCGCCGCGTCCCTGTTCGACGGCCATGACGTTTCCATCAACATCATGCGCCGCCTGCTGCAGGCCCACGGCGCCGAAGTCGTGCACCTGGGCCACAACCGCAGCGTGGAAGAGATCGTCAACGCCGCCATTGAAGAAGACGCCCAGGGCATCGCCGTCAGCAGCTACCAGGGCGGCCACATGGAATTCTTCAAGTACATGTACGACCTGCTGCGCGAAAAGGACGCCGGCCACATCAAGATTTTCGGCGGCGGCGGCGGCGTGATCGTGCCCGAGGAAATCCGTGAGCTGCACGACTACGGCATCAACCGCATCTTCAGCCCCCATGACGGCCGCGAACTCGGCCTCGACGGCATGATCAAGCTGATGATGGCCGAGTGCGATTTCAGCACCCTGCACACCCTCAACGGCGAACTCAGCCACTTCGACACCGGCCACAAGGGCTCGGTGGCAAAGCTGATCACACTGGCTGAGCTGAATGAAGAGGCACCCGCCGAACAGGCGGGCACTCTGGCCAAGGCCGTAAAGGCCCGCAAGGAAGCGCGCAAGACGCTGGCCCCGGTGGTGGGCATCACCGGCACCGGCGGCGCGGGCAAGTCCAGCCTGACCGATGAGCTGCTGCGCCGCTACCTGCTTGATTTTGAAGACCAGCACGTGGCGGTGCTCAGCATCGACCCCACGCGCCGTCGCACCGGTGGCGCCCTGCTGGGCGACCGCATCCGCATGAACGCGCTGAACAACGACCGCGTCTACATGCGCAGCCTGGCCACCCGCGAGTCCCAAAGCGAGATCAGCGAAGCGCTGGACGAAGCCATCGACATCTGCCAGGCCGCCGGCTACGACCTCATACTCGTGGAGACCAGCGGCATCGGCCAGGGCGACGACGCCATCACGCGCTTCGCCAACCTCAGCCTCTACGTGATGACGGCCGAGTTCGGCGCACCCACGCAGCTCGAGAAGATCGAGATGCTCGATTTCGCCGACCTGGTGGTGCTCAACAAGTTCGAGCGCCGCGGCAGCAAAGACGCGCTACGCGACATCCGCAAGCAGGTCTGGCGCAATAAGGGCGCACCGCGCAACGACGCGCCGGAAACCATGCCGGTGTTCCCGACCATCGCCGCCCAGTTCAACGACCTGGGCGTCAACGCCCTCTACCTTGAGCTGCTCAAGCGCCTGTCCGACGCTTCCGGCCGCAAGCTGGAAACCCGCTACTTCACGCAGGTCTGCGGCCCCGAGGGCCCTGAGCAGAAGACCGTGGTGCCCGGCAAGCGCATCCGCTACCTCTCCGAGGTCTCCGAGACCGTGCGCGGCTACCACAAGTGGGCCGAGCAGCAGCGCGCCATCGCGACCAAACTTGGGGCGACGTACAGCGTGCTGCAGGACCTGGGCGACCAGCCGGCCGCGCCGCTTTCGCATCTCGAAGAAAAGCACGCCGACCCTGCGATCCTCAAGCTGCGCAAGCGCTACAACCAGCTGCTCGGCGAGCTCGACGGCGCCTGCCTCAACGAATTGCGCGGCTGGCCCGAGCTGCAGAAGTCCTACACCGCCGCCGAAAACGTTTACGAGGTGCGCGGCCGTGAAATCCACGTCGCCAACTACACCCGCACACTCAGCGGCACCGAACTGCCTAAGGTAGCGCTGCCCAAGTTCCATGACTGGGGCGACCTGCTGGTCTGGCTGCTGGAAGAAAACGTCCCCGGCCGCTTCCCCTTCACGGCCGGCGTTTATCCCTACAAACGCAGCGGCGAGGACCCCACCCGCATGTTCGCCGGCGAAGGCCCGGCCGAGCGCACCAACCGGCGCTTTCACCTGGTGAGCGAGGGCCAGCCGGCCGCGCGCCTCAGCACGGCTTTTGACAGCGTGACGCTGTACGGCGAAGACCCGCACCAGCGCCCCGACATCTACGGCAAGGTGGGCGAATCTGGCGTGGCGATCTTCACCGTCGAAGAGATGGAGCTGCTGTACGCGGGCTTTGACCTGTGCGCGCCGACCACCAGCGTCAGCATGACGATCAACGGCCCGGCGCCGATCATCCTGGCGTTCTTCTTCAACGCCGCCACGCGCCAGCAGGCCCGCAAGTTCCTGATGGAGCAAGGCCGCCTCAAGCCCGCGCGCGGCCCGCAGCGCCTGTTCGTGCCGATCCGCGACCCCAAGGTCGCGCCGGCCGAAATGTCCGACCCGCACGCCCTGCTCAATTCCGCGTGGCAGGACCCGCGCTGCTTTGACGTGCCCTGGGAAGAAATCCGCAAGCTATTGAGCGAGGCCGAGTTCGAGCGCATCGAGCGCGAGACCGTCAGCACCGTGCGCGGCACCGTGCAGGCCGACATCCTGAAGGAAGACCAGGCCCAGAACACCTGCATCTTCAGCATCGAGTTCGCGCTCAAGATGATGGGCGACGTGCAGGCCTGGTTCATCGACCACAACGTGCGGAATTACTACTCGGTCAGCATCAGCGGCTATCACATCGCCGAGGCCGGCGCCAACCCCATCACCCAGCTGGCCTTCACGCTGGCCAACGGCTTCACCTACGTCGAGGCCTACCGCGCCCGCGGCATGGACGTGAACGACTTCGCGCCCAACCTCAGCTTCTTCTTCAGCAACGGCGTCGACGCCGAGTACAGCGTGATCGGCCGCGTGGCCCGGCGCATCTGGGCCGTGGCGATGAAGCGGCTGTACGGGGCCAACGACCGCTCGCAGATGCTGAAGTATCACATCCAGACGTCAGGCCGCAGCCTGCACGCCATGGAGATCCAGTTCAACGACATCCGCACCACGTTGCAGGCCCTGTACGCGATCTACGACAACTGCAACAGCCTGCACACCAACGCCTATGACGAGGCGATCACCACGCCAACGGACGAAAGCGTGCGCCGCGCGCTGGCCATCCAGCACATCATCAACAAGGAGCTGGGCCTGGCCAAGAACGAGAACCCCATGCAGGGCAGCTTCGTAATTGAAGAGCTGACCGACCTGGTGGAAGAGGCCGTGCTGCAGGAATTCGACCGCCTGACCGAACGCGGCGGCGTAATCGGCGCCATGGAGACCCAGTACCAGCGCGGCAAGATCCAGGAAGAGTCGATGGTCTATGAGCAGCTCAAGCATTCCGGCGAGCTGCCGATCATCGGTGTGAACACCTTCCTGAACCCGCATCCCACGGAGCGCGAGCAGAAGATCGAGCTGGCCCGCGCCACCCAGGCCGAAAAGGAGAGCTGCATCACGCGCCTCTCCGATTTCCAGCAGCGCCACCAGCAGGGCGCGCCCAAGGCGCTCGAGCACCTGAAGCGCGTGGCACTGGAAGGCAACAACATCTTCCACGAGCTGATGCGCACCGTAAGGTTCTGCTCACTGGGCCAGATCAGCCACGCCCTCTACGAAGTAGGCGGCCAATACCGCCGCAACATGTAGAAAGCCAAAGCCCGGCCTGCAAAGGCCGGGCGGATTACGCGGGACATGCGAACACAGGCTGAACTGCCCGGGATTGGCATCCCGGGCTTTGGTTTGGCTCAGGCCCATCGCGTTAGTCATTGTCCCCCAGCCCCCGGAAGCAGGCGTAGCCTTCCTTGAACTGTTGCTGGAAGAACTGGCGGGCTTGCGTTGCCGGTTCGGCTGCTTTGCCCTTGGCCTTTTCGAACAGTTCCAGCCCGTTCCGGTGGTGCAGGCCCAGTTGCAGCACCGGGATCTGGTAGCGCCTGCCCAGACCCTGCAGCAGTGCCTGCGTGGCCTCCCACTCCTCGCGCGCGAGCTTCTCCTGGCCGGCCGCCAGAGCCAGGTCGCAGGCCGTGGCGTGCCCTCTAAAACGGTCCACGGGGCTCTCGGCCTCGATGCGCGCGCGGTGTGCTTCCGACTTCAGAAACTCGCGCACGCCCCCGCCCTTGCCCTCCAGTACACCACAGTACAGCTCGGCGTACTCCGCCAGGAAAGGCGACACACGGCCGCGCACCGCCGCGCTGCCCGTGTACAGCGCCAGCGCGTCCCTGATCACGCGCGGGTTGCCCTCCCAGAAACAGAAGCTGATCACGGCCGTCACTGACGCGCCCACGGCCTCTTCGCGCCCGTCGCGCAGCCATTGCTTGTGCTGGGCCAGTTTTGAGGCCGGGTCGCTGAGGCCCATGAACAGCTCGGCCGTGGCCAGCTCGGCCGCGTAGTACTCGAGCTCGGGCGGCCCCAGCCGGTTGGCGGCGTCGATCACCAGCGGCCCGCCCTCGCGCAGGCGTCCCAGCAGCATCAGCGCCATGCCCTCGGACATGCGCAGCAGCTGGAACTCCGGTGTCGCCTCGAGGTCAAGCGCGAGTTCCCGCGCGGCGCGCGCGGTGCGGCGGGCGTCCTCGATGCGCCCCACGCGCAGCAGGTAGACGGCGTGGGCGTTGATCTCGTGCATCGCCATCAGGTCCGGCTCGGCCAGGGCCAGATAGCGCGCGATTGCCTTGTGCTGCAGCTTCAGCGCCGACTCGTCCTTGCGCTGCACCGACAGCAGGTGGGCCTCGTAATGGTCCAGGCGGCGCAGCAGCAGGTCGTCGTCGCAGAAGCGGCCGGCCTGGCGCGCGGCGTTGCACAGGAAGTCGGCCTTCGGCATCTCGCGGGCCTCGATGGCCGCGTGCAGCTGGTCCAGCAGGTCTTTCAGGAAGCCCGCCGTGCGCAGGTGCAGTTGCGCGCGCAGTTTCTCGAAGGCTTCGATGTTGTCACTCAGCTCGCGCAGCAGCTTGCGGTCGGGCTTGCCGGACAAGGCGCCGAGGCGCACGCGGGCCACGGCCTCCATGGCGCGCACCAGCTCGAGCATGTCGCGGGCCTGCACGCCGCCGGCGACGTCCACGTCGGCCAGGTAGGTGGCGCCCTCGCCGGTCAGCAGCCAGGCGGGGTTGACGCCCAGCTTCTCGACCAGCCGCATGCAGAACTCCGCGGGCACGCGCATGCCGGCCAGGTAGCGGCTGACATTGCTTGGCGTGACGCCGGTGTCGCGCGCGAGCCGCGCCTGGCTGTGCTCGGCGACCAGTTGTTCAAGCCGCGCGCGCAGGCCGGCCTCCTCGGTGCTGATCTGCATGGGTTCCCCCTTCCGTGCGGAACTGCACGGCCAGTGTAGCAGAGAATTTCGAAATGTCGTGCGGATACGCTATCAATAGGGCGTGGCCAAGGTGGCCCGAACATGGGGGCGAAGCCCCGGACGGAGCAAGGCTCCACAGCGCGGCAAGAAAGGATGTGTGCCATGAAGAAGCTCATGAGTGCGGTGATGGCGGTGGTGATCTGCGGGGCGGCGATGCTGGCAAGCGGCTGCGGCCCCGGCGCCGACGAGACGGTCAAGGGCTACCTCGACGCCCAGCAGGCCTACGACAGCGAGAAGGCCGTGGCGGTCCTGTGCGAAGAAGACCAGGCCGAAGCCCGCGAGACAATGAAGTCGAAACTGGAGAAAGACAAGGCGGCCGGCAACAAGCTGGTGAGCTACGAGATCATCAGCGTCGAGAGCGACTCGGACGAGGCGATCGTGAAGGTGAACGTGACGCGCACCCGCAACGGCAAGGAGAAGGTGCGCGAAGAGATGTACTACCTGAAGAAGGAAGACGGCGGCTGGCGCGTCGACAAGGGCATGGACGACCTGCTGAACACGGACTACGAGGCCGAACTGGAAGAAAGCTGGAACACGGAATCCGAGGTCTCCGAAGAGTAGCCGCGCTGCCGGTGCCCACGAGCCGGCCAGCTGCAAGGGCCGCGACCGCAAGGCCGCGGCCCCGGCCATTTGCACAACCCCCGCGCACAAATGCTATGATGGCTGCTACCCCGCAGCCGACCCCTCGGCCGCCCCATGCGCCGCGAACTTGCAGTCATCATCGGCATCACCGCGCTGGTTGTGGCGCTGGTGCTTTTGCTTGGCCCGCAGCTGACTCGCGTTGAAACCGGCGCGCCGAAGCCGGCCGACTCGATCCCTCTGCCGCCGCTGAAATCCGAGCGGCCCACGCCCGAGCCCGACCAGCCGCAAGATCTGCAGCCCCTGCGCGTCGAGGTGCTCGACGCCGTCACCGGCCGTCACATCGAACGCGACACCGCCGTAGATCTGAGCCTGCTCGACGGCACCTGGCTCGACGTGCGACGCGGGAAAACGGATGGTCTGCCGCTAACCTTTGACTCCGCACCTCCCGGGCAGCCTCTCGCATTGAGACTGCGGCGAGCGGGCTATGTGGACACATTTGTCGGACCTGTAGTAGTAGCACCAGAAACTTCGCAACTCATCCGGGCGAAAATGTCTCCGCGCTACCGGGTAACCATTCGACCTGAGCTTCCCGAATACCCGACTACGCACAGCATACGGATTGTTCCGGAGGGTTTGCCGATCTGGTCGGATCTGGAATCCCACGGGCTGCGGGTACCCTTGGAGCACGGAGAAGCGCATGTGTTGCTGGTGCCGGGAAAGTACCACGCAGCGGTAACCGAGCCCTCGCAGTGGCCGCCCCCGAAACGGGAAGTTGCGGCCTGGAGTGTGCCGGGAGGCCTGATTTCAGAGACGGCCTCCCGTCCCGGCTCTCCTTATGACGACCCCGTTCTGGAGCCGTTCAGCGAATTCTCCTTCGAAGTGAAGGATGGTCCTCTGGTTCTCACGCCCAGCAACGCCAGGCCCGGTGGTAAACAGCAGCTGCTGGGCAGCCTCGTGGCCGCCAACGGCGACCCGCTGCCTCGCGAGCGTGTATGGGCTGTTCGGTGCGGGCCCGGGCCGCTGCGAATCCTCGCTGGAGTCGCGACGACGGACGAGCACGGCCGGTTCCGGTTCGATGGTCTGTCACCCGCTGTGTATCACGTGCTTCCGGATGCGCGCGTCCCGCACAATGGCCCCGACAGCCTGAAACTTGTTGATTTACGCGACGGTAGCCCGGCGGAGCAAGTAAAGCTGGTTGCCTCACCGGCGCCTGAAGAAGAACGTTGGGGTTCCGCGCGCATCCGGGTGCTGCGGCAGGGACGTCCCGTTGCGGGTGCAACGATCGTCGAGCAGGGCATCGGTACCCTTCAAAGCTACTCGTCTACCCATCCGCATACCTTTGCCAGCGTCACGGACGCGGACGGTTGGATACTGCTTGATGAACTGCGACACGACGAATATGTGCTCTCCACCATTCCGTACTCAATGCGATGGTTCGAATTGAAAGTCCGAAAAGGACGCACCACCACGGCCGAGCTCGAATTGGAGCCCGCCGGCACCGGAACGTTGAAGAGCCGCGTAGATATCGAAGAAAGCCGGTGCCGTTCGATTCGGATCATGAAGGATGGCCTGGAATGGGATCCCCGCGGCGTCTTCGAAGTAAATGGGGCAGTCGAGTACGAGATCTGCGGCGTGCCGGCCGGTGCAAGCAATGTGTATGTGACCGACGAAGACGGATTCGAATACCACTACCGGGTGGAGATCCAGTCCGGGGAGAGCTTTGAACTCCACCGAACTGAACGGACCGCGAACGTAACCGGCAGTTTTCCTTACACGGGCTTCTGGCGTGAAGGCAGCAGCCTGGAGTTCGGGGATGGAGTGTGGTCGCGCCGGGAATGGAACCACAGCGGTCCGGCCGAGCGCCATTGGCGCGACGAGTTCCGTCTGGAACGCGTGCCTCGCCGCAGGTTCCCCTTGCTCGCGCGCGGTGCTCCGGATGGCCAGGTCGTGGCGGCAGCGCTGGTTGATACTTCGGAAGGCGACGCCCGCGTGGAGAACTGGGTGCTCCTGATGACGCGCGAAGAGGAGGCAGGCGCAACCTTGCTCGTGGATGCGCCGATCCTGCCCTCGTTGATCTCTCGGCCGGAAGCGCGACTGCATATTGAAGGCGCGGGATTGCCTCGTATCCACATTCGCACAGCGCCCATGACCGTAGCGGATCGCGCTGTGTCCGCACGATTTGAGCGGCTCCCTGCCGGGCGCTTTACTCTGCGGGTGGAAGCCTTCGGGTTTCTTGCCAAAGAAGCCCGGTTCGACCTGCTGCCGGGTGAAACCGTCAGATTGCAACTACAGCCCGACCCCTCGTTTCTGGATCCGATCGAGCCCGAAGAGCCGACCAGTCTGCCGCATCGAGTTGAACTTCCGCCTCGCATTACGGGGAAGGGGACACCGCCTCACCCTCCTGCCGAGGCAGGCGTGGTGCCGGGCAGCATTGAGTTGGATGGCGACTGGCAGCGACCCGCTTCACGCACGGAGTGGATCTACCTGGAGGGTGCTCAGACCGACGAGTTGTTTGCCACGCTGGCGTATGGCGAACGGAGCCTATCGCTGGCGGAGGAAGAGTATCTGCGATGGGGTCGGCATTTTCATCCAACTGTGAGGTTGGCGCAGGCGCACGGACGCGCGGTGTTGCGCGTGGATGGGTTGACGCCGGCAACGATCGCCTTGGTATTGCACGTACCCGGCTGTGAGCCCGTTACCGTAGATCTTTCGGAACCGGCAAGAGCCCGCCTTGTTGGATTGAAGCGCAGATGACCGCGGCCCCGGCCATTTGCACAACCCCCGCGCAGGAATGCTATGATGGCTGCTACCCCGCAGCCGACCCCTCGGCCGCCCCATGCGCCGCGAACTTGCAGTCATCATCGGCATCACCGCGCTGGTTGTGGCGCTGGTGCTTTTGCTTGGCCCGCAGCTGACCCGCGTTGAAACCGGCTCGCCGAAACCGGCCGACTCGATCCCTCTGCCGCCGCTGAAATCCGAGCGGCCCACGCCCGAGCCCGACCAGCCGCAAGATCTGCAGCCCCTGCGCGTCGAGGTGCTCGACGCCGTCACCGGCCGTCAAATCGAACGCGACACAGCCATAGACCTCACCCACCTCGACGGCACCTGGCTTGACCAGATGCGCGGGCGCTTTGACGGCGAGCCGATCGGGTTTACCGAGCCGCCAATCGGACGGCCACTGCTGTTGCGCCTGAGGCTGCCCGGCTATGTGGACGCGGCCGCCGGGCCGATCGTACTGGCGCCGGGCGTGCCGATGGTGACCCGCGTGAAGCTGCTGCCGCTCTATCGCATCGACATCGTCCCGCGTCTGCCGGAGGGCGACAAACTGTACGCCGTGCGAGTGTTCAGCGTTACGCCTCCCACGTGGCCGGAAACGCGGCCTTACTCTGAGTGGCGCGCGCCGGTGGGGGGATCGGCTGGGTTCATGCTGCCGCCGGGGCGCTACTGGTGCCAGCTTCCGAGGCACAACCCGACGGTTCACACGGACTATGAGGACCGCGGTAACTGGACTACCACAGATTGGCTGAGCAAGACGCCGGGCTATCCCATTACCTGGCCGAACTTTCTTTTCGAGTTCGAGGTCAAGGATGCACCGCTGACCCTGGCACCCGAAGTAGCCTGGCCCAAGGGCGAACTGATGATCAGCGGCCGACTGGTGAATGCCAAGCAACAACCCCAGCCGCGGCGGCGCGTGCTGGCGATCCGCATGGGTCCGGGCTGCATGCGCGAGGTGGCGGGCAGCGCCAGAACCGACGAAGACGGGCGCTTCCTGTTGAACGGCCTTTTACCCGGGGACTATCGAATCGCTGAGCAGGAAGGTGAGTACAACGACGGCGAAGAAGCGGTCTGGCTCGGACGATTGAAGGAAGGCGAACCGCCGCCCGAAGTGCTGCTGGTAACCGGCCGTGTACAGAAGGCCGTTGATGAGCCCAAGACGGGGTCCATCGCGATTCGCATGCTCCGCAATGGTGAGCCGATTGCAGGAGCCAAGCTTGAGTATCGCGCCCCGAAAGCGCCACGAGGATGGTGGCAGTCGGTCCGCAACGAGGATGGATCTGATGGTCGTTCCGACGCGGCCGGTTGGATCCACCTGTTGAACGTCCCCGCCGGGGAATACCTGCTGAGGGGCAAGGCGCCGCGGTCGCTTTACTCGATGGACGTCACGGTGGAAGCCGGCAACCGTAACTCCTGCGATTACGAGTTGGCCCCCAAGGGAAGCGCTTCGCTTTCCGGCTACCTCAGATTCGAGGGCGGCACCTACCCGATTTGTACGTTGCAGGGTGCAACGGAAACCGATTCGGTCAGCCTGGAAGTAGCCGAAGACGGGCTTGTTTCGGCGATTGGCATCGCCCCCGGAACGTGGCAGCTTCGCGCTTACGACCGCGTGGGTTTCAAGCACGAGTACCCGCTTGAGTTCACGGCGGACACGACGTTGGCGTTTGAGCGTGAGGAACGCTTTGCGCGCCTGACAGGGCAGCCGCCATATCCCGGCTTCTGGGATTTGCTGGCGAGCATCGACTATGTCGACGCATTTGGCCTGCAGGATGAAAGGTGGCACCGCAAGCTTCGTGGCAGCCCGGACTGGACAGAGTCAATCTCCATCGACCACCTGCCGCGACGCAAGTTCATGCTGGTCGCAAGGTCGGGCTACGGGAAGCGCGCGGTTGCTTTGGCTGACGTTGATACAACCGCCGGTGATGTCGCGGAGATCAACTGGACGTTACTCGGAACGCCCGAAGGCGCCTCGGGCGGCACACTGGAAGTCGAGAGTCTGCGGTCGGTGGACCAGCCTTCAGCGGGATACGTTAACTTGTTTCTGGCCGAGTCAGCTTTCGGACCTGTCCTCGTTGTCCGGAAGCCGATTGAGATTCGATACGAGAAACTGCTGGTCAGCATTGGCAACCTGGTGCCAGGTAGCTGGAACGTCGCGTTGGAAGCTGACGGCTTTGAAACACTAAAGACCGCGATCACCATCAAGGCGAACCACAGAACAGTGGTTCAGTTGCGACCGGCTGCCAGCGCGCGAAACGACGCGCATGACAGGCCGACGGGTGGAATCAACATCAAGCTGCCGCCGCCGGCATCGACGGGGCCGCCGCCGGAGCCGCTGCCCGCGCCGCCGCGTGAGGTGGTGCCTCCGCCGTTGCCACCACGTCCGCTCGCCAACGACGAGCCGCTTGCCGGCCGCGAGGTTTGGCTCTATCCGACTGGCGCGGAGGTGGCCGAACTCTGGCACGCGCTGATCCACGTGCGCTACGGCAGACATTCTCGCCCCATTGCCGTCGCCGAGTCCGACTGGCATCTGCGCGCCAGCCTGGTCTATGCCCACGGCCGTCCGGCCATCCTGTTGCAGGGTTTGGACGAAGACGACACGGGGTTGACCCTGCGCCTGCCGGGGCGTGAGCCTGTGCGGGTGGCGCTGGTTGCGGGACGGTCGGCCTACAGTGTGGATGTCCCTTGACGGGTCAAGCGCTTGGTATTTCGGCCATGTGCTGGAAGCACATGGCACTACTCATGCGCAGGGATGCGCATGCCACTTTGCGCATGCCACTGTCGGTCTAGGCGCCTACACCCTGGGCTGCTGTGGCGAGCGCTTTTATCAGCGCGTCGGCGAACTGCTTGATGTGCTCGGGCTTTACGGTCAGCGGCGGCAGCAGGCGGATCATGCTGGGGCGGTCGCAGCCTCCCACGATGATCTTCTGCTCCAGCAGGTTCCTGATGATCGGCTTGGCCGGGCACTCCAGGTCTACGCCCAGCAGCAGGCCCTTGCCCGTGATCGCCTTTACCTCGGGGATCCGCCCCAGCTCGTCGCGCACCACCAGTTCCATGGCCGCGGCGTTCGCCACCAGCTCCTGCTGCTTGATGATTTCCAGGTTCGCCTTCAGCGCCGCCATGGCCAGCGGCCCGCCGCCGAAGGTGCAGCCGTGCTCGCCGGGCGCGGGCGCGCTGGAAATCGCCTCGCTCAGGATCACCAGCCCCAGCGGGAAGCCGCCGGCGGCGCCCTTGGCGCTGGTGCAGATATCGGGCTCAACGCCCCAGTGCATGCCGGCGAACATTTCGCCGGTGCGGCCGAAGCCGGTCTGGACTTCGTCAAAAATCAGCGCGGTGCCGTAGCCGAGGCACAGCTCGCGCAGGGAGTCGTAGTACTTGCGGCTGGCGATGCGCACGCCGCCCACGCTGGTGATGGGCTCAAGGATAATGGCGGCGACATCCTCGCTCATCATCGCTTCCAGCGTGTCGAAATCACCCAGCGGCACGAAGTCGGTCAGGTTTCCCAGGTTGTCCGGGAAGTCGTCGCGCAGCTTCGGGTTGCCGGTCACGCTCAGGCTGCCGATGGTGCGGCCGTGGAAGCCGGATTCCATGGCGATCACGCGCGAGCGGCCGGTGGCGCGGCGCGCGATCTTGAGCGCGGCCTCGTTCGCCTCGGTGCCGCTGTTGACGAAGAACACGGACTTGCTGTTGGGGTAGGCGTTTTCGAGCAGCAGCTTGGCGGCGTGCGCGCGGGTGTCGTTGTAGACGGCGTTGCTGAAGAAGATCAGCTTCTTGGCCTGCTCGTGGATAGCCTCCACCAGCCTGGGGTGCGAATGGCCGATGCCGCAGACGGCGTGGCCGGCGTACAGGTCGAGGTATTTGTCGCCCTTGTCGTCCCACACCCAGACGTCTTCGCCGCGCACCACGCTGAGGGGCAGCTTGGCGTAGGTCGGCACCAGGCAGGCGTCTTCCTGTTCGCGCAGGTTCATTTCTTCTCCGACTGCGCCTGGCAGCGTTTCGCGGCCTCGGGCAATTCCTCGATGATATCCGTGGCGATCATGCCGATCTCGCCCATTCTGGCGCAAACCAGGTCGCCTGCAAGTCCATGGATGTACACGCCCAGGCAGGCCGCCTCGAAGGCTGCGAAGCCCTGGCACAGCAGCGCCGCGATGGCGCCGCTCAGCACGTCGCCCACGCCGGCCTTGGCCATGCCGGGGTTGCCGGTGTGGTTCACGTAAACGCGCTTGCCGTCGGAGACCACGGTGTGGTGGCCTTTCAGCACCAGCACCACCTTGTGCTTGGCGGCGAAGTTGACGGCCACGTTACGGCGGTGCTCGTCGCCTTCCTTCAGGCTGGCGCCGTCGTAGCTGTCGCCCAGCAGGCGCAGCATCTCGCCGGGGTGGGGGGTCAGGATCGGCAGCCCGTTGCCGCGCGGAATTCCGGCCAGCACCTCAGGGCCCTCGTGGGCGATGGCATTCAGGCCGTCGGCGTCGATTACCAGCTTCTGCTTCACCTGGGGCAGCAGGTTGACCACGGCCTGCACGGTCTGCGGGTTCTGCGACAGGCCGGGGCCGATCAGCATCACGTCGGAGCCCTCGGCCGCTTTGAGAATCTTGGCCGGGGCCATGGCGCTGATGGCGCCGTCCTCGGTTTCCGGCAGGGCGCTGGTCATCACGTTGGGGTCGCGCCCGGCCAGCACGGCCGCGAGGCGCCAGGGCATGCCCACGCGCACCAGGCCGGCGCCGCAGCGCAACGCGGCCCTTGAGCACAGCACGGCGGCGCCCGCCATGCCGACCGAGCCGGCGACGCAGTACAAGCGCCCGGCCTCGCCCTTGTGCATGGCGAGAGGGCGGCGCTTCAGGGGCGGCAGGTCAGTCACGATGTCGAGCTTGTCGGCCACGCGCGGAGTATGGGGTCAAGCGGCCCCGCGGCGCAAGACTGCGGTCAGGTCTTTGGTTTGTCAGGCCTGGCCGGTTTGTCCACTTGCTCACCGACCAGCTCTGCGGCGGACAGGTATCTCCCGGTCTCGAGGTCGAGCAGCCGGGCCTGCAGCGGGACCTGCGCGGAGGTGATGGCCTTGATCAGCGAGGCCTTCTGGTACGGGCCTTTCAGGCCGTCCTTGGTGAGGATTTTATAGCCGATCATGACGCGCTCCGGGCAGGCCGACACATTATCGGCCTGCCCGGTGTCCGCATCAAGCGGGCTGCTTCAGCTCATCGGGCGCGCGCTCTGACAGCTTGCGCGGCTTGGGCAGCTTCGCCTGCTTCAGCGCGAGCTGGCCGCGCAGGATCACGCGCGGGGTTTCCTCAACCTGCGCGGGCGTTTCCTCGGCCAGCTTGAGGGGCTGCTCGGCCATCTGCTTCAGGGTTTCCTTGGCGGCCTGCTTGTCGGCCTTGACCGGGGCCTTGGCCTTGGGCTCTGGCGCGGTGGTGTCGATCATCTCGCCTACCAGTTCGGCGGCGACGATGTAGCGCCCGGTCTGCAGGTCAAGCAAGCGGGCCTGCAGGGGCAGCATGGCGCTGGTGAGGGCCTTGAGGATGCTGCTCTTCTTGAAGGGGCCCTTCAGGCCGTCCTTGGCGAGAACCTTGTAGCCGATCATGGTGACCTCCGTGGTTGTCGCCTGAAGTGTAACCCGCCCTTCGCCGATATGCGTGCTCGATAACTGGTCGGAATTGCACCCGTGTTGCGGATCGGGAATGGGTCGGCACGATTGTGAAACATACGCGAACAGCAGAGAGCCCGGCGGTGGGGCTTGGAGATTCGCCAAAGGTTCGAACAACAGCCGTTGCACGCAGAGCGGGAACCACGGCTGAACACGGGTGAACACGACCAGCGTACGAACCTGAACGTGTGCACCTGTGTTTACCTGTGGTTTCATCGCAGCTGGTCGTCGCGCCCCATGCCCCTTCTCCCTGTCCCTTGCGCGTTTTCGCACTACACTTCCCGCCATGAGCTTCACCCGTCGAACCGTCCGCGGCCAGCCCCTCCGCACCAAGATCGTCTGCACCCTGGGGCCCGCCTCGCGCGACCCGGCCGTGATCGGCGCACTGATCGACGCCGGGCTCAGCGTCGCGCGGCTGAACATGTCCCACGGCGACCACGAGCTGCACCGCAAGACCTTCGAGCTGGTGCGGAAAGTCAGTGAGCAGCGCGACCGACCCGTGGCCGTGATGTGCGACCTGAGCGGCCCCAAGATCCGACTGAACGAGATCGAGGGCGGCAGCTTTGAGTTGAAGACGGCCCACAGCATCGACTTCGTGCGCGGCAACGCAGCCGGCAACCAGCGCGAGCTGACTTGCACCTACGGCGCGTTCCTCGACGACGTCGAGGTCGGCGAGCCGGTCTACATCAACGACGGCGCGATCCGCCTGACCGCCACGGGCAAGACGCCCGAACGCCTGACCTGCCTGGTGGAGGTCGGCGGCCTGGTCAGCAGCCGCAAGGGCATCAACCTGCCGGGCACGCGCATCAGCTCGCCGGCGCTTACAGAGAAAGACATCCGCGACCTGGAGTTCGGCGTGAAGCTGGGCGCTGACCTGTTCGCGCTTTCCTTCGTGCGCAGCGCCGAGGAAGTGAAAGACCTGCGCGCGCGCCTGAAGGCCCTGGGCAGCGAGGCGCAGATCGTCTCGAAAATCGAAAAACCCCAGGCGCTGGAACAACTTGATTCCATCATCGAATCCAGCGACGCCATCATGGTCGCGCGCGGCGACCTGGGCATCGAGCTGCCGGTCGAGAGCGTGCCCCTGCACCAGAAGCGCATCATCCGCGCCTGCCGCATGGCGCTGAAGCCGGTGATCGTCGCCACCCAGGTGCTGGAGAGCATGATCGAACACCCCACGCCCACGCGCGCCGAAGTCAGCGACATCGCAAATGCCATCGAGGACGGCTGCGACGCGCTGATGCTTTCGGCCGAGACCGCGGCCGGCAAATACCCCGTGCACGCGGTGGAAACCATGGCGCGCGTGTGCCGCGACGTGGAGAAGGCGCTGGTCGCTGCGGAGGCGCCCGAGGAGTTCATCACCCGGCGCGCCGGCGACGCGCTTCGTAAGGCGATGGTGATCGGCGCTGCGATCATCGCGGAGCCCCTGGGCGCCAAGTTCATCGTGGTGCGCAGCGAGTCGGGCGTGACGGCCCGCTACCTCAGCAAGGTGCGCGGGCGCTGCCCGGTGCTGGCGGTGCATCACGACCCGGCCGTGCTGCGCCGCCACGCGCTGATGTGGGGCGTGCTGCCGGTGCAGACCCGCGCCGAACACGGCGAGCTGCCGGCGATGGAAGACGACCTGAAACAGCTGGCGCGGGCGATTCTCGACGAGGGGTTGGTCAGCACCACGGACCGCATCGTGGTGATCAGCCGCTACCCCTGGGGCGAGCAGCAGCCGCCGAACAACATCCGCACGCTCAGGGTAGGCGACGCGCTGGGGGCTTTGCCCTAGCCGAACAGCTCCGCCAGGCGGAAGTACTCTTTGGTGACCTTCTTTTCCTTGCCCGCGATGTCCTGCAGCGGCACGGCGCGTACCTCGGTGCCCTGCAAGCCCGCCAGCGTGCCGCTTTGCCCGCTTTGCAGCAGGTCGTAGGCCTTGTCACTCACGCGCGTGGCCAGAATGCGGTCGGCGGCGCAGGGCGCAGCGCTGCGCTGCAGGTACCCGAGCGTCGTGCAGCGCGCGTCGTAGCCCAGCCGGTCCTCGATCTCGCGCGCCAGCATGGGCCCCACGCCGCCCAGCTTGGGACGGCCGAGCTTGTCGGTCGTCGTGGAGCGCGGATCGATCAAGCCTTGCTTGTCCACAGCGCCCTCGGCGATCACGATAATGCTGTAGTTGCGGTCGTACTTGTCGTGGCGCAGCTTCAGCTTGTCGCACACCTCCTCCAGCGTGAAGGCAAATTCGGGAATCAGCGTAATGTCCGCGCCGCCTGCAATCGCGCTCTCTACCGCGATCCAGCCCACGTTGCGCCCCATCACCTCGACCACCATCACGCGGTTGTGCGACTCGGCCGTGGCCCGCAGGTTGTCCAGCGCGTGGGTGCACATTTCCACGGCCGTGAGAAATCCGACGGTAAGCTCCGTGCCGGCGAGGTCGTTGTCGATGGTCTTGGGCACGCCCACCACGGGGAAGCCGCTGGCGGCGAGCTTGGCGGCTGCGATCTGGCTGCCGTTGCCGCCGACTACCACCAAGCCCTCGATGCCGTGTTTGGCCAGGGCGGCTTTGGCCTTTCCTTCGTCCCCTCTGTTAAGGAAGAGACGGGAGCGCGCCGAGCGCAGAAGAGTGCCGGCCGTCTGCACGATGCCGGTGACGTCGTGGCGGGTGAGGAGGCGGACTTCGTCTTTCAGCAGGCCGTCCCAGGAATCAAAGATGCCCATCAGCTCAACGCCGTCGTACAGGCAGCGGCGCGCAATCGTGCGGATGCAGGCGTTGGTGCCGGGCGCGTCGCCGCCGCTGGTAATGATGCCGATTCGTTTCATTGCGCGCTCAAGTCAGTGGGCAAACTGCCGAACAGCAAATTACCAATAACCAATTACCAATAACCAATTCGACTGCGTTGGCCAATCCATTGGTAATTGGAAATTGGTTATTGGTAATTCGCTGTTGCGTCCCACCGGAACCTCCCCGGCTAGCCCTTGAACTCGACCCTCAGCCCATCCTGGTGCGCGACCTTTACGATCAGGTCTTCCACTCGGTTCGAATAGCCCCACTCGTTGTCGTACCAGGCGATCACCTTCACCAGGTTGCCGCCCATCACCTGGGTCAGCGGTGCATCGAAGATGCTGCTGGCCGGGTTGCCCACGATGTCGCTGCTCACGATCTCGTCGGTGCTGTACTCGAGAATGCCCTTCAACGCGCCTTCCGCGGCCGCCTGCATGGCCGCGTTCACCTGCTCGGGCGTCACCTGCTTGTCCAGCTCGACGGTCAGGTCCACAACGCTGCCGTCGGGCACCGGCACGCGCAGTGCCAGGCCGTCGAGCTTGCCGGCCAGGGCGGGGATCACGCGGCCGATCGCCTTGGCGGCGCCGGTGCTGGTGGGGATGATGTTCAGCGCCGCGTGGCGCGAGCGCCGGAAGTCCTTGTGGGGCGTGTCCACCAGGCGCTGGTCGGCGGTGTAGGCGTGCACGGTCGTCAGCAGCCCGCGCCTGATGCCGAAGCTTTCGTGCAGCACCTTGGCGACCGGCGCCGCGCAGTTGGTGGTGCAGCTTGCGTTGCTGATCAGCTTGGCGTCGGGCGTGACCACCTCGTCGTTGACGCCCAGCACCACGGTGCTTTCCAGGTAATCCTTGGTGGGCACGGTGATCAGCACGCGCCGTGCGCCGGCCTCCAGGTGATGATTCAGCTCTTCGATCTTGCGGAACTTGCCGGTGCTCTCGATGACGTAATCGACGCCCAGCGCTTTCCAGGGCAGCTTCGCGGGGTCCTTTTCGCTCAGCACCTTGAAGGGGTCGCCGTCGATACTGAGTGTGTCGCCGTTCAGCTCAACCGTGCCGGGGTACTTGCCGTGCACGCTGTCGTACTTGAAGTTGTAGGCCAGCGCGTCCGCGGGCGCGAGGTCATTGACCGCCACCACGTCGAAGTGCCCGCGCAGCTTGGCGATGCGGATCACCGCGCGCCCGATGCGGCCGAAGCCGTTGATAGCGATCCTGGGAGCGGCCATGGGAATCTCCAGTGTGTGAGGTTCAGGATTCTAACGCGGCGGCCCGGGGCGCAAGTCCATCCCGGTGAAAGTTGGTTAAAGAGGAAGGGCCCCCGCGCAAGGCGGGAGCCCTTTTGGAAGCGCGCCTACTTGGCGTTCTTTTCGAACCACTCGCCGGCCTTGGCCGGGTTGATGGCTTTCTTTTCCTTGCCCCAGTCGGCGGGGCAGACCTCGCCGGTGCTGCTGCTGTGCTGCAGCGCGGTCAGCACGCGCAGGGTGTCGTCGATGCTGCGCCCGATGGGCAGGTCCTGCACTACCATGTTTTTCACCACGCCGTCCGGGTCAATGATGAAGGTGCCGCGCAGGGCGATGCCGGCCTGCTCAAGCAGCACGCCGTAGTCGCGGCTGATGTTCTTGGTCAGGTCGGAAAGCAGGGGATAGTTGATCTTGCCCAGGCCGCCCTTGTTGCGCGGCTGGTTGGTCCAGGCCAGGTGGCTGAACTTGCTGTCGATCGAGACGCCGAGAACCTCGGCGTTGTGCTTCCGGAACTCTTCAACGCGGTCCGAGAAAGCAACGATTTCGGTCGGTCAGACGAAGGTGAAGTCGAGGGGGTAGAAGAACAGCACCACCCACTTGCCCTTGAAGTCAGCCAGGCTGACCTTCTTGAATTCCGAGCCGACCACAGCGTCCGCGCTGAAGTTCGGCGCCGGCGAACCTACCTGGATTGCCATTTGCGTTTCCTCTCTTTTCAGAGTCAGTAAACCGGATTGTCCGACCGGGGCCGGATCTCGGGCCCCTAACGCCGGGGACGCGGATGATAATCCGTCTCAACCCGCTCTCAAGGACCAAATTGGTACAGGACTCCGGCGGAAAAAAATCGCCTCCTGCCGCCTCCCGCCTGCCGCCTTCTAAAGGTAGGCTCCCGCCCCGATTTTCGACACGGAGATACACATGGCCTTTGAACGCACCCTGATCCTGATCAAGCCCGATGGCGTACAGCGCGGCCTGGTGGGCGACATCGTCGGCCGCTTCGAGCGCACCGGCATGAAGATCGTCGGCATGAAGCTGATGCAGATGACCGAGCAGCTCGCTGCCCAGCACTACAAAGACCACGTCGGCAAGGGCTTCTACGCCGGCCTGGTGAAGTTCATGACCAGCAGCCCGCTGGTGGCGCTGGCGGTTGAGGGCCCCAAGGCCGTCGAGAACTGCCGCAAGCTGATGGGCAAGACCTTCTGCACCGACGCGGTCGCGGGCACCATCCGCGGCGACTTCGGCGTCAGCCGCGGCCTGAACCTGGTGCACGGCAGCGACAGCGCCGAGAGCGCCAAGCGCGAGCTGGGCCTGTTCTTCAAGCCCGAAGAGCTGATCGAGTACAGCCGCGCCATCGACGCCTGGAGCTGGAACGACGAGGACAAGGGATAGGGCAGGGGTCAGGGGATAGGTTGTAGGGGTTAGGACTTGGGGCTTCGGGGTAAACCCTGTCCCCTGAAACCTGTCCCCTGAAACCTGTGCCCTGACGTCGTATCATGGACGTGAGTCACTGACGGGAGCTCGCCATCGACACCCTCGAAGCCGCGCGCGTTGCCTACCAGGCCTGCGCTGAGAAAAAGGCCACCGACATCCGCCTGCTCGAGGTGAGCGGCCTGACCATCGTGGCCGACTACTTCGTGATCTGCACGGCCACCAGCTCGGTCAACGCGCGGGCCATCGCCGACGAAGTGCGCAAGCGCCTCAAGGAAGAAGCCCAGCGCTCGCCGATCGGCCTGGAAGGCCGTGAGGAAGGCTGGTGGGTGCTGCTCGATTTCGGCGACGTGATCGTGCACATCTTCCAGCACGACGCGCGGCAATACTACGCGATCGACGAAACCTGGGCCGACGCGCAGGTCGTGCAGGAATCCGAAGCGGCTTGAATCAGCGCCCGAACACGAACGAGACCGTCAGCGCGAAGTTGTGCGACGGTCTCGTTTTCAGTTCAAACAGTTCGTCGTCTTCGGCGTAGTTCCAGACTCGCGCCTTGCCGCCGATGCCGAGCGCGTAGGTCAGGCCGATCACCAGCTTGGCGCTGCCCGGCTCGCTGCCCAGGGGCGCCACAAAATCAAAGGTCACGCCCGCCGCGAACGTCTGCAGCTTGATCAGGTGATGCTCGGGCCAGCGCTCGCCTGTCAGCGTGTAGTGGTCGCTGTGGCGCCCGAAGAACTGCGTCACGCGGAACCACTCCACGGGCTGTTCCGTCACGCGCAGTGAGCCGCCGTAGGGAAACGTGTAGCCCGCCTGTACGCTCAGCCAGCTCAGCGCCTTCCACTTGACCTTGGCGCTGAGCAGGCCGATTTCGAACTCGAAGTCTTCCGAGGGCTTGTACGCCACGGTCACGCCGGGCAGCGGAATGTACCGGAACGAGAAGCCGCCCTGGTCGCGCACGGCCGTGGAAAAGAACACCGACGGCGTGATCGACCACTCAGCGTCGATCGGGATGCGCAGGCCGATGCTGGTGTTGATGGAGAACGCGTCCCACTCCAGCCGGTCGGCATCGGAGCGCATGGAGACGTTCAGGAAGCTGGTCAGGGTCAGGTCGCCGATACCGAAGTTACCGAAGGCGCCCAGCGAGGCGTCGATCAGCCGGGGCGGCAGGCTGTTGCGGCGATTGTCCAGGCCGATGTAGCGGAAGCCGGCGGACAGGAACAGCGAACGCCGCGGGTTCGTGAGCACCGGCGCGGAAACCAGCGCGTCGCCCGCCTGCCAGCGCACGGCGTCGTCCTTGCCGATGACTTCGGTCTCAAGCCCCAGCGCGTAGCGCACGCCGGGCGAACGTGCTGTCTCGACACTCCAGGCTTCTCGCGGGATGCCCTGCGCGCCGCATGCTGATGCCAACAGCATCACGGCCGCAATCGGTAGAAAACGCATGTTGGGTCCGGTCGCCCCCGGACCTGACTAACGCAGGCGTGACTCGGCTTCTTCCACGCTCAGGGCGGTTTCGAAGAAGCGGTCCATCTCAAGCATCTCGAGCATCACCCTCACCTTGGGCTGCGGATTGACCAGGATCAGCCGACCGTCGCGGCCGCGGATGGTTTCGCTGTTGCGGCGCAGCCACTCGGTGCCCTCGTCCACCAGGGTGCGCAGCTCGGAGACATCCATGATCAGGTTGCGCGTGTTCGGCTTGAACTCGGTGTTCCAGTGGCGCTCGAAGTGGGGGGCGGAGATCTTGTTGAAGGCGCGCTTCAGGCACAGCACCTGGCTGCCCGGCACGCCGGCATCGCGCATGCCGCCCCAGCAGGTGCGCATTTCCTCGGTGATGCTGGGCTTTTCCGGCAGGATGCGGAACTGGCCCGAAAGCGCGGCCAGCATGCCGTCCATCACCTTCTGCGCGGCCTGGCCGAAGCTGTCGTAGAAGCGGAACCCGCTGCCGGGTGCGCCCTCGCCCAGCCTGGCGCGCAAGGCCGGCGGCGCGCCGATGATGGCCAGGAAGCCGGAGTCGTGCTCGCTGAACAGGCCCGCCAGGCCCGCCATGGTGTCGATGCCGGCGCGGTCGATCTGCTTGAGGCCGCGGATGTCGAGAAACAGCCGCTTGGGCAGCGGCTGCAGGCTGCGCCCCAGGCTTACGGTGAAATCGCCGATGCGGTCCCTGGTGAACGCGCCGTCCAGCATGAACGCCGCCGTGCTGGGCGTGTCAATCGGAAGCTGCTGCCAGCTCAACTCGGCCGACATGGGTTACCCGGCTGTTGTGGGGGCCCACAGTCT
>JAJVIO010000042.1:0-36720 GCA_022071975.1 Planctomycetota bacterium
AGCCGCCGGAAATGAACTGGCGCCAGGCTTGGCCGAAGTCCGCGCCCTTGATTGCCGGCCATACCAGGCCCCAAGCCGCAACCTGAAGGGCCAGCAGCAATAGCAGTCCCAGCACCGGCTCCCAGGCGCGGTTCTGGAAGGCGCGCTTGAGGCTGAAGCGGCTGACGTCGCCCACGCGCCAGGCCTTGAGCTGCGGAAAGAAGCGCGGCACGTTGTCGCAGTACACCGTGTAGGGCTCGCCGAAGATGCTGGTCAGCATTTCTTCCTCGATCCCGATCTGCAGCCGATAGATCACGAAAAACAGCGCGTTGTAGATCGTGACCAGTATCAGGTTAAACGGCCACGCCGCCAGCAGGGCCAGGCCGCAGCCGATCAGCCAGGTGCCGACGTACAGCGGGTTGCGTGTACGGCCGTAGGGGCCCGCGGTGGCGAGCTCGTTCTTCTTCAGCAGGTAACCCATCGACCAGATGCGCAAGCCGACGCCCAGCAGCGCCAGCGCCAGCCCCGTAAAGCGCAGCGCCACCAGCGCCACGTGTTCTTCAGCCAGCGGTGGGCGCAATGCCAGAGCGATGAAAGCGGCGTAGACCGGCCAGAAGCCCTGCAGGCGCAGGCGGTCGAGGCGCTTTTCGCGCTTCTTGCCGTCACGCACGGTGGCCTGGCGGGTGGCCTTGAGGGGGCCGTCCGCAAAGGCTTCGGCGGCTGAATCCGGGTTCGTCGTCACGACGCGGAATGTACGTTGCATCCGCCCGGGCGTGTAGCCCCCTGTGTAAACAGGGGGCATCGGCGCAATAGGTCGTCCACAACGCAAGTTCGTCAGCAAGGCGCAGGCCGACCGCCTTGATGAGCGAAGATCGTGGTAGGTGAACCCAGTTGCTCATGCCCCCCGCTGACGCAGGGGGCTACCTCACGCCTGCAGCCAGCGCCAGATGCCCTTCAGCATCAGCCCGGCGCGGATGGCCTCCCTGGCGTGATGTTTGGCCTGCTGCCTGTCCCCGGCCTTGCGCCAGGCGCGCGACAGCTCCAGGTGCTTGCGCGCCGCGCGGTTGACGTGCATGCGGATGGCCTGCTCGTCGTGGTTGTGCAGCAGGGCGTTGACCATGCAGATGCGGCTGTAGGCCTCCTCCAGCGCGCGTTCGCGCCCGACCTTGCTGATGCTGTCCTTGCTGCGATGCACGGTCAGCAGGGCCTGCTCAACCATGCGCATGCCGGAGTTGCTGACCGCGCGGGCAAGGCGCAGGAAAAAGTCCCAGTCGTTGCTGATCGGAAAACGCTCGTTGAACAGGCCCACCTTCTCCAGCAAGTGACGCTTGAACAGCAGGCTGCTGGTCTTCAGCGAAAGGCTCTCGTACAGGTCACGGAACAGGTGGTTGTCACGGCCGGGCAGGACTTCCGGCTTGGTCTCGCGCGAGCCGTCGGCGTTGACGTGCAGGTGACGCGAGGCGGCCGCGACGTACTGGTCGCCGATGGCATCGAGCTGCACGGCCAGTTTGTCGGGCGTCCACTCGTCATCGGAATCCAGCAGCGCGATCCACTCGCCGCGCGCGCGGCGCAGGCCGACGTTGCGGGCGCTGCTGGCGCCGCCGTTGGGCTTGCGGATGTAGCGCACTTTCTCAGGCGGGTTGGCGAAGCGGGCGGGTGTGTCGTCCGTGCTGCCGTCGTCCACCACCAGCACCTCGAGATCGGTCATGGTCTGCGCCAGCGCCGACCTCACCGCGCGTTCCAGGTTGTCGGCGCGGTTGTAGCTGGGGATCACGACGCTGACCTTGGGGACTGTCCCCGCAGGGGACTGTCCCCGCTCCTCGATGCCCGCGGTTTCAGCCTGCGCCTGGGTCATGCGCACATAGTGCTCCCAGCGCGCCTCGGGCGAGTCCTGCACGCGCTGCGGCAACGCGCGCTCCGGATCGCGCTGCGGGTTCTGCAACAGTTGCTCGACCTCGCGCCACACCTGCTCGACCGTCAAGCGCTCGATCGGCACCGGGCGGGCGGCCTTCACGTCGCGCTCTTCGCCTTGCTCGCCGGGCGCGACCAGCGTGCGCATCACGCTTGAGTTGGGCGCGTTCTTCACCGGGTTGCTGGGGCCGTAAAGCATCAGGCCCGGCAGGCCGACAGCAGCCGCCACGTGCCCCACGCCCGAGTCATTGCCCAGGTAAAGGCTTGACACGTCAAGTAGCGCGGCCAGCTCCGGCAGTTCCATGTGGAAGCGCGAGACGAATTCATCCTCCCAGTTTTCTTCGCTGCGGTCGTCGTGGGTGCCGACGATGATCACGTCGCGCCCCGTGGCCGTGATGCGCCTGCAGATCTCGGGCCAGAAGGGCCAGCGTTTCACAGCGTTGCTGGGGTCGCAGCCGGCGTGTACCACCACGGCGCCGGTCGGCGCGGTGCGCTTGTGGCGGTGCTCGGGCGGGCGCTCGAGGTTCGGGTCATGGCCGAAAACGCGCGAGCGCGGCGTGGGTCCGGCGTAACCGAGCCAGCGGGCGAGCTCGACGTTGGCTTCTGTTTCACTTTGGCGCAGCACGTGGCGCTTCTCGACCTTCAGGCACAGGCCGGGCGGGAACATGCGCACCAGCTGGCGGCGGCCGTAGGCGCTGACGCCGAAGTCGTAGTCCTGGATGCTGAACTGGTCGTGGTGGGTGAAGATACGGCCGAGGATGTCCCACTTGTCCCACAGGGGTTTGAGTTTGTCGGCGATGGGCGAGTTGACGTAGAGGTCAACCTCGTGGCCCATCAGCCAGAGCGCATGCAGCAGCGGCGTGCCCTGCACGCAGTTACCCAGGCCCTGCGAGATTTCAACGATCAGCTTCATTTGACAGGAACCACGGATGCACACGGATGAACACGGAACCACGCACACCCGTGTTTATCTGTGTTCACCCGTGGTTTCCAGCACCGCGCCAAGTCCAGGTGATATCGGTGCAACGCTGCGTGCGGCCATTGACCAACGCGGTGACCGCGAAGCGCCGCAAAGGACCGCGAAGGTGCTACAACTTCGCAGTCCACACCGTTTCGTTGAAGCTGCAGCAGGCCACGAAAGCACGAAAACACCAAAGGAACCGCCACGAAAACCCCGCCGTTTTGTGCGCAGTACCTTTTGTGCTTTGGTGCTTTTGTGGCCCCTAACACTGAAGCACAGCAGACTCACGCCAAGCCGCCAAGGCGCCAAGAGAAGCACCGCAGTTCTTCGCGCCTTGGCGCCTCCGCGTGAGCCAGCAGTTGCCGTTCTTCGCGGTCCTTGGCGGTGCTTCGCGGTTCACGCCGTTTCGTAGAACTGCAGGAGGCCACGAAAGCACGAAAGCACCAAAGGAACCGCCACGAAAACCCCGCCGTTTTTGTGCGCTGTGCCTTTTGTGTTTTCGTGCTTTTGTAGCCCATGAAATCGAAGCACAGCAAACTCACGCCAAGCCGCCAATGCGCCAAAAGAAGCACCGCAGTTCTTCGCGCCTTGGCGCCTCCGCGTGAGCCAGCAGTTGCCGTTCTTCGCGGTTGCACTTCAAGCCAGAGTGCCGCTGGCGGCGAACGTGACGTTGTACAGGCTTCTTCCCGGCGATCTCCGTGAATCGCAGCGTGCAGCTCTCCAGCCTGGTTCTCTGCAGCTCGAAGCTGCGAATTGTCAGGCAATTGGCGCTGCGGGTGGTGCGTCCGCTTTGCTAAACTCCTCATTGTCACACCAGCTGTGAAAGCGCCGATGCCATTTCCGCGCCTTAGCACACTGCTTGCCCTGGTTCTCCTCTCAGCGGCTTGTGCTGCTCAGCCGCCTGTGCCTCCTTCGGGCCAGCCACCAGCGCCGCCGACAGGGATCACGCCGCCGTGGCGGTTGCCATTCATGGTGGATGCCGCAGGTTTGTTCCGTTCCGACTTTGACACGTCGGGTTGGTACGGCGCGGAAGTGCATTTGCGGGTGGGTGTGGACCGGGTTTTTGGCCCGATGTGGAACTTCAACCAGAAGCTGCTTGCGCCGCACCAGTTGACGTTCGACGCGGGATGGGAACGCGGCTTCGGCGTCAGCCCGAATCCGATGCGCGCCTGGTTCACCAGCGGATACTCGTTTGCGGTTGACTATTTCGGCGACGAGCCGGGTGAATGGAAGGTGTCGTTGTCTCGTCATGGCGGCTTTCCTCTGCAACGCTCGACGTTGTTCAGTGTCGGCACCGGGCTTGCATTGGGACTCCACTACGGTGAGGGAACCCAATTCGCGAATACCGAAGGAGGCTTGGACCACCGCGCCGCCCTTCGGCTGCAACACTGGGCTTTCATTGGGGTCGGCGTTGTTGAGTTCCGGCTGGATGGAGCCTTGAACCTGAACTTCGATCCTGGTGTGTTCGCGGAACCCGAGTTCAGTGCAGGCGTAAGGCTGGGCCGCCCCCTGTCGCCTGTGTTTGTCTACATAGGCTGGACCTGGTTCGCATTCGAGAACGGCGGCGGGAGCTGGTTCACGGTCAAGTTGGGAATCGCGCTGTAGCCCGCCGTCAACCAACTCTTCCACCAGTTGCTGGTTTCGAACGGCGCGGTTCACGCCGTTTCGTGGAAACTGCAGCAGGCCACGAAAACACGAAAGCACCAAAGGAACCGCCACGAAAACCCCGCCGTTTTGTGCGCAGTACCTTTTGTGTTTTGGTGCTTTTGTGGCCCATAAAGCGAAGGCACAGCAGACTCACGCCAAGCCGCCAAGGCGCCAAGAGAAGCACCGCAGTTCTTCGCGCCTTGGCGCCTCCGCGTGAGCCAGCAGTTGCCGTTCTTCGCGGTCCTTGGCGGTGCTTCGCGGTTGCGTTCCAGTCCAGGGTTCAACCGGCGAAAAACACGGCTGGCAAAGTCCCTGTTACTTCCAGGCGATCTCCGTGAAACGCAGCGTGCAGTTTTCGAGGCACACGCCCAGCTTGTTGCCCTGCAGCTCGAAGCTTCCCAGCTCGACGTCATTGGCGCTGAGCGTGATGCTGCCTTCCTTGCGCACGGCCTTCAGCCGATACTTGCCCTCCACGGCCGGCGGCGCGTCGCCGCGCTTCAGCACGTTCCATGCTCCGTTCGCGCGCTGGTTGATGCTGAAGCCGCCTTCGCTGTTCAGCAGCGCCACGGTGTAGTTGTCCGCGTCGCTGAAGCCCACCAGCAGGCCGCCTTTCCAGGCCCCCTCCGGCACGTGCAGCGTGGCCGAAAGCTCGCTCGCTTCATCGCGCGCGCGGCAGGCGCTGGTGACCGTGGCCGTGCCCAGCACGGCGTCAGCGCCCTGGCCCTGCCACTCGTTCCAGACCGGCACGAAGGGCTCCTGCTGGGTCTTGAGCCACTCGTGGATCTTGGGCTGCAGCTTCTTGGGGTCGCCGAAGTGCTTCTTGAACACGTTGCGGCCTTCCTGCCCGCCGTCCAGCTTCTTGCGCAGGCCGGCCCATTGCTTGGCCTCGCCCTGCTGCAGCAGGTAGCGCACCAGGGCCCATTGCTCGGGGCGTGCGGATGCGCGCTCGCCGCTGATCAGCGCGGCGAGGTCGTAGTCGTCGCGCTGGTAGAGCTCAAGGGCGAGGCGCGGGTAGTCTTCCAGGCTGCAGAACGGCACCACGCCCAGGGTCAGCCTTTCGCCGTCCCAGTAGTGGCGCGAAAGGTGCTCAACCACGCCCTCGATGTACCAAACATCCTTCGGCCCCTTGTTGTCGCAGCAGGCCAGATAGTGAAACTGATGCATGCACTCGTGCAGCAGCAGCTGGCGCGAAGTGTAGAGCGTGGGCTGCTTCCACAGGTAGACGGTCTTGTTGCCCGGCCAGTAATAGCCGCCGGCGCCCATGGGGATGCCGACTCCGTCGCCCTTCATCTGGGCCTGCCAGTCTTCCTGGCTGGCCAGGAAATAGACGTCCAGCTTTTCACCCTTCTTTAGTTTCGGCGCCGCGCCGAAAAACTCTTCCAGCAGCGGCCACGCGGTTTCGATCACGCGCGAGTATTCCTCGGAGGTGGCGGCGTCAATATTGGTGTAGAGGCGGTAGTGCTCGGACTCGAAAGCCTTGACCGCAACCGGCGCGTCTTTCGGCTTCTCGTCAGCCCGGGCCAACGGCTCAACAACAAGCAGAAGCAGCAGAAGCGCCGCGGAAACGGAAAGCGCAGTACGCAAGGAAAACTCCGGAAAGGCTACGCCCAGCCTTCGTGTGTACATGATCGTTTGATCACAGCCGCGAGCAAGTGCGTGATGGAACAGCAAATTACCAATAACCAATTTTCAATTACCAATGCAGGTCGGCCCCAACTCAATTGGCAATTGGTTAATGGTAATTCGCTGTTGCGGCAATCCCGGCGCAGCATCAACGCTTCAGACTGCGCCACCAGGTATATTGCTTCGCGACGCCTTCCGCGAAGCTGGTCTTCGGCTCATAGCCCAGCATTCTGCGGGCCTTGCTTACGTCGGCCATGGTGCGCGGCACGTCGCCGGGCTGCACGGGCTTGCGGTCGAGCTTCGCCTTCTTGCCCATCACCTGCTCAATGGTTTCCACCATCTGTGTCAGGGTCACCGGCTCGTCGCCGCCGAGGTTGATGATCTCGCAGCCCTTCACTCGGTCAATGCTCGAGACCACGCCCTGCACGATGTCGTCAATGTAGGTGTAATCGCGCCCCGTGGTGCCGTCGCCGAAGAAGGGGATCGGCTTGTCCTGCTCGATCAGGCTGATGAATTTGGCGATCGCCAGGTCCGGCCGCTGGCCCGGGCCGAACACCGTGAAGAAGCGCAGCGCGTGGCTTTCGATGCCGTACAGGTGGTGCCAGGTAGCGAGCATCAGCTCGTTGCTGCGCTTGGTGGCTGCGTAGGGCGACCAGGGCAGGTTGATGGGGTCGTCCTCGCTGAAGGGCACTTTCTCCTGCCCGCCGTAGACGCTGCTGGAGCTGGCGTGCACCAGCTTCTTGAGGCCGCGCGCGCGCATGGCCTCCAGGATATGCACCAGGCCGCGTACGTTGGTGTCGGTGTACAGCACCGGCTGCTCCAGCGACGGCCGCACGCCCGCGCGGGCGGCCAGGTTGACCACCACGTCTACTTGGCCGAGTGCGGCGTTGACGTCTTCGGCCACGCGCAGGTCGCCCTCGATCACGTGAAAGTCGCCGCCGAGCTTGCGGGTCTCATCCACGTTGCGGCGTTTGATGGCCGGGTCATAGAAGTCGTTGAAGTCGTCAAAACCCACCACGCTGTCGCCGCGGGCCAGCAGGGCCCGGGCCAGGTGTGAGCCGATAAAGCCGGCCGCGCCGGTCAGGAAGATTCGCATGGGCGCAGTTTGCCGAAGCCCCGGCCGCATGGAAGGGCTCGGCTGAGGGCGCATGGGCCACGAAGGCACGAAAACACGAAAGAACGGTGCACGAAACGCTCAGCGTCTTCGCGTGTATGCCGGAGGTCTCCCGGCGTGGTTTTTGTGGCAGTTCCTTTGGTGCTTTCGTGTTTTCGTGGCCATCAGGCGGTTTTCTCAACAGCATCTTCTCGCAGGGAACGCAGAGGCAATCCGGCAAGATCGGAACCACGGGTGAACACAGGTGCACACGACTTTGCTCGTAAGGGAGTCGTGTTCACCCGTGTTGACCCGTGGTTCGCATTTTCCGCATACGCCGAGCGAGCCTGCCGTACAGGCCGTTGAGACCCGCTGGCGCGGCTTCGTTGCTTCGTTTCTTCGCGTCAATATCCGGAGAGTGCATCAGGCCGCGTAGGCGAGGTAGTGGAACACCCAGGCGTGGTCGAACCAGGCGTTGCCTGAAGAGGTGCCCTCCAGGCCCACGGTCAGGTAGCTCGCGCCCGTGGGCTGCAGGTGGCTGGCCTCGAGACTGCCGTCGCGCTTCCACCAGTGGCCGCCGGATACGCTCGAGTTGCTGCCCTCGAACTCGAACACGTGAAACGCGCCGTCCGTGGCCCAGGTCTTCACCACCGGTGTTGCGCTGCCCATCACATAGGTGATCTGGCCTTCCTCGACGGTGACGGACGCCACCACCGCGCCGCCGGCCGCGTTGCGCAGCACGAAGCTGGCGCTGGCGCCGCTGCCGGGCGCGGGGTCGATGGCGATGCTGACACGGAAGTGGGCGCTGGCGTCCAGGGGCGCGGATATCAGCCCCGATGCGGCCCCGGTGTTGTCCAGGCGCATGGCTGGCGCGGGCGCGCCGACCGTAAGGTCCTGCACCAGCGTGCCGGTGCCGGTGATGGTCCAGCTGGAGGTCGGGAACGTGGCCGCGTCGAACTGCTCGAGCAGCAGGTCCTGGGTGGCCTTGCGTTCCTCCGGCTGCACGTCTTCCGGGCAGGCGCTCACGGCCAGCGCCAGCAGCACCAGGGCGGCGGCCTGCAGTGTGCGGGTTGGTTTCATATTGAACCTGCCGATCCCTGCGGCCATGCTGTTTGGCGTGGAACAGTATACCCCGTGACAAGCAGGATGCCCAAATGAGCTTTCGACTGGCCTTTGCTAGCAACGCCATGAAGCGCTACTCGCTGGATGAGGCGATCGACCTGGTTGCCGACGCCGGCTACCAGGGCATCGAGATACTGCTGGACACACCCCACGCCTTCCCGCCGCAGGTGAAACCCGCCGACATCAAACGCTGGCGCGAGAAGCTCGCCGCGCGCAAGCTGGCCGTCTCCAACTGCAACGCCTTCATGCTGTACGGAATCGAGGGCTGCCACCGCCCCAGCTGGTGCGAGCGCGACCCCGCCCGCCGCAAGCTGCGCATCGAGCACACCCGCCAGTGCCTGCACCTCGCGGCCGAGCTGGGCGCCCCCACCATCAGCACCGAGCCGGGCGGGCCCATCGACGAGGGCGTCACGCGCGAGCAGGCCGCCGACTGGTTTGAAGAGGGCATCCGCAGCGTGCTGCCCGACGCGCAACAGGCCGGCGTGCGCCTGTGCATCGAGCCCGAGCCCGGCCTCTTGATTGAACGGGCCGGCGAATACGAAGCCTTCATGGGGCGTTTTAAAGGCGACCCGGTGGCCGAGCAGTGGCTGGGGCTGAACTTCGACGTCGGCCACTTCTACTGCGTGGGCGAAGACCCGGCCGTGAACGCGGCCAAGTTCAAAGGCCGCATCCACCACATCCAGATCGAGGACATCGCGGCCGACCGCGTGCACTTCCATTTAGTGCCGGGCGACGGCGCGATCGACTTCGACGAGTTTTTTAAACAGCTGCGCCGGGCTGACTACAACAACGGCTGGATCACCGTCGAGCTGTACACCTTCGAACACAAGGCCATAGAGGTAGCGCAGCGGGCCCGCCAGTTCCTGCTGCCATATACGTCCAAACCGTAGCCCCCTGCGTAAGCAGGGGGCATCAGCAGCAATGACGGACCCGCACGCACAGCGATCATCAAAGTCATGGACCAGCCCGGTCACTACTTCATCACCTGGACCACCTACGGCACCTGGCTCCATGGCGACGCCCGTGGCTGGCGCAATCGCAAGGACGACTTCTACCCCGGCAAGCACAAAGCCGACCCGCTGCTTGAGCAGCGCCGCCGCAGGCAACTCAAACATGCGCCAATTAGACTGACGCCCGAGATGCGCGTCGCAGTCGATGCAGCCATTCGCGAGGTCTGCGAGTTCCGGGGCTGGCAGCTGCATGCCCTGAACGTGCGCTCAAACCACGTGCACGTCGTGGTCACGGCCGACAAGCCGGTCGATGACGTGCTGCGCGACTTCAAGGCGTACGGCACGCGGCGCCTGCGGCGGAACGGCCTGCTGCCTGCGGATCACGAGGTGTGGACCGAGGGCGGCGACAAGGTGTTCCTGCATGCCTGGGCCGACATCGAACAGTGCTCTCATTACGTTCTGCATCGGCAGGATGGTCCGCGTTGATGCACTTCCGGGGTATTCGCATGCCCGGGATGCCGATGCCCCCTGCTTACGCAGGGGGCTACGCACTAACTAAATCTCCCTTGGTGCGTTAAACAGGAAGCATGGATGACGCCTCTTCGTCTCGGGCCGCTTGGCTGGTTCCGCTGATCGCTTTGCCGGTCGTGATCGGCCTGGCGGTGGGGGGCTATTTTCTGCTGCAGGCGCCGGCCGTCACCACTTCCGGCAACGCGCCCGAAAACCGCGCGGCCGTGATCCCGGACCTCGGCTCGCGCGGCCAGCCCATGCGCGAGGCCGCAAACGACGAAGCGCCGGCCGAGAACAACGACGAAACGCCGGCCGGCAACGACGGCGGCGGCGAAACACCGGAGCCCGAGCCCGAGGCTGCCAACAGCGCGCGCGAAATCGACATCTGGCTCAGCAACCTGGCCATCGCCACCCGCGCCTCCGACCGCAAGGGCGTCGCGCTCAACCAGGACATGCTGGCCAAGGCACGGCCGCACGAGCTGGTGGACGAGCGCGTGCGCGCGGCCCTGGACAGCGAGCAGAACGCCCTGGTGCGCATCCAGTATCTTTTCGCGTTCCATGACCCGCTGCGCAAGCTGGACTGGGCCAAACACGTCCACGACACGCGCACGGGCAAGCTGCTTGGCACGGACGACCAGTTCGCCGGCGGCGAAATCGAAGAGCTGAAGCTGATCGCCCAGACGCTGTTCGAGTCATTGGTGGAAAGCTGGCAGCGCGACGAGACCGGCGACGCCCGGTTGATGGCCCTGCTGCGCAACCTGCTGGACACCGAGAAGCCCGACTGGCTGCTCGAGCTTGCTGTGGCGCACGCTTTCGCGCCCATGATTGAAAGCCACATGGTCAGCTTCGCGCGCGCCCTTGAGCAGGAGTTGCGCAACGCGCTCAAGCGCCGTAAGGCCGAGCGAACGTTGCGCGAGTGGCAATTCTTCGCCTTCGTGCTGACCTTCGAGCCGCACACCCAGGTTCTAGCTGAGCTGGAACTGAGCGAGTGGTGGGATTACGCCAGCGCGCTGGCGTTGCTGTACGACGGGCGCGGGCAGCCGGGCCATGTTCGCGCAGTCGCGCCGACGGTCGAATGGGTCAACGACTTCATCTCCAGCGACGAGATTCCCAAACTATTCGCCCGCCTGTTGCAGGGCGCTATGCCCGCCGAAGACAAGCGCCTGTTGATCCAGCGCATTGCCGCCTACGACGTGCCCGACGGCCGCGCGATGATCGAGGCCGGGTTGGCGCGCAAAGACGCCAACTACCCCGACTACCTGACCGCCTTCGGCAGCTTCGCCGCCGATGATTCCGACCTGCAGCGCCTGACCGCCGCCGCCGACGACCCGGACGTGGCGGCCGCGCAGGGCGCGATCGAGGGCCTGCGCCAGAGCTCGCTGGCCGCCGCCGACGCGGAGCTGCGCAAGGTGCTGGAGCAGGGCACCAACCTTGGTGTGAAGTCGCAGGCGCTGGGGGCGCTGCTGTCGCGCGCGCCCGACAAGACAGCGCTGCTGGAGGAATACCTCGACCCCAACAAGGACTCGTCGCTGCGCGCGGTGGCCGCGGCCGCGGTGCCGCTGACTGACGTCGCGCGCCTGCAGCGCGTGGCCGAGGAAGACCTGTCGCCCACGGTGCGGCTGGCGGCGCTGAACCGGGTGGGAAGTATCACGCCGGCCTCTGAGCGCGAGCGCAAAGACCTGCACGGCTGGTTCGTGAAGATGAAAGACCGCGACAATTCGCCGGTGATCCGCTCCGCGGCACGCAAGTATGCGGAAGCCACGGCGGATTGAGTCGCGCGGAGTGGCACGCGCATCCTGCGCGTGAGTAGTGCCATCGGCTTCAAGCCGATGCACCAACGTGCTGGAAGCACGTGGCACGAACCACGCGCTGGAAGCGCGTGCCACTGCTCGCCATACTGGCCCCATGGACCTGCTCTCACGCATCAAGGCCCGTGAGACCCGTGCGATCGCGCGGGCGCTGACGCTGGTGGAGAACGGCGACGAGGCCTTCTGCGCCGCGCTGGACGCCGAGTACGCGAACCTGCCGCACCCGGAGCGCATCGGCATCACCGGCCCGCCCGGCAGCGGTAAGAGCACGCTGACCAGCGCCCTGCTGAGCGAGTACCGCAGACAGGGCAGGCGCGTCGGTGTGGTCGCTGTTGACCCGTCAAGCCCCTTCAGCGGCGGCGCCCTGCTGGGCGACCGCCTGCGCATGACCGCCCACAGCCTGGATGCCGACGTGTTCGTGCGCAGCATGGCCAGCCGCGGGCGCTTCGGCGGGCTCGCCATCGGCAGCGAGGACGCCTGCGATGTGCTGGCCCTGGCGGGCTTTGACCCGATCATCGTGGAAACCGTCGGTGTCGGCCAAAGCGAAGTTGACATCGCGCGCCTGGCCGACACTACGGTTGTCGTGCTCACGCCCAGCGCCGGCGACAGCGTGCAAGCGCTCAAGGCCGGCATCATGGAAATCGCGGAAGTCGTCGCGATCAACAAGGCCGACCGCGAGGGCGCTGAGCGCCTGGAGGAAGACATCCGCGAAGGCATGGAGTTACGGCCGGAATCGGCGCGCGCCTGGAACCCGCCAATCGTGCGCACGGTGGCCACGCAGGGGCAAGGCGCCAGCGAGTTGGCGGCCGCGATTGCACAACATCGCACGTTCCTTGAAGGTAACGGGTTACTGGCGGGTGTCAGGCAGAGGCGCGCGGAATCGCGACTGACAGACCTGGCAGGCGCGGCGCTGCTGGATGCGCTGAAGGGAACGGGGCGCGCGCAGGCCGCATTTGAAAGGCTTCGCGGGCAGGTGCGCGCGCGGCAACTTTCGCCACGCGCGGCTGTGAAGGCGCTGCTGCAACAGCTTGCACTGTAGTTGATTTCACATCGAAAAATTCGGAGCGCCGCCGGGGGATTTATGGAACTCAAATCCCGGGGAGTCCGTTTAAGAAATTGAACAGGGACGATTCGGAAGCATGAGGGGACAGACGAGCGACCCTGAATTGAAGGACCAGACGGAAACACAAGAAGTAAGGAAACGGAAGGACTTCATCAACGCGGTGTTTCTTCAGAAGCACCCTTCTCCACGCGCGCAACGCGCAAGAAAAAACCCTAGAGGCTCGATGGCCCCTCCCCCATATTCCATCGAGCTTTGCAAAGCGAACCCGGCAGCCCCCCTGCCGGGTTCATTGCGTTAACCGCGATCGAACACGAAGGAATGAGGTAAAACCGGCTTGATTGCCTTCCCAGGTTTGTGCGCGGTAAAACAGCAATACGCGAAGGACGCAAAGGTGGCGAAGACCGCGAAGCGCAATCTCGTATCAAGCCACTCTTCGAGTGAGGCAGTGTGACGCGCGTTCAATCCGAAGGAACTATTTCGAATTGTCGCAAGTTGACGGCGATAACGCACTTCGCGTTTCTTCGCTCCTTCGCTTCTTCGCGTGAAAAAAGCTCCAAGCGCGCAGCGCTCAAGCCCGGTTCAGTTACTTCAGCAGCGCCGCGCAGGCTTCGTTGGCGTTGCGGATGCAGTCGGGGATGCCCACGCCGTCGAAACCGTTGCCCGCGATCGCCAGGTTGGTGTACGGCTTCGCCAACTCGCGGATCTTTGCCACGCGCTCCAGGTGCCCCACGTGATATTGCGCCATCGCGCCCTGGTGTGAACCCGCCAGCGAGAACAGCGGCTCACCCTTGATGCCCACCAGCGCGCGCAGCTCTTCCAGCGCCACCTGCGTCTGCTGCCCGGGGCTCATGCGCGCGATCTCGGGCTGCAGCGCGCCGCCCATGAACACCCGCACCACCGCCTTGCCCTCCGGCGCGCGGCCTTCGAATTTCACGCTGCTGAAACTGAACGCCACGATGCGCCGCTTCTCCACGGCCGGAATCACCGCGCCAATGCCGTCCATGGCGTGGGCGATCTGCGCGCGCTCGAAGATGAAGTTCACCACCGCGGCGCCGGCGTACTCGATGGCGCCCAGCGCGTCGGCCAGCGCGGCGTCGGTGTCGCGCAGCAGCGCCGCCGAGGCGTGAGCCGGCAGGGCCAGCACCACGGCGTCGGCGGCCAGAGACTCGCCTTCGAGCTGCACTTGCCAGCCAGCTTCCCGCTTCTCCAGGCCCGTCACGCGCGCGCCTTTACGAATGCTTTCCCCCGGCAGCGCTGCGACCAGCGCGTCGGGCAGGGTGCTGAGGCCGTTCCTGAACGTGACGAAGAGGCCGTAGCGCGGGCCGGCGGCCTTGCTGACTTCGCCGCCGCTGGGGGCCTTGGCGGCTTCACTCCTGGCGCGCTTGCGCAGGGCCTTGATCACGCTGCCGTGTTTCCGCTCCATCTCGATGAAGGCCGGGAAGGTGGCCTTGAGGCTGAGCTTCTCCGGGTCGGCGGTGTAGATGCCGGCGATCATCGGCTGCGCGATGCGCTCAAGCGCTTCACGGCCGAAGCGGCGGCGCACGAAGCCGGCGAGCGACTCGTCGCTGTCGTCACGGCGCACGCCCGTTAGCAGCTCCAGCGCCATGCGCAGTTTGCCGGGCCAGCTCAGGATCGGGGTCTTGATCAGCGCGCGGATCGACATCGGGCTGATCAGGAAGAAGCCCTCGGGCAAACGCTGCAGCGTGCCGTGGTGCAGGATGAAGCTGCGCCGCACGCCCTCGCGCGTGCCGATCACCTGGTCGGCCAGGCCGAGCTCGGTGGCGAGTTCCAGCGCGGCGGGCTTGTTGGATGCCCAGCAGTCGGGCCCGGTTTCCAGCAGGCAACCGTCGTGGTGCACGGTGCCGATCACACCGCCCAGGTGGTCGGAAGCCTCAAGCAGCGTCACGCGCGCGCCCGCCTTGTGCAGGCGGTACGCGGCCGTCAACCCGCTGATGCCGCCACCGATCACCACCACGTGCTTCATGGCCACGGTATAGAGCAGGCGGCCCGGATGCTCAATGAAGGGCAACGTGGTTGAAGCCTGAAGCTTTCCGATGTTTGATCCGGGCACAGGCATTTACATAACGATGTTATTAGTGTTGACTAGGTTCCATGAGCCGCGACGATTACGTCCTCGTTGACCAGACACGCCCCACCGGCTGGCGCGGCTGGATCTATCGCACCGCCGTGAACCTCGCGGCCGCGATGGGCCACGTGCTGTTCTTCTGGAAGGTCGAGGGTACCGAGAACATCCCGCGCGATGGCGGCCTGCTGGTGGTCGCCAACCACCCCAGCTTCCTTGAGCCGCCCTCGCTGGTCTGCGTGATGATCTACTTCGCCGACCGCGACGTCTCGATCATGGCCTGGCACAAACTGTTCCACATACCGGTCGTGCGCTTCTTCACCCGGACCTACAAGGCCTACCCGGTCAACCGCGAAAACCCCGGGCGCGGGCCCTACCACACTCTGCTGCACATCCTGAAGTCCGGCGCCGCCGCCGGTGTGTTTCCCGAAGGCAGCCGCTCCACAGGCCGCCTGATGGGCCCCTGGAAGCCGGGCGCCCTGCGCGCCGCGTTTGCCACCAAGGCGACCATTCTGCCGATCACGTTTGTCACGGCCGGCGAGTTCTGGCCGCGCAGCTCGTGGCGGCCGCGGCTGTTCCGGAAGCACCACATCAAGATCCACGCGCCGCTGACTTATGAGCAGTACACGGCCGACATGCCTGACGGCGCGCGGGACAAGGAGTGGCAGGAGACCGTGGCGGAACAGATCCGGGAGATCATCAACGGGCCGATCCTTGAGCGCATGGAAGAAAACCAGCGCAACATTGAGCAGAAGGTGATCGCGGGCGATCCGCTGAGCCAGGCGGAGCAGAGCCCGATCACGCAGCGCGAAGCGCGTTATGAAGAGGCGCGGGCAAGGCTGAGCGCTTAGGGGTGCGGCGCTCTGGTTCGACTGCGGGTTTAACAGCGAAAAACCAATGACCAATAACCAATAACCAATTTCCAATTGGTCTGCGTTGGCCGATCCACGCCTCATTGGCAATTGGCAATTGGTAATTGGTAATTTGCTGTTCCTGCCGCAGACAAAACGCCGCGAATCACCCGATCCGCTGAATCCGCTTCCGCTCCAATGCCGATACTCATCCTCGGGGTTGCATGGGCCGTCGTCGCATACGTACGGGCCGTGGCTTTGAGCTGCGGCTGCAGGGCCGAACAGCGCGCATGGCCGGCGTGGGTTTCGGCTTGTTGCTGCTGGCCGCCACGATCGGCTGTGTGCTCTACGCGGGCGACGACTCGCCGTCAGCGGACCCCGAAGCGCCGCCGGAACGCAGCCGGCCCACGCCGCTGGACAGCCTCGATCGCATTGAGGGCTGGGTGCCCTACTGGGGCGATGAGGCGAAGATCGCCGCCGAAGCGCGCGAGGCGGGCTTCACCGACCTGTTGTTTTTCCACGGCAGCGTGGCCGCCGACGGCGCCGTCAAGCTCGAGGACGAAAACGGACTGGCCAAGGGCCTCGCGGCCGCGGGCAACCTGCGGCGCTGGCTTACCGTCACCAACCACGGCGGCTCGCTGGCCACACCGCTGAGCGCCGCGGGCATGGACGAGCACGTGGACAGCCTGCTGGCCGCGTTCGCGCGCAGCGGCTGCGACCATCTGGACCTCGACTACGAGAGCCTGGGCACAAGCCAGGCCGAGGCGCTGCTCGCCCTGGCCGGAAAAATCGCGCCCCGTCTGCCCGAGGATGCGCGCCTGTCGTTCACGCTGCAGCCGGTGGACAGCCGCCTGCGCCCGGAGCAGCGCGGAGCCTACCGCCGCCTGCTGGAATCACGCGAGGTCTACACCGTGCGCCTGATGATGTACGACTACCACTGGCGCGGCAGCCTGCCCGGCGCGCTCTACCCGCTGCCGGCTTTCCTGAGGCTGCTTGAGCAGTGGTCCGCCCACAGCCACAAGCTGACCCTGTGCCTTCCTCTATATGGCTACGACTGGCCCAGGCCCGCCGACACCACGCTGCCGCGCGCCGACGTTGTCACGCTGCGCGACGTGAAGGCGCTGGCCGGCAAGCCGGGCTTCGACGCCGTCTGGATGGAGCAGGAGGGCGAGCTGGCCGCGCGCTACGACACGCGCATGGCGGCGCTGCCCTCGCTGCGCGCGATCCAGGCCCGCGTGGAACTGGGGTTGGACTGGGGCGTGCCGGCCGTGAGTTTCTGGCAGCTGGGTTGCGCTGAGCTGGCGCCGGTGCGCGCGGCCTGCGCGCGGGGGGTGCTGCCGGTCGAGGCGATTGCCTACGACCATGGCGGAAGCTGGGACGACTGGCTGCTGCCCTACAAGCGGCGGGTGTGCGAAGTGATCGTCGCCGACGGCAGCCAGACGCTGGAAGAGCTGGCCGACGCCCACGGCGTGCCGCGCGCCACCATGTACCGCTTCAATGAACACCTGGAAGACGGCGACCTGCGCGACCGCCCGGTGTTCATCCCCAAGTAGCAAGAGAACAAGAGCCGCAAGCGCACTCGCGCGGCCGGGGCCGGGCGGCAGACAGGATGTCCGCCCCACGCCTTTTCACGCTCTCCGCGTGGACGTACCCTGCGCCCATGGACCGCGACACCGCATTCAAGCTGCTGGGCCTCTACGTCGGCGCTTCGCCGCAGCACATCGAATTGAAGTACCAGTCCGCCGCCGAGGTGCTGCAGTCGCAGCTGGAGTCTGAGCCCGCGCGCCGGCCTGAGTTCGAGGCGCAGCTTCGGCAGCTTTCCCACGCGCGCGACGTAGCACTCGGGCGCGGCGAAAATTCCAGCCTGCCGCAGCAGTCGGCGGTCACGGCAGCGCCGCACACGCCTGTCTGGCGGCGCGGGCCGGTGGTGCTGCTGATGCTCGCGCTGGCGCTGGTGGTGTGCGTGGGCGGCTTCTTCATAGCCGCGCGCTGGCTGGATCAGAAGCAGGTCGCGCGCGAAGCCGCCGACAAGCGCGAGCTGGTGCTCACGAGCCAGGCTGCCTGGGACGGCTACCGCGCGAAAGTCGGCGGGGCGCAGACCCCGGACGGCGAGCGGGCAGAGGCGGCGCTCAAGGACGCGCAGGAACTCGAGGCGCAGGGCGACTACACCCGCGCCGGTGAGGGCTACGCCGCGGCGCTGGACCTGTTCCAGTCCGCGTTCGCCGCCGAGAACGCGCGCCTCAACGCGCACTGGCAGAACGAAGTGCGCGAGCCCTGGTCGCGGCTGCAGGGCTGCTTTCCCTTTGATGAAGACTCCGAAGTGGAGGCCGATCCGGCCCTGGTCGCGGCGCTGTTCAACCCGGTCAGCGGAGCGGTCTGGAGCCGGCAACGCGAGTTCGACGCGCTGGCCGCCACGGACCTCGCGGGCCTGAGCGCCGCCACGCTGCCCGAGGGCTACGCGCAGGCGAGGGAGCACGCGGGCCGCATCCGCGAGGCGCTGTTCGGGCCCGACAGCGAGCAGGTCAACGTGATGTTCTCGATCAAGCTGGTCGAGGAAACCAAGTCGTTCGCCGACCTGCTGCTTGAGACCGGCGGCGCCACCATCAACCACCGTTCACCGAACTTCACGTCGGCCACCTGGACGCCGACCACGGCCGGAGCCCGCCTGCGCCTGAAGAAGGCGCTCGAGAAAGCGCCTACGGCCACGCCCATTGACTTCGGCGACAGCAACTGGGGCATGCTGCAGCTGCTGCGGCACTGCACCTACATCGGCCTGCAGGAAGGCGAGCACGTGTGGGAGGTCGAGTTCGACGGCCTGGCCGACCGGCGCGGAAAGACGCGCTCGATTACCGGCGGCATCCGCATCAGGCTGGATCGCGCGGAAAACCCCTTCGACTTCGCCACTTACCAGGGTTTCAAGCCCTGACCGACAGCGGCATTGGCCACGCGGGGGCGCGAAGGCGCAAGGAGTTGAGTGGTGCCCGCGGGACTTGCGGCAAGTCGCAACGGGAAACAACGCCAGGACGCCATGATGCGCCACGGATCTCCTGCGGTTTGAGTGTCTTTCGTTTCGACCTACCAGTAGATCCACCCGGCAGAACAGAATCGTGGCGTTCCTTGCGCCCTGGCGTTTTTCAGCCGGCCCTGAACACAATCGGCGTTCAAGTCTCGCCAGACCCTTCGCGCCGTTGCGTCTTGAATCAAACTGCAACCGCCGGCTACTTCCAGCGCCCTTTGCGGGCGGCTTTGGCTTCGGCCTCGAGCTGCTTGAACTCATCGGCGTGGCGGGTGTTGGGCGCGATGCGCATGGTTTCCGCCCAGCCTTCTTTCAGCATCACCTCGTTCAGCATGCGTCCGTCCGGCAGGTAGACGTAGGCGAGCGTGCGGCCGTATTTGTCTTCGCGCTCTTCGTCGAACTTCAGCTTCACCTGCGGGTCCTGCTCAAGCAGCTTGAACAGGAACATGGTGGCCTGCCAGCCGTCGCTGTCCGGCTCAATGGTGTCGCGGCCGACTTCCGGCGTGTCGATGCCGATCAGCCGCACGCGCTCGCCTTTGCCGCGGTCGATCTCGATGGTGTCGCCGTCGATCACCTGGGTGACTGCGTAATGGCCTGACTTCTTCTTGTCGGGCGCGGGCAGGTACAGGCGCGGGCGCTCAATGGCCGCCGCGGTCGTGCCCGGCGCGGGCGCGTTGCCGCCGGCGTAAATGCCGTCGTTGCGCAGGCGGAAGGGCAGATAGCCGCCGGCCCACAGCAGCGCGCCGATCAGCAGCACCAGCGCGACCATCAGCGCGGCCGTGCGCCCGGTGTGAAGCTTGCCGCTGTTGCCTGCTCGCGCCATGGGAACAGTATAACGACCGGCGCGACAAACGCCCCCGCGCGAAAGGCTTTCATTCGCGGGCCAAAGGCAGCTAATCTGGCGAAATGCGAAAGCTGTGTGTGCTGATCCTGCTGCTGTGCGCCTGCGCGTTTGTCATCGCCGAGGACGCGCCTGACTCTGTGCTGGCCGTGGAGGGCGGGCGCGCGACCGTGAAACCGCTTTTCAAGCTGGATTACCGGGGCATCAAAAAGTCCAGCGCGCTGCAGCACTGGCAGGGCGCCTGGTGGACGCTCAATGGCGACGGCGACGGGCCGATCGTGTACCGCTGCGAAAGGCCCGATTTCGTGGGCGCCCAGCCGCTGGAAGTGCCGGGCGCGAAGTGCCTCGACTGGGAGGCCCTGGCCGTGCAGGGCGACGACCTGCTGGTCTGCGACATCGGCGACAATCAGCTCGAGCGCGGCGAATACGCGATCTACCGCGTGGGCTGGGACGCGAAAGCCGCGAAGCTGAACACCCTAGCCACCTACCGCATCGCCTACCCCGACGGCCGGCACAACGCCGAGGCCGCCGCGGTGATCGACGGCAAGCTGCACATCTTCCCGCGCCGCGGCCGCCTTGACGCCTACACCGGCGTCTACCGCTTCGATGAGCTGAAGGAGGGCGAACTCAACACGGCCGAGCTGGCGGGCAAGCTTGATCTCGACGCGCGGGTGCAGATCACGGCCGCGGACTATGCCGCCGGGAAGCTGCTGCTGCTCAGCTACACGCGGCTGCACGTGTTCAGCAAGCCGGAAGGCGCGCCGGAGCGCAGTGTGCGGGTTTACGCCCAGCGCTGTGAGTCGCTGTGCCTGCACGAGGGCGCGCTGTTTTACGGCAATGAGCAGGGGCAGCTGTTCCGCGTGAACGGCTTTCTGGACAGCAAACATGAGAGCCTGCTGCCGGCCGCCGTGAAGGCCGAGCTGCCCGTGGAGCAGCAGGGCGTAGATCCAGACGGCACCGGCGACGCCTGGCAGCAGGGCGCGTTTGAGCTGCGGCTGCAGGGCCTGGGCGAGGGCGAGTACCTGCGCTGGAAGGTGTGCGGGGCGTACCTGATGGTGGCGGGCGGGCTGCGCTACGACGTGTTCAGCTCAAGCAGCGAGCACGGGCCGCGCCGGGGCTCGGCTCTGGTGCTGATGTTCTCGGGCAAAGACAGCGACTTCCTGGAAGGCGACGAGGCCCACCTGTGGCTGGGCGACAACGGGGCCACGGGTTTGGACGCCTGGACGCTGGGGATGCAGGATTTTTCGCTCAAGCCGCTGAAGGGCGCCAAGGCGGCCGGCAAGGTGCGCGACCGTTACTGGAGCTTCGAGTACGCGATCCCGCTGACGGCGATTTTCGGCGAGGGCAAGCTGCCGGAGAAGTTGTACGCCAACGCCTGGGGCTACAACCTGAAAGGCCGCGACGAGCCGCACCTGGCCGGCGAAAGCTTCGGCTGCTGGGCCAACCCGTACACGTGGGCCGAGGTGGCGGTTAAGTGAAAGAGGCCAGAGGTTAGAGACCGGATGTCAGGGAAATGCCTTTGCGGCGCGTCCCTGACCGATCCAATCCCTGCACTCTGACCTCTGAGCTCTGACTAAACCTATTCCGCGTCGTAGCTGGGCAGTACCTGTTCGATGGTCCCGGTTTCCGGGTCCATGGCGTACAGCACGTCGATCGCGTAGTTGTTGCGGGTCTTGCGGCTTAGCACCGCGACCAGCACCAGGTCTTTCTCGGCCAGTGAGCCGGACAGCTTCCACTCGAGGTTGGTGGCGGCGCTGAGGTTTTCGTTGGCCTTGTTCTCGCCGCTGGCGAGCTCGAACGACAGGCGCACGCGGTTGGTGCTGGAGCCTTCGGCGTCCTTCATCTTGATGGTGCCGCGGTTGTCGCCCTGTCGGCCGTTGTAGGCCTGTTCAAAGACCTGTTCCTTGTTGGTGGGGACGCCGTCGTCGTTCAGCCAGATCTGGTGGACGCGCAGGCGGACGTTTTCTTTGTCCCAGGATTCGTCGTAGTTGGTGGCGACCAGCGCGACGCGCACGTGGGTGGCGTCTTCACGCGGCTTGACCGATTCGATCACCGGCTTGGGCATGCCGCCGCAGCCCGCAACCAGCGCACCAATACACAGCACAACCAGGGTAGCCAAGAGCCTCATGTGTTCTCCGTTTCCACGTTGCCAGCGACTTTACGAGTTTGCCGAAAAGTCCCGCAGACTTCCACTGTTCTAGGTAGACCGATCATGAAGAGACCGTGTGCTAAAAGCCAAGAAACCGCGAAGCACCGCAAAGGACCGCGAAGAACGGCATAGGCCACGCGGAGGCGCGAGGGCGCAAAGGGCTTGGCGTGGCTCGCGGGACTTTTGGCAGCTCGCTGCGGGAAACAACGCCAGGCCGCCAGGGAGCGCCACGGCTCACCTTCGGCTTGAGAGACTTTCGCTTCGGCCAGCCTGAAGATGCTTCCGCCAGAACAGAGCCGTGGCGTTCTTTGCGCCCTGGCGTTGCATACCCGTCCCTGAGCGCGAGCAGCATTCGGTTCACGCCAGACTCTTGGCGTCTCCGCGCCTCCGCGTGGTCTATGCCGTTGTAGTTGCCAGTCACCGGCAGACGCCGCATGTAACCGCTAAGCACTGCCAAAGGCCGCCAAGAACTGCTGAGCCACGCGGGGGCGCGAGGGCGCAAAGGGCTTGGCGTGGCTCGCGGGACTTTTGGCAGGTCGCTGCGGGAAACAACGCCAGGCCGCCAGGGTGCGCCACGGCTCACTTTCGGCTTGAGAGTCTTTCGCTTCGGCCAGCCTGAAGATGCTCCCGCCAGAACTGAGCCGTGGCGTTCATTGCGCCTTGGCGTTTTAAACCCGTCGCTGAGCGCGAGCAGCATTCGGTTCACGCCAGGCTCTTGGCGTCTCCGCGCCTCCGCGTGGTCTATGCAGTTGTAGTTGCCAGTCACCGGCCAGAGCGGCAGGCAACCGCGAAGAACGGCATTGGCCACGCGGGGGCGCTAAGGCGCGAGGGTCTTGTCGAACTTGCACCCTGTCGGGACGATAAAAGCAATGGGCCACAAAAACACGAAAACACGAAAGGCACTGCCACGAAACCCTTTGCCTTTGGTGGCAGTTCTTTTGTGCTTTCGTGCTTTCGTGGCCCAAACCCATCGGTCGGCGCGGGCCCGACTACACCAGGCCCCTAGCGCTTCCGCGTGGCCCATGCGGTTGCCCCGCTTTTTTCTGCACCCTTAACTTGCGACCGCGGACTACACTTCTGCCATGTCGCTGAAGCTGAAAGTCATCATCGCGGCCGTGACGTTGACCCTGCTGGGCGTCGGCCTGTTCGTTTCGTTCATGATTGCCACGCGGCTCGACACCTACGAGGTCGAGCGCGAAGACGTGAACCGCCCCAAGCCCCGCGACCTGCTGGCCGACGACAAGCTGGAAGACAAGCAGCCCGCCTTCGACCCGGAGCTGATCGACACCCGCCCCTTCGGCCCCGAGGACAACCGCTGGCAGATCAACGCCAGCGCGGCGGTGATCAAGCTGGACGTGCCCGACACCCGCAGCGACGAACACGAAGCCCTGCAGCGCCTGTACCCCGACTACGCCGCCGCCGCCAAAGCCCTGCGCGGCGCGGGTTTCGAGGTGCTGCCCAGCGTCAACCTGCTGGGCGGCAAGGCCAAGCAGTTCGACGACGGCCTGTACGCGGCCATGGACCAGTACATGGTCCAGAACGGCGAAGAGGGCGTGCGCGACATCGAGCTGTGCGTACGCCAGGTGCTGACCGAGCTGAACCCGACCGGCGAAGCCTACGCCTGGCTGTTCGCCAGCCTTGAGGTCGGGCGCTTCATCACGCCCGAAGAACACCAGCGCCGCCCGCGCCAGGTGGACCGATTCGTGGAAACCTTCCTGGCCGACGAAGCGCAGTCGCGCCCGGTGGGCTTCTACACCTGGAACGAGAACCTGGTGCGGGTGTTTCAGTTCCTGCGCTACCTGCAACAGCCCTTCGATAAGCGCGAAGGCACGCCCCAGGTGCTGGCCAACGCGCTGGCGCGCAACAGCCAGGCGCGCGAGCAGTACACCCGCATGCTGGAGTTCTACGCGCACCTGACCAACCCCTTTGACAGCCTGTCGCTGCTGCCGCTGGCGGACGAGCTGTACGCCGGCAAGCCGCTTGCCGACGTCGCCAGCGCCGTGGGAGTGCGCAAGCCGCTGGTTTCTTTCCTGCCCTATTCGGACAGCAAGGAGACCGCCCTGTTCGACCGCCTCTATCCGCGCGGCCTGCCGCCCTCGGCCGACCTGATGGCGGACCTGATCAACGCGATTCGCAGCGGCGAGCTGGACCTCAAGCCCAGCGAACACAGCGGCTGGTACGACTACCAGCTGTACGCGCTGGAAAGCCTGGTGCTTCCCGAGAAAGGCGAAGGCAACGACAAGCTGCTGCTGACCAGGAAATACAAGCTGCGCCTGCTGGAAGCATTTAAAGCCATGGTCACCAAGACCCGCGAGACGCACATCCGGCAGATGGGCGAGGCCAAAAGCAGTATGGCTGCGCCGCCAGACGAAGGCCTTGCCCCGCGTCTGCGTGTTGAGCCCAACCCCAGCTACTACCTGCGCATCGCCCGCAGTTACGCCTTCCTCCAGAACTTCCTGGAAGCCAACGTGCAGGACCTGAACTCGCTGCCCGGCTTCCGCGCCGAAGGCAACCGCGGCAAGCCCCTGGGCGAAGAGCTGGAGTCCATGCGCCTGCTGTTCTACGGCCTGTACTTCGTGAGCTGCGAAGACATCGGCCACAAGCCGCAACTGCTGGAGGGCGAAAACGCCGACCCCGACTACACCCGCGCCATCGCCGCCGACTGGCTCAAGAGCTGGGAGACCGACCCGGACCTCGCCGTGGACACCCGCGTGGCCGTGCCCATCTATCGCGACGACCGGGTCAGCCGCTTCTGGTGCACGCTGGGTGTCAGGCCGATCAAGCTGGAAGCCAACTACGCCCGCCGCCCAAGCTGGCGCCCCCTGCCGGCCGCGGGCGAACAGCCGCAGCCCTGGCAGGAGCTGGAGAGCTACAAGGTGCAGAAGGCCGAATGGGTGATCCTCGGTGACGACTTCGCCGAGGTGCAGCTGGGGGCAAAGGCCACCTTGACCCGCGGCGAGCTGCAGAAGGTCTGCGACCAGGGCGGCAGCAAGGAAGAGATCATCAAGGCCCTCGGCAAGTAGGGACACGCTGCTGCGTGTCCCCGGTCGTGGCTACCTACCAAACCCCGGGCGGTTTAGGTGGAACTCGCGGCTTCACGCTGAACCGCCCGGGATTGGCATCCCGGGCTTTGGTTTTTTGCGGACGGGACGTCCGCGCTCCCGTGTCGCACCCACCGGTATAGTCAAATGGTCCGCGGCGGATGGTCTGCCGTGCACCCCATACCGGAGGTTGCCATGCAACCCGAAACCCAGGCTGGTCTGGAAACCAGCAAGGCCTTCCTGAAAGACTGCGTCGAGCTGACTCACCGCCTGCTCAAGCAGCAGCTTGCCGCCCTGGAGCGCGGCGAGGAAATCGACTGGAAAACCGCCCGCGAGCTGGTGCGCGAAGGGCGCGCCTCGGCCCGCCAACTGGCGCAGATCGCGAGCCTCGAGTTGCGCGCCGCCAGACAAGCGCCGGCCGAGAGCAGCCCCGAGTCCCAACCCGTGCCGCAGCTCAACCTGCCGCAGCAGACGCTGCAGGAGTTCGCGCAGTCGATGATGGTCTGGACCAACGAGCTGCGCCAGGCGACGCCGGGCAACATCCCGCCCCTGCCCAGGCCGGCGCGGGAGCTGATGGAACGCGTCGGCCTCGACCCGGAGCGCGACGACAGCCTCGAGAAGCTGTTGCGCATCCTGGAAGGGCAGCAGGCAGTGGCGGCGTAGGAGCGCGGGCGTCTCGCCGGCATGGCGCGCGTGCGTCACGCACGCGCGGCGGTGCGGTCGAGACGACCGCACCGGGTGCAGGCATGATGCCTGCGCTCCCCGGCGCCTACTCGTCGCTGGATTCGCCGTTGCCGCGGCGGGCGGCTTCCTTTTCGTAGGCGTCGAGGATCGCCTTGTGCACGTAGTCGCGCACTTCACTGCGGATCGGGTGCACCAGGTCGAAATGCAGCTTGGCACGGCCGCGGGCATCTGTGTCGGCGCGGTTGTGTGTGAGATTGCCGCCGCATTCGTTGCAGAACTTGGCGCGCAGATGGTTTTTGTAACTGCACCTGGGGCACTTGTCGGTGATTTTGCGCGAAGGCATGGCGATGAACGGCGCGTCATCGCCTTGGATGATCTTGAGGTCTTTGATAACAAACGCGTTGTTGAGCGTGACGCTGCAGTAGCCGAGAAGCTTTTCGTCTTCTTCGGATGCCAACTTCACCCTGACTTCCGTGACTTCAATGTCACGCATGGGTCTATTCCCACACCGCACCACGGGGCAAGGTCTTCACCGCGAAAGCCCGCCCCAGTTGCCTTCTTTTTAATGACTGGGCCAGCGTTTCGGCCGATGACCGGTCCGGCATCAGGAAAGCGATGGACGAACCTGAGCCGCTCACGAAACGCACAAGCACTTCGGGTTCATGTGCAGTTTCGCCCCACACCGAATGCAGCCGGGAGGAGACGCGAAGTGCCGCATCCTGCAGCCGGTTGAAAACCAGACCGGCTAACTCCGAAATGTTGCCCGTGTATCTGAAATCATGAAATAAGTAACAATCGCGTGGCTGGTACGTCAAGTGACCGGCGAGCTCCTGATAGACCTTTGAAGTTGGGCAAACGTCCTCAGGATACAGGATCACAAGGTTTACACCTACTATATCTTGTATGCTTTCGATGATTTCGCCACGGCCAGTACATATGGCAGTGCCGCCATCGATGAAGAAAGCACAGTCGCTTCCCACCTTAGACACGACCGTCCGCAGGACCTGATTGCCCAAATTCAGACCCCATAGGCGATTCAAGGCAATAAGTGCATTCGCGGCGTCGCTGCTGCCGCCGCCTAAGCCGGCGCCGTGGGGGACCAGTTTCTTCAATATGATGCGCGCCCCGCGCCCCGGTGCGTACTGGTCGCGCAGCAGCTCGGCCGCGCGGTACACCAGGTTCTGGCGCGGGTCGCCGAGGTCGATGTTGCAGGAGAGACTGAGTTGGCCGGCGGGGTCGTCCTCGACGCTGATTTCGTCGAACAGGTCGATGGCCTGCATGACGGTGGCGATTTCGTGGTAGCCGTCGGGGCGCTTGCCCAGGATTTCCAGGAACCAGTTGATCTTGGCAGGGGCTTTGATGGTCAGCATGCAGGTAGAGGTCAGGGTTCAGAGGTTAGAGGTCAGGGAAACACATTCGAAACGATATCAGGAGCTTCCCTGACCTCTAGCCTCCGACCTCTAAGGCGTCACGGCGTCGTCGGCTTCAACTCCGCGCTGCCGTTCTGCTCGCCCTCGGTCACCCGGATGCGCAGCTTCTCGAACGAGAAGGCGATGTCTTCAACCGGCCGGTAGTCCGGGCCGTGGACCGAGCCGCCCGGGTTGACGCGGCTGACCTTGGCGTTGAGCAGTTCGTAGCTGAGGCGGTAGATTTCCTTGCCGTCTTTCTCGGCGATCATCTCGATCAGCACCTGGTGCAGGGTTTCGCCGGTCTGGCAGAGGCGCATGAAGACGGGCGTGGCGGCGTCGGTCTCGCGCATCACCGAAACGTCGTAGATCTGCACCCGTCGCGGCGAGCCTGCCACGGTCGGGTCGGCGTAGATGCCGTGGCTGAACGAGAGCAGGTCGCACTTGTCGCGCACGTTGTCGCCGGGCTTGACGTAGCGGTCCAGGCCGCCGGCGCGCAGAGTCCAGCGTTTCTTGATTTCATCCGGCATGGCAGGTCCCCGCAGGACGTGAGCAACCTGAGTCTACCCTGTGAAGGCGCGACCGGTGGGGGAAAAGCCGGCCGGCTACTTCTCGAGTTCGGCGATCCAGACTTCCACCTCAGCCTTGTTCTCGGTGTCCGGAACGCGCTGCAGGTATTCGCGATAGTCGGCCAAGGCCTTGTCTTTCTCGCCCATCAGGTGGTAGCAGCGCCCGCGCAAGTACCAGCTGACCGGCAGCAACGCGCCGCCGCCGACGTTGATGATGTAGCTGCAGTCGTCAATCGCGCCCTGGTACTGGCCGGCCTGCAGCCGGTAGGAAGCCCGGTTGCTGTATGCCCAGATGTGGCCGGGCGACACTTCGAGCATGCGGGTAAGGTCGGCGATGGCGCCGTCAATGTCGCCCAGCTTGCCACGGGCCACGGCTCGGTTGTTCCAGGCTTCGGCGATGTACGGGTCCAGCTCAAGGGCGCGCGTGGCGTCGCCGATTGCCAGTTCATACCTCTCCAGCTCGCAGTAATTGCCCGCCCGGTTGGCGAACGCGACAGCCGAGTAGGGGTCAAGCTCGATCGTCACGTTGGAGTCCGCCAGGGCGCCCTCCAGGTCGCGCAGAGCGTACTGGCGGAAGAAGGCGCGCCAGTTGCGGCAGGCGATGTCTCTTGGCCCCAGTTCCACGGCGCGCTCCAGGTCGGTGCGGGCCTGCTCCAGCCTGCCCAGCCGCTGGCAGATATGTCCGCGCAACCCCCAGGCCCTTGCCAGGCCGGGGTCCAGGGCGATCACCCGGTCCAGCAGCTCCAGGGCTTTCTCGTTGTACTCCAGCGCCGCGGCTTTCAGCATCAGGGCGGAGGTGTTGTCGGGTTCAAGGGCCAGCGCTGCCTCCACGTCCTCGGAGGACTGCGTTTTCAGCTTCTGGTCTCTGCGCACGCGGGCCCGCTCCAGGTACTCCTCCACCGTTCGGGGCTGCGGCAGGTCCGCGGGCTCAGGTACGCGGTCGAAGAAACGCTTGGCCTGGCCCCAGACATAACTGGCCGGCCCAAAGCGCCCCCGCGCCGCCACCAGCGGCGCGTAGGCCAGCGGGTGCGCCGTCTGGCACAGCGCCGTGGCGCACTCGATGGCCAGGCGCGGGTCTTCAATCTTCTCCATGAACGCGGCCAGCGGCGGCACCGCCTTTTCCGGCAGCTCCAGCCAGCCCAGCACCCGGCACGCCAGCGTGATCGCGTCGCGCTCCGGCTGCGTCCACAGCAGCTCAACGCCGCTGCCGCCGGCCGCCTTCTCCGTCGCGGGATCCAGCACGCCGGCCAGCAGCTCCACCGTCTGCGTCTCGCGGTAGGCGCTGAGCTGGATCACGTAGTCCTCAAGCCGGATGTTGCCGCGCGGCCGCCCGTACCGCGCCAGCCCCTGCCGCACGTCGGCCAGCGCGTCCTCGATCGCCTGCTTGTGCCGCGCCAGCAGCGCGCTGCGCCCGGCCTCGATGCGCCCCAGCCACTCCTCGCGCTCGCCGCTGTCGGTGCCCTCCACGATGAACTCGGCCAGCGCGAAGTCTTCGTTCAGCAACGCCAGCTCGGCCGCCCGAAGCCGCGTGGCGCGCAGGCTTGCACGGTCCTGAGCCAGCACCGACTCCGGCACGAACTCGTGGCTGCGCCCGGCCACCGGCGCGGTTTCCAGGCGGATCAACTCCGTCTGCGCGGCCGCCACGGCCAGCAGCCCCGAAACAATACGCGCGTTCTCGGCCCGGTCGGCGGGCGCCAGGCCCCCGTCCGCCGCGCCTCGCGCCTGCAACTCGGCGATGCGCGTACGCGCCTCGGATGCCAGGTTGCCCGGCCTGAGCCCCAGCAGCCGCGCGCGCTGGGCGTCGATTTCGCCCTGTCGCGTCTCGATCAGTTTGTCGCGCTCCTGCTGCTGCTTCTGCTCCGCGGCGATGCGCGCCTCGCGCTCGCGCTCGGCGGCTTGCAGGTTCAGTTGCGCCTGGTCGCGCTCGCCGGCCACCCGGTCAAATGCGTATACCCCGCCCGCCAGGCCAAGCAGCAGCGCCACCGCCGCCACGCTCACGGCCCCCTTGTGGCGCCGCACGAAGCGTTTCAGCAGCTCGCGCGAACTGTAGCGGTACACGCTGAGGTTGCGCCCGTCGCGGAACGCCAGCACCTCGGCCGCCAGCTTCTCGGCCGATTCCAGGCGCTGGGCCGGCTCGCGCGCCATGGCCTTGTGCACCAGGCTGACCAGGTCCGGCGGGGCCTCGCGCGGCAGCGGCTCGGGTTCAAGCACCAGCACCTTGGCCAGCACGTCCCGCGCCGTGCCGCCCTGGTAGGGCGGACGGCCGGAAAGCAACTCGTACAGGATCGCGCCCAGGGCGTACACGTCGGCGCGCTCGTCCACCTTGTCGAGCTCGCCGCGCGCCTGCTCAGGGGGCATGTAGGCCGGCGTGCCGAGGATCGCGCCGTCGAGTGTGCGGTTGTCCGGGTCTTCCTGCATCAGCGAGGGCGAGAACACCTGCTGGTCCGCGCGGCGCTTGATGCTGCTGGAATCCTCCTGCCCCTGCACCCGCGCCAGGCCCCAGTCCAGCACCATCGTCTCGCCGAAGTCGCCCAGCATGATGTTGGCGGGCTTCAGGTCGCGGTGGATCACGCCCCGGCTGTGCGCGTAGGCCACCGCGTTGCACACGTCCGTGAAGGCGTCCAGCAGCTTCAGCCGCTCCGCCAGCTTCTGCTGCGGGCTTGCCTCACTGTGCTGGATCTGCAGCAGGCGGTGCGCCATGGTACGGCCGCGCACCAGCTTCATGGTGTAGAACACCGAGCCGTCGTCGCGCGCGGCGATTTCGTAGACCGGCACGATGTTCGGGTGCTCGAGCTGCCCGGTGACCTTGGCCTCGCGCAGGAAGCGCTCGACCAGCTCCGGCGTGTCGGTGATGTGGCTGGTGCCGCGCCCGGCCTGCGGCGGCAGCAGCTCTTTCAGCGCCACCTCGCGCCCCACGGCCGTGTCCAGCGCCACCCAGATCACGCCCATGCCGCCGCGGGCGAACTCTTTCTTGACCTGGTAGCGGCCGCTGGCGGATGCCGCGGGCAGGCGGCGGGTCATTTCGGCCACGCGCTCGCGCCGGTCGGCGATGCTGGAAAGGGCCTTGGTGGCGGCTTCGGAGGAGGTGTCGGGTTTTAACGAGAAGAGCGTGGACTGGGCCTGCGCGTCCACACCCAGGCCGGCCAGCGTTTCGGCCAGGGGCTGCATGGCCAGGGATTCCACCTCGGCAACAATCTCCGCCCGGGCCGAGCTCGGCGCCACGGACAGCAAAGTCTGCATGGCATCGGCCGGGGCGGCCGAGCCCGTGCTGGAGAGTGGTGCGGCTGAGCCTGCGGGCGGCCCCGACAATCCAGCGGGTGGGCCCGACAAACCTGTGGGTGGGCCCGACAATCCTGTCGGGCTTCCCTGATTCAAGTCAGCCAGAACCCGCACGGCCTCATCAGGCGAAAGGAATCCGCGCTGCACGGCCAGCACAGCCGCCAGCACAGCCTTATGCCGCAAGGGATCCCCCTCAACCATGCCGCGCAGTATAGCGCCGGAAGTGAGCTTTGGCGCATGTTGCCGGCCATTGTTATGCTGTGCGCCGAATCGAACCGGAGACCGTCATGAAGAAAGCGCACGTGTGGCTCGCCCTTTGTTTGTTGCTGGCCCTGGCCGCCATGGGGAACGTTCCGGCCGCGCAGGTCGCGCCGGAGAACAGCCTGCTGGCCGGCGAAGGCCTTGAGGCCGGCACGGCCGGCTTCATGGACGCCCTGAACGTCGAGGACTACGGCGAGATTTTCAAGGGCCTGGCAAGCTGGAAACAGAATGCGGTGATGCTGACTCACGAGCGCCTGTTGAAGCGCATCGCGGACGGTGGGTTCACCGAGGAAAGCCTGAAAGCGCTGCTGGAGAAACAGGACCCCTCAGGCTCGCTGGGCATCAAGACGCTGGAGCAGTTGAAGGCCGCAGAGCCAGGGCAGGTGTTGGCGCTGACATCGGGCCTGTGCCTGGTGCTGGGCGGCGAGTACCGCAAACGCAAGCAGCTCAAGTGGTACGTGACCGAGCGCAACGTCGGCCTGATGTTTGGTGCCGCGCCCGAGGTGCAGATGACGCCGTGGGGCGGCATGGTGCGCTACGAGAACAGCGCGGGTGACAGCTTCCTGTTCACGATGTCCGTGGAGAAGCAGGCGTGGCGCATCACCAACTTCGTCGCCCGTGTCGGAAGTACATCCGCGTACCTCGGGAGCGCCTTGAACCAGCAGATTGGCGGCCCTCGATCCTGGACCGAGGAACAGATGGCCCGCACCAGAGAGGGCCAACAGCTTCTCCAGTCGGCCCGAGACTACTGCCGAGTGCAGTACGCCAAGACCGGGGCCGCGGCCGACGTGACCAAACCCTTCAACAAGGAAATCGCGACAGGCAGCTACGACGGCAACTTCTACAAAGTGAAGGAGTACATCAAGGAGCTGCCGGGTTCGAGCTACGACGCGGCATTGGTGGCGCACCCGGTGGACGCGAACGATCCCTGGTTGCTGTTGCAGTTCAAGTGGGCCAGCGGCGCATCGGAGCTGGTGCAGTGCGACGATCAGAACGCCCTGAACGAAAAGATCCGCGAGCTCACGGAAGCAGAGGACGAGTAACGTGCGGATCGCGCTTCCAACGATACTGGTGATGCTGGCGTTGCTGCCGCTCGGGCCGTCTGGCGCGCAACAGGCCCCGGCCAAAGGTGCGGCTGAGGTGGCAACGGCAGCGCAGGAAGCCTGGCGTGCCGGCGACTACGAGGCGTTCTACGCCACGCTCAGCCCCGGCGTGCAAGGCCAGATCGCCGAGTTGCACCGCGAGATGCTGCGCAGCATCCGTCCAGAGTCGCTGAAGAACGAGGAGTTCGCCGGGCCGCTGTTTGAACGGCTGGCGCTGCTTGATCCCGAAAACAAGCTGAAACTCAGCCAAGGCGAGCGCCTGATCAATCTGCGCGACGCCGAGTTTCTGGCCATGGCTTCGGGCATGCTGGCCGTCTCCTACCAGCTGCGCAGGCAGGGCGAAGCCTGGCGCATGATCGACTTTGCCGAGGGCTGGCGCACACAGCGGCTCAGAGGCGCGGCGGAAGAGGGCGGCAAGATGATGCTGCCCGCCGCCCGCGCGCAGTTCGCCACCCTGGCCGGGTTGCAGCTTGAGCTGGAGATGTCGCGGCTTGGCACCGACTGGCGTGTCGAGACCTTCGCTCTGAAGGGACCGCACCACCAGGTGAGCCTGGTCGCCTTCTTAAAGGAAGGCGCGTACTACGACGTTCGCTGGCCGGGTGTCGCGCCCAGAGAAGACAGGCGCGAGGCCGGCGAAGCGCTGCTGAAGCAGGCCCTCGAGAAGGCGCTGGTCGCCTACAAGAAGCGACAGTCGAAGGGCGACGCCATCGACGCGGTGGCGAGGCTGATCGAGCAGGCGGACACCAAGGACGCGCCGTACAGTCTCGACCGGATTGCCACAGACTTCGGTCGCAAGGGTTTGGTAGCCATGCTGGTAGCGAAGCCCGGCATTGAAGGCGATCCGTGGCTGATTCTTTTATTCGATTGGGACAGCGAGGTGCGCCAGTTCGCGGAGGTCAAGAACGAGGAGGAACTCAACAACCGTCTGAAGCGCCGGAGATAACTTGACTGCCGCTGGGCTATTGCCCGGGGGGTTGGGCTTGGGCAGACTCTGGGCATGAGCGGAAGCACACCGAAAGTGAAAGCCTTCCTGATCTGCGACCAGGTGATTCGCAGCACAGACGGCAAGTACAGCATCATCGGCGTGTTCCGCCGCGTGCATGCGCCTACCTTCCCGGTTTTCCATGCCCGTTTCGGCGTCTACCTGATGCTGGGCGACATGAACGGCGAATACAACTTCACCATCGAATTCAGCGACCCCACCGAGGGCCAGACGCTCGCCAAGGCCGAGCTGCGCGGCGTCAAGCACCACAAGCCGCTGGAGGATTTCGAGACCGGCATCAACCTGCCCGGCCTGCAATTCACCAAAGAAGGCACCTTCGAGGTGCACCTGCTGTGCAACGGCGACCTGCTGCACGTGGACACCCTGCAGGCCATCAAGGTGGAAGCCCCGCCGGCGAAGTAGGGGCGGGCCCAGGTGCCCGCCCGACTTAGGCCGCCACATGGGGCGGCCCCTACGTCGCTTCCCCACCGTTGAAGTAGGGGCTTGGCGTTCTATAAACGGACCGTCGGGTGCGTTTGACGCCCACGCTGTACACCAGGAGCGCCGCCATGGCTACCGCTGAGGTTTCGGAGACCGAGACCAGAACCATCGTCAACGATTTCGTGCTGCACGTCGCCACCGCCAACGGCTCGGGCTCGCAGACCAGCAACATGGTGCTGCTGCGCGCGCTGTTCGGCATGGGCATCCCCGTTTCGGGCAAGAACCTGTTCCCCAGCAACATCCAGGGCCTGCCCACCTGGTTCACGATCCGCGCCAACAAGAACGGCTGGATCAGCCGCAAGCAGGACGCCGACGTGGTGGTCTGCATGAACCCGGAGACCAGCGATGAAGACGTCGAGACCGCCAGGCAAGGCGCCGTGCTGATTTACGAGGATTCGCTGAACCTCGCCGACAAGCGCCCTGACTGCGTGCACTACGCCGTGCCCTTCAAGAAGCTGATCGCCGAGTGCTGCCCCGACATGCGCCTGCGCAAGCTGGTGATCAACATGCTCTACGTCGGCGTGTGCGCCCAGCTGTTCGAGATCGACATGGGCGAAATCAAGAATGCCCTCAGCAAGCAGCTCGCCGGCAAGCAGAAGGCCATCGACATCAACCTGCCCGCCCTCGAGGCCGGCTTCAAGTGGGCCGCCGACAACCTCAAGAAAGCCGACCCCTTCAAGGTCGAGCGCATGAACGCCAACGAGGGCAAGATCATCATCGAAGGCAACGCCGCCACGGCGCTGGGCCTGATGTTCGGCGGCGTCACGGTGGTCACCTGGTACCCCATCACCCCCTCCAGCAGCCTGTGCGAATACCTTGAGGAGTACCTCAACCGCTTCCGCATCAAGGACGGCAAGAAGACGTTCGCCGTGGTGCAGGCCGAGGACGAAATCGCCGCGGTCGGCATGCTGGCGGGCGCCGGCTGGGCGGGCGCGCGCGCGGCCACCAGCACCAGCGGCCCGGGTATCAGCCTGATGAACGAGATCATCGGCCTGGCCTACTTCGCGGAGATCCCGTTCGTGATCTGCGACGTGCAGCGCACGGGCCCGAGCACCGGCCTGCCGACGCGCACCATGCAGGGCGACGTGCTGAGCCTGTTCTATGCCAGCCACGGCGACACCAAGCAGGTGGTGGTGATCCCCAACACGCCCAAGGAAGCCTTCGAGATGGCGGGCGAGGCGCTGAACCTGGCCGAGGAGCTGCAGACGCCGGTGTTCATCATGAGCGACCTGGACCTGGGCATGAACTTCTGGGTCAGCGAGCGCTTTGAGTATCCCACGGAGCCCCTTCGCCGCGGCAAGGTGCTGGGCAAGGAAGAGCTCGAGAAGCTGGGCGGCAAGTGGGGCCGCTACGCCGACGTGGACGGCGACGGCATCCCGTACCGCACCATCCCCGGCACCGAGCACCCGAAGGCCGCCTACTTCACGCGCGGCACGGGCCACACGCCGCAGGCTACGTACAGCGAGAAGCCACACGACTGGAAGAACAACATGGACCGGCTGGCCCGCAAGTTCGAGACGGCCAAGACCATGGTGCCCAAGCCGGAGATCCTGGACAACGGCCACGCCGCCGGCCTGATCTACTACGGCACCACCCACGAGGCGATCCGCGAGGCCTGCGCCACGCTGGAGGCCAGGCACGGACTCAAGCTGGACCTCTGCCGCCTGCGCGCCTTCCCGTTCACGCAGGAAGTGGAAGATTTCCTGAACAAGCACGAGCGCGTGTACGTGGTGGAGCTGAACCGCGACGGCCAGATGCGCATGGCCCTGCACGCGGAGCTGCCGCACTTCAGCAACAAGCTGCGCAGCGTGAAGCACTACGACGGCATGCCGCTGACGGCCGACGAAGTGGTGAAGGCGATCGTGGAGCGCGAGAGGGAAGTTTAGACAGACAACAGGCGGCAGGCGGCAGGCGGCAGTTCAAGGCCCCTGAAACCTGCGCCAAGGAGCAATCATGGCTGGAACAGCGACACCCAACGCGCCCGAGACCAACCGCGCCGGGCTGCAGAAAAAAGACTACGCCGGCAGCAAGAGCACCCTGTGCATCGGCTGCGGGCACGACCTGATCACCGCCCGCGTGATCGACGCCTGCTTCGACCTCGGCATCCAGCCGGAGCAGTTCGTCAAGCTGTCCGGCATCGGCTGCAGCTCCAAGACGCCGGCCTACTTCATGTCGCGCAGCTTCAGCTTCAACAGCGTCCACGGCCGCATGCCCAGCATCGCGACCGGCACGGCGCTGGCGAACCGCACGCTGAAGATGATCGGCGTATCGGGCGACGGCGACACGGCCAACATCGGCATGGGACAGTTCGTGCACATCATGCGCCGCAACCTCGACCTGGTGTATGTGGTCGAGAACAACGGCGTGTACGGCCTGACCAAGGGCCAGTTCAGCGCGACCGCCGACAAGGGCAGCAAGCTGAAGCACGGGGCGGTGAACCCGTTCCATGCCATCGACCTGTGCGCGCTGGCGGTTGAGCTGGGCTGCGGCTTCGTGGCGCGGCTGTTTGCGGGCAACACCAAGATGATGCGGCAGGTGCTGCAGGCGGCGCTGGCGTTTGAGGGCCTGGCGCTGCTGGATATCATCAGCCCGTGCGTGACGTTCAACAACCACGCGGGCTCGACCAAGTCGTTCCCGTACATGAAGGACAACGAGCTGGCGCTGCAGGACATCGGCTTCGTGCCGGCCTACGACCCGCACTATGAGGAGATGGACCACGGCGACGAGCGCGAGATCAAGCTCGGCGACGGCAGCCACATCACCATCAAGGCGCTGGACAAGGACTACGACCCGACCAGCCGCACCGCGGCGCTGAACCTGCTGGCCGAGTACCACGAGAGCGGCAAGATCGCGACGGGGCTGATCTACGTCAACGAGAAGGAGCCGCGCTTTGTTGACCAGATCAACATGTGCGACCAGCCGCTGTCCACGCTGCCGCAGTCGATCACCCGCCCGGGCAAGGAAGTGCTCGAGGAAGTGATGAACGAGCAGGCGTAGGGAACCGAAGCCCGGCGTGCAAACGCCGGGCGAATCATGGTGAATTCGTATTCACCAGCTGAATCGCCCGGGATTCGCATCCCGGGCTTTGGTTTTGCTACTCCTCCGAGATCGCCGGTGAGCGCTCGATGATGCCCTTGTCGGCCTCGCTCAGCCTTTCGCTGCTGTTGACCTCGGCGTCGAAGCGCAGCTCGGCCTCGGGCGGCTCCAGCTCGCGGGCCATGCGGCGGGCCTCTTTCAGGCTGTCGGCGATCACCCAGTAGGTGCGCTGGTAGCTGCGCGGCAGCGGG
>JAJVIO010000042.1:36730-38019 GCA_022071975.1 Planctomycetota bacterium
CTTTCTTCTTCGCCGTAGGCGGGGCGCGGCAGGCGCACGTTGATGGTCAGCTCGAAGCGACGAGCTTCCGGCAGGCGGCGCACGTCGTGGTAGCGCAGCTCGGCCAGGCTGTGGCGGCTGGGGTCGCGCGCGGCGCGCAGCTGCTCGAGCAGCCGGTTGCGCGCCTGCTGGTTGCGCCCCAGCGCGCGCAGGCTGGCGGCCTCGTTGGCGGCCAGCAGATCCAGGAATTCCGGTTTGCGCTCGGCGTTCTCGGCGCGCTCCAGCACCTGGCGCATGCGCTTGGCGGTCTGCAGCGCGGCGTCGTAGGCGCCCATCTGGCGCAGGCAGAATGCCTGCTGTGCCAGCAGCTCGAAGCCGTCGGGGTTGGCGCGCAGGCCCTGCTTGCAGCGGCGCACGGCGCCGGCGTAGTCCTGCTGCTTGGCGCGGCTGACGGCCCAGTTGTAGTGGGCGTCGGCGCAGGCCGGGTCAAGCTCGAGCGCCTTTGCGTACTGCTGCTCGGCCTCGTCGTAGCGCCCCATTTCCAGCAGCGCGTTTCCGCAGCCCACGCGGTTGCGGGCGTTGTCGGGCGCCAGCTCGATCGCCGTCTGCAGCCACTTCAGCGCGCCGCGCGGGCGCTGGAGCCGGTGAAAGCAGAGGCCGGTCATGTAGGCTGAGTCGTGGCTCTGCGGGTTGCGCTTGAAGGCCTCACGGAACTTGCGCAGCGCCCGCAGCGCGTAGCCCGCGCGCAGCAGCACCTGCCCGTAATTGTGCAGGATGTGGGCGGACTGGTCGGGCGTAGCCACGGCCAGCGCGCGCTTGTACTTCTCGATCGCGCCGCGCGAGTCGCCCAGGTTGGCCAGCACGTTGCCCCAGGCGTCCAATGCCGGGAAGAAGCGCTGGTTCAGCTTGATGCAGCTCTGGAAGTGGTGCGCGGCCTCAAGCGGGTCGTTGCGCCGCGCCAGCACCAGGCCCCACAGGTAATGGGCCTCGACCAGCAGCTCCGGATCAAGCTCATCGAAGTTCAGCGCCTCGAGCAGCATCTCCGCGCGGGTAAGGTCGCCCTCGCGGTAAAGCTCAAGCGCCTGGCGAAGTTGGTCGGCCTCGGACCGCATCGGGACAGGATAGCATGGGGACAGGCGGCAGGCGGGCATCCGCCTTCGCTAAAGCTACGGCGGACAGGGGCGGCATCCGCCTTCGCTAAAGCTACGGCGGACAGGGGCGGCATCCGCCTTCGCTAAAGCTACGGCGGACAGGGGCGGCATCCGCCTTCGCTAAAGCTACGGCGGACAGGGGCGGCATCCGCCTTCGCT
>JAJVIO010000029.1 GCA_022071975.1 Planctomycetota bacterium
CGGCCACGCGCCGTTTGGTTTCAGGGTGGCCGAAGACGGCAGCACACTGGAGCCCGACGCGGAAGAACAACAGACACTGGCCCTGATCGACAGCCTGCTGGCACAGGGCAAAAGCCAGCGCGCCATTGTGGCCGAGCTGAACCGCCAGCAAAGGCCATCCAAACAGGGCGGAAAGTGGCAGCGCAGCAGCCTGCGCAGTGTCCTTTCCAGCCGGAAACGTCGTCTTTCCGCGTGACCAGACATTGAGTGCAAGGCATACTATGCATACTGGAGGGGCAAATGTCCGATGAGCGAACAAAGTCCATCCGCGTCACGGAGCGGACCAACAAAGCAGCCAAGACCCTGGCTGCCTATCTGGATGTCAACATGGACGAGGTGGTGGCGCGGGCCATCGAGCGGCTCTGGAAGGAGACGTTCCCCAACGTCCCCATGGACGGCATCAACCCTAAAAGCAAGAAACGGAGTTGACCCGTGAAGTACGCACCTCAACCCGACTGGTGGTTCTGGTGGGATGACGGCGCGCGCCGGTTCCACCGCGACGATGGCACGCGCATCAGGCACCGCATCGACTACTGGGCAATCCCGCTGCTGCCTGAGTTTCGGGATATCCCCGGCATTCTTTCGAAAGACCGGCAGGTGCAGTTGAAGGCCCGCAAGCTGCTCTGGCGACGCCTGCGCCACGGCTACTACGACCGCCACTACGACAAGCACGTTCCGGAGCCCCTGCCGGTCTGGGACAACCGGGGCAACCGCGTCGCGGCGCCGGAGCGCATCCCCCTGTGCCGCGCCCGCTGCCGCGACGGGCACTACTGCCGCGCGCGGGTGGTGCGCAACAAGTTCACCGGCAAGCTCAGCAGTCGCTGCAAGTGGCACGGCGGACACGGCACCGGCCCACGAACCGCAGAGGGCAAGGCCGCGTCGCTGGCTGCCCTGGCCCGCGCCCGGGCCGCAAGGAGTCGTCGTGCGGGCTGATGCTGCGAAACTTTTTCCTGCCGAGGCACTGTGCTTCGCAAACCGTCATGAGTACAGCGACGGGGTTCTGAAACGCCACTCAAGGACCGGCGTTTTACGCACGATGACGGGCAAGTGGTTTGGACAACAGGTCGATTCCGCCGGACACGTGCGGGCAACAGGTACGGCACCTTTGCACAACCGCTTGTGTCGGTGCGCTTCGCCCAACAGGAGATTTTAGTTATGCCCATAGCCCGCTATGCCCGACGCGAAGCGCTGGTGACCCTTCGCGATCAACCGAAGCTGCTGGAAGTCTGGCAGGTTGCCGAGCTGCTTGGCGTCCACGAGCGCACCGTGCGGAGGTGGCTCTCCAGCGGCCAGCTTGCCGGTCTGGAGAAGGGTGGCAAGGGTTACCTGATCCCCAAGCTGGCTTTGGTGGACTTCCTGTGCGGGGAAGGCGTGCACGAGGATGAGTAGACCGCTTCCGAAACGCGACCGCCCCCGCTGCGGGGCCTGCTGCCGCGACGGGCACCCCTGCGAGGCCAGGGTCGCCCTGAACCCGCACACGGGCAAGCTGTCCTCACGTTGCAGAGTGCACGGTGGACTCAGCACCGGCCCCCGCACACCGGAGGGCCTGGCAAAGGTCGCCGCCAACCTGCAACGGCTATTTCATAGCAGGGCCTAGGCCACGAGCATCAGCCAGGTCACCACGCGCGCCCGGCCACACCCCGTAGCGGCATTTCCGGGCTCGTTTTCCCCAAACCCCATGACGCGCACGCGCGCACCCGCGTGCGACGCTAATCTCTGTAGGTATCGCACCCAACGCCAAGGCCCGATATCCGTAGGGGGCCCATCTCCCCCACCCGAACACCAACCAAACCCCATGACGCGCGGGACCCCATAAACGCCGCTATGGGAGACACTCCAGCCTTTCTCCGCTCCGTCATGTGAAGTACTCATCCGAACGCAACTCCCGTCCTTCCTCGCTCACCCTCACCTGCTTCGCCCGCAAGTGAAGATGCTGCCGTCGGGCGGTTGCGGACAGGTATTCGACAACCTTTCCAAATGCGAGTCTGTGTCGCGCACGTGTTTATACTCAGTAGCATGAACATCGATCTGGATGCACTGAGTAACTGGTGGAGGGGCCTGCCGGATCACCTTCGTCCGACACCCTGCCAGAATTTGCAACTCGCTCAACATGGCCAGTTTGTTGAGTCCTTTGACCGAATCTGGTCGAAGCACGGCAAGCGCGTTATGCGCGCTTTAGGCCGAATACGACAGAAGGAGAGACGTATCGCGCGGGAGGCAGCACAGGCGCTGCTTGCCTGGTTTGACCGTAACGTCACCTACATGCATGCGGCCTACTTGAAGGAAGCCGCACAGTGTAAAGCCGAGTCTGAACGTCTGATTGCGGAGGCCAAATTCAACCAGACCGACCACCTCTCCGATGCGCAGTGGTCAGCGTCTTGTACGGCGCACGCGCAGAAAGAATCCAAACACGCGCAATGCTGGCTGGAAGCGGCAGAGTACTGCAGCGAATGGGCCGCAGCCTGGCGACGTAAGATCCAGGAGTTCGCACAGGACCCCCTGGGGCATCCTCTTGCCGACTTCGGCGTTCCCCCTGGAGGAGATGAAGTCCCCGGGGACAATAATGGCCGCCTGTTTCGAGGACCCACCGGGCAGAAACCGGACGGCACCGACTATCACCGCTACGAGTGGAACAACGGCCGGCCTTATCCGACCCACTCTCCCGACTACGTATGCTATCTCGACTACCAGTTTTCGAACTTTGAAGCGGGACCGCCCCGAGAGTTCATTGAGGGCCTAAAAGCGCAAGGCCGGTCGACCTACTGGGTTGGGAGAGCCTTGGACGCGCTCCACGCATGTTTGCACGCGGGCGAGATAGACACCGCATACCTCTTGTTCATCGCTACATCCCGGGTCGTGTTCGACTGGCATGCCGCGCATCAGCACCAGCCACTGGGGTTCGCTACCCGTCGATCAGAAGACGGGCGTCAGTTTGAGGAGTGCCGCGAAACCAACCCCAACTGCAGTTACTTCGATTTCCACGGAGTCCACTTTTGGTTAGACAAATATACAGCAACGGGCCGGACGCCGTCTGCGCGGGATGCCGAGTGGTATGCCCTAATCGTGGCTGCACTGCTTGATCATTTGGTTTCCGCCTTCGCTGAAGAAGCGCCCGCTGCCGCGCTCAGCATTCTCGTCAAGCACGACAAAGAGAAGCGGGCCGCGAACTGGTGCGTGAATTTCAACGGAGATGAGAAGCATATGACCATCGGGCAAGCGTGGTTGCTGGTTCGCCTCGGTGAATTCGGGGCGGCCACCGCGGATGAACGTCACGCGAACTCATTGCTCAAGAAGCTCCCCCAACTGGAAACACTGTTCGAGCGCCCGAGCAAGCGCAAAGGCAGAACATCCATGCGCGACTACTCGGCCCCAAAGCTCAAGGAGCGTGTCATTGTTTCCGAAGCGGATCGCCGAGCTCTTGAAGAGTCAGCCGCCGCCGCTTCTGCCCGCGCTGCGGGGCGGGCGCAGCACAAAGACAGTCGAAGTGCACAAAATCGGCACCGGGCTTCATAGCCACCATCAGCCGTCAACTGGCCTTACAAAGGCATCCTCAGGCAGTCGCGCCTCGATCAGCTGGGGCCTAAGTGCGCAGTCTGCGCATCGCTGCGCATTTCCGCGCGATGCATCCTTGTGCGTGACGTTCAAGCACAAGGACATGCCATGAACAAACTCGCGGCCGAAATTGAATCTGCGCTCTGGAACGACGTGAAGCTGGCATCAAAACTTGGTGTCTCGCGGAGCATGATCCACAAGTTGAATGCTGCAGGTAAGCTTCCACCACCGGTGCGCCTCGGACGATGCCTACGCTGGCGTGCGGCTGAAATCAATGCTTGGCTCGCGGCGGGGTGCCCTTCACGTGCTGCGTGGGCGTGGGAGGTGGCTTCGGATGGTTAAACAAAAGACCCCGGTGGAAGCCGGGGCCGGTACTGCGGGTGACGCGACATCGCCCATTGTACCGACCGCGCTGCCTTCCGTCAAAACAGTGGCCGACAAACTGGAGACACTCTACGGTGAACGTTGGTTTCCGCAGTTAATCAGAACCTCGGGGCCGGAATGGGGCGGCCAGAGCCCGGGCAAGCGCGCACTTGATGAGGGTTGGCAGGCCCTCCCCCGAAAGCGACGGAGTTCTCGCGCGGGTCCTCGCCAGGTTGCGTTTGAACTCGGGCAGCACCTAGCGCGAGGGGGTAACGTGGGCCTGGTACTCCCGGAAAACGTCTGTGTGCTCGACCACGACAGCCCTGCCTCTTTCCAGGCAGCCTTGACGATGTTTCCGGACGCTCCCGCTCAGCAGAGTCACAATGGCGGTCACACTGTGCACCGACTGCCGAAAGGCGCACAGTTGGTCAACCGAACCGGTGTTGAGCTGGATGACGGCTCGCGCTTCGACATCCGCGCGGACGGTACCTACATCGTCTGCGAGCCCTCGCTTCATCCTGGAGGCACGCCCTACAAGTGGCTCCGCCCCCTGCCCCAGCGGATGAAACAGATTCCGGTCCTGCCGCCGGGCGTCCTGAACCAGCTTCCGAAACGGTACAACCCTGCAGCCGACACAGGCACACAGCGACACAACCATTCAGACAATCCTTGTCCTGCGCCAATTGCGTTGTCCTCGAAAGACGCCCCGCAGGGGGAGATTGCATGTGTTACTGAGTCACTGCGTAACTGTGTCAGTGCGCCCGAACTGAGCCCCGACGAACAGGCAGCTGTCGAGGCCGCAATCATGGCAACGCTGCCGTCAAGAAACGGCCAGCGGCATCGGTGCGTCTATAGGCTGGCCTGCAGACTTAAAGCCATCGAGGTGCTCGCGTCACTTCAAGCCGATGCACTTAAGCACATCGTAAAGAGGTGGCACGCTCAGGCTTACCCGAACATTTCGACGAAACCGTTCGGCGAGACGTGGCTCGACTTTCGTGTAGCCTGGGGGCGCGCCAAAGCTCACGGGGCGAACTGGCAAGCCTGCGTGGATCGCGCGAGGCGGATTCCAGATCCCCTGGCCAGTTTGATCAGCGGCATTCTCTGCGACCGGACCAGTCCTCCATTCGAACTGATGATCGCCATCGCGTGCGAACTTGACGCCTTCCACAAGGGTAAGCCGTTCCCCTTCCCTTGTCGGAAAGTTGGCGAGGCAACTGGCTTGGATCGCGACACCGCAAACAAGCGCATTCAGCTACTCACCGACGAGCGCGTTTTATTCCTCGTCAAGGAAGCCTCGCAGATCCCCGGCGGCTTTCGAGCCGCCGAGTACAAACTGAATCGGAACTGGCCTCGCGAACCGGGGCCTTCGAGCTCAGAAGATTGACTTGACAGGTCAACGACGACTTTTTGGCACACTCCGTTTCATGGTGTATGTTTCCCCCTCACAGGAGTTTCCCATGCGCATCTTTCAGGCTCAGTACACACTGGACGGCCGCGCCAAGAAGGCTGCCAAGTGGACGGTTGAGTTCCGCGACCACCACGGCGTCACCCGTCGCCTCACACTGTTCCGCGACAAGTCAGCTACGCGGGAGGCGGGCAACAAGCTGCAACGCCTGGCCGATCTGCGCCGCATGCAGCAGCCCCCCGGCCGTGAGCTTGGGCAGTTTCTGGAATCGCTGCCCCCTGACCGGCGAGAGAAGCTGGTTGTCTGGGGGATGCTTGAGCCGGAAAGCGTGGCAGCCTCGAAGTCTCTGCTGGCCCACCTCGACGACTGGAAGGCCGCACTGGCGGCAAAGAGCAACACTGCGCAGCACGTGGCACATCAGTTTCAGCGCGCTCGTGACGTGTTTCAGCGTGCCGGGTTCCGTACGCTTTCCGAGGTGAACGCAACGGCTGTCCAGAAGGTTATGCAAGCCATGCGGGATGAGGACGTGGCTTTCCGCACCATCAACTTCCGTCTGGGGGCCTGCAAGCAGTTCTTGCGTTGGGCACAACGGGAACGCCGCGCTGGCGACAATCCTCTCGCCTACCTTGAGCCCCTCAACGCAAAGCTCGACGTGCGCAGGGAGCGCCGCGTGCTTTCACCGGATGAGTGCGTGACCCTGCTTCGCGCCGTCGAATCGACCGGGAAGCGCGCCTGCATGCAGGGTCCGGAACGCGCCCTGTTTTACCGCCTGGCGCTCGGCACCGGCCTGCGGGCCAAGGAGTGCCGCGCTCTGAAAGCTGGTGACTTCGACCTGGTTAACTCCGCCCTGCGGGTGCGGGCCAGCACTTCCAAGAACCGGCGCGAAGTCTGGCAGCCCCTGCCTGGCGAGTTGGTGGAGCCGCTGAAGGAACAACTGAGGGGGAAGCTGCCGCTTGCCCCGGCGTTCTCAGTCGGCTCGGCAAATGCGCTCTCAAAGGCATTCAAGAGTGACCTCAAGGACGCGGGAATCGCCCGCTGTGACGATTCCGGACGCCTGGCCGACTTCCATAGCCTCCGGCACACGTTCATCACAAACCTGGCCAATTCCGGCGTTCATCCGAACGTTGCAAAGACGCTGGCCCGCCACAGCACCATTACATTGACCATGGACCGTTACAGCCACGTGCGTCTGGAGGACGAGCGCCGGGCCGTGGAGCTGCTGCCAAGCCTGGATACACGCCAGCCGCAGAAAGCGACGGGCACTGCGGGCATGGGTATCAATGCCCAGGACAACTTGGCGTCTGGCTTGGCGTCACAGGGTGGACAACCATGCAAAACCAGCGCCAAGCATGACGCCAAGCAGGATTTTTCCGCGCCAGAAAACGCGACCGCCGATCAGCCGCAAACCTGCATGGATTCAACGAAATCGGCCCCGGAAGCTGGTTCCGAGGCCGATGATTCCTGGAGGTGGCGGGGGGATTCGAACCCCCGTATGACGGTTTTGCAAACCGTTGCCTAACCACTTGGCTACGCCACCGTTGTCAATCCGTCTGTTGGGCGAATGGCGGCGGCGCATCGCGCCGCCGCCCTTGTTTGGTGACCCCTACGGGATTCGAACCCGTATCGCCGCCTTGAAAGGGCGGTATCCTAACCATTAGATGAAGGGGCCCTGCCCTGCCTTCGGTCTCCCTTGGGCGCTCTCTAAATACCAAAGCGCCGTCTGCACGCAACCCCGGGAACGCACCCGGCCGTCAACTCTTCGGCCCCGGTTCCAGCTCGAACATCGGCTCCTCCCCGTTCATAACGCGCGAGAGATTCACCTTCAGCATCTCCGACTTCGGCCGCTTCTCCAGCGCGCGCTCAAGCACCTTCTGCGCCGCGCCCTGGTTGCCCCCCCGAAACAGCGCCATCGCCAGCAGCACCACCGAGAACGTGTCTTCCGGCCGCCGCGCCACCAGCTTGCGCAGGGCCTCGGCGGCGCTGTCGTTCAGGCCGCGTTCGAGCTGCAGCAGGCCCATGGCGCGCAGCGCGGCCGGAAACTCGCCGCAGCGACGGTACAGTACCATGGCCTCGCGATCGTCGCCGCGGGCCTCGGCGCATGAGCCGAGAGCGAACAGCACCGGCTGCGGCGCGAGGCGGTACTCGGGATAGCGCAGCAGCTCAAGCAACGTGAAACGCGCGGCGTCCCATTTCTCGGCCTTGATCAGCACTGCCGCCTCGGCCCACAGTCGCTTCATGCGGCGGCGGCGCAGCACCAGGTAGACGAAGAACGCGACTTCAAACACGGCCAGCGCGAACGCGGCCACCACGGCGATGCTCGCCCGCGCGCTGCCCGGCTCGGCGTGCATGTAGATCACCGCCGCGTAGCCCAGCATGTAGCCGACGCCGCCGGCGACCAGGCCGTGGGCCAGGTGCAGGGACATGGGCAGCCATGACGGCTTGGTGGGCAGGCGCTTCATTGGCAGACTTCAGGTTTCCGGGTGCGAACAAGTATCAACGTGCCGGATGCCGGGGCGTTCAGTCGCGTATGCCGGCGCGCAGCTTGTAGCCCTGCACGAACACGCGCGGCAGCTTCTCGCCGCGTTCCTCCCACAGGGCCTGCAGCGCGGGCGGCACGCCGTCACCCAGCCACAACAGATCCTTCAGTATTTTCGCCACCGGCTCGGCGAACTCGGCGTCATCCAGCAGCGGCTTCAGCTGCTCAAGGACGGGCGCCGCCTCCTCCGGCCTCATGTCGTGGTGCGGGTGGCCCATGGTGTTCAGGGCGGCCAGCTTCGCCGCCCGAGTCCGCAGGCGGCCGACGGCGTGCACGCGGCCGTGGAAATCCTCGGGGCTCTCGGCGCCGCGGCACACGCGCAGGCACTGGTTGAGGGGCTCAACCAGTTCCGGCTGCTCGGTGGCCATGTCATCGATCAGCTCAAGCACCCAGGGACGGTGCTGGCGGTAACCGACGTCGAACTCAAGGCGCGTGTGTTTCAGAATCCAGTCGCGCACCTGGCCCGTGGTGTAGGGCAGGCGATGCAGCAGGATCTCGTTGCAGACGTGGCGGTAGTTGCGCTCGCGGCCGATGGCGGTCTGCACGGCCATCAGGGCCTGGTGGCAGTAGTCGGCATGGCCGTGGTCTTGCGCCCACTCGGCGATCTCGAGCAGCAGCTTGACTGTGCCGGCGTCGCCGCCGGACAGCGCGTCCAGCAGGCCGAAGCTGCCGGGGGCGGCGAAGCCGAACTTCTGGCCGACGCGGATCACGGTGTTGCGCACCTTCAGTTCGTCGCTGCAGATCAGCTTGTGGACGATCTGGCTCATGGCTTTGTCCAGCTCGCGCGGCGCGGTCAACATGTAGGCGACATACTGGGGCAACAGGCCGGGCATGACCTTGTTGTGGGCGCAGGGCCAGCAGTTGAGGGCCCCGGCCATCTTGATCTGCTCGGCCACGTCGTTGCCGTTCAGGATGCCCCACACCAGCGCCTCGCAGCCCCACTTCGCGTAGTCTTTGCTCGGGTCTACGGGCGGCCTGGGCGGCGGGCCGTCGGGCAGCTCGGGCTCAAGGCGGCGCAGGCGGCGCACCACTTTGCTGTCGGTGCCGCAGTAGCGGCAGGTCATGATCGCCTGCTCGGCTTGCAGCTCGAGCGAAGCTCCGCAGCCGGGGCAGTAGGCGCGCTCGGCTTCCTGATAATGTTGCAGCTCAGCCATGGCGCCAGTCTACCCAAGCGGATGCTTCGGGGTTAGATTGCACCCTTCACCACGGGAACAGGGGTGTGATTCCCCGGCGGCCCCGCCACTGTAAAGCCAGACCTCGCGGTGATGCTGCTTTGTCTGAAGGCTCGAGGGAGGCCGGAGGGCGCGCGCCCCCGTGCACGCGTCTTCCTGCGCGCGCGTGAAGAAACACCCACTGTTGATCGTGCTGCTGGTGGCCGCCGTCGCGGTCGCGGCCGCGTTCGGGCTTTCGCTGGCCTTGCACGGCGAGGCTGCCGCGCCTCCGCAGGCGGTGCAGACGGTGGTCTCACTGTCGCCGCCGATCACCGAGACGCTGTTTGAAATCGGCGCCGGCGAGCTGGTGATCGGCCGCAGCGACTACTGCGACTTCCCGCCACCGGCCCTGGCGCTGCCCACCTGCGGCACGGCGCTGACGCCCAATTCCGAGGCAATCGTGCGCCTGGGCCCCGGGCTGATTATCGCCGACGAATCGAAGGGCACGCCCCGCGACGAAATCGCGCGCCTGGGCAACGCCGCTTTTCTGCCCTGGCTGACAGCCGAGGACATCGTGGCCAGCACCCGCAAGCTCGGTGCACTCACAGGCCATATAGAGGAAGCAAACCTACTTGCGGACGACCTGGCCGCGGCCTTGAGCCGCCGAGCGCCGGAGAACGCGCCGCGCGTGCTGCTGGTGATGACGCCCAGCCCCGGCAAGCTTGAGCCCATCACCTTCTTCCGGCGCAACTCGATCCACGGCCGCATGCTTGAGGCGGCGGGCGGGCGCAACGTCGTGGACTACGACGAAACCGGCGTGCCGGTGATCAGCTGGACCCGGACATCATCATCGGGATCGACCTGAACGACGAGCAGCCCGCCAGCCAGCGCGCGCAGATCCTGCACGACTGGCAAACTCTCGCGCCGCTGACGGCCGTGAAGCACGGGCGGATCGGCGTGCTGCACGGCAAACACTTCTACGGCGCGGGGCGGCGGCTGCTGCGCGCGATTGATGAGTTGCAGGCCGAGATCGAGCGGCTGAAGCCATGACGAACCTGGAGCTGGCCAACGTCTCGGTGCGCGCGCGCGGCAAAGCACTGCTGCAGGACGTGTCGTTACGCGTGAATCAGGGCGAGTTCGTGGCGCTGCTGGGGCCCAACGGCGCCGGCAAGACCACGCTGCTGCGCGCGGCGCTGGGACTGCTGCCCGCGACAGGCGACGTGCTGCTGGACGGACAGCCGGTGCGCGAGATGCCGGGGCGCGAACGCGCGGCGAAGCTGGCCTGGCTGCCGCAACAGTCCGCGGCCGCCGAGCCGCTGAGCGTGCTGGAGCAGGTGACGGCCGCGCGCTATCGCTTCCACGAGACGCACCACGCCGCCGAAGCTGGCGCGCTGGCGGCGTTGAACGCAGCGGGCGCCGCGCAGTTCGCGGAGCGCTACGTGAATGAGTTGAGCGGCGGCGAGGCACAGCGCGTGGCCGTGGCGGGCATGATCGCGCAGGAAACCCCGCTGCTGCTGCTGGATGAGCCCGCCAATCACCTCGACCCGGCCCAGCAGATCGAGCTGTATCGCCTGGTCGCCCGCCTGTGGCGCGAGGGGCGCGGCGTGCTGTGCATCACCCACGACGTGAACATGCTGCGCTTTGTCGGAGACGCGGCCGTGCGTGTGGTGGGAATGGCCGAGGGGCGCGTGCGCTTCGAATGCGCGTATGGCGCGCCGGAGTTGGCGGATCACGTCAGCGGCCTGTTCAACGTCGGCATCGAGATCGTGCAGGCCGGCGCGGACCGGCTGCTGGTGCCGTCCGGGAGGCCGGCATGAAAACCCGCGTGCTGCTGCTGTGCGCGCTGAGCGCTGCCGTGATCGCCGCTTCGCCGTGGCTGGGTCGTTCGCTGGAGGGCGACTCCGGCCGTTTCATCCTGGAAAACCTGCGCATCCCGCGCGTGCTGATGGCCGTGCTGGTGGGCGGCACGCTGTCGTTGGTGGGTGCTTGCTACCAGACCATCTTCGCCAACCCGCTGGCCGCGCCCAGCACCGTGGGCACCACGGCTGGCGCGACGCTGGGGGCGCTGGTGGCGGTGGTGGCCGCGCCGGCGCTGGGCATCAGCCTGGCCAACGGGCTGCCGATGATCGCGGCGCTGGCGTTCATCGGCGCACTGCTGGTGAGCCTGGCGATCGCGGCCATTGCCTCGCGCGGCAAGGCGCGGGTGAACGACATTTTGCTGGCGGGCATCGCGATTTCACTGGCGGCGGGCGCGATCTCGACCGGGTTGCAGTTCAGCGCCGACCAGGTGCAACTGTACGCGGCAATCCAGTGGACGCTTGGCCATCTGCCGCAGGTGGGCTACCGGGGGCTGGTCATGATCCTGCCCTTCATGGCGATCTGCTGGGGCGTGCTGCTTTCCCAGACCCGCGCTTTGCAAACACTGCTGGGCGGCGAAGAACGCGCCCACAGCCAGGGCGTGAACGTGCCTTGGCTGCGCTCGCTGGTACTGGGCGTGGGTGCTTTAGGTGTGGGCGCCTGCGTGGCGTGGTGCGGGCCCATCGCGTTCATCGGCCTGATCGTGCCGCACATGGTGCGCATGGGCGTGGGCGCCAGCCGACGCGTGATGCTGCCGATGTCGGTGGTGCTGGGTGCGGGCTTCCTGGCCGCCTGCGACACGGTTGCCAGGCTGATCGTTCCCGGCCGCGAGCTGCCCGTGGGCGTGGTGACCAGCGCGATCGGCGCGCCGCTGCTGGTATGGCTGGTGGTGCGGCAGGGATCAGGCCGCGGCACGCATAAGTCAAGCTGACGCGAAGCACTGCAACAGCATTGGCCACGCGGAGGCGCGAAGGCACCAAGAATTCTTGGCGATTCGCACGCTGCTTCCGTTCCGGGACCGTGTGTAAACGCCAGGACGCCAAGAACGCCACGGCCTTTGCCTTGCTTGCACGTCCATTGGCCAATCAGCGCGCCGCTACGCTGGAGCCGTGGCGCAACCTGGCGCCCTGGCGTTGATACCCTCCCGGCTTTACTGCAGATGGTTCACTAATAATCAGCCCTTTGCGCCCCCGCGCCTCCGCGTGGCCTGAGCTTTACAGATTACCTCAGTCCTTCGCTCCTTCGTTCCTTCGCGTTGAAACCAGAACCATGAGGGAGCTGCTACAGAAGCCAACTGCATATGCGGTTGTCCACGAAGTCGCACGAAGTTCACGAAGCACTGCAACAGCATTAGCCACGCGGGGGCGCGAAGGCGCTAAGAATCCTTGGCGACTCGCACGCTGTTTCAGTTCAGGGACCGAGCGTAAACGCCAGGACGCCAAGAACGCCACGGCCTTTGCCTTGCTTGCACGTCCATTGGCCAATCAGCGCGCCGCTACGCTGGAGCCGTGGCGCAACCTGGCGCCCTGGCGTTGATACCCTCACCCGTTTGCGGAAAATGTACGACCAACAACCAGCCCTTCGCTCCTTCGTTCCTTCGCGTTGAAAACCGAACCATGAGCGAGCAGCGGCAAAAGCCAACTGCCAATGCGGTTGTCCACGAAGTTCACGAAGGACGACAACGGCATCAGCGACACGAAGGAACGAAGGAGCGAAGAGTCCTGTGTGATTCGAACGCTGTTTCTGTTGAGGGAACGTGTGTAAACGCAAGGATGCAAAGAACGCCACGGCCTTTGCCTTGCTTGCTCGTCCATTGGCCAATCAGCGCGCCGCTACACTGGAGCCGTGACGCAACCTGGCGCCCTGGCGTTGTTCTGACGCCCCCACGTGCCGGGTGATGCGCCACCAGCAACCAGCCCTTTGCGCCCCCGCGCCCCCGCGTGGTCTATGCTTTTCTTCGTGTACTTCCTGGACAACCGCAGTTGCATTGCAGGCCGGGCAGCTGGCCGCTTACCTCTTTTTTCCATCGAATTGTGAACAAAGGCGTTCCACGCTATACAGCTTCCCGGAGGTGGCCTTTGGCCTTCATTGACGACAGCGATCTGCGTCCCGCGGCGCCCGAACCGAAAGTCATCATCCAGCAGGCCCCGCGCGGGCCGCTGGTGCCGGTGTTGCTGGTGGTTTTGATCCTGGCCGTGCTGGCTCTGGCCTTTGTGTTCGCCCTGCCCTACCTCAAGACTGACAGCGGGCCGGACGCACCCGCAACCCCCACCGTGTCCGCCAGCCAGCTTGAGCCCGAAATGCTGGTCACCCCCACCGGCCGTAAACTGGATGTAATCGAGTTCGGCGGCTACCTGTTCGAGATCACGCGGCTGGCCTACAGCAACGTGCCGCGCGCGCGCACGGTAACGATCACGGTGCCGGGTAAACCGCCGCAAATGGGCGTGTTCCACATCAATGAGAGTTTTGCGGGCGGCAAGATCCGCGTGGTCGAGATCACCAGCAGCTCGGTGGTGCTTGAAGCCAACGGCGAGCAGAAAGTGTTCGCGATCAACGGCGCCGACCCGGGCGAAATCTGGGACAAGGCGCCCGCCGGTACGCAGATCATCCCGCCGCGCGACACCGGCACCATCCCCGACCTGCCCGCCGGCGTCGAACGCCCGGCGCAGGACCCGCGCAAGGACATCCCCGAGCCTGAGCCGAAGAAAACCGGCTCGCTGCTCGGCAACACCAACGAAGACCCGGAAGACGTCAAGGGCCTCGAAGACCTCGACCTGCCGGACGTTCGCCCGGTACCGCTGGACCGCGCCGAATACCTGACGCTGGTGCGCGACATGGCCGACCGATTCGAGAAAGAAATGGTGCTGGGTCTCGCCATCGAACGCGACACCCGCATGGTCTACGGCCTGATGATCAAAAACCTGCGCGGCAACAGCTTCTTCGCCGCCCACGGCCTGCTGGTCGGCGACGTGATCCTGGCCGTCAACGAAGAGCCGGTGCGCAACATCGAAGAGCTGAACCTGGTGGCCCGCAGCAACGTGTTCCGCGACGAGGTGCGCCTTGAGCTCGAACGCGATGGCAACCTGATCACTTTCGTTTTCCAGCCCGGTGTGCCAGACTGAAGCGCACTTGGGGGCGGTCTCACTCGTGTTTGTGCCGCGCCGGTGACAGCCGGCGCCGTCCGTAGGAGTGAGCTGCGCAATGAGAATCCTGTTGATCCTGCTGGCGCTGTCCGTGGCGCCCGTCCTGCTTGCACAGAACGTCGAGCTGGTTGACCTGCAACAGCCCGCCGCGGGACCCGTGCAGCCCGGCACCGCCAACCACGAAGTTCTGCAGCTGCGGCTTTACAAGAACAGCGGCTCGCCGGCATCCAGCATGACCCAGCTTAAGGTCAAGCTGTCCGGCACCGCCACCAGCAGCGACTGGACGGCCGTGGACCTGTACTTCGACGCCGACCACAGCCGCACCATCAACACCGGCGACCAGTTGCTGGGCACGGCCACGGTGACCTCGGCGGGCAAAGTGACGTTCAGCGGGCTGAGCCAGCCGATCCAGGACGGCTTCCTGAACGGCTTCGATTACCTGGTCAGCGTGGATGTGGACGCGGCCGCCACGCCCGGTAACACGTTCGTGCTGGAGGTGGACGCCATCGACGTGACGGTTTCCGCGGGCACGGTCAGCGCGCCGCTGGGCGTCATCACCAGCAACACCCACACCATCCGGATCGACAACGGCGCCGAGATCGACGTGCGCCAGGCCAGCACATCGATTCCCAGCAGCACGTTCGCCACCCACGACGTCGGCTACGTGCCGACTTCCGCCGGCAACCTGACGTTCACGGTCTGGAACACCGGCACGGGCACGCTTTCGCTGACCGGCACGCCTCTGGTCGAGATCACCTTCGTCAACAACTGCACCGCCACGGTAACCACCCAGCCCAGCGCCAGCATTGCCGCAGGCGGCAGCAGCAACTTCGTCGTGGCCGTGGACCCCGTGAACCCGACGACTTTCGCCTTCACGTTCAAGATCGAGAACAGCGACTTCGACGAGTTCCCGTACGTTGTGCAGTGCGTGGGCTCCGCGACGCCGCTGCCGGAGATCTCCATCGAGTACCTTGCCTCGCCGGTGCCCGATGGCGGCACCATCACGCTGGGCAGCTACACCGCAGGCCTGCCGGCCACCATGAACCTGACCATCTACAACACCGGGCCCGGCTCTCTGATACTGAACGGCTCGCCGCTGGTGGACTTCCCCACCCAGAACAACGTGGCCTGCACGCTGCAGACGCCGCCCACTACCCCGGTGGCGGCAAGCGGAGGCAGCACCAGCTTCACGGTGTCGTTCACTCCCGCGGGCAGCGGCAACTGGACGTTCGTGATCTGGGTCGAGAACAACGACTCCAACGAAAATCCCTACAACATCACGGTAGACGGCACCTCGCCACCCGTGACGCCTACCAGGCTGGGCGTCTACCGCAACCCGGCCAACGCCAGCGCCACACTGGCGTTCGGCACGCAGCCGATCGTTTCCGTTCAGGACAACAACGGCGCCGTCAACACCTCGGACAACTCCACGGTGATCGTCGCTTCCATCACGGGCGGTACCGGCGCGCCCGGCGCGACACTGGGCGGCACGCTCACCGCCACCTGCGTCAACGGTTACGCGACGTTCAGTAACCTTTCGATCAACCTGCAGGGCACGGCCTACACCCTGACCTTCACCCACCAGGCCGGCACGTTGACCTCGGCCGTTTCGGGCAGCTTTGACGTCGGCGCCGCGCCACCACCGCCTCCCAAAGACAACGGCGGTGACGACGGCGGCGGCTGCAGCAGCGCGCCGGGCAGGCCGTGGCTGATGCTGTTGGGACTGGCGGCGGCGCTGCTGGTCGGCATTCGCACCCGCAAGCGCCCAAGCGCCTGAGCCTGGAATTTTCCTGACCCCATTTTTCCCTCGGCCGGCACTACTAGGCTGATGCTGATGGCCATCGACCGCCGGCTTGAGCTGGAAAAGCTCGTGCGCGCGCACCAGCGCGGCGTGTGGCGCTATCTGCGCTACCTGGGCGCCGCAAACGCCGAGGCCGACGACCTGACGCAGGAGACATTCCTGGCCGTGTGGAAGCAGCCTTTTGACGACTACGACGAGCGCGCCACGGCGGCCTACCTGCGCCAGGTGGCAAAGAACAGGTTCCTGATGCACCTGCGCGCCAAAGGCCGCAGGCCTGAAGTGAACCTGGAAGCAGCCGAGCACGAATTCGCCGGCTTCGCGCGCGACGATGGCGGCGAAGGCCACATCGCGGCGCTGAGCGAATGCATGCAGGGGCTGCAGGGCAAGGCGAAACAGGTAGTGGACGTTTACTACGTGCAGGGTCATTCACGCGCGGCCGCGGCAACGCTTCTGCAGATGACCGAAGAGGGTGTGAAAACCCTGCTGCGCCGCGTGAAAGACAGCCTGCGCGAGTGCGTGGAACGGAAGTTGAAGTAGGGGTCTGGCTCCTTTTGTGGAGCGAAGCGGAACAAAAGCCTTCGCTTGCGACGGCAAACGACCATGAGCGACGAAACCAACAACCCCGAACGCGAGCGCCTGGAAGACCTCAATATAGAGGAAGCCGCCGGCCGCGTGACGCCGCCGGACCTGACGGCGCGCATCCTGGCCGCGGCCCAGCGCGGCGCGATCGACGACGCCGTGACGCCGATCAGCGGGGCGCATTCCGTGCCGCGCAGCGTACGGCCGCCCGCCGGCCGTCGCATGACCGCGGCGCTGCCCAGGCGCAACTGGCAGGGCGCCGGGATCGTGTTGTCGGCCGTGCTGCTGTTCGCGCTGGCGCTGGTAGCGTTCGTGGTCTGGAAGGGCCCGGCCGAGAAACCAACAGGACAGCCTGCCACGGCCGAGCAACCCAGGGACGTGCAGCCTGAAGCTCCTGGCGCATCGCCCAAGCGATCGATCCCAGAGGAACCACAGGAGCGTGAACCGGAAAAGCAGCCCAAGCCGGACCTGGAACCTAGGGTCGAGCCGAAGCCCGAGGAAGGCACACCGGAGCCGGAGCGGCCGGAAGAAATCGTTGAGGAACCCAAGCCGGAACCCGAACCCAGGCAACCCGAAGACGTAGTCGAACAACCAGGCCCAGAGTCGAAGCCGGCACCAGAGCCGGAGCAGCCAAAGGAAACCGTCGAGCAGCCCAAGCCGGATGACAAGTCCGAAGTTAAATCGACACCTGCGCCCGTCGCAGTCGCATATGTGCCGGACGGAGCGTACTCCAGGGGCGCACACCATTACCAGTTTCGAAAGTCTCCCGATGACGAATGGGCGAAGCTCTACTCGCAACTCAAGGACATTCCGCCCAGCAACGACGACAAGACTTGGCTGTACGAAGGCTGGCAGTTGAGATCAGAAGCGGGCGATGTGTACCTGACGAATGGTGCACTGATCCAACTCGATGGCGTGGCCGGGTTCCACACCTTTGCAAATGGCCTCCGAATCGAATTGGTTGAAGATGAGATGTACGTCGACAACCTCGCTACCACTTCCACGGTGCAGGTGACTCAAGGGGAACTGCTGGTCAACATCTCGGACGGCGCTGCCTTGTTTGAATCCAGGAGTGGCAAGCTGGACATCTTCTGTGTCGACGGCCAGGTTGAGGTCGATGGAAAGATTATCGCCGCAGGTTACGCAGCTACACTGGGCAAACGTGGTCTCTCGAGAATCCGCGAAGCGACCCAACGGGATATGGACCACCCTCTTTTGACGGGCGCAACGCCACGTCAGCTTGGACTTGAGGAGTTTGATTCCGAGCCCGTCGGTGGATTCATCCAGGGAGCGATTGAAACTCGATCCGCGACAGAGCTTGGCACCGACGATGCCGGCCACGTGGCGATCGACACCGGCCGTGACGCGGCCGTCGCATTCCAGTTTGATGGCGATCACGCGACACTTCGCGGCGAAAGCGTGCGGGTGCGCTACCGCGCCACCGGCGCGAAAAAGCTGATCCTGCAGATGTTCTGCCCGGCGCGGAACGACAACTTCGGCATCGACCTCGAGCCCGGCAAGGCCGGCGAATGGCACGTGCTCGAGATCAAGCTCAGTGACCTGCGCGACCGCGTGTCGCACAAGGACGCGCCGCCGCCGGGCACGCTGCTGAGCAGCTTCACACTGGCATTGACAGGTCAAGATGACGCGCAGCTCGAAGTGGACTGGGTCGAGCTGGTGCGCGAACCGAGATACGGAGAATAGTGGCACTCGCGTCCCGCGAGTGAGTGTCGCGCGCTTCCAGCGCGTGAAGTCGGCCGAAAGCCGCTGCAACTCACTCGCCGGAGGTGAATGCCACCAAAGGAGACACACCATGAAAACGACAGCAATGCTGTTGCTGGCAACGCTTTGCCTGCCCCTGGCCGCCAAAGACTGGACGCCTGCACCCGCGCTGGCCAACCCGGCCGGCGTCACGGTCGTCAACGTCAGCACCGATGCGCAACTGCAGGCGGCCGTGGGAAGCATCGCCAGCAACCAGCTGATCGTGCTGGCGGCCGGCACATACAACCTGAGCAACACCTGCTGGTTCAACCCGGCAAGCACCGTCACCAACATCGGCATCCGCGGCGCCACGGGCAACCCGGACGACGTGGTACTCAAGGGCGCGGGCATGACCAGCAGCGCAATCCCCCACGGCATCTGGGTCGGCAAGGTCAACGGCATGCTGATCGCCGACGTGACCATCCGCGAGGTCTTCTATCACCCGGTGCAGGTCACCGCCGACAGCAGCAACGTGCATTTCTACAACCTGAAGCTGATCGACGCCGGCGAGCAGTTCATCAAAGGCAGCAGCGGCGGCAGCCCCGGCACCGGAAGCGATTACGGCATCGTTGAGTATTGCTACTTCGCCTACACCACACAGGGCACGGACTACACCAACGGCGTGGACATCCACGGCGGCCAGGACTGGATCATCCGCCACAACTACTTCCTGCGCACCAACCTGATCGACAGCAGCGGCGCGATCGGCCCCGCCATCCTGATGTGGAACGGCAGCAGCGGCACCATCGTCGAGGGCAACACGTTCATCAACTGCGAGTGCGCCATCGCGCTCGGGCTGATCCAGCGCACGCCGAACGACCACAGCGGCGGCATCGTGCGCAACAACTTCATCTATCGCGCGGCCGGCACGCCCCAGGGGGTTGATTCACCGGATGCCTCCATCTGGATCTGGGATTCGCCGGGCACCAAGGTGCTGAACAACACGGTGATCCAGAGCGGCAGCTACGCCAGCGCCATCGAGTTCCGCTTCGACACCACCGGCGGTGAGTTCCGCAACAACCTGTGCGACGGCACGATCCTGGACCGCGGCAGCGGAACCAGCGGCAACACCGTCGCCGGCAACGTCACCAACGCGCAGTCGGCATGGTTCGTCAACGCGGCCTCGGGCGACCTGCGCCTGTCCGCAAGCGCGCCCGCCAGCGTCGTGGACGCGGCCAACGTGCACGCGAACGTGACGGATGACTACGACGGCAACGCCCGCGGCGGCAGCCCGGACGTCGGCGCCAGCGAGCGTGGCGGCGCACCTGCCAACCAGCCGCCGATCGCGGCCGCGACCTACAGCGGCACGCCGAACGTGGGCAACACGCTTACACTCGACGGCACCGGCAGCAGCGACCCGGACAGCGGGCCGAACGCGCTCAGCTATGCATGGACGCAGATCAGCGGACCCAGCGTGGCGATCAGCGGCGCGGGCTCGGCCTTCGCCTCGTTCACGCCTTCCACCGTGGGCAGCTACCTGTTCCGCCTGACCGTGGACGACGGCGCCGACACGGACACGGCCGACGTCAACATCAGCGTGATTGACCCGGCGCTAACCATTGACACGTCAACATGGGCCATGACCGTGACCGACAGCAGCCTGCCGGGCGTGTCGTCACGCCAGCTCACTTACGGCGGCACCGGCACGCTGACCGTCAGCGTCAGCGCCGACCAGGCATGGCTGAGCGTCGGCTTCGACAACGGCGGCGGTGGCAACACGCTCACGGCCGGCGCCACCGGCACGATCACCGCAACGGTCAGCAGCGTGGCCGGGCTCAGCAAGGGCGCGCACACGGCCGCCATCACCGTCACGGGCAACGATGGCGCCAGCCACCAGGTGCAGATCAGCTTCCAGCTCACGTACGCGGACGCCCTGGGCAACAGCGGCGGTGGCGCGGGAGGCGGCGGATGCACGGCCGATCACGGCGCCGCATTCGCCGCCCCGCTGCTGTTGCTGCTGGCGGCGGCGGGGATTCGCCGCCGGGTGCGCGCATGAAGAAGGCCGCCTGATGGCGGCCTTCTTCATGCTACTCTTCCTTCGGCACCAGGCTGATGTCCGCCAGGTTGGTCTTGCCGGCTGAGCCGTCTATCTCTACCACGAAGTCTTCGTAGCCCTTGGCGATCATGCGGGCCTTCTTCGCCTCAGGTGGAATGTTGATCACCACCAGCTGCATGTCGTTGCCGTGTGAGCTGGTCACGAAGCAGGCCTGGCCGTCCGGCGAACTCCAGGGAATCTTGTTGCCGGCCTCGTCCTCCAACTCCCAGCCAGGCTGGGACGTCTGCAGGTCCCGCATCGTGAAGTTTTTGAGCGTGACCTGCAACATCGCCGCGGCGGTTGGATTGGCCTTGATGCTGGTGGTTTCACCCTTCTTCACTTTCACTTCCTTGACCTCGAACGCCTGCAATCCGTGGGCCAGGATAACCGCGCGGTAGGTGCCCGCGGGCACCGCGTAAACCTTCCATTCACGGCCGACGACGCCGAACGCGTTGAGGGGGTCTCCGGGAGTAACCTCATTTCCCTTGGCGTCGAACAGAATCACACGCGCGCGTGGCTCAATGGCGCGCGAACTGCCGAGAGCCGGGCTGCCGTGGACGCTGACGTTGAGGATGCCGACCTTTTCGTCGAACTTCACGTTCTCGGTGCCGTTGCCCTTCACCTGGATGCGCTGGCAGTTGATGTACTGGGGAAGACCGTTGAGGTCGGTGACGGTGGCGACGAGGTCATAGCTGCCCTCCGGCACGGCCAGCATCACGCATTGGTCTTTCTCGTCCAGGCGCCCGAAGCGCAGGATGTCGGCGTAAACCTGGCCATCCTCGTGGGGCTGGCGAAGGGCGAGGAACACGCGGTTTCGATCCACGCCCTTGGGCAGCTTCACCTTGATCGTCAGTTTGCTGAGGTCCCAATCCAGTTTCACGGTCTGCTCGGGGGAGATGTCGATGGTCAGCTGCCGAACCAGAGACACCTCGTTGCCGTCACTCAGGCGCGCCTGCACGCTGAAGGTGTAAACTCCGTGCATGACGCGCCCGAAGTTGAAGAGGCCGTTCTCATGACGGGCGCTGTAGGTTTTCGCCCTCGTCATGCGGTTTTCGGCTTTCTCGACCAGGGTGGCCCAGTCCGCCCGCATGTCGGCTTCCATCGGCAACTCGACGGTGAGCCAGCAGTGGCCGGGATCGTCCAGGTTGATGGTGATGGTCTCCTGCACGCCGAAGGTGATGTTGCGCTGCCTCTCCACCTGGTAGGGCTCAAGCCGCTGGCGCAGCTCGAAGCCCTGGCCGTTGCCCTTGGCCCATTCGTACTCGCGCTTGGTGATCGCCATGAACTCGCCCGGCTGCAGGTCTTTCAGCACCACCTGGCCGTTGGCGTCGGTCTTGTGCTCGGCAACAGTCGGCTGCCAGTGCAGCTGGCCCGACAGCACCACCACGGTCTCGTTCGCCTTTGACTTGCCTTTCTCCGTCACGGTGATTGTCAATGAGCCCAACTCGGGCTTCAGCGAAAGGTTGGTGGTTTTGCCCTTCTCAACCGTGACGTTGTCCTTGCTCAGGAAGCCGAATTGCCAGCTGCGCGCCACGAACAGGTACTCCCCAGCCGGCAGGCTCTCGATGCGCGGGATGTCATTCTGCTGCCAGTTCGGGCCGTACACGCCCGCCGGGTAGGGCTGATCCGCGCGGTAGTTCTGCTTGGCTTCAAGCGCGCGCTTGTACTCGGGCGAGTCACGGTGGATCGCGAACGCCCAGTCGGCACGCATGGGCCTTCCCTCCAGGTCAAACAGCTGGTACTCGATGGTGCCACCCTGGGTCAGCGTGACGGTCAGCGGCTCTTGACGCGGCAAGTCGGTGGTCACCAGGCTGGCCGCATAGCCGTCCGCGATCACCTGCACGCTCCATTTGCCGGTGAACAGCCGGCCGATTTCATAGCGCTCGGCCGTCAGCTGCTGCGATATAGCGTAGCTGCGATTGCGCCCGCCCCAGCCGCTGAGGTCGGCCGGCAGGGTGCCTTCCTGCAGGGTGACTGTTACGGTGTAGCGCTCGATCCCCTTGTTGTCGTCGCTGACGGCGATCACGCCCAGGCTGCGGTGAGGTTCCAGCTTGATGGCGCCCAGATCGATGCCGTTTTCTCCTTCAACCTCGACGTTTTCCTGGCGTACGCCCCAGTAGCCGTTCATGGTTACCGTAACCGTGTAGATGCCCTGCGGCAGGCCTGGCACGGTGAAGCTGTCGCCTGTCAACTGCGCCGCCATGCGTACCTGGCTTCCGCGCTCCGCGCCTGCAACGTTGACCTGCGCCGGCAGCGACCGCCCCGTGTCCATGTCCACCGCGCTCAGCTTGATCAACCCGCCGGGCACCACGATCAGGCTGCCGAGATCATTGGCGCCGGTCCGCAGGTCGAGGCCGCTCCAGGCCGTGCTGCTCTGGGCGAATGCCCACTGCTCGTCGAGGCTCGAAAGCGTGATGCGGCCGGATGGACACACGTCTTTGGACACGAAGAACTTCCCGTCTTTGTCAGTCTCGACGACGATGTCTTCGGCGAGTGTTCCCGGCCGAATGTAGCCGGGGTTGACCTTGATCTTCATGCCCGCGACGGGCTTGCGGTCCGACAGCTTCACGATCTTGCCGGTGGCCGTGGTGGCAAGCTGCATCGAGACCAGGCCGACCTTCTGCTCAGATCTCTCATCCAGCAGGATGCCGCGCTTTTCGGGCTTGTACTGTTCGTGCTCGCAGACCACGATCGCGTAGATGAAGGTGATCTCGCGGGTCTTGCCGCCTTCATTGACCTTGCGCTTGGGCAGAGCACCGTCGCGTTCGGAAACGGTCACCTTGAACTTGAAGTTGCCGTTGGCGTCGGAAGTGCCCGAGCCGGAAACCTCGATTACCGGTAACTGGCCGTACTCTTTCTTGAATGCCTCAAAGTCTTCGACTCGCGCGCGCCCCCACAGGGGGTCGGGGATGACTTTGACGGTGACGTTTTTCAGCGCTCCCGGGCTGCCGGTTACAATGCCGACTACCGTGGCGTCGAAACCCGCGAAACAGCTCGTTGAGAAGATCACGAGCAGGGCCAGCATCAACAGGTATCGCATGGTTTGCACCTCACAACCGGGAATCTGGTCATGCATTCTTAACCGCAAGGCAGGCGCGGGCAAGCGAGATCAGGCCACGGAGCGCTAAAAAGAGTTTCCAGCTTCAAGAATCGGCGCTAGACGCCCAGCTGTTGCTTCAGCGTCTGAAGGAACTGCTCGCCGAGGGGCTCAATGCCGTTGGGGCCTTTCAGCACGTATTCGGCGGCCTTCACTATGTTGGCGTTCAGCGCCGGGTTGGGCTGCTGGTGCAGGATGGCCGTCTGCTGCTGCAGGTCGATCTCCACGTCCATCACCGCGACCGGCCGTGTCAGCTGCCGCTGGATGCGCGCTTGCGCGGCCGGGCCCAGCAATTTGGCCGCCACGTTGCGCGCGCGCGCCAGGGCATCGTTGGCGTGGTCCGGGTCAACCGAGGCCGCCAGGGCCAGGATGGACAGCGCCGCCATCTTGGGCGACGGCACCACGGCACTGGTGGCGCCGGGCACGGGCGCGGGCTGATACACCGGCTGAGGCTGCGGGTAGGCGGGCTGCGGTGCGGCGTAACCTTGCGGCTGCGGGTAACCTGGCTGCGGAGCGCCGTACTGCACGGCCGGGTTCGCGTAGCCGCCTTGCGGGGCGCCATACTGCGGCGGATACTGCGGCGCGCCGTACATGGCGGGCTGCGCGCCGTAACGCTCGCGCAGGGCCAGCGCGCTGGTGATGGTGATGGCAATCGACGGCACCAGCCAGCACATCGCGCCGCCCAGCTCACCGCCGGCCAGACCCAGCAGGCCGAGCAGCGAGCCCAGCACGCCGTCCACCAGCGCCATGAACGCTCCGGCAATATAGCCTTTGATCGCCAGCACGCCCCCCGCCAGCGAGTACAGCACCCAGATGAAGAAGAAGCCAACCACCAGCGCCATGCCCATGCCGACGTCGCCATCAAACTGGCTCATCGGCACCAGGCTGGCCGCGAACAGCAGCAGCAGCGTCAACCCGATCAGCAGCACGCTGCGCGCCACAATGTAGGTGATGCCCGCCGAGCGCAACGCCCGCACCGGCCGTTGCGGCTGCGGCGCGTAATCGTATTGCTGCCCGTAAGGTTGATATCCGGCCATGGTCGCCCCGCGGTCAGTCTACGCAGCTTTATGATCGCGGCGTAGCGAATTCAATCGTCCGGGGCGCGTGTTCCATCTGTAGGTCCGCTTGGCACAATGCGGCCGGGAGATGCTGCCATGAGCGAATACGTCTGGACGCCCGACGCGGAAACGATCGAGAACGCCAACATCACGCGGCTGATGCGGCGCCTGATCTTCGAGGTTGACCCGCGCCACCCCGGCCAGGTCTACCACCAGGCCCGCGAATTCGTGCGCCGCAGCCAGCACGAGCCCGCGGGCTTCTGGGAAGCGGCATTGCGCGACATGGAATTCGCCTGGTACCGCGAGTACGAAACCACCCTCGATACCAGCCGCGGCAACGCCTGGGCCGACTGGTTCATCGGCGGCGAAACCAACATCGCGCTCAACTGCGTAGACCGCCATGCCGACTCCGAGCGCGCCTCCCAGCTCGCCCTGATCGCCGAGACCGAAGACGGCAACGTCCGCCAGTTCACGTTCACCGAACTGGCCGTGCAGGTGAACCGCGTCGCCAACGCCCTGAAATCCTGCGGCGTCGAGAAGGGCGACACCGTGGCCTGCTACATGCCCATGGTGGCCGAGGTGGTGTTCGCCATGCTGGCGACACAGAAACTGGGCGCGATTTTCATCCCGGTCTTCAGCGGCTACGCGCCGCCGGCCTTGCGCGAGCGCCTGGAGGACGCCGAAGTCAAAGTACTCTTCACGGCCGACGGCAGCATGCGCCGCGGCGAGCCCTTCAGCATCAAGCAGCAGGCCGACAAAGCAGTGGAAGGCCTGGAGTGCATCCAGAAGGTGATTGTGCTGGAGCGGCTTACCGGCAAGCAGTTCAATCCAAAATCCAGAATCCAAAATCCGGAATGCCCCATGACCAGCGGCCGTGACGTGTTCTGGCACGAGCTGGTGGACGCACAGGAAGACACCTGCGCCACGCTGCCGGTACCGAGCCTGACGCCCGCGCTGATGCTGTACACCAGCGGCACCACCGGCAAGCCCAAGGGCACGGTGCACACCCACGCGGGCTGCCTGGCGCAGATGGGCAAGGAGCTGCTGTATAACTTTGATGTCAAAGACGGCGACCGTTTCTGGTGGTTCAGCGACATCGGCTGGATGATGGGCCCCTGGGAGATCATCGGCTGCTTCATGCACGGCGTGACGCTGATCGTGTTCGAGGGCGCGCCGAACTACCCGGAGCCCGACCGGCTCTGGAAAAGCATCGAGCGGCACAAGGCCACGCACCTTGGCATCTCGCCGACCGCGATCCGCATGCTGATGCGCGCCGGCGACGAGTGGGTGGACAGGCACGAGATGAAATCTCTGCGCGTGCTGGGCAGCACCGGCGAGCCCTGGGACCCGGAAAGCTACATGTGGTACCACAACAAGGTGGGCAAGGGCCGCCTGCCGATCATCAACATCAGCGGCGGCACGGACATCGTGGGCTGTTTTTTAGCGCCGCTGCCGATCATGCCTTTAAAAGCCTGCACCTTGCAGTCGCCGGGTTTGGGCATGGACATCGACGTGTTCAATGAAGACGGCAACAGCGTGGTGGACGAAGTCGGCTACCTGGTCTGCAAAAAGCCCGCGCCCAGCATGACCCGCGGCCTGTGGAAGAACGAGCAGAAGTACATCGAGACCTACTGGAGCAAGTTCCCCAACGTCTGGAACCACGGCGACTGGGCCAAGGTGGACAAGGACGGCGACTGGTTCCTGTTCGGCCGCGCCGACGACACCATGAAAATCGCCGGCCGCCGGGTCGGCCCGGGCGAGATCGAAAGCGCGCTGATCGATCACGACGCGGTAAGCGAGGCCGCGGCCATAGGCGTCCCAGACGAACTGAAGGGCACGGAAGTGGTCTGCTTCGTGGTGCTGCACAAGCACTTCAAGCCAAGCGAAGAGCTGCGCCGCGAGCTGGTGCAGACAGTAGTGAACGCGCTGGGCAAAGTAGACCGCCCCAAGGCCGTGCTGTTCGCGGAGGACCTGCCCAAGACAAGGAGCGCCAAGATCCTCAGGCGCCTGATCCAGAAGAAGTATTTAGGCGAAACCAACATGGGCGACCTAAGCAGCGTAGCCAACCCGGAAGCGCTGGAAGCGATTGCCAAGGCCTCGTAGCTGAAAACAGGAGCCCGGAGCGCCAGCGACGGGTTGACTCCCGGCCATCGGCACGGTTGCCTGATAGAGCGACAAGGGGATGCACATGAAAAACGTCGAGATGAAGGTGGAAGGCGACAAGCTTACGATCACGGTGGACCTGACCAAGGAGTTCGGGCCGTCGTCTTCTGGCAAGACGATCATCATTGCCAGCAGCGAGGGCAACCAGACCATCGAGTACAAAGACGGCTACAAGATCGGTTTGAACGTCTATCGCAAGCCGTAAGTGATGCGGGCACCTTGCCCGCAAGTTGTGATGGCGCCTCGCCATCACAACTAAATTCAAGCGCCGGGCTTGCGCCCGGCGCTTGCTCGCGGGCGGGGCGCCCGCGCCACACTTTGCAGGCGGGGCGCCTGCATCACACATCGTTACTCGCCGCCGGCTGTGGCTTGTTCGGGGTTGGTCTTGTTGTCCAGGTCGCGGGCCTTGGTGATCAGGGTTGCTAAATCCAGCACCTCGGTTTCGTCCGTTTCAGCGATCAGCTTTTTCACATCTTCAAGCAGCGCGTCGTAGCTGGCGCCCTTGGCCCAGTAGCTCTTGCGCAGCATTTCGCCGAACTCGGCCACGTTGCCGGCCAGGCGCAGGCCCTTGGGCGCTTCGGCCCAGCTGCGGGCGATCTCGCTCGTGCTAAGCTCGCGGTTGATCTCGAAGAACTCGTCGCGCTCGTCGTGCTTGTAGCGGATGGTCGCCGTGCCCACGGGGCCGTTGGCGTTTTCGTACAGCTTGATCTCGTACAGGGCCGTCACGCTGTGGCCGCTGCCGACTTCGCCGCCGTCCACGGCGTCGTTGCGGAAGTCTTCATCCTTCACGTCGCGGTTTTCGTAGCCCAGCAGGCGCCAGGATTTCACCACCTCGGGATTGAACTCGACCTGGACCTTGGTGTCGCGGGCAACCACTTGCAGCGTGCCCGTCAGGTTATCCACGAACACGCGCTTGGCCTCATCCAGCGTGTCCACGTAGGCGTAGTGGCCGTCGCCCTTGTCGCCGAGCTGTTCCATCAGGTGGTCATTGTAGTTGTTCATGCCGAAACCGATGGTGCTGAGCTGGATGCCCTTGCGGCGCTGCGACTCCACCAGTTTCAGGATGCCCTCCGGGCCGGTCTCGCCCACGTTGGCGACGCCGTCTGAACACAAAATCACGCGGTTGATGCTGCCCTCGCGGAAGGCCTCCTCGGCCATGTCGTAGCCGATGCGGATGCCTTCCTCCGCGTTGGTGCTGCCGTCCGGGTTGAGTCGATTCAGCGCCGACACAATCTCCTCGGCGTCGTTGGTGTGGCCCAGCACCTTACGGCCGTTGCTGCCGTACACCGCGATGCCCACGTAATCGTCGCGGCGCAGCTGCTTGACCAGCATCTTGAGCGCGGACTTGACGTGGTTGAGGCGGCCGTCGATGTCCATGCTGCCGCTGACGTCGATCACGAAGGTGAGCACGGCCGGCTTGCGCTGATCGGGGTCAATGCGTTTGGCCTGCATGCCGACGCGCAGCAGGTACGCGTTCTTGAGGTCAACGCCGTAGCGCGAGGGGGCGGCGTCCATGGTGATGGCGAAGGTGTCCTCGTAGGGCGCTTCGTAGCCGTAGTCGAAGTAGTTGACGAACTCCTCGACGCGCGCGAAGCCCTGGGGCGGAAGCTGGCCGTTGTTCAGGTAGCCGCGGCACTTGGTGTAGGCGCCGGTGTCGGTGTCCACGGCGAAGGTGGAAAGGCGGTCGTCTTCGCAATCAATGAACGGGTTGGTGTCGTACTTTTCCCAGAATTCGTCGTAGGGCTGGCCCTCGCGGGGTGCACCGTCAGGTTCGGTTTCGCCGTAGTCGTCGTAGGCGAACCCGCCGAGGTTGGTTTTCCCGTCGGACCTCTGCCCGCCCAAAGATTGATCGAACAGGCTCTCGATTCTGGCCTGTTCCGCAGTCAATGCTCCGCCGCACGCGCCGCCGCTTGATTCATGGGCTGCGCCCGAGCAGGCCGCCAGGAAAACCAAGCCGCCAATGGCTGCCAGCGTGAGCATGGCCGGGAGGTTTGATTTCGTTTTCATCTGCTGCCCTTTCCTTCAGGGGTGGTTGTTCGTGTTGCGGGCGCCTCGCCCGCACGTGTCGTGGGCGCCTCGCCCACGACTGCGGCCGGGGCGGCCGCAACACATTGCGGGCGGGGCGCCCGCATCACTTACTTCATCTCTTTCGCCTTCCGTACCAGTTCGATCAGTTCATCCACCTTGTCGTTGCGGAATTCCTGTTGCAGGTTGCGCAGGTCTTCGAGCACCGCATCGAGGTTGCCGTTTTTCGCGTAGAAGCCCTTGCCCAGAATCTCCGCGAACTCCGCCACGTTGCCCGCCAGCCTCAAACCTTTGTCGGCCGACTCCCAGTTGCTTGCGACCTGGGTGGTGAAGACCTCCTGGCTGATTTCCAGGGCCTCGTAGCGCTCGTCTTCCTTGTAGCGGATGGTGGCGTAGCCGATCGGCCCGCTGCGGCCTTCGTACAGCTTGATCTCGTACAGGGCCGTGGCCGCGTGGCCGGCGCTGATCTCGCCGCCGTCCACCTGGTCGTTGCGGAAGTCTTCATCCTTGATGTCGCGGTTCACGTAGCCCAGCAGGCGGTAGGACTTCACCACGTCCGGGTTGAACTCGATCTGGATCTTCACGTCACGGCCGACCACTTCGAGGGCGCCGGTCAGGTTATCGACGAAGATGCGTTTGGCCTCGTCGATGCTGTCCACGTAGGCGTAGTGGCCGTCGCCCTTGTCGCCGAGCCGCTCCATGAGCGTGTCGTTGTAGTTGCCCATGCCGAAGCCCAGCGTGCTGAGGGTGATGCCCTTGCGCCGGTGCTCGATCACGGTGTTCAGGATGCCCTCGGCCTGTGTGGCGCCGACGTTGGCCACGCCGTCTGAACAGAGAATCACGCGGTTGGTCCAGCCTTCTTTGTAGGCGGCGGTGGCCATCTGGTAGCCGACCTTCAGGCCCTCTTCGGCGTTGGTGCTGCCCTCGGTGCTGAGCCTGTCGATGGATGCCAGGATTTCGTCCTTCTGCCAGGCGTCTTTGTAATCCATGTACTGGTAGCCGCGGCTGCCGAACACGGCGATGCCGACCTTGTCGCCCTCGCGCAGCTGCTCAACCAGCAGTTTCAGGCCGCGCTGGACCAGGCCGAGGCGCGCTTCGCCGCTCATGCTGCCGCTGACGTCGATCACGAAGGTGAGCACGGCCGGCTTGCGATCGGCGGCCGGAACCTCGCGGGCCTGCACACCGACGCGCAGCAGGTAGCAGTTGGTCAGGTCGGCGCCGTAGCGCGAGGGTGCGGCGTCCATGGTGATGGAGAAGGGGTCGATGGCGGGCTTGATGTAGCCGTAGTCGAAGTAGTTGACGAATTCTTCGACGCGCACGGCCTCAGCGGGGGGCAGGTTGCCGTCGTTCAGGTAGCCACGCACGATGGTGTAAGAGCCGGTGTCGTGCTCAAGGCCGAAGGTGGAGAGGCGGTCGTCCTCGGTGTCCACGAAGGGGTTGGAGCCGTCGGCCTGGAACTTCATGCCATCCGGAGTCTCGATCGGCGGTGGAGTTTCGCCTTCTGAGGGCGGAATGGGCGAGGGTGGTGGCGGCGGTTCCAAAACCGTTCGCACGCCACCTGTGGGCCGATCTACTTGCCCACCAGCGTTGTCTTCGAATCCGAAGGTGATATCAGCCAGTCCGGCTGCGCCTGCCGAGTTGCTAGCGTGCTTGGCGCTGGTTTCTGGCGTCGCTGCTTCTTCCACGCCGCCCATGGTTGCGAACGAAGCCAGCGCGCCGATGCCGATTACCAGTACGATTGCTGCAGCCGCGGCCAGGCCTGGGCCCCAGGCACGCCATGCGGGGCGGGGCCCGGCCACGGGCTGCTTAGGGAGGGCGGCCTCGGCGCCGGCCTTGGCCAGCGTCTGGGCGATGAGGTCGGGCGGGGTCTTGCCGCCAAGGGCTTCTTCCAGCGCCGCCTCGAGGATGGGGTCATGGTCTTTCATTGTTCGTTTCCCTGGAGATGGGTTCGCGCGCCTACCCGTCGCTTGCGCTCCGGGCTCCTGTTTTCAGGTGTCGCCGCCCACCCTGATCTCCATGCACTTGCGAAGGCGTGCCTTGGTCCTTCGTAAGAGTGTCTTTACTCCGTCGTCGGTCATGCCCAGTGTTTCAGCAATCTCGACGCGTTGCTTGCCTTGCTGGTATTGCAGGTCCAGCGCTTGCTTCGGCTTGTCCTCGAGCTGCTTGAGGCACTCCTTCAGTGCCGCCGCCAGGGCCGCGCCGTCTTCTTCCCCTACCAGCTCTGTCCACTCGGCCTCGACCTGTTCCAGCTCGGCTACCGCCACTTCACGGCCGTCGCGCCTGCGTGCCTTCAAGAACAGGTTCTTGGCCACGATGCGCAGGTAGGCGATGGTCTGGCCGCGGCTGCGCTGCTCAAACGGCTTACGGTACACGGCGAGAAACGTCTCCTGCGTGATGTCGTCGGCCAGGTTGGGCTCGGCCCCGAGCGCGCGCAGGTAGCGCCACACGCCCGCCTGGTGCTCGCGCATCAGGGCTGCCAGGTCGATCCCGTGTTCGGCCGTCGTCATCGGCATCGATCATAGAGTCCGGCGGGTGCGGGGAAGGGTTCAAGATTTCTGCAAATGGTCGTTTGTCAGGCGCAGATGGCAGGGGCGTGGGGCGTTTGGCGTGAGGCGTGGGCAACTGCAAAGGCTTTGGCTCACGCCTCACGCCGCACGCCAAAGGGAACCGGCCGGCTTGACCCCGAGCACTTTCTAATGGGGTCAGGCACCGCAACTGCGGGGAGCCTGACCCCATTAGAAAGGGGCCCGGTTTCCCGGGCCCCTTTGGTGTTGGCTGTGGCTGGCTTAGTTGACCTTTACGCTGACCAGGCGCTCGGTGGTCTTGATGCCGTAGAAGCCCCACTGGGCCCACCAGCCGCTTGCCGGGCGGCACATCGGCGCAATGTAGCGCGCCTGGGTGTTGCCGGTGGCGACCGCGGTGATGGAGTCGGTGCTGGGGGTGTAGCTGGCGACGCCGCTTGAGGTAAAGCCGACGCCCTCGTAGCCGCCCACGGGCTGGCCGACGTTGATGCCGATCCAGTTGAAGAAGCTGTTGATCGCGCTGTAGGGCAGGTTCAGCAGGTTGGCCACGATGCCCGCGACGTCAAAGCGGTACTGGGCGAGGTCAAGGCTGAAGTTGGGAATCGACAGCACGGTGAAGCTCTGGCCCGGCACCACGCTGGTCGAGATGTAGCCCTTCTGGGTCAGCCAGCTGGTGATCCAGCCCGGCACCAGCGCCGCAACCTGCTGCACGTAGCTGGCGTACGGGGCCAGCACCTGGCTCTGGCTCATGCGGGTGGTCACCCACGACGCGGCCTGGCTGACGTAGGTCGAAATGGTGGTGGTGAACAGCTGCTGGTTGAACGCGGCCTCGGTCTCGAAACGGCCGAGCGCGTTGACCGCGCTGCTCTGGCCGACGTTGAGGTAATAGCCGGCGGTCAGCGAGGTGATGCGCACCAGGTCGCAGGGGATCATGGTGTTGATCAGCTCGTGGGCGGGCTGCAGGCTGGCGGACAGGCCGGTGGCCCAGCTTGCGACGCCCTGGGCCCAGCTGCCGATGAAGGGCCAGCCGGAAACCTGGTTCATGATGTAGGCCAGCAGGTTCAGCGCGCCGCGCACCTCACCGATCAGCAGGCTGGCGAAGTCGGCCTTCAGCAGGGCGGATTCGATCAGCGAATTCCACACGCTGTGCAGGGGACTCTGCTGGCTGCCGGTGGCGGCCAGGGAGACGCCGCCCGCGTCGGCCAGGAACTGCAGGTAGCCGCTGTTGTCCAGCAGCTGCTGCAGCATGGCCATCTCGCCGGTGTCCAGGTTGGCGTTGAAGATGCCGACGCTGCCCAGGATGTCCACCTGCTGGTTCAGCGCGTTGCGGGCCACGGCGGCGTCCGCCACGGGCATCAGGCCTTCCTGCTCAAGGGTATCCACGCACTCCACGGCCAGCTCGGCCAGGCGCGCGAGGCCGTTGCCGACCGCCGCGTCAAAGGAGGCGCGGGTATAGGTCAGGTTGGAGGCAACCGCGCTCACGCCCAGGGTCTGGGGGTGGGTGTCGCGCACCACGCCATCGATGTCAACGAGCTCGACCACCACACCGCTGGTCACGGCCTCGGGCATCGGGGGCATCATCACGATGGCCGTGCCGGCCTCGCAACGGAACACCGGCGAGCTGACGCTTTCACCGTTCAGGGTGAAGCGGACGTGGAAGCCCTCCAGGATTTCGCCCAGGCTGCCCTGCACGGGAATGGCCAGCATGTCGCCGGGCGCCGCCGTGGTTACGGGCAGGGTGTCTGAGGCAAAGGTCACGGGGGCGGGGGCCCCCGAGTCGCCACCTTCGTCGGGCTGGCAGGCCGTGGCAAACGCGGCCAGGGCGATGGCCGCCATGACGGCAAAGCGTTTGGACAGGTCAGCAAAATTCATCATGATCGTAGTTCCCTTGCAGGGTCCGAGAATCGTTTCGCCCCTTCCGCAGGGGCACTCATGTCGGTGAAGGTGGAGACGGTAGAGATGGATTGTCACGTTTCAAGGTTTATTGGAGAAAAAGTTGTGACAAGACCATGATAATAACGCTGTGCAAATAGTGCGTGCGGCTGAACCCCCATTGCTCAAACGCCTTACATACGGGACAATTAAGTTACTGGAGAGCGGGCACCTTTTGCGGAGAGTTGCATGAGACTTCGCCCAGTTCCCTTGTTTCGCATCGCGCTGCTGGCTTTGCTGGCCGGCGCATGTTCCTCGCCCCAGCCACTGACAGAACGCGAAGAGCGAAGTTCTCCTCCTTATGAGGTGATCGTGCGTTCGCTGGGGCCGGCCCGCGTGTCCGATGACGGCTTTGACGCGCGCTTCGAGTTCGAGGTGATTTCGCCGATCGACCTGCAGCGCAACTCGCTGGTCCAGGAATTGCGCCAGACCATCACCTTCGAGTACGACGATGGCAGCACCCGCAAGCGCGAACTTACGCTGGTGGAGGCCTTCCGACTGCGTTTCGCCTACATGGACAGCGCGCGCCGCCACCACTATCGCATCTGGGCCGGCCAGAGCGACCGCCACTCCATGAGCGGCATGGACAGCCTGCCGGAGGAAGTCGTGGCCGTGCACATCCGGCGCGAGGTATTCGCGTATGTGGCGGACGTCAGCGGGGCCGACTTCACCGACGCCGGATTCGCCCACCTGCCGCGCAACCAGGACGGCAGCCTGGTGTCGCGCATCCCCGAGCGCTTCAACGAACACTACCAGCGCAACCACGCCACTACCGGGCGCGTGCTGAACAGCGGCGACTCGCTGGGCCTCACGTATCGCATCGATTACCGCCTGCTGCGCAGCGGCGGCGCCAACCCGCACTTCATGGTGGACCGCGGCGGCGGCTTCGGCCGCGTGGAAGCCCCGCCAGTGCTGTGGATTCCGGGAAACTGAACGCAAACGGGCCCGCATCGCGGGCCCGTTGAACTCATCGCTTCGCTTACGCCGCCTGGGCGTACAGGTTGCTGAGCGCGACTTCGCTCTCTTCATCCAGCGCCTCAAACGCCAGGCCGATGGTACGGCCGCTGAGGGAACGGTGGCGCTCGACGAACGCGAGCCGGGCCGTGAGCTGGATGATCTTGCCTTCCTCGACGATCAGGCTGGCGCGGGCGCCGGTCTTGCCCACTTCGTTCTCGAGGGCCTCAAGCTGTTCGGGCTCAAGCTTGGCGTCTGTGGCGTCGATTGCCACGCCGCGCTGGCTGAGGTCGATGGTGCGGGATTTCAGGCTGACGCCGGCCACTTCGAGTTCCACGGGAAGCTCGACGTGCACGCGCTGGCCGGTGCGGCGCGCGCTCTGGCGGAACATGTTCGTCAGCGCGGTCTGCACGGCGTCTTTGACGTCGCGGCCGCGGATGGGGCGATGGAACTTGCCTGCAAGCTGCACGCCCTCCAGGCGGCGCTCGTAGCCCTGGCGGGTGAGCGCGACGACGGGAAAGCCGGGCAGCATTTCGTTGGCGAAGCGGCCGACGGCGAGGTTGTCATCAACGACGGTGCCGTAGTCCATGACCAGCAGGTCGAACAGGCCGGTCGAGAGTTTCGCCTCGGCGTCCTCGCGCGTGACGGCGATGGAGACCGCATGGCCGACGCCGCGCAGCAGGCTGCGCACCAGGTAGGCGGATTCCTCGAACAGGTCGGTGATGAGCACGTTGGCCATGGTTGACTCCGGGTGTTTGTGTCGGGTGTTCGTCCCGCGTCGGCGGGACAGTCAGATAATCGGCGCAAACTGTGCGGTTCTTTGGTGTTTTTTGCGGATAGAACACGGGCCCCGAACATCGGTTCGGGGCCCGTCTGCTCGTGCCGGAGCGCCGGGTTTCGGCTCGCGCCGCTACTTCGCCAGCACTTTCGTCTCTTCGATGTGCTTCTCGATGCGCTCGAGCTCAGCCGCCACTTCGCTGAGGCGCTCGCGGTCGCGCTGCACGACGTCTTTGGGCGCGCGCTCGATGTAGCTGAGGTTCTCGAGCTTGCGCTTGATCTTGTTGACGCCTTCCACCAGCTTGGCGCGGTTGGCCTCCAGGCGCAGCAGCTCCATCTTGAAGTCGATCAGTCCCTCGAGGTTCACGTACACTTCGTTGCCGCTGCCCAGCACCACGGTGGCCGACGCTTTGGGCTTCTTGGCACCCACGGCCACCTCGATCCGCGACAGGCCGGCGAGCTTGCAGATCGTCTCTCGCTCGGCCTCTCCCAGCAGGTCGAGCGTGGGCTTGTCGGCCACGTTGAGCGCGCCCTCGATCAGCGTCTTGGGGTCGAGGCTGTGTTCGGCCCGGATGTTGCGCAGGGCACGGGTCACATCCTGCATGAAGCCGAAGCGCTTGCGCTCAGGCTGGAACAGTCGATCCTTGCTGGCCTTGGGCCAGGCGGCAATCGCCAGCGCGAGCTCGGGTGTGTCGTGGCGCAGGGCCGCCAGCATGGGGCGCAGGGTCTGCCAGATCTCCTCGGTGATGAACGGCGTGTACGGGTGCAGCATTTTCAGGATGCCGTCCAGCACGCGCACCAGGGTGCTCTGGGCCCGCAGCCGCGAGCGCTCGCCCCCCTTGCCGTCGTAGAGGCGCGGCTTGATCACTTCGAGGTACCAGTCGCAGAAGTCGTCCCACACGAAGTGATAGAGGGCCTGCGCCGCTTCGTTGAACTTGTAGCGTTCCAGGGCGTCGGTCACGTCCACAATTGCGTTGGTCAGACAGCCTTCGATGTAGCAGTCCTCCAGCTCCACCACCTGGCCCTCGTTCAGGGCGGCGCGCTCGGAGTCGGAGAGTTTGCCGATGGCTTCCTCGAAGTCGCCCAGGTTGCTGATGGCAAAGCGCGAGGCGTTCCAGAGCTTGTTGCAGAAGTTGCGGCCCATCTCGAACTTTGACTCTGCCAGCTTGATGTCCTGACCCTCGCTGGTGAGCATCGGCAGCGTCAGGCGCACCGCGTCCACGCCCCATTGCTCGGCCATGTCCAGCGGGTCGATGCCGTTGTTCAGCGACTTGCTCATGCGCCGGCCCTGGGCATCAAGCACCGTGGCATGCACGTACACCGTGCTGAACGGCTTCTCGTCCAGGAACTCGTAGCTGGCCATCACCATGCGCGCCACCCACAGGTAGATGATGTCCCGTGCCGTGCTGAGAAAGTGCGTCGGGTAGAAGTAGCCAAGGTCGGCCGTTTTTTCCGGCCAGCCCAGTGTCGAGAACGGCCACAGCCAGGAGCTGGCCCAGGTGTCCATCACGTCGTCATCCTGGCGCACGAGCGGCAGGCCGGATTTCGGGTGTGTCGCGCCCGCCGGCGGGTCTTCCTTGAGCGCCACGGCGTTGCCCTCGGCGTCATACCACACCGGGATGCGATGGCCCCACCACAACTGGCGAGAGATGCACCAGTCGCGCACGTTCTCGAGCCAGGTCAGGTACACACGCTCCCAGCGCTCGGGCACGAAGGTGATTTCGCGCTTGCCGTCGGGGCCCGGCTTCACGGCGTTGATGGCGGGCTGCGCGAGCTCTTTCATCTTCACGAACCACTGCTCGCTGAGCAGCGGCTCCACGGGCGTCTTGCTGCGGTCGCTGTGGGGCACGTTGGTGGTGTAGTCCTCCACGCGCTCCAGCAGGCCAAGCGCATCGAGCTCGTCCACCAGCTGCTTGCGCGCCTTCAGGCGCTCGATGCCCTGGTACTTGCCGGCCTGCTCGTTCAGCGTGCCGTCTTTGTTCAGCACGTTGATCATGGGCAGCTTGTGGCGCTGGCCGCGGTCGTAGTCGGCGAAGTCGTGGCCGGGCGTCACCTTCACGGCGCCGGTGCCGAACTCGGCGTTCACGGTTTCGTCGGCGATCACCGGGATCTCGCGCCCCAGGATCGGCAGCAGCAGCGACTTGCCCACCAGGTTCGAGTAGCGCTCGTCGTCGGGGTTCACGGCCACGGCCGTGTCGCCGAACAGCGTCTCCGGGCGGGTGGTGGCCACCACCACGTGTTTGCCGGGCTGTTCCTTGATCTGGTAGCGGATGTACCAGAGGCTGCCCTTCACTTCACTGGTTTCGATTTCATCGTCGCTGATCGCGGTCTGCAGCTTGCAGTCCCAGTTGATCATGCGGTAACCGCGGTAGATCAGGCCTTTTTCCCACAGTTTCACGAAGGATTCGCGCACGGCGCGTGTCAGGCCTTCATCCATGGTGAAGCGGGTGCGTGACCAGTCGCAGCTGGCGCCGATTTTCCTGAGCTGGTTGAGGATGCGGTTGCCGTACTCATCCTTCCACTTCCACACTTCCTCCAGGAACTTGTCGCGGCCTAGTTCCTGGCGCGTCACCTTCTGCTCGGCGAGCAGCTTCTTTTCCACCACGGCCTGTGTGGCGATGCCCGCGTGGTCGGTCCCCGGCAGCCACAGCACGCAGAAGCCCTGCATGCGTTTGAAGCGCGCCACGGCGTCCTGCAGCGTGTTGTTGAGGGCGTGGCCCATGTGCAGAGCGCCAGTCACGTTGGGCGGCGGGATCATGATGGTGAACGGTTTTTTGCGGATGTCGCGGACGGCCTTGAACAGCTCGTGTTCCGTCCAGAAGGAATACCACTTGGATTCGATGGTTCCGGGCGCAAAGCGCGGGGGCATTTCTGCCGGCATGGTTGTCTCCAGTGCCCCATGTCTTGGGGCGGCCGCCTTGCCCGATCAAAGAGTGTCCCCGTGCGGGCAACACCCGGCAAAGCGCGCGGAATGATAACGAGAGAAGGTTGCGGGGGAAGTGGTGGGACATGTGGGACGTGTGGGACCTGTGGATTGTCCCACATGTCCCGAGCGTCTCACATGTCGCACCCTACTCCTGTAACGCCGGCTCGGATTTGCGGTCGCCGAAGATTACGCCCAGCCAGGACTTCACGGCGAGGCCGAAGTCGTCGAGCATGGTGTAGAGCAGCGGCACCAGCACCAGCGTGTAGACCATGCTGACCAGGATGCCGCCGAGCACCATGCGACCCATCGGGTAATAGGGCATGCCCACGAACTTGGAGTCGCCAATCGCCATGGGGATCAGGCCGAAGGCGGTGGTCAGGCTGGTGAGCAGAATCGGGCGCATGCGCTGCTGCGACGCTACCTCCACGGCGCGCTCGCGGCTCATGCCGTCGGCTCGCAGCCGGTTGATCAGGTCCACCAGCACGATGCCGTTGTTCACCACCACGCCGATCAGCACCACCAGGCCCAGGCCGGTCATCACGTCAAAGGGTGTGTCCGTCAGCCACAGGGCGCCGTAGCCGCCCAGCAGCGCGCCCGGTACGCTGATCACCAGGATGCACACCGGCTTCAGGAAACTCTCGAACAGGAAACACATCACCAGGAACACCAGCAGCCCGGCCCAGATGGTGGAGCGCCCAAGCTCATCAAAGCGCGCTTCCATGTCGCCGAAGCGCCCCCCCAGCTCCTGGGTGTAGCCGGGCGGGAACTTCACCCCTTCCATGGCGTAGTTCACCTGGGTGCGGATGCGCTGCAGGTCTTCCGTGCTGGTGGTGCCCACCACGCGCAGGCTGGTCTGCCGGTTGCGGCGCCGGATTTCACCCAGCCCCGACTTCGCCAGGCCGCTCGACTGCGTGACCGCCTTGGCCGCCACGTTGGCGCCGCTGCCCGTGAAGACGCGGGTTTCGGCCACATCCTGCAGGTTGGGGTCGCGCGCGTTGCCCTGCGAATCTTCGGGCGGCGCGAAACGCACCCGCAGCGGCAGCATGTTTTCGCCCTGCTGGTAGTCGCGCAGGGTGGTGCCGGAAAGCTGGAACGCCAGCACCTGAGACAGCGTGCCGGGCTCCACCCCCATGGCGGCCGCGCGCTGGCGGTCCACGCCGACGGTTACCTCGTCCATGCCTTCCTCGGTATCGACCTGGATGCCTTCCAGGCCTTCTACGCCCTCGAGGCGCACGGCGATTTCCTCGGCCAGCAGCAGCAGCCTCTCCGTGTCCGGCCCGTTGATGCGGATGCTGACTTCGCTGGTGGCGCTGCTGCCGCCCTCGAAGCCGCCGCGCATCTCCACGCCCGCGCGCTCGGGGATTGCCGCCACGATGTTCTTGTAGAGCTGCCCCGATTCCGCCACCCGCTCGGGTTCGATGAAGATCTGGAAACGCGCGCTGCTGGCGCTGAAGTTCACCGTCAGCGTTTGGATGCCGAATTCCTGCTTCGCTTCTTCGGGCGTGCGGCCGTAGGTTGCCATGGCAAGCTCTTGGCTCATGCCCTCGGCGATGGCGCGGGCGCGTTTTTCGTCGGCGCCCTTCACGCCCAGCAGCACGGCCTCTACGTCGAACACGTAACGCACGGCGATGGCGTCGCGCAGGGGCTGGGTATCTTCCATGACGCCGGTGATGCCGGTGGGCCCGCCCTCGATTTCGAGGCTGCCGGTGGCAGAGCCGCGCGCCAGGTCGATCTGCACCGGCACGCCGGCGGGCACGGCGGCGGACATGATCTCCAGGTCGCTGGGCGCGGTGACGGGCCGGCGGTTGTAGCCCAGCACGAAGTCGCCGACCCGGATGCGCGCGCGCTCGGCGGCGCTGCCGGGTTCAATCTGCGTGACCATCAGCGCGCGGCGCTGCACGGTGATCTCGGAACCGACCGGGAAGCTGGCCCGCAGGCTGATACGGTCGCGGTTGCCCTGGTTCTGGTCGGTCTTGTTCATGTCCGCGTTGATCTGCCAGACCAGCAGCCCGGTCACGATCAACACAAGCGGCACCACCGGCCAGCGCGCGGGCATCAGCCAGTGCACGCTGCGGGTGTAGAAAGCGGCCAGCCGGTCCACGATGGGTGAAGTCGGTACGCCCTCGGCGTTGCGCCCGGCAAACAGCGCCGCGAACTCCCAGGCCGCGAAGGCCGGCAGCAGCGCCAGGCGCGCGGCGCCTTTGCGCTCGCGCCAGCGGTACTCAAGGCGCGCCCGCAAGCCCGTGAACCAGCGGCGCAGGCGCGACGTCTTGTGGGCCCGCAGCAAGCCGGCACGCTGCATGGTCATGGGGATCACGCCGACGGCCAGCACGATGCTGAAAGCCAGGCTGAGGCAGACGGGAAGGCCGATCTTGCCCATGATAAAGCTGACGAACGCCTCGCCAGCCAGGAACACCACGCTGATGAACACGATTACCGTGGTGCTGGTGGCCAGGATCAGCGCCAGGCCGACCTCGCCGGCGCCGCGCACCACGGCGGCCTCCGGGTGCTCGCCCAGCGCGTGACGGCGGTACACGTTTTCGGCCACCACGATGCTGTTGTCGAGCAGCATGCCGCCCGCCAGCGTGAAGCCCATCAGCGCCAGCAGGTTGATGGTCTCGTCCATCAGGAACATCACGGCCAGCGTGAGCGTCATGGAAAGCGGGATCGACAGCGCGATCACCAGCGCCAGCCGCCAGCTCTTCAGGAACACCAGCAGCACCAGGAATGCCAGCAGCCCGCCCCAGGCCAGGGTTTCCATCAGGTTGGCAATGCTTTCCTTAATGGTGTCGCCCTGGTTCCAGGCCACGCGGGTGCTGAAGCCCTTGAGCTGCGGCTTGCTGTCCAGCTCGGCCAGGGCGGCCTCGATGCGGTTGCCCACGGTCACGGTGTTGGCGTCGCCGTTCTTGAAGATCATGGCCGTGGCGCCGTCCTGCCCGTTCACGCGCACGTACTGGCTGACGCCGTAGGTCTCGTACACGCCCTTATGACCGCTGCCATGGCGCGTGATGTCGGCCACCCGCAAGCCCGGGCGCACGGGCAGGTTCTCGATGTCCTCGATGCTGCCGAAACGCGCGTCGGCCACCAGGTAGATCTCGCGCTCCTGCACCTCCTTGCCCGCGGCGTCCATGGGCTGGCGCACGGTGGTTTTGCCCGCGGGCGCGCGGAAGTTGTCGCCGCGCAGGCGCTGCAGCAGCTCGGCCAGGTTGATGCCGTAGGCGCGGGTCTTTTCCGGGTCCAGGTCCACGGCGATGAACTTGCGGTTGCCGCCCATGAACGTGACGCTGGCCACGCCGTCGATCGCCTCCAGGTGAGGCTGGATCACTTTCTCGAGCAGCAGGTCCGCATCGACCGTGCCGTCCTCCCAGAAGAAGTTCACCCACGCGACCGGCATGGCGCCGCTGCTGCCGCGGAAGCGCCGCACCTGGATGCGCCCGACGTCAGTGGGCAGCCGCAAGCGCGCGCGCTCAACGGCCGCCATGATCTCGGCGTAGGCCTCGTCCATGTCGCGCTCGCCGTCGAACGAGATGTCGAACTCGGCGCCATCGCGGCTGGAGGTTGCGCTGAGTTCCTGGATGCCCGGGATGGTCGAAAGCTCGACGTCGACGGGCAGCGTGACTTCACGCTCGACTGTCAGGGGGGAAACGCTGTCGCCGGCTTTGTTGTACGGCACCTCGACGCTCAGCGACTTCGACTCAAAGCCGGCCGGGAACAGCTCCAGCGGCATCAGGTTCATGCTGATCAGGCCCAGCACGCCGGTGGCGAGCAGCAGGGTGGTGACGGTCACCGGCCGGCGCGCAAAGAACGCCAGGATGGGGTGCCGCTCACGGGCCTGGATGGGCGAAAACAGGTCGCTCATGGATACAGTTATACGGATGAAAGCGGATTTGAGGCGGGGCAAGCGGCAGGTTTCCGGCGTCCGGATTGGCGAATCTGCTTTGGCTGAAGTTTCGCGCCATTGCCGGCCGATCTATGGCCGGGACTGCCGCCATGAAGAAGATCTACTTCCTTACCCGCCCTGACATGACCGCCACGCGGTCCGGCAAGTGGCGTAACCGGCTCAAGAACACCTACAAGAGCACGGACGCCATCCGCGACATCATCGACTGGACAGGCGAAGGGCGCGAGTTCTACGTGGCGATCATCTTCCACGACACGGGCGAGCGCCGCGTCTTCCACATGAACCCGCCCGGCAGCCCGGAAATCTGCACCGACTTCGCCACCAAGCGCCCCGTGCTGAACGTGATCGACCAGATCCTGCGCCTCACGGCCGCCAACGCCGACATCGACATCTGCCTGCTCGAGCGCAAGCGCGGCGGCAACCCGGACAGCGGCCGCTGGGACGGCCCCCCCGGCGCGGCGTAAACGCTGATGGCGCGATTTCTGCAAACCGAAATCCTGATCCACGCGACGCCGCAGCGCGTATGGGACGTGTTAAGCGACTTTGCCCGCCTGGGTGAATGGTCGCCGTTCTTCCAGAGCATCGATGGCAAGCCACAGAAGGGCGAGAGGCTGGTGGTCAGGTTTCGCAAAGGCCCCACCTTCAAGCCACGCGTGATCGAGGCGGATGCACCGCGCGTGCTTGAATGGCTGGGCAGGCTGCTGATCCCGGGACTGTTTGACGGGCGGCATCGCTTCGAGTTGCGGGCGGAAGGCGCCAACACGCGGCTGCTGCACACGGAGCGCTTCACGGGGCTGCTGGTGCCGCTGTTCGGCAAAGCGCTCGACAAGACGGAGCAGGATTTCGCGGCCTTCAACGCCGCGCTGAAGTCCCGCGCCGAGGGTGGAACTGACACTCCCCGCGACGGGGCGTGAAAAACTTTTTCGAAGCCCTTGATTACATAATGGCGTTATTTATAACGTCGTTATGTACGCCCCTGCTCAACCACCCTGCAATTCGTGCGATCTGCATACGGGCCTTATCAAACGTGGTCCGCAGATTGCCGCCTTAAACCGCCCTGCCCATTGTGGACACGGCCGGTCCTTTTCTCGGCGACCTCACGCACACCGCACCCGCCAAGCCCGTCATTTCGGGCTTGCCCGATACATACTTGCGCAATACTTTCTGCGCCAGCGAACGCGACCAATTCGGTCAATGTCACACCTGTTAGGTCACTTTTGGCGGGGGGACGTCGTGATCATCACCTCCAAGTCAGACTACGGGCTCAGGGCCGTGCTCTACCTGGCAAGCCGCGCCGGGCGCGTGCGACTGCGCGAAATCAGCGAGTCTCAGCACATCCCCGAATCCGTTTGCGCCCAGATCATGCGCAAGCTGGTCGGCGCCCAGATTGTTGCCTCCCAGGCCGGCCCGGCCGGCGGCTACACCCTGGCCCGCGCGCCCGAAACCATCTCGGTCGGCAGCGTGCTGGCGGCCTCGGACCGCGACATCTGCGTGTTCCGCTGCGTCGAGGACGGCTGCGACTGCGACCTGCACGGCAAGTGCGCGTTCCAGCTGGTGTTGAAGGGCTTCGGCAAAGGCATCGCGGAATACCTCGAGCAGCTTTCGCTCGCCGACCTGCGCGACCACCGCGCGACTCTTCCTGAATTCAACCTGCACGCAGTCGCTACCGGAAAGGCGAACTGATGTCCACGCAGAAGCAGCTCCCGGCTGAAGTCATCGTCGGCCTCGACGTCGGCAGCACCACGGTCAAGGCCGTGGTCATGCACCCCGAGACCAACGAAATCCTGTGGTCCGACTACCGCCGTCACGAAACCAAGCAGCCCGAGAAGGTGCTCGAGTTCCTTGGCGAAATCACCGCGGCCTTCCCGCTGCCCAAGGAAAAGATCCGCATCTTCATCACCGGCAGCGGCGGCGGCAGCCTGGCCGCCCTGTTCGGCGCCAAGTTCGTGCAGGAAGTGAACGCCGTCAGCCTGGCCGTGGAAGTGTTCTACCCCTCGGCCGGCAGCGTGATCGAGCTTGGCGGCCAGGACGCCAAGATCATCATCTGGAAGGACGACCCCAACGGCGGCAAGCGCAAGATCCCGTCCATGAACGACAAGTGCGCGGGCGGCACCGGCGCGGTGATCGACAAGATCAACGCCAAGGTCAAGCTTCCGATCGAGGAACTGATCAAGCTCAGCTACCACGGCGTCAAGCTGCACCCCGTTGCCGGCAAGTGCGGCGTGTTCGCCGAGACCGACATCAACGGCCTGCAGAAGCAGGGCGTGCCCCCCACCGAGCTGATGGCCAGCCTGTTCGAGGCCATCGTGCAGCAGAACCTGTCCGTGCTCACGCGCGGCAACACGCTGCGCCCGGTGTGCCTGCTGCTGGGCGGCCCCAACACCTTCATCCCCGCCATGCAGGAGGCCTGGCGCCACAACATCATGAAGGTGTGGGAGGAACGCAAGTTCCCGCTGCCCGAAGACAAAGACCCCGAGAAGCTGATCGTGGTGCCCGACAACGCCCAGTACTTCGCGGCCATCGGCGCCGTGCTGTACGGCAAGAGCGAAGACCCCGAAGTTGCGCGTTTCACGGGCATTGAGGCTTTGCGCGAGTTCGTGGCCCACGGCCGCGACAGCATGCGCGCCGCCGGCGGCGCGGCCAAGAGCCTCAGCAAGTCGCCCGAAGAGCTGGAGGAGTTCAAGCAGCAGTACACCATCCCGAAACACGAGTTCCCCGAGTTCAAGCCGGGTGAAGTGGTCGAGGGCTGGATCGGCATCGACGGCGGCAGCACCAGCACCAAGGCCGTGCTGCTGAACCGCGACGCGAAGCTGATCGGCGCCTTCTACCAGCTGAGCAAGGGCAACCCGATCGAGGACACCAAGGAAGTGCTGGCGGGCCTGCGCGACTCCATTGAGTCCCAGGGCGCGACGCTGAAGATCATGGGCGTCGGCACCACCGGCTACGCCAAGGACATCCTGAAAGACACCATCGGGGCCGACGTGGCCCTGGTTGAGACCGTCGCCCACACCCAGGCCGCCCTGCATTTCTATGACGGCGTGGACGTGATCGTTGACGTCGGCGGCCAGGACATCAAGGTCATCATGCTGAAGAACGGCCGCGTGTCGGACTTCAAGCTCAACACCCAGTGCAGCGCCGGCAACGGCTATTTCCTGCAGAGCACCAGCTCGCGCTTCGGCCACCCGGTCGAGAAGTTCGCGGACATCGCGTTCCAGGCCAAAGGCCTGCCGGTGTTCAGCTACGGCTGTGCGGTGTTCATGGAAAGCGACATCGTCAACTTCCAGCAGCTGGGCTGGAGCGCGGACCAGATCATGGCCGGGCTCGCGCACGTGCTGCCGAAGAACATCTGGCTGTACGTGGTCCAGGAGCCGAACCTGGCCAAGCTGGGGCGCAAGTTCGTGCTGCAGGGCGGCACGCAGCGCAACCTGGCGGCGGTCAAGGCGCAGGTCGATTTCATCAAGAGCAAGGTGCCCGACGCCGAGGTGATCGTGCACAAGTTCTGCGGTGAAAGCGGCGCCATCGGCTGCGCGATCGAGGCCATCCGCGTGACGCAGCGTCACGGCCACACCCACTTCATCGGCATGGACGCGCTGCTGGGCCTGGGCTACAGCAGCAAGCGCGATGAATCGACGCGCTGCTACTTCTGCAAGAACAAGTGCCTGCGCACCTTCATCGACACCAAGACGCCCGCGGGCGACGAGCGCCGCTTCATCATCGCCACCTGCGAAAAGGGCACCGTTGAAGACGTCGCCAAGATGCGCGAAATCAAGGGCAAGATGGACGACAAGAAGAAGGCCAACCCCAACTTCGTCGATGTCGCGGCGAAGAAGGCCTTCACCAGCTACAGCCCCAAGGTCGCGCTGAAGGAAGACAAGCGCGGCCTGCTGTCGAAGATCCGCCTGCCGCGCGTGAAGGAAGCGCTCGAGAAGCGCGCCCGCATCAGCGAGCTGAAGGTGGGCATGCCGCGCGCCCTGAACATGTACAACACCGGCCCGTTCTGGAGCGCGTACTTCGAGGCCATCGGCATCAACCCGAAGAACATCTACTGGTCCGACTACACCAACGAAGAGCTCTACAAGAAGGGCTCACGCCGCGGCTCGATCGACCAGTGCTTCCCGGCCAAGGTCAGCCTGGCCCACGTGCACGACCTGGTCTACGCCAAGAAGAAGCCGGACGCGATTTTCTTCCCCATCCCCAACACCCTGCAGACCGACCTGACCCACATGCTGGACAGCTGCGCCTGCCCCACCGTGACCGCCACGCCGGAGGTAGTGAAGGCCGCGTTCACCAAGGAAGGCGACATCTTCAAAGAGCAGGGCATCGAGTACTGGGACCCGGTGATCGACCTGTACCGCCCGGCCTTGGCCGAGAAGCAGCTCTTTAAGTTCTTCAACCAGCACCTGGGCATCAGCAAGGAAGAGAACGCCGCCGCCGTGCAGGAAGCCTACAAGGCGATGGACCAGTTCAAGAACGAGCTGCTGCGCAAGCCCGCCCGCGAAGTGCTGGAGCGCCTGAAGGCCGAGGGCAAGCTGGGCGTGGTGCTGCTGGCGCGCCCCTACCACAACGACCCGGGCCTGAACCACGAGATCGTCGAAGAGCTGCAGATGATGGGCTACCCGATCTTCAGCCTCGACAGCCTGCCGATCGACGAGGACATCCTGGAGGAAGTATTCGGCGCCGACATCCGCGCCGGGCGCATCCCCCACGCCATGGCGATCATGGACGTCTGGAAGAACGCCTACAGCACCAACAGCGCCCAGAAGCTGTGGGCCGCCAAGTACGTGGCGCGCCACCCCAACCTGATCGGCCTTGACCTCAGCAGCTTCAAGTGCGGCCACGACGCGCCGATCTACAGCGCCGTGGAAGAGATCGTAACCGAGAGCCTGACGCCCTACTTCACCTTCCACGACATCGACGAAAACAAGCCGACCGGCGCGATCAAGATCCGCACCGAGACCATCGACTACTTCCTCAAGCGCTACATCGAGGACATGCAGGACAAGAAGGCCAAGGCCCAGCAGCTGCGCGAGAAGCTGGAGGCCAAGAAACGCGAACTGATCGAGAAGCAGCAGAAGGAACAGGACAAGTCCGACCCGGCGCTCGCCGCAGTAAGCGGCTAGCGGACGGGAAACAAGCGGGAGTTGAGGTTCGAGTTCGAATAAAGTCGCGTCAGGCACCCCTGACCTCCGACCCCTGGACTCTGACCTCTGGGTAAAAAATGGACAAGCCGACCTACGCATCCATCCTCGGCACCATCCTCGGCCTCGCGGCCGGGATCGGCGGCATGCTGCTGTTCAGCCCCCAGTCCTCGGACACCGAAGAGCTGGCCAAGCTGCAGCAGCGCCTCACCGAAGCCAGCCGCGAGCGCGACGACGCCGCCCGCGAGCGCGATGACGCCGCCAACGCGCTGAGCGCCGAAAACAAGCGGCTCAGCGCCCTCGAGCAGGCCAACCGCGACCTGGCCGATGAGCTGGCGCGCCGCGACGCCAAAGCCGACGACGGCAAAGCCGCGCGGGAGTGGAAAGACAAGTACGACAAGCTGAAGTCCGACAGCGAAGAAGCCAAGCGCCAGGACGACGCGCGCATCGACAAGCTGGAAGGGCTGCTGGAAGACAACGGTATCCTCGCCCACCTGAGTGACGAGGAAATCGCCGCCCGCGTGGCTGAGCTGGAGACCGCCTTCAACACCGCCTTCACCGGCAAGGACAAGAAAGCGTCCATGCAGGCCCTGTGGGATCTGCAGAAGCTGGGCCCCAAGGCCTACGACAAGGCGATCGAAGTCTGGAAGAAGATCGCCGAGGACTATGGCATCAACCCCTGGGGCCAGGGTCCCGGCGAGCTGGGCCTTACCTTCCAGGAGTACACTTCGCTGGTCACCACATTCGGCATGGTCGAGTACGGCCTGACCAACCCGGATGTCGATCCGAGCTACCGCATCGCCAGCCTTTACAACCTGCCGTGGTGGAACGGCGAAGACGCGAGCAAGCGCGCCGAGCTGGCGGGCAATGCGCTCTCCAAGGCCGAGGGCTACGAGGCCCAGGCGGCCATCGAGGCACTGCGCGACATCGACGACCCCAGCACCGCCCGGTATCTCGCCGACTACGTCACCAGCAACAGCGACAACCCGGAGGCCCGCAAGGCCGCGGTGATGGCGCTGGCGCGCAAAAACTCGCCGGCCGGCTGGGCGGCGATCGAAGACGCCGCGGCGAACGACCCGGACCCGGGCGTGAAAGAAGCGGCACGCGTGGCACAGATGGAAAAGAACGCGCCGGTGGCAGGTGTGCTGATCACCCAGGTGATCGAGAAGTTCCAGGCCGCGCTGGCGGGCATCAAGGTGGGCGACATCCTGACCCACTACAACGGCGTGCGGGTGAAGACACTGGAAGACATCAACAAGGCCAAGCAGGACGTGCCCGCGGGAGAAAGCGTGCAGGTAGTGCTGCGCAGGGGGGACAGCGACGTCACCCTCACCCTCGGCGCGGGAATGATCGGTATCAACGGCGTGGCAGTCGCACCGAAAGAATGAACAGGAGCCGCAAGCGCAAGCGCGCGGCCGAAAACTGGATTGATTCACGAACCTTACGGAAAGGTCCGTCATGACGCCAAACGACGTGCTGGAAGCGAAAGTCGAAGAAGAACTGAAGGCCTACGAAGCCGAGCTGCGGAAAGAACTCGGCCTCGAGGACGAAGACATCAACCACTTCGAGAAGCCGGTGGAACACGCTTTCCTGCGCCAGTCGCGGGAAACCACCACGGTGCTGTTCGGCGGCCTGACCATGGCCCACGACCAGCTGATCAAGCGCGCCGTGGCCGGGCTCGGCTACAAGGTCGACCCGCTGGAAGTGCCCGACAACGAGGCCCTGGCGCTGGGCAAAGAGTTCGGCAACCGCGGCCAGTGCAACCCGACCTACTACACGGTCGGCAACCTGGTGAAGTTCCTGCAGAACCTGCGGGACAACCAGGGGCTCAGCGTGCCCGAGATCAAGGAAAAGTATGTCTTCCTGACCGCCGGCGCCTGCGGGCCCTGCCGCTTCGGGATGTACGAGGCCGAGTACCGCAAGGCCCTGCGCGACGCGGGCTTTGAGGGCTTCCGCGTGCTGCTGTTCGAACAGTCCAAGGGCATCAGCCAGGCCGCCGGCGACGAAGAGGCCGATGAAGGCGGCATTGATTTCAATAAAGACTTCTTCATGGCGATCATCGCCGCACTGCTGGTCGGCGACCTGCTCAACGACCTGGGCTACCAGGTTCGGCCCTACGAGCGCAAAGCCGGCGAGACCGACCGCGTGCTCGAGCAGGCCAAGAAGCTGATGGGCGACGCGATGGAGAAGGGCGAGAAGCTGGAGCCCGCGCTCAAGAAGGTGCGCGCCCTGTTTGACACCATCGAATGCGACTTCACCCGCGTGAAGCCCAAGGTGAAGATCACCGGCGAGTTCTGGGCCATGACCACCGAGGGCGACGGCAACTACCACATGGCGCGCTGGCTGGAGAGCGAAGGCGCGCAGGTGCTGGTTGAGCCCGTGAGCACATGGGTTGACTACCTGCTGTACATCGCCAAGCACGACCTGAAGGCCGCCTGGGGCGTGCCCGACAAGAACGGCAACAAGTTCAGCGCGGTGAAGGCGGTCAAGACGTACGCCCTGATCAGCGCGCTGAAGATGTACTTCCGCGGGCGCTACGACAAGTACCGCAAGCTGCTGGGCATGAAGCCCAACGCCCTGCCGGACCAGAAGAAGATCCACAAGCTGGCGCAGCAGTACTACAACATCGACCTGCGCGGCGGCGAAGGCCACATGGAAGTGGGCAAGAACATCTACAGTGTTCTCGAGAAGAAGGCCCACATGGTGATCTCTGTAAAACCCTTTGGCTGCATGCCCAGCACGCAGTCTGACGGCGTGCAGAGCAAGGTGGTCAACGACTACCCCGAGTGCATCTTCATCCCGATCGAGACCAGCGGCGACGGCGAGGTGAACATCAAGAGCCGCGTGCAGATGAAGCTGTACGAGGCCAAGGTGCGCTGCCGCGAAGAGTTCGCCCGCGTGCTCGAAGGCTACGGCTTCAGCGTCCAGCAGTTCCGCGATTACGTGGACGCGCACCCCGAGCTCAATGGCGCGCTGGTCAACCTGCCCCACGAAGAAGTGGGTGTGGCATCCAACCTGCTGCACATGGTGGCCAAGCGCATGAAGGCCCACTACAGCCGCAAGGTCGATAAGCTGATGAGCGTGCAGGAAGTGGAGAAGCTCGCGCGCGAAGCGGCCCAGGCCGAAGGCGCGTCCTGCCTCGAGTACGAGACGCCCGCCGCCGAAGGCGAATGCGGCGACGGCGGCTGCCCCAGCTGCAGCGACAGCCTGCCCGGCGAGCAGAAAGACCGCACGGCCGCGGAAACGGTCAAGGCGTCAGCAGGCGGCTGCGGCGACTCCTGCGGCTGCGAGTAAACAGGGAGCCCCAAGCGTTAGCTCGGGGCTCTGCAGAATCCGCCTACGATTGATGGAGGGCCCCGAACTGACGTTCGGGGCTCTCTGCTATCTCGATACCACCGCGTCCGGGTCCACTTTGCGTTCGCTGGCGTCGGCCGTGGGCTGACTGCTGCGGGGCATTTCAATCACGCCTGTGGCCATCAGCATGGCGAAGGTCATCGCCGCCAGCGCCAGCACCATGGCGGCGCCGGTCAGGGCGAACTGCGTGCGTGAACTGCGCTTGAAGTGCTCCTCGATGCGGTTGAAATAGCGCGCCTGGTCCTGCTGCATGGTATTGAGCCGGCTTTCATTGGTACGCGCGACCTCTGTGTGGTGGCGGCGCTGGCTGCGGCGTGCCAACTCGCTGCTCTTGACGGCCAGCGCGGCCTGCTTGAGCTGCGCCTTCTGCACGCGGTTCATCTCTTCGACCGCGGCCTTCAGCTCAGCGGCCTTGGCGTCGTTGCCCTGGCTGAGGGTTTCGACCATCACCTTGACCTGCTCGCTCTGCTCTTTGGCCTGGCTGTTGCCTTCCTCGAGCTGGCGGGTGAGTTCGTTGATCGCCCACATCTGCTTCTTGACCGTCTCCGGCAGATTGGCGGTCGCCTGCACGAACTGGGGCAGGGGCTTGAGCGCGTCCACGAACGTGCGGTTGGCCTCGGCCTGTTCGTCCAGCGCAAGCTTCAGCGCGCCGAGAGCGCGGTTCTGCTCTTCCATGTTGGGCAGCACTTCCTTCAGCGTGGCGGGCAGGCCGGCAAGCGCCTCGATCAGCTTTGCCTGCCCCATGCTCTGGGCGTGCAGGCGCTGGCCCAGCATGCGCACGTGCTGGCCCAGGTCGGTCAGGCCGTTCTTCATTTCCACCACGGCGCGGGTGCGCACGGACATGTGGGCCGGGTCCAGCGGGTTGACGGGCGCCAGCAACCGGCTGTTCAGCATCACCACTTCCTCGGCCGGGATTTCGTCGCCGTCTTCGACCAGGATCGGGTTCAGCTCCGGGTCGTCGCTGGGCAGCTGGTAGGTCTCGGCTTCGGCCTGTTTCTTTTTGAAGATGCGGGTGACGAACTTGAACATGGTGACGCGCTCCCGATGAGTAGACGTTGATGTAGGCGCGAAAACTCGCGCCCCTCTGGAATCGGAGCGGATGCCCGGGAACTTTGGTGAATTTCAGATCGCGTCGCTGCCGCGCTCGCCGGTGCGGATGCGGATCACGTCGTCGAGCTTCAGCACCAGCAGCTTGCCGGCGCCCACGGCGTCGTCGCCGGCGGCTTTCATCACCGCGTCGATGGTGGGCTGCACGAAGTCGTCGTTGACCGCGATCTCGAGCTTCAGCTTCTTGAACATCTCGATATCGAGGCGGCTCTCGCCGGCGTCGGCCGCCCCGCGCTGGTGGCCGGTTCCCAGCACCTCGCTGATCGTGAAGCGAAACACCTCGGCCTCGGCCAGGGCGTCCTTCACCGCATCCAGCTTCTCAGGGGCAATGATGACCTGGATCAGCTTCATCTACCCACTCCACTTGCGCGTGAGCCATACCCGCCCGATAATAGCCAGCGGAGTACAGCCTATGATCACGAAAGCCGACAAGGAAGCGATACTGAAGCTCTCCGTTGAGTCTCGGCTCGAATTGCTTGAGTTCATCTCGGAAAGCTTGGCAGATCAGCCGCCTCAGCTTTCGAAAGCCCAGTTGCGCCTGATCGAGGAGCGACTCGCGGAACACAAAGCCAATCCCACTGAAGGAGAGGATTGGCGCACTGTGGTGGACAGGCTCCGCAGAGAAAGCAAATGAAGCTTGTCCTCAAGGCCTCCGCCCGCCGAGATTTGGTGGAAATCTGCGAGTGGTACGAAGCTCAAAAGCCGGGTCTGGGCAACGAGTTCCTGGACGAGTATTCAAACGTCGCGGTACGCATTGAGGAGTTCCCTACCGCCTTTCATAAAGTCCACGCTGACGTCCGCTGTGCACGGCTCAAACGGTTTCCCTACTTCATTTTCTACAAAGTTGAAGCGGAGAAGCTGATTGGATTGGCCGTCATTCATCAGCACCGCGATCCGGAGTTCTGGCGTCACAGGACTTCCCAATCCTCGAACTCGATCTTTTCGATGCGCACGATGGGCATGGGCGTGCCGTCCACGCGCAGGGCGCGCAGGCCCACGCCGGTCGTGACGTCGCCCAGCAGCGGGCGGATCAGCGTGGAGCGCCCCTGCCGCACGTTCTCAGCCTCGGCGAACTCGGTGAACAGGTAGAACAGCGGCATCAAGCCGCTCAGGGTTTCGCCGTCACGCATTTCCACCAGCACGCCGGTGGCAGGCGCCGGCTGCGCGAACTCGATGCTGCGGATCGTACTGTACGGGATGAACTGCAGCTCCCCGTTGCGCACAATTTCCAGCGTCGCGCCGGTCAGCGAATCCGCGTCTTCCAGCGCCTCGCAGCTTCGTGTGTCGGGGCCGGCCTCGTCGGGCAGCACGCGCAGGCTCAAACTCGCCGGTTGCGGCTGGAAAATCTCGCTGCCGCGCATCAGCTCAACGGCCTGGCCGAAGTTCCGCGCCAGCAGCGCCAGCTCGGACTGCGCCTCCCGGGGCAGATCCGTCAGCCAGCGGGTGATGGCATCGGGCGTGTCGGCCGGCAGTCCAGGCTCAACTACAAGGCGAATCAGCTCCGGCCTCATGATGCGCATGAACGTCAGGTGCACGAGGCGCTGCAGCTGCTCTTCGCCCAGCCTGCCCTGTTGGGCGGCTTCGAACAGCTTGAAGTAATCCTCCTGCTCAAAGGTGAAGTAGCGGCGGCGCATGGCCGACACGAACTCGGCCGACACGCCCTCCTCATCGGGCAGCAGCTCGAAGGCCGCGGTGATATGCGGGTAGCCGGTCTGGTGATCCCCCCGCAGAAAGCAGACCCGGCTGTACAGCAGGTGTGCCACGCCGTTGTCTTCGTCGCGGGCCAGCACGGCCGTTAACATGTTGCTGGCCTCTTCCAGCTGGTCCTGGTCGAGGGCGATGCTGGCGAGGTTCAGATTGGCGGCGGGGTGCGTGGGATCCTGGCCGAGGATCTCACCGTAGATGCGCGCCGCGCCGGCGATGTCGCCGTCGCGGTGCTTGTTGAGCGCCTCCTGCAACAGTTCGTCAAGGTCCATCAGAGTGCCTGTCCCCAGCGCACCCGGTGGTAGATGCGCGTCGCCACGGCGTCGAGAATCATCAGCCCGCCGAAACTCACCGGCCAGAAATGCGGGAAGAGGTCGCCCCACGCCAGCCACAGCACCAGCGTGGCAAAGCCCGCGGCGTTGGCAAGCACCGCGCTCAGAAACAGCGGTCGCGCGAACTTGAAGCCCAGCAGCGCACCGATCACCAGCCCGATGCCCAGGCCGAAAATCGAATACAGCTCATGGCTCGTCGCCAGGTACACGCCGCCGCCGAAGGCCGCGCCGCCCAGCACCATGCCCGCGAATGCCACATTCACCAGCATGTTCGCCAGCAGCAGCCGCGGCGCCAGCCAGGCGCCAATCAACGCGCCTGCACCCGTCGCGCTCCACATGATCCAGGGCTCGACGCCAAGGAAGAAGGTCACGCCCCACGCGATGCTGCCCAGCAACGCGGCCGCCAGCACGCGCACGAACACCGCCATCAGGATCAGCCCCAGCCCGCCGACCAGCAGCGCCACCAGCGTGGCGAAGCGCCGGTAGTTTTCATACTGGTCGCCCGCCAGGCGCCGGATTTCGGCGCGCAGGCTTTCCATGGTGAGCGGGATGGAAGGTTCGTCTTCGGCCTGTTCTTCTTCGCCGTTCACCAGTTTTTCGGCGCGTTTACGGCGGTCCTGCAGTTCCTTGATGCGCTGCTGGATCTTTTCGCGCTCGGAGATCAGCTCGTCGGCCTTCTCAGCCTGGCTTACTTCTTCTTCCTTCAGCAGCCCCGCTTCGCGCGCGGCCTGGATCAGGTGCTTGCGCTCGACGCGCTGGGCGAGCTCCGACACGCCGATGCACAGCAGCAGCGTCAGCAGCACCCACTTCATCGGCAGGTCGGTGAGCTTGGCGGCGGCCGGCAGCTCTTCGCGCTCGAGATCGACGCGCTGGTCCATTTCGATCTCGGTGATGCTCTTGGCCTCGACGTCGTCGAACGGGTCGGTGCGCGGAGGCTCGGGCTTTTTTCCGGAAGCCTTGGCCATCAGCGCACCTCAATCACGCTGCGGGAGGGTGGGGAACAGCAAATTACCGATAACCAATTACCAATTACCAATTCACACCCATGCAACCTGCCGGAATTGGTAATTGGTAATTGGTAATTGTTCATTTGCTGTTCGAAAGACTTCCGGCCCGCGTCCGGCGTGAACTCAGCCGAGCCTCTTTTCAATGAAGTAGAGAATGATCGGCTTTGCACACTCGTAGCAATACCCGTAGGTGCGGTCCATGTTTTCTATCAGCGAAAGGGTCGCGCTGCGCTCTGTGTCGCCCTCCGCCTTCAGGTGCTTCTCAAGTTCCGCGCGCGACTTGCACTTCTCCAGGTTTCGTTTGATCGCACTCCAGTTCACCTGGTCGCGCATTTCGCGGTACAGGCTGCGGTGCAGCTCTTTGAACAGGTCGGCGTAGGTGCTCTGCAGGTCGATGCCCGCGGGCTCCATGCCCGCCTTCAGCTTCTGGGTGCCGGTGGTGAGCGCGTTGGTCAGCCTGCTCACCATGCGGAAGCGGAAGAAGTCGCGCTCGGAATCCTCCACGTTCATCAGCGCTTCCACCTTGCGCATCATGGCCTGGTCCGGCTCCATGTCCGCGCCGGTCACGGGGCTCTTCAGCTTTTCCTTGCGGTTGTACGCCGTCACATGCTGCAGGTAGGTACGGATGCGCTTCTCAATGTCGCCGGCATCCACATTCACGATGCTGTTTTCGATCTCGCTCGCGATGATCTCATCGTAGCGCTGGCGCAGCACGGCCGTGAAGGCGCGGAAATCGTGGTAGCCGTCGTCGCGCTGGCGCGCCAGGAAGTCGTAGTTGACGGGCCCCTGGTCCACCACGCGGTCAAGCAGCACGAACACCGAGAACGGGGTGATGCACTCGGCGCTGTCGTCTTCGCAGATATCGGCGAACACGTTCTGCAGGATGCGGGTGGGGATGCCGTCCATGCCCTCGCTGATGAACTCGTTGCGCAGCCGCTTGCGCACTTCGCGGCTGAGGGTCTGGCGTTCGCGGTTGCTCAGGATCGGCGGGTACTCGCCCGCGAACAGCAGCGCCTTGGCCAGCGGGTTCAGCTTGGCAAGCACCTGGCGGGCTTCCTCGGGGATGTCGCTGGCGTTGGGCAGATCTGACTTTTCCAGGCGCGACATCACCGCCCACAGCGCCGCCAGTTCCGTGGCGTGGGGCGCGATGCGGTGGTAACGCTTGGCCTGGCGCAGCCCGCGGTTGTAGATCTTTTCTTCATCGACGTAGTTCAACAGATACGGCACGTCGATCTTGCGCATGCGCGAGCGCAGGGCCTTGGACATCGGGTCGCTGCGCAGGGCCTGGTATTCCGCCAGGTTGGTGGTGCCCAGGATCATCACGTCGATGTCGCAGCCCACCTCGCCGAAGTCCATCTTGTGCTCTTCCACGGCGCTCAGCAGGTGCTGCAGGTAGTTGCTGGGTTTCTTGAAGATGTCGCTGTAGTGCACCAGCCCGCGGTTGCCGCGCACGTACTTGCCGAAATAGCGCACCAGGCTGACGCTGCTGAGCAGGTTGGCGATGTACTTGAAGTTTTCGTCCATCGTGACCGGCGAGCTGGCGGTCTCGACGTTGCCCTCGGGCGGGATCTTGGCGATGCCGATGCCGCCCGATTCGCTGAACACGATTCGCTGCACCAGCACGTGATCCATCACCCTCAGCCAGTCGCCCTTGTAGCGCCGCAGCAGGAACGAGTAGATCTGTTTGCTGTTGAACTCGAGGTCGCCCTCCAGGATCTTGTGCGGGATCGGGTACTTGCTGTCGAGCCCGTTCTGCTTCCACAGCTTCTCCAGCAACTCGCGCCGCGCGTTGCGCGGGATCAGCAGCAGCGGGTGCTCGTGCATCTGGCTGGGCAGCACCGCTACCGGGTTGTGCACTCCCGCCACGTCCGGCTTGGCGCTGCCGAAGCCCAGGCTGCCGCCTTCCTCGGCGTGGAAGTCTTTGCCGAAGCGCCACGCGAAGCTGTACACAGCGCCGTCCTGCTGGGTCGTGTAGGCCTCAAGCCCTCGACCGATCAGGTCGATGATGCTGGTCTTGGCCGTGCCGACCGGGCCGTGCAGCACGAAGATGCGCTCCTTGCCCTCTTCGCGGGCGCCGGCGCGGATGTACTTCACGAGCCGGCTGATGGTTCGCTCAAGCCCGTAAATGGCGTTCTTGCCGTTGTTGAAGGGGTCGTCAAACAACTTGTGGCGTCGCACCTGCTCGCCGCTGTCTTCGAATGTCTCCGAGCCGAAGTGCTGGATCATGTCGAAGGTGAGCTGGTAGGTGGTGCGCGTGTGTTTGTATGGGTCGGCGCAGACCTGGTTCAGGTAGTCGAGGTAGGACCCCTCCCAGGCGATCTGCTCGAACTGGCTGCGGTTGCGCTCGGCGATGAAATCGCTGATCAGGGCTTCGTTGATGCTGGGCCGTTCCATGGTTCTCCAGACTGGCGCCTGCCCCTACATGATCGGAGCTAGCGCGCCCCGCGTCAAACCCGGGCATGCCCGGGCTCCGGCTGACTATTCTAACGCGGCCCGGCCACCGTTCATTGCGGCTTCTTGGGCTCGTCCGGCGGCGGATCAGCCTGTTCCGGCCGTTGTTCCAGCTGTTCCTTGGCGATCTGCTGTGTGGCGAGGTGTTTCGCCAGTTTCTCCGCGTCGGAAACGTGCGGCTGTTCCGCTTCAACTTTCGGCGCGTCGGCCGCGGGTTCCGGCTCGGGATTGTCTTCGGCCTTTTCCTTGGCCAGCTCCACTTCGCGCTTGGCGATGGTCTCCGCGCGGTCGCGCTCCTCGACCGACATGGCGGCCAGCGCGGCCTCTTCCTCGGTCATCTCGCCGCGCATCTTGCGCACGTAGCGCAGGATCTGCAGGCGCTTGCGTCGCTGCTCCGTGGCCAAGGTCTTGTCGTCCTTGTCGGCATTCTGCTTGTAGCTCAGCACGGTCTGCGGCCAGGGGATCTCGATGCCCAGCTCATCGAACTTGAGTTTGCAGCGGCGCAGGTACTCGCGCGAGGCGCCCCACTGCTCACCGGCGCGGGTTTTCAGCAGCATGCGGATGGTGACGGCGCTGTCTCCAAGCTCAACCACGCCCATCAGGATGGCATCCAGCAGCTTCTTGCCCCAGGCTTCGTCCTCGCGCATTTCCTTGGCGACGCCCTCCATCACGGCGCTGACGTCGTCGGTGTTTTCTTCGTAGGCCACGCCGACGTCCACGATCGCGCGCGACCACAGCTTGGTCTGGTTGGTGGTGACGGAGATTTCGCCATTGGGAATCGTGTGCACATCGCCGTTCAGGCTGCGGATCACCGTGGTGCGCAGATTCAGGTTCTCCACCGTGCCGGTCTTGCCGTTTACCTCGATCACGTCGCCGATGCTGAACTGGCCTTCCAGCAGGATGAAGAAGCCGGCGAAGAAGTCTTTCACCAGCGTCTGCGCGCCGAAGCCCACGGCCAGCGAGACGCCGCCCGCAGCCACCAGCAGCGGGCCGTAATCGACGTCGAACTGCGCGATCGCGAACATGATGGCGGTGATGTACACCACGACCCGCGCGGTGGTCATGAACACGGTCATGAGTGTGCGGGCGCGCTGCTGTTCGTCGGCGCTGAACTCGGATTTTTTGTCGGCGCGCGACACGATGCGCTCGATCAGCGGCTCGCCGATCTTGCGGATCAGGTACAGGATCAGCCACGCCACCAGCAGCACCGCGGCGACCTTTGCCGCGCGGATGCCGACGGTTTTACCGATTTCTTCGTAGTACATGGACCGGGTCTGCGGCAGCAGCTCGGACGCGATCTCAACCACCCTCGCCTCGATGCGTTCCATGCGCCGGTCAACGATATCCAGTTGCGTCTGCACCTGGCGCGTGTCGCGCTTGGCGCTGCTCAGCCGCTCCTGCTCGGCCTCCAGCCTTTCGCGCAACGTGAACAGCAGTGCCACCGGCCGTCGCTTGTAGGTTGGCACCTTTACCTTTGGCGCCGCGGGTTGCGGAGCCGCCTCCGGGTCCGGTTTCGCAAACTGAGCCTCGATGGCATCGATGGTGGCGCGTGTTTCATCGACAAGCGAAACAACCTCGGATTCCACCACCTGCTTGCCCGTGATCAGCTTCAGAAGCTCTTCGCGTTCCTTGACCAGGCGGTCTAGCTCAAGCGCCTTGTCCTTCTGCTCCTGCTTGAAGTCGTCGATCTGGCGCCCAAGCTTCTGGTACTCTTCCAGCTCAGACTCCGGCTGCGCCTCGGCCTCGGGCTCGGCAGCGGGCCTGGCGCCGGTCTCGGCCAGCACGTTTTTCAGGCGCTCGGCGTCCTGTTCCAGTCTTTCCTTGTAGTCTTCACGGACGTCGATCTCCTGCTGGAGGCGCTTCAGCACGCCCTCAAACTCGCGCAGGCGCAGCGTTCGCGCCAGGCGGTTGCGGGAAACACGGCCGTCGTAGAGCGCTTCGATGGCGCCGCGCGTGTCCTGGCTGCCGCGCGGGTCGTCCAGCGTTGTCGGCGGCACGGCCGGCTCGGGCAGACCAAGCTTCTCCGCCGGCGTGCCCTCGAACTCGCGCCAGAGCGGCAGCGCGTCCTCAATGGCCTGCAGACCCTCATGGGCGCGCGTTTCGTAAGCCTGGTAGGCGCCGTACAGCTCCGTCACCATGTGGTCGTAGGCTTCAATGGAAAGCTGGAAACGCTCGTTGGCCCAGCGCAACTCGTACTCGAGCTTCTCGATGTCCGACAGCTTCTCGTAGATGCGGCTCTTGCCGAATTCGAACTCGCGGGCGGCATCCGCCAGCTGGTTGGCGCGCAGCTGCTCTTCTTCCGCGAGGCGGATCGCGCGGGCGTGTTCACCTTCCGGCACGGCCTCGGTGGTGTCGGTCTTTTCCTGGCCCGGCGTAAGCTCTTTGCGCACCTGCAGCGCCAGCGCGGCCAGCGCGTCATAGCGCTGCCGGGCGTCAAGCTGCGCACGGGTGGGACCGGCCTTGGCGGCGTCCAGCGCTTCCTGCAGCGGCGCTTGCGCGGACTCGATCGCCTTCACCGCTTCTTCGGCCAGCTTCAAGGCCGCGTCGCGGGCCTGCTTTTCCTCAGGTGTGAGCTCGGGCTGTTCTGCGGCGGCCTGCTTGTCGGCCAGGTCTTTGCGCGCGGCTTCCAGTTGCCTGTTGACGTTGTCGATATGCGCCTGGATCGCCTCGGCGTCCTCCTTCACGAAGGGCGCCTCCGGCATGGGCGGGAGGGGCTTGGGTTGCTCGCTCGTACCGTCTTCGACGGGCTTTGCTTCTTGTGCTGCCGTGAAGATCACGGGCAGTGCCAGCAACGTAAGGACTGCTACGGTCCAGCAGACTGGGCGCATTGCTCGGTTTTCCTTCCCGCCTACTCGCCGAATTCTTCGCTGGGCAGCAGGCGTTCCACTTCGGCCTCCAGGAGATCATTGATTTCGTCCGCGGCGCTCAGCGCCATGGCCTTGTCCGCCAGCTTCACCGACTCGTCCACCGTCACGCGGCTCAGCAGCGTGCGCAGCTCGGGCAGGCTGGTCGGTCCCACGCTGAAGTCACGCAGCCCGAAACCCAGCAGCAGCACCGCATAGCGCGCTTCGCCCGCCATTTCGCCGCATACGCTGACCGGCTTGTTGTGCTTCACCGCCGTGTCGATCACCAGCTTCACCAGGCGCAGCACGGCCGGATTGGTGTGTTTGAACAGGTTGGCGACGTACTGGTTGTTGCGGTCCACGGCCAGTGTGTACTGCACCAGGTCATTGGTGCCGATGCTGAAGAAGTCAGCGTCCTGCATGAAGCTGTCAATGGTGAGCGCAGCTGACGGCACCTCGACCATCATCCCCAGCGGCACGTCGGCGCGGTACGCCACGCCTTCGCGAGTGAGGTCGGCCTTGACGTTGTCGTAAATCGCGCGCGCCTGGCGGAACTCCTCGATCGAGCCCACCATCGGCAGCATGATCCGCACGTTGCCGAATGCCGAAACCCGCAGTGCCGCCCGCAACTGCGTGATCAGCAGGTGCGGCTGGCGCAGACTGAGGCGGATGCTGCGGCAGCCCAGGAACGGGTTTTCTTCGCGCTCAAGCCCCACTTCGGTCGCGAACTTGTCCGCGCCGAAGTCCATGGTGCGCAGGGTCAGCAGCCGGCCGTCGAGCATGCCCAGCGCGCGCTTGTAGACCTCGAAGTGCTGGTCTTCCGTGGGATGCGCGCCGAACTTGCTGTAGATGAACTCGGTGCGGAACAGGCCCACGCCGTCGCCGCCCAGCTTGATGGCCTGCTCGATTTCGTCGTCCCACTCGATGTTCGCGTACAGGTTGACGGCCGTGCCGTCGCGCGTCGTGCGCTCGGCCTTGGCGGCCGCCTCGAACATGCGCTTTTCGCGGTCAATGTAGCCTTTGCCGCGCGCTTCGTACTTCGAGTGCGTAGCTTCGTCGGGATTCACGATCACGCGGCCCGACTTGCCGTCCACGATCACCACGTCGCCGCCGCTGATGTCGCTGGTGATCGTGCCCAGGCCGACCACGGCCGGGATGCCCAGGGCGTTGGCCAGGATGGCGGTGTGGCTGGTAGCGCCGCCGACGTCGGTGATGAAGCCGGCGACCATTTTCTTGTCGAGCGTTGCTGTCTGGCTGGGCGTGAGGTCGTGGGCGACGACAACGACCTTGCGGTCGAGCTTGGTCAGGTCGTGGGCGCGCTGGCCGAGCAGGTTGCGCAGCAGGCGCTTCTGGATGTCGTAGAAATCGTTGACGCGCTGCAGGAAGTAGGCGTCGTTGATTTCCTTGATCGGCTTGATGATCTTCTTGAACACGCGGCTGACCGCGTACTCGGGCGTGTAGCGCTTGCCGCGGATTTTCTCGGGGATCTCGCGGGTGATCAGCGGGTCCTCCAGCATCCGCAAGTGCGCGTCGAAGATCAGCCCCACCTCGTCTTTGGCGACGGAATGCACGCTGTCGCGGATTTCCGCGATTTCCTCGATGGCCTTGGTGCGCGCAAGCTCAAAGCGCTTGAGCTCGGTGTCTACCTCATCCTTGCGGATAAAGCGGCGCGGAATCCGGAACGATTCCGAATCCAGCACCAACGCCGGCGCGATGGCGACGCCCGGCGACACCGGGATGCCGTTCTTGATTTCCATCCGTTCTCCCGCGAGCCAACGGGGAAGAGTGCGCGAAGGCGACCATCTCTTCCGGCCCGGCGAAACTGGCGGTTTTTATAGCAAGCGGCGCGACGCGAGTCTGCCCCCGTGCCGATTTTCAGGGCAGGTAGCCCGTGAAGTCTTCAACCATCGCGCGCGCGATGCAGATAGGCCGGTCGTCACGTCTGCCCCCGGCGTCGTTGTACGCCGCCTGCATGGCCTGCTGGGCGCGGTACAGGGCGGTTTGGTTCTCCACCAGCCCCGGGTCCTCAATCGCCTCGCCGTCGGCAAAGTTCAGCTCACAGGCCAGCACGCGATCCGGCCGGTCGGGGTTAAAAATCGGCACGCCGAACTTGCGGCACATGATCGGCCGCGCCTCGTACATGCCGCAGGCGCCGGCTTCGGTGAGTGCGGGGCAGGGAGTGCCCCGGCCGCGCGGCGCGTTGTCACCCCATTGCTCCGGGCCGTCGAACAGCTTCGCGCGCTCGGCCAGGTTGACGCGGGCCCGAGCCTGCAACGCCGCGCGTTCGGATTCGGGTAAAGCTTTC
>JAJVIO010000032.1:0-25942 GCA_022071975.1 Planctomycetota bacterium
GGTCTTGGTGCCCTCTACGGGGCCTTGATCGTTGTCGAATTCACCCACAACGCACCTCGCAAAATCGTTTCGGCCTGGAAGCCGCACAGCATAGCGGGTGACAAGCGGCTGTAAAAGCCGCCCGGAAATCCCCCGCCGCCGCGTGAGAATAAGCAGTTATAGAGCACTATCCTTTACGCTTGAAGCAACTATAGAGGAAGACGATGAGCCTGAAGTACTTGAGCATCTGCATGCTGTTGGGCCTCGCCGCCGCGGCGGGGGTTGTGTTGTCGCAGGACGCGGGCGAAGAGCTCGAAGACGTGCGCCAGGCGCCCAGGCTGGTGGACCCGCGCGCGCACAACATCGGGCGGCTGATCCCGGACCTCGAGTTCACCGACACCGAAGGCAAGGCCGGTAAGCTGTCCGACTACAAGGACAAACAGGCGCTGGTGATCCTGGTGACCAACAAGGGCTGCCCGATCTGCAAGAAGTACGCCCCGGTGATCAACGAGATCGTGGAAGCCTATCGCGAAAAGAACGTCGCCTTCCTGCTGCTGAACCCCATGGAGAACGAGAGCGTCGAAGAGTGCAAAGACGCCATCGGCCGCTACGGCTTCACGGCCCGCTACGTGCCCGACCCCAAGGGCGTGATCGCGAAGGCCCTGAAGGTCAACAGCACCGGCGACTGCTTTGTGCTGGATGCCGCCCGCACCCTGCGCTACCGCGGCGCGGTCAGCGACCAGTTCGGCCTGGGCTACAACCTGGACGAGCCGCGATTCAACTACCTGACGGACGCGCTCGAGGCCGTGCTGGCCGGGCGCGACGTGGCCGTGCCCGCCACCTGGGCGCCGGGCTGCCTGCTCGAGCTTGAGGCCGCGGCGGCCAGCGGCGAAATCACCTGGCACAACCGCGTCAGCCGCATCGTGCAGGACAACTGCCAGGAGTGCCACCGCGCCGGCGAGAACGGCCCCTTTGAGCTGATGACCTACGCCGACGTGAAGGCCAACCGCACCATGATCAAGCGCCAGGTGAAGAACAAGCTGATGCCGCCCTGGTTCGCGAACCCCGAACATGGCGAGTTCAGCAACGACCGCAGCCTCAGTGACGAAGACCGCGAGGCGCTGATTGGCTGGATCGACAACGGCTGCCCGGAGGGCGACGCCAAGGACGCGCCGCTGCCGAAGAAGTTCACCGATGGCTGGAAAATCGGCGAGCCTGAAAGCGTGCTGCAGATCGAGCAGCCCATCACCGTACCCGCCAAGGGCAAGGTCGAGTACCAGTACGTAAAGTTGAAGACCAGCTTCGACGAAGACAAATGGGTGCAGGCCATGGAGATCCGCCCCACCGCCCCGCAGGTGGTGCACCACGTGCTGATCTTCCTGAAGTACCCGCGCAACCACCCGCGCGCCAGCGAGCAGCCCGACGACCGCGGCGGCCTGGCGGGCTATTTCATGGGCATGGTGCCGGGCCAGGGCGAAATCGTGTTCCCGGAAGGCATGGGCAAGTTCCTGCCCAAGGGCGCCGAGATGACCTTCCAGATCCACTACACGCCCAACGGCGAAGAGGTCCAGGACCAGCCCAAACTGGGCCTGATCTTCTGCAAGGAGAAGCCGAAGAAAGAAGTCACCACCACCGGCGTCAGCAACGTGTTTTTCGAGATTCCGGCCGGCGCGGACAACCACGAGGTGAAGGCGATTCACCTAGTACAGCAGGACATGCGGGTGCTGTCGCTGATGCCGCACATGCACGTGCGCGGCAAGGCCTACAAGTACGTGGCCAAGCTGCCGAGCGGTGAAGAGATCACGCTGCTGGATGTCCCGCGCTACGACTTCAACTGGCAGCTGGTGTACGTGCTGCGCGAGCCGATCGACCTGCCCAAGGGCAGCAAGATCTACGCCACGGGCTGGTACGACAACAGCGACAAGAACCCCGCCAACCCCGACCCCACCAAGAAGGTCGGTTTCGGCGAACAGACCTGGCAGGAGATGCAGATCGGCTACGTGAACTGGATACCGGTGAAGGACTAGGGATTCGCGTGCTGAGCAGCGGCTGGCGTGTACGAGAGGTCAGAGGCTAGAGGTCAGAGACAGCGTGTTTGCACAGCGTCCTGTCCTTTCCCTGACCTCCGGCCTCTAAACTCTGACCTCTTCAAAAAGGCGGCGGCACCAGGACCCCGGGCTTCGGCCCGGGGTTCGCTTTTTTCAACTGGCCTGTAACGCCCCTGTGCCTCGCCCTGTAATGGGGATGAAGCCAACACCACCCCACAGGAGAAACGCCATGAAGCGCATGTTAGCCATCATTGCCGCCCTGCTGCCGCTGTTCATTTCGTCGCCGCTGCTGGCCCAGGAAGTTGAAACGCTTCCCGACGGCCGCAAGGTGAAGATTATCCAGAAGGACGGCGCCACCATCATTGAGGAAGTAAAGGAAGGCGAAGCTGAGGAGGAAGCGGAAGACCTGGACGAGGTGCTGCCGGCTGAAGTACGCGAGCTGATCAAGCGCCTGCGCGAGAAGGCCGAAAAGGCGGACGAAGAGGGCGACTGGGAAGACGTCGAGGAAGACGGCGTAAGAATCCGCATCCGCGGCTGGGGTGAAGATGAAGTACCCGCCGAGCTGCCCGAAGAAGTGCGCAAAGCCATGGAGGAGATGCGCGAGCGCTTCAAGAAGATGCATGAAGAGCTGGAGGCGCGCATGAAGAAGATGCGCGAAGAGTTCGAGAAGAACGTCGAGGAATGGGAGAACGACCCGGACGCCGAAGTCGAGGAATACGAGAAGACCTCACCGGACGGCAGCTCCACGGTGAAAATCAAGATCGTGCGCATCCGCAAGAGCAGCCACTCCGAGGAATCCGCGCCGGAAGCCCCGAAGAAAGAGACCGAACGCAAGCAGTAACCCGGGCACACGACGGTTCTCGCGCCACGGAGCAGACCCCACGCTGCTCCGTGCTGCGTTGGTAGAGGCAGCAGACGGTTGTTTGGGCGTGCGGCGCGGTACCACTACGATGAAACCCGTTCGGGTCGGATGTCTCTTAAACTACCTCACGCGAAGCCGCGAAGAATGCGCGAAGGACGCGAAGAACGGCTTGAAGCGTGGATTTGCTTCGCGATCTTCGCGTATCGCAGCCTGCAAGCCCACAACCCAAAGCAGGTAAACTGAATTGGAACGAGTAGCCGTAAAACGGCGCGAGTTTCCCGCCACAAGCCGCTTTTTCCTTTTCCTGCCGCCTGCCTACTGCCGCCTTTTCCCCACTGGCCACGGCCCGCCCGAAGCCTATATTCCGCGCGACGGCAACGGAGACTTCCATGGGCGTTCCTTTCCTCGACCTCAAGGCGCAGTACGCCACCATCAAGGACGAAGTGCTGGCCGGCGTGGCCAGCGTGTTCGAAGACCAGGCCTTCGTGCTTGGCAAGTACGTCGAAGCCTTCGAAGCCGAATGCGCCAAATACCTCGGCGTCAAGCATGCCATCGGCGTCAGCAACGGCAGCGACGCGTTGCTGATCAGCCTGATGGCCGCCGGCATCCAGCCCGGCGACGAAGTGATCGTGCCCGCCTTCACCTTCTTCGCCACCGCCGGCGCTGTCGCGCGACTCAACGCCAAGCCGGTGTTCTGCGACGTGCACGAGGACAGCTTCAACATCGACCTCAAGTCCGCGGCCGCCAAGGTCACGCCCAGAACCAAGGCCATCATCCCCGTTGACCTTTACGGCCAGTGCGCCGACATGGAGGGCGTGCTGGACCTCGCCCGCGAACACAACCTGGCGGTGGTCGAGGACGCCGCCCAGGCATTCGGAGCCGTACGCCACGGGCGCAAGGCCGGCACCTTCGCCCACTACGGCTGCTTCAGCTTCTACCCGACCAAGAACCTCGGCGGCGCCGGCGACGGCGGTATGATCGCAACCAATGACGATGAACTCGCGGACCGCGTGAAACTCCTGCGCCTGCACGGCGAACGCCCGCGCTACCACAACAAAGTGGTGGGAATCTGCGGCCGTCTCGACGGCCTGCAGGCGGTGGTGCTGAGCGTGAAGCTGAAGCGCCTGGACCAGTGGAACGCCCGGCGCGCGGAAATTGCGGCCCGCTACAACAGCCACTTCAAGGGCAAGCTGGCCACGCCGCCGGTCAGTGAAGGCAACAGCCACATCTACCACCAGTACACACTGCGCCTGAACAACCGCGACGCGGTGGCCAAGAAACTGGCCGAGCAGGCCATCGGTTGCGGCGTGTACTACCCGATCCCGCTGCACCTGCAGGAATGTTTCAAACAGTTCGGCGGCAAAAAGGGCGACCTGCCCGTAAGCGAGAAGCTGTGCGAGACGGCGCTCAGCCTGCCGGTCTTCGACCAGATGACCAACGCCCAGGTGGACGAAGTGGCCAAGGCCGTGCTTGCGGCGGTGTAGGCAAACGGAAAGAACCGAAGCCCGGGCTGCCAAGCCCGGGGAGAGCCAGGCTGAGGTTGCCGGTGTAATGAGGATTCGCCCGGGGTTTGCACCCCGGGCTTTGGCATGCACGATCCGGCGTTAGCCCAGTCCCATGTCAGTAACTTTCACCCGAAAGCTGGTTCAAAATTTTGGCAACCACCCTTACACGGTGTAAGGTTCCTGAGATTGGCGAGACTGAGGGGGGAAATCGCTGCCCCCGCTGCTAGACTGGCGCGTTGCACGGTAAGCGGACGGGAAGCTGACTCAGCATGACAGACGAACACGACAAGCCCGATCAGGAAGACCAAGATCAGCCCGAGCCCGGGGAAACCCGCCGCCTCGAAAAAGCCATCCAGGACATGGAGTCGGGCGACATCCACGAAGGAACGCTGGTAGACATCGTCGCCCACACCGGCGAGCACGCCAAACCGCCCGAGCCCAGCGTGACGGACGCTTTAAAGCAGGTCAAAAAGGGCCAGGGCCCCGACGTTCAGCCCGCCGCCACCATGTACGAACCCACCCGCCCCGGCCACGTCTCGGGCGGCAGCACACAACAGACCGTTTTCGGCCCCACCGGCACGGGCGGCAACACGCCCCAGTCCGGCACCCTGAACGCGCCCAGCGGCGCCCGCCCGATTGCACCCTTTGGCGGCAAGATTGTCGTGGGCACGCGCTTTGGCCAGATCGAGGTCACCGGCGTGCTCGGCAAGGGCGGTATGGGCGAGGTGTTCAAGGGCTACCACCACGCCCTGGACATCAACGTCGCCATCAAGGTCCTGCCCGACGAGCTTTCGCGCAACGAGCTGGTGCGCCAGCGCTTCCTGCGCGAGGCCCGCCTGTGCGTCAAGCTGGACCACCCGCACATCGTGCGCGTCTACAACGTCGATGAATACGCCGGCAACCTGTACCTCGTCATGGAAATGGTCGAGGGCACGGACGCCGCCCACATGCTCAAGAACGGCGGGCGTTTCCGCTACAAGCGCGCCCTCGAGATCGGCGCCGCCGGCGCAGACGCGCTGGCATACGCCCACACCCAGGGCCTGGTCCACCGCGACGTCAAGCCCCACAATATTCTGCTGGGCGCTGCCGACGGCAAGATCAAGCTGTCCGACTTCGGTCTCGCCCGCGCCGCCACTTCCAGCAGCCACCTGACCATGTCCGGCCAGATCATGGGCACGCCGCACTACATGTCGCCCGAGCAGGCCGAAGCCAAGGAAGTTACCGACAAGTCTGACGTCTACAGCCTGGGCGTGACCATCTATCACATGCTGACCGGCGAGACACCCTTCGTGGGCGACACGCCGATCAGCGTGGCCGTGCAGCACATCGCCAAGGAAATCATTTACCCGGAAATCCGCTTCAAGCCCTTCCCCAAGGAGCTGGTGGCGGTGCTGAAGCGCATGACGGCCAAGGACCCCGCCAAGCGCTGCAGCGCCAAGCAGGCCGCCGTGTGGCTGCGCAAGCTGATCGCCATGGCCCCCGAGGACGACATCGCGGCGGGCGACGAGGGGGCCATGAAGTCCATGGCGCCCGTGGTGCGCGAAAGCCAGGCCTTCGAGGCCGCGGCCAAGGAGCGCCAGCAGCGCGACCAGCACGCCCGCGAGCTGGCCCAGACCATGCTGGCGACCATCCAGGAAGACAGCGGCCGGCGCGCCGCGGTGCAGCCCACCACGCAGGAGTCGGCGCCGGCATACACCACGCAGGCGCCGGCCAAGAAGGGCTCCGGCGGCCTGGTGGCGGCGCTGGTGCTGATCATAGGGCTGATGGGCGGCGGCGGTTTCGCCGGCTGGTACTTCACGCTGGGCCCGGGCGCGCCGAAGGCCAACAACGCGCCGATCATCGCCGGCGGCGACAACCGCGACAACACCCCGCCCCCGGCCAACGAGAACCGCGCGCCTGACAACGCGCCTCCCGCCAATGGCGGCGGCAACACGGCCAACAACGCGCCCGACAACACGCCCGCGAACAACGCGCCGGACAACACCCCGCCCGAAGATGGCGGCGAGTTGCCGCCCCCGGAAGCGACCGACGACCCGGCAATCGCCAGCCTGCTGAGCGGCGCCCTGATCAAGATCACCGAGGCGGAAACGCTGGACGATCTCGAAGAGGTGCGCACCAAGCTGGAGCGCGCTTCGCTGGACATCAACCGAGGCAAGGGCAGCGCCAAGCAGCGCGAAGACTACAAGGATCTATGGATCCGCTACGAGCAGCAGCGCGCATACCTGGGTGCAAAGGAAAGCTTCGCCCGCATCCGCGACGCGCTGGCCGGCTTCAATGAGCGGCGCGGCAGCGACCGCGCGGCAGCGATCGGCTTCCTGAACACCGCCATCAAGGAACGCGACGCGCTCGCGAAGCTCGATGTGTCCGGCGATGCCGGCGCGCTGGTGGCTACCGACCGCGACGCGTTGATCGAAAAGGTCAACACCACACTGGACGACTTCTGGACCGAACTGGACGCCGAGGTCAAGCGCCTCGAGGAAAAGAAGCAGTTCGGCGAAGCACGCAACATCCTGGCCGAGATGGCCCGCATCAACCACGCCGCCGAGAAGCAGCAGGAGGTCGCCGCGCGCCTCCAGGTGGTGACCATCCTCGAGATCCACCAGACCGTACGCGCCGACCTGCAGACCAAACAGTACCAGGACGCCGTCGACCAGCTTGAGAGTGCCGTCAAACTGGGTATCCCCGACTCCCTCAAGGCCGAGCACCAGTCGCTGGTGGCCGAGGTCGGCAAAGCCATTGAGGAAGCTCTGGACGCCCACCTCAAGGCCGCCATCGCCGCCGCCGACAAGGGCGACTACAACACCGCCTACAACGAGCGTGACGCCGCACTGGCCGTGCCCGGCAAGAGCAGCGACCAGAAAATCCGCGTCGCGGACGTCGATTTCTACATCCAGCTCAGTGAACAGGTCACCGCCGCCGAGAAGTCTGTAGCGGCCGGCAAGTTCAACGATTCCGTCGCCGCGCTCGACAAGGGCGACGCGCTGATCGCGGCCGCCGGCGACCGCGCCGTGCCCTCCGAGCTTCAACGCCGCCTGCAGCAGGCCCGCGCCGACCACGACCGCGACCTGGCCAAGCGCTTCGAGGAACTGCTGGCCGCCGCCGAAGCCGCCATGAAAGACAACGACTTCGCCGCTGCCGGCAGAAACCTGAACGAGGCAAACGACCTGCCGCTGAACAAAGAGCAGAGAGAGCGGCTGGAAAAGTTCCGCATCGCGAACCAGGCGGCGCTGGCCGACTTCGTGCGCGACCTGATTGCGGAAGTCGAGAAGGCGCTCGACGCCAACAACTTCGAAGCAGCCCGCGACAACCTGGACGCCGCCGAATCGCTGCCCATCCCCGACGACATGAAAGAGAAGCTCGGCGAGTTACGCGCTCGATTCGCGACCGAGGCACTGAAGCGCCACGGCGAGTTGCTGGAAGCCGCCCGCATCGCGCTGGCCGCCCGCGATTACCCGGCCGTACGCACCGCGCTGGACAACGCGAAAGAGATCCCCGTCGCCGAGAGCGAGCAGGAGAAGGCCGCGGAGCTGGAGGGCGAGTACATCAAGCTGCTGACGGCGGAGGTCTCTGCGCACCTCGAGGCAGCGGACAAGTTCACGACGGACGGCAAATACAAGGAAGCAAAGGTCGAGATCGACAAGGCCGCCACGCTGCCACTCGAGGGCGACCTCGATCGCCGCTACAAAAACGCGCTCGAGCGCTGGCGCAAGGCCGTCAGTGACAAGCTCGCCGAGCTGCTGAAATCGGCCCGCCAGGCCGCCGACGACGAGCTGTTCTCCGCGGCCGATGGCTTCATCGAAGAGGCGGCAAACCTGCCGAACAGCCCGGAAACAGACATCGAAATCAGCATCACCCGCGATTACCTCAAGGCGGCGCATGCCAAGTACAAAGACAAGCTGTTCAAGCAACTCGAAGATGCCGCGAAAAAGGGCCAGGAGAAAGAAGGCCTGAAGCTGATCGAACTGCTCAAGCGTCAGTCACTCGATGACGGCGAAAACATCCGCCTGGAGCGCGCGAGGGAAACCCTGACCGGCGAAAGCAGCACCCAGCGCTACAACCGCCTGCCGTCCCACCTCAAGAAGATCTGGGACGACCGCAACTGCAAACCGGAGCAGCTGATCAGCGTCGGCGAGGAAATCTCCGCCGTCGCCGTTTCCAACGACGGCAAGTATGGCGCGGCCGGCACCGCCTCAGGCAAGGTCTACTTCTACAACCTGAAGCGCGGCACCCAGCTCGGCACCAGCCGGGGAGGAACGCGCCGTATCACCGCCATGGCGATCAGCCCGGACGGCGCCTTTGCCGCCTGTGGCAACGACGACGGCAACGTTGTGCTGTTTGACCTGAGCGGCAATTCGCCGCAGGCCTTTGACGTCGGCAGCATCGGCGATGACGTGTTCGGCCTGGCGTTCACCTCCAACTCGAACGTGCTGTTCGCGGCGGCCCGCGACGCGCAGGTCACCCGCTTCAATCCGCGCACCCGGGCCAAGCTGGGCGCTTTTGCCACCGGCCTGGGCCGCGCCCAGTGCATGGAGCTGAGCCCCAACGACGCCTGGCTGGCGGTCGGCGGCGACGACGGCCAGGTTGCCGTGTTCGACGCCAACCGCCTTGTGCTGCAGAAGAAGCTGGACGCGCCCGGCGACGACATGATCCAGCGCGTCGCCTTCAGCGCCGACAGCAAGCAGCTGATGGCGGGCTCCATCGGCAACGACGTCGGCATCTGGGAAACCGGGCAGCTCAAGGAAAAGCCGACCCGCGAGTTCAAAGGACTCTCCGAGTGGATCCGCGGCGTGGGCTTCAGCTCCGACGGCCGCCGCTGCGCCGCCTTCGACAACGAGGAAAAGCTGGTGGTCTGGGACACGCGCTCGGGACAGGTGCTGCGTGAGCTGCCGTTCAAGGACAAGCTGCAAGGCCAGAAAGATTTCATGCCCGGCGCGGGCGTGATCGGCCCCGACGGCACCGTGCTGATCGGCACCCGCGAAGGCGAGCTGCTGCACATGACGGTCAAGCCGGCGGGATAGCGGCTGTTGCCCTTCACGAATCCGCCGCCATAATCGGGCGCCCTTGAGGATTTCCGTGCGCTGCCTTGCCCTGCTGCTGCCCTGCCTGTTCGCCTGCGTGCTTTCCGCGCAGCCGGAAATCGACGTGCTGCGAGGCGCCGTCTCCATCGCGGACGGCGGCGCCGACACCATCAGCAACACCGGCACCTCTCCCTTCAACATCAGCTACACCATCCGCAACGACGGCGTCAGCGATCTCAACCTCACATCCATGCCGGAAGTTTCGGTCAGCGGCGAGAGCAACTGCACCGTCGTCCTGCTGCTGTCGCCGGTTTCGCCTGTCGCCTCGGGCGGCGGAACGACCAGCTTCACCCTGCAGGTTACACCGCTCTCGGCGGCAGCCTTCAGCTTCGATGTCTCGATCCCCAACGACGACGCCGACGAAAACCCCTACGACTTCACCTTCACAGGCTACCCCTCGCTTCCCCCCTCCCCCTCGGGCGACGGGGGCAATGACGGCGGCGACGACTGCTCCACCCGGGGCGCGCCAGGCCATGGCATGCTGATGCTGGCGGGGCTGCTGGCGCTTGCCTGCGCGACCCTGCGGCTGCGGCGCCGCATCGATTAACGCAATCTTCACGAAGCCCCAATAATCGGTTGACCGCGTTTTCCTACCTTCTCCAGCGTCAACGAACCCTGGAGAAATGAGAATGCGAATGAAACTTGCAATGGCGGCCACTTCCCTGGCTGCAATGGTCCTGGCTGTGGCGGCCACGTCCCGCCCCACCAGTGCCGAGGACGCCGGCCCCAAGCTGGATGAAAAGCTCGAGAAGTACGCGCCCGTGGCGGGCATCAGCGGCAACATCAGCAGCGTCGGCAGCGACACGCTGAACAACCTGATGACCCTGTGGGCGGAAGGCTTCCGCAAGCACTACCCGAACGTCACCTTCGCGGTCGAGGGCAAGGGCAGCACCACCGCACCGCCCGCGCTGATCGACGGCACCAGCGACATCGGCCCCATGTCGCGCGCCATGAAGGAAGAAGAGATCAACAAGTTCGAGAAGAAGTACGGCTACAAGCCCAGCTACGTGGCCGTCGCCATCGACGCGCTGGCCGTGTTCGTCCACAAGGACAACCCCGTCGAGAAGCTCAGCATGCAGCAGGTTGACGCCATCTTCAGCCAGACCCGCAAGGGCGAGTACAGCGAAGACATTACCAAATGGGGCCAGACCGGCCTCACCGGCGAATGGAAGAACGCCGACATCGTGCTCTACGGCCGTAACAGCGCCTCGGGCACCTACGGCTTCTTCAAGGAGAAGGCCCTGTTCAAGGGCGACTTCAAGGCCAGCGTGAAGGAGCAGCCGGGCAGCGCCGCGGTGGTGCAGAGCATCAGTGTGGACCGCAACGCCATCGGCTACAGCGGCATCGGCTACAAGACCGCCGGCGTGCGCACCGTGCCGATCAGCAAGAATGCCGACTCCGAGGCTTACGACGCCACCGCCGACAACTGCTACGCGGGCAAGTACCCGCTGCAGCGCTTCCTGTACATCTACTTCAACCGCGCCCCGGGCAAGAATGCTTCGCCGGTGGTGCGCGAGTTCCTGCGCTTCATCCACAGCAAGGAAGGCCAGGAAGTGGTGGTGAAGGACGGCTACTTCCCCATGAGCCAGAAGATGGTCGAGAAGTACACGGACCAGTACACCGACTCGAAGTAGTCACACACGACGGCCAGAAGGCGGAACGCGATGCGTTCCGCCTTTTGCGCCGGGACCGGGACTCGCATGGGCAGCACCCCGATTGAGCAGTACAACCGCAAGACCACGCTGAGGATCAAGCTGACAGACAAAGCCGCCGGCGCGGGCATACGCGTGGGCGGCCTCGGCGTCATTTTCGCCGTGCTGGGCCTGATCCTGTTCATCGCGTGGCAGGTGTTCCCGCTGTTCGGCAGCGTTCGTTACGGCCGCGCCACGGAGCCCGCGGCGCTGGCTGATTCCCCCGTGCTGCTGATGCACGTGGACGAGTACCGCCGCGTGGGCGTGCTGATCGAGCGGTCCGGTTTCGTGATCAGCTTTTCCACCGCCGACGGCAGCGTCATCTCGCGCGAGAAACCGATGCAGCTCGGCGACGCGACCCTGACCGCCGCCGAGATCAGCCTGCGCCCGCGCACCACGCGCAAGGTCGGACGCGCGCTGGACGTGCCGCACTACCACCTGTTGCTCGGCACCAGCGACGGCCGCGTGTTCGCCGGCACCATCGCGTACCTGACGGGCTACGAGAGCTACGGTCTCAACGAAGAACCCGCCGAGCTGCAGCAACTGTTCCGGCCCGAGGAAAAGCAGTTCAAAGCGCCCGACTACATCCCCGAGGTGGTCGTGCGCGACGGCAAAGTGATCGAGCACGTCCCGACCCACGGCCTCTACCGCACCGTCCAGCCGCTGGTGAAACTCGAGCGCCAGCTGGACATAAGCACGGGCAAGCAGCCGATCCGCCTGCTGGCGGGCCAGATCAACCGCGCGCCGGACGAGGCCGAACGCTTCACCACCACGCTGGTTGTCACCGCCGACGGGCGCACCCGCCTGCTGACCGAAAGGCTTCAGCTCAACGAGTTCACTGAAGAGCTCGATGCTGAAAGCGAAACCACCGAGCTGACCGGCGAGCTGGAAGCCGCCCCCGACTTCGCCCTGGTCAGCGAGCTGCAGGATGAGCTGATCCTCGCGTCGCGCGGCGGACGTGTGCATCACTTCGGCCGCAGCAGCGAGCGTGAACCTTTCAAACTGCGCTACCCCGCCTTTTCGGTGTTCGGCGGACAGGCCGACGCGGCCGAGGGCTGGGCCTGGCGCGACCTGGTCAACGAGCAGCGCGACGAAGAGGGCCTGCCGCCGATCCACGACGAGCTGCAGCTCACGGCCGTGAACTACCTGCTGGGCGACCGCAGCGTCGTGTTCGGCGACAGCCGCGGCGGCCTGCAGAGCTGGTTCAAGGTGATCGAAGGCGGCGAGGGCGAGCTGCGCCTCAAGCGCATCCGCAACCTTCCGCCGTCGCCGGCGGCCGTGAGCGCGATCAGCGCCTCCCCCATCACCAAGGCCATGGTGGTGGCCGACGCGGCCGGCAACCTGCGCGCCATCAACAACACGGCTGAGCGCGTCTACCTCGAGCTGCAGCAGGAGGGCGCGCGGCTGGCGGTGTTCGGCGGCAAGGGCGACGGGCTGATTGCGCTGGACGGCGATGGCCGCCTGCACCACTGGTGGGTGGACGCGCCCCACAGCGAAGTGAGCTGGACCTCGCTGTTCGGCAAGGTCTGGTACGAAGACTACCCCGAGGCGAAGTACGAGTGGCAGAGCACCGGCGGCACCGACGACGTGGAGCCCAAGCTCAGCCTGGTGCCGCTGGTGATGGGCACGCTCAAGGGCGCGCTATACGCGCTGATCTTTGCGATCCCGCTGGGCGTGCTGGCGGCGATCTACACATCCGAGTTCATGCACCGCAACATGCGCGCGATTCTGAAGCCGACCATGGAGGTCATGGCCTCGCTGCCTTCCGTGGTGCTGGGCTTCCTGGCCGCGCTGTACTTCGCGCCGCTGGCCGGCCCCATCATGCCCACGCTGGTCGTGGCGGTGGTGCTGGTGCCCGCAGTGTTCATGGTGTTCGGCTGGGTCTGGCAGCGCTGCCCGCCCAGCTTTGTCGGCAGGTTCGGCCCCCTGCGCAGCACCCTTCTGCTGTTCGCGCTGCTGACCTTCGGCATCTGGCTCAGCTCGATGGTGGGCCCGCGCGCTGAGGTCTACCTGTTCCCCGCGGCGGAAGGCGCCAACCCGGCGCTGCTTGACCCGGTCAGCTTCCAGCCCGCCACGCGGGAAGCCGCGGACCGCCTGGCAGCCGGCGACTTCCGCACCTGGACCGGCGGCGGTGCGGTGCTGCCGCGCGAAAGTGAAACCAACGGAGTCGTGCTGCCCAAGGGCTGGTGGATCCCGGGCGGCCACAACCTGCTGTTCATGCTGGTCACGCTCGCAACCACTCTGCTGGCCGGCCTGGCCGCCCGCAAACTGAAGTTCCCGGGCCGCGTGCTGGAAAACGTGAAGCAGCGCCTGGAAGGCGACAACCCCGCCGGCCTGCGCGCGGTGGCTGTGGACATCGGAGTGTCGCTGGGCTTCGGCGCGCTGCTGCTGGGCGTCGGCCTGCTGCTGGCGCTGCCGGCCACATCCGCGCTGGAGTGGGCGTTCTTCAGCTACGACCACCCGACGGCCGGGCGCGTGGCCGACTTCCGGCGCTGGATCACCGGCCCCGAGGGCTGGAAGTTCGAGCAGGCCAACTCGCTGATTGTCGGCTTCGCGATGGGCTTTGCCGTTATCCCGATCATCTACACCATTGCCGAGGATGCGCTCACCAGCGTGCCCAACCAGCTGCGCGCCGCCAGCCTGGCCTGCGGCGCTTCGCGCTGGCAGACCACGATGCGCGTGGTGCTGCCCGCCGCCGCCAGCGGCATTTTCTCCGGCATCGTGATCGGCCTGGGGCGCGCGCTGGGCGAGACCATGATCGTGGTGATGGCCGCGGGCGGCACACCGGTCATGGACCTGCAGCCGCTGAACGGCTTCCGGAGCCTGAGCGCCGCCATCGCGATCGAAATGCCCGAGGCGCCCCACGGCGGCACGCTGTACCGCACGCTGTTCATGGGCGGCCTGCTGCTGTTCCTGATGGCGTTCGTGATCAACACCATTGCTGAAGTCGTGCGCATGCGTCTGCGCCGCAAGTTGTCGAGGTTGTAATGAGCGAGCGGCCCTTGAAACGCAGAAGCAGCGTGAAAGGCGAGCCCTGGGTCTGGCTCTCGGGCGGCGCCGTCGCCACCGGCGTGGTGATGATCGTCGGCATGCTGCTGCTGATCCTGGTCGAGGGCACCACCTCGTTCTGGCCCCACGACGTTGACGCCTACGTGATGGGCAAGGCGCGTTACAACCTGCAGCACCCGCAGCACGGCCCGGTCTTCATCTCGCGCGACGACGCCATGCTGGTGCTGCCCGCCGACGAAGGCGGCTGGAAACGCCTCGACGGCAACCCCTTGCCCGAAGGCTTCGAAACCCCGCGCCGCGCCAGCGTGGCCGACTTCCGCCAGCTGCCGAAACTGTTCGAGGGTGTCGAGTGGCTGCTGGCCGACCTGAACGACAGCGTCGTCAGCGACGCCGAGGGCAAGCCGCTCACGGCCGCGCGCTACCTGGCCAGCCCCGGCGAGTTCCCCTCGCCGTGGGGCTATCTCGATGAACAGGGCAAACACGTGCCGATCGAGCAGCTGATGGGCGATGACCGCTGGCGCGACTTCACAGTGCTGGTCGGCACGCCGCGCGGCGAGCGTGCCATGGACATCAGAGCGCTGCCGCCCAACCCGGACGGCACGCCGGTCAAGCCGTACCAGGTGGACGGCACCCCCACCGAAATCCTCGTGCGCCAGGGCAACCAGGGCGAAGGCCTGTACGGCGACGCCGCCTACTTCCGCTGGGTGCGCACCGGCCTGCCCGAGCCTGAGGCCATGAAGCGCCACAACCTCGACGGCTACAACGAGCTGGTGCTGCAGCAGGTCGCCCTGCCCGGCGCGGCGCTGATCGAGCGGCTCGAGAAGGGCGTGCTGACGGGCTACGTCACCCGCGTCACGGTCGAGGGCGAAACGCTGGCCGAGATCGAACGCGACGGCCGCGAAAAAACCTGGGACGTCTTCCAGCGCGAACAGGAGCGCATGCGCGAGCTGCACGTGCAGCGCTACGAGATCGAGAAGTATGAACTCGGGCGCGTGAACTTCGAGCTCAAGGACCGCGAGGACGCCCTCAAGCGCATTCGCTACGAGAACCGCGACTCGCGCAGCCTGTACGCAGCCATGGAGAAGCTGACCGAGACCCACCAGGCCTGGCAAAGCCGCGAGCCCCTGCCCGACCCGAAGCTCTCGGAAGCCGAATACGAGGCGAAGCTGAAGGCCTGGCTGGCCGAGCTGCAGCCCCTGCTGGACGAATGGCAGAAAGCCTGCGAGGCATTCGGGCTGAGCGAGAGTGAAACCACTGCCCTGCGTCGCGCCCGCCAGATCGAAGACCAGCGCGCGGAAATCCAGGCACTCGAGTTCGGCCTGTTGCGCTTCCAGGTGGTGAAGATGCGCAACGCCGAGCAGTCGGCCACCTACGACTTCCATACTTCCGACGGTCGCCAGACCACTCTGCTGCTGGCTGAGGTGGTGCGCGCATTCCGGCCCAACGAGGCCGGCCTGTTCGGCAAGCTGGGGATTTATGCGGGGCGCGTGAGCGAGTTCCTGTTTGATGACCCTCGCGAATCCAACACCGAGGGCGGCATCTGGCCGGTGATCCTGGGCACGCTGATCATGACCATGCTGATGTGCGTGGCGGTGGTGCCGTTTGGGGTGATCGCCGCGCTGTACCTGCGCGAGTACGCCAAGCAGGGGCCGATCGTGAGCGCCGTGCGCATCGCGGTGAACAACCTCGCCGGCGTGCCCAGCATCGTGTTCGGCATTTTCGGGCTGGGCTTTTTCTGCGTGGTGGTGGGTGGCTCGATCGACGACCTGTTCTTCCCGGAGCTGCAGCCTTCACCGGTGTTCGGCGGCGGCGGCATCCTGTGGGCTTCGCTGACACTGGCGCTGCTGACCGTGCCGGTGGTGATCGTCAGCACCGAGGAAGCGCTCAGCGCCGTGCCCTCCAGCCAGCGCGAAGCCAGCCTGGCCTGCGGCGCCAGCAAGTGGCAGACGATCACCAGGGTGATCCTGCCACAGGCGCTGCCGGGCGTGCTGACAGGCACGATCCTGGCCATGGCGCGCGGCGCCGGCGAGGTGGCGCCCCTGATGCTGGTGGGCGCCGTGAAGTACGCGCCCTACCCGCCCGTGGACGGGATTCCGCCCTTCGTGCACCTCGAGCGCAAGTTCATGCACCTGGGCTTTCACATTTATGACGTGGGCTTCCAGAGCCCGAACGTGGACAACACCAAGCCGCTGGTGTTCGCGACGGCACTGGTGCTGATCGTCATGGTGGCGGTGCTGAACGTGTTCGCGATCCGGCTGCGCAACAAGTTGCGCAGGAAGTACGCCACCAGCGCGGTATAGTGAGGCAAGCCATGAATGAAGCTACCGTATCGGCAAATGACAGGGTGAAAGCCGTGGAAGAACAACCCGCAACGCGCGCCACGCCGAAAATCAGCACCGGGCCCAGCCACTACGGCGAGGCCGAGGACCCTTCCACGCTGCCGCCCGCCGTGCGCGTCGAAAACTTCAACCTGTGGTACGGCAAGTCCCACGCGCTGAAGGGCATCAACCTGCGTTTCCCGAAAAACCGCGTGACGGCGCTGATCGGGCCTTCCGGCTGCGGCAAGAGCACCCTGCTGCGCAGCATCAACCGCATGAACGACTTGATCGACAACGTACGCACCGAGGGCAAGGTCTATCTCGGCGACGACGACATCTTCGACCGCAACCAGGACACCATTGAGCTGCGCAAGCGCTGCGGCATGGTGTTCCAGAAATCCAACCCTTTTCCGAAGACCATCTACGAGAATGTCATCTACGCCAACCGCATCGCGGGCGAGCGCAACAAGAAGAAGCTCGATGAAATCGTCGAGTACTGCCTGAAGCGCACGGCGCTATGGAACGAGATCAAGGACCGCCTCAACGAGAACGGCAGCATGCTCTCAGGCGGCCAGCAGCAGCGCCTGTGCATCGCCCGCGCCATCGCCAACCAGCCCGACGTGCTGCTGATGGACGAGCCCTGCTCAGCGCTTGACCCGGTCAGCACCCAGAAGATCGAGGAGCTGATCCTCGACCTGCGCGAGAACTTCACCGTCATCATCGTGACCCACAACATGCAGCAAGCCGCGCGCGTGGCCGACTTCACGGCCTTCATGTACCTCGGCGAGCTGGTCGAGTTCGGCGCCACCAGCGAGATGTTCCTGAAGCCGCGCAAGAAACAGACCGAGGATTACCTCACCGGCCGTTTCGGCTAAGCTCACGGTAGCATGGCCGTCCCGGCCATGGCGTACGGATCGGCCTCCGGCCGATCCTGCACACGCCGCATGCCGATGTTACGCGTACAGGTCCGGGTAGAGCTGCTGCAGCTGCTGCTTCAGGGCGGCGTGCATTTCATACAGGAATACTTCGGCGTACTCCGGGTCCACGGGCTTGCTGTAGTTCATGCGCGTGGCCAGCGCCGCTGCCGCCGCCATGGCGGCCTGCTTGCGCGCCTCGCTGCCGATGGTGCTGAGCCGCGTGCCGAATTCCTCGAGGCGCACGTAGTCTTCGGGCGTGAGCCGCGAAATCTCCTCGGCATTCAGCGGAAACTCGTGGTGCGGCAGCATGAAGTAGGGCGGCACGTACGGTGTGTTCCAGTTGCGGTGCGGCACCTTCTGGATCACCACCAGGGTGTCCGCCACGAAGTCCGGGATGCCGCGGGTCTTGCGGTCCACGAACATCACGATCGCCAGCGCGTGAAACGGCGCCAGCGCGAACAGGATCTCCGCGCTGAACACGCCCAGGAACAGCAGGCACGGCACAGGCCCGATGATCAGGAAGCGCATGAACGCCCGCACCATGCCTTCCTTGGGACCGATCTCTTCGCCGTCTTCCTTGATCACGCGCAGCTTCATGATGCGCTTGCCCGGCGTCTGCCCCGAGAAAATGCCCTCGAACACGAAGAAGTAGCCGACGTTGATGAAGAAGAACGCCAGGATGATCAGCAGCAGCGTGATGTTGCCCCCACCGCTGAAGGCCGTCGCAGCCGCCACCATCATGCCGACCAGGAACAGCACCATCACCGCCAGGATGATGATTACCATGTCCAGCAGGAACGCGATCGAGCGCGCGAAGGGGCTCGCAACCTCGAAGGCCGCCTTCACGTCCTCGGGCAGCATCACCTCGTGCTTCCAGGCCAACGTGCCGACGCGGTCGGCCCCCGGCTCGGGCCGGGTGGCATCGGTGAATCCCGCGCGGTAGGATACGGGCTGCATCACACTAGGTTATAGGTTTCAGGTTGTAGGTTGTAGGGTCTCTGTGCTACGCGTTCGACCCTGAGCTACAACCTACAACCTGTCACCTACAACCTGGTGTTCGCTTGGCCGGAATGCACCATCATCACATCTCGCAGACCGCGACCCGCGCCCTGGATCGCTGGCGCTACCTGGCCTTTGAAGGCCTGGCATGGTCACGCGTGCGCGCACGGCCGCGCAACCTGGACGTGGTCGAAAACTTCACCGCGGCATACCGGCGCAGCGCCACCGAGCTCGCGCGCGTGCGCGCTTTCAGCCCCGACAAGCGCCTGGCCGATTTCATCGAGCAAGGCGTAGCCACAGCCCACTTCGCCGTGCACCGCCGCAAGCGGCCCACCATGCGCGAAGCCGTCGAGGGCGCGCTGTTCGGCGTGCCCGCGGCCGTGCGCAGGCTCTGGAAGTACCATGCGCTCTCGCTGCTGGTCACCGTGCTGACCACCGTCATCTCGTTCACGGCCGTGACCTGGGCGCCCGAGACCTACTACCTGTTCGTGGATCGCGGGTTGGCCGGCGGGCGTGACCCCTCGGCCAGCCGCGAGTTCCTGGCGGAGGGGCTGGGCCCGCAGGACACGCCGCTGGATGTGGACCTGTTGTTTTCCGGCTTCCTGTTCACACACAACACGAAGGTTGCGTTCCTGTGTTTCGCCTGGGGCTTCGTGCTGGGGTTACCGACCATCTACCTGCTGGTGAAGAACGGCCTGATGCTGGGCGCGTTCCTGGGCCTGTTTTTCAGCAAGGGGCTGGGCGTAGAGGCCGTGGCCTGGCTGGGCCCCCACGGCGTGCCGGAGATCGGCGCGATCATATTGTGCGGCGGCGCGGGCATGGCCATCGGCCACCGGCTGCTGAACCCGGGCAACCTGCCGCGCCGGCGCGCCCTGACGAAGACGGCCATGGACGCCTGCATCGTGGCGCTGGGCTGCGTGCCGCTGCTGATGAGCGCCGGCGTCATCGAGGGCATCTTCCGCCAGAGCCACGCCGGCCTGGGCCTGCGTTACGGCCTGATGGCCGTGATGCTCGTAATCTGCACCGGCTGGCTGTTCTTCGTGCGTCGCCGCGCCGCCTGACTCGTGATCCAGGCAATCCTGCCTGTGCGCCGTTACAACTTTCCGCTGGTGACTACACGGCCATAGAGATTGAGCAGGGGCCCGGTCAGTTCGGCCGGCTCGGCGTCGATGGTATGCACGCCCATGCTGTGGATGCGCGCCAGAATGTTGAAGCGCTCCTCGAGCAGCGTCAGTGACGCGAGCTGGCGGTAGGCGTCGCTGACGTCGTTCACCTCGGCGGCGATGGTTTCATGGAACACAGGGTCGCGCATGGCGGCGACAATCGCCACGTGTTTGCGGCTGATCTGCGCGATGCTGCGCTGCAGCTCCCAGCCCTGGGCCTCGTTGTCGAAGTCGGTAGCCAGCACCACCAGCGAGCGGCGACCGAGCGCCTGGTTCATGCGCACGAAAGCGTTGGTGAACGCGGTTTCGGTGTGCGCGGGCTTCACGCCCAGGCTGGCGCGCACGATGCGGGCAAGCTGGCCACTGCCGGCCTTGGGCGGGATCAGCGTTTGCACACCGCCGTCGAATATGATCAGCCCCACCAGGTCGCCGCGCTGCAAGGCCGCCGCGGCCAGCCGTGACAGCGCCGCCAGCGCCAGGTCAACCTTGCGCACGCCGCCCACGCGGGTGCCCATCAGGCGGCCGGCGTCGCATGCCAGCATCACGTGGCGGCGGCGCTCGGGGATGTAGCGGCGCACGGCCAGTGTGCCGGTGCGGGCGTAGGCCTTCCAGTCCACGGATTGCGGCGGGTCGCCGGGCACGTAGGGCGCGAGGCTTTCGAACTCGCCCCCGTGGCCGATGCCGCGCGCGCGTGTGATGCCGGCGTCTGCGTCGCGGGCGGCCTTCAAAATCAGCTCGTTGCTGCGCAGGATCTCGACGCCCGGGATGGCTGCAATTTTCTCTGCCGCGGGTAGTCGCAGGATGCGGCGCATCAGGCGCAAGGGGCCCGGCGCCTCCACCGTGACGTCGCCGAACTGGTGCTCGCCCCGGTCCAGCGCCTGGTACTCGGGCGACCAGCTCTCCTGCTCGTCGCCGCCGATGCTGAAGGGCAACGGCTCGCGCGGGCCATCCAGCGCCTCGGGCACGATGTCGTGCAGTCGTCCGCGCGCCGCCATGCGGCCTTCGTTGGAGACCGTGAGGCGCATGCTGAAACCGGCGCCCACACCAACATCGGCTGGCAGCTGCCGGATGACCTCAATGCTGCCGCGCTTGGGCAGCAGCAGTGTGTCCACGCCCAGCGCAAGCAGCAGGCCGAGGCTGACCGCCAGCCACGGCAGGAACAGCGAAGGCTGCGCCAGCACCAGCACGCCCAGCGCCAGCGGCGCGATGGCGAGCAGCATTGCAATCCTGGTTGGCGAGTAGCCCATGGGGTCAGGTTTCAGGTGTCGGGTTTCAGGGGTGGCAGGTTTCGACGTCCATTCCAGACGCGTCCTTGTAAAGGGCTGCGGGTGCGGGGTTGGCCTTTCCCTGACACCTGCAACCTGTCCCCTGAAACCTGTCTTATCTCGGTACCGGGATGCGCCTCACGATGTCGTCGAGAATCTGGTCCGTGCTGGTGCCCTCCAGCTCCGCGGCCGCCGTGCGGTACAGCCTGTGGCGCAGGGCCGCAGGCGCCAGCTCGCGCACGTCGTCGGGCACCACGAAGTTGCGCCCGTAGGTGGCAGCCAGGGCGCGGCTGGCGCGCAGCAGCATCACGCCCGCGCGGGTGCTTGCGCCGGCCCGCAGGAACGGGTGCTCGCGTGTGGCCCGCACGATCTGCAGCGCGTAGTTGGCGATCTCCGGCCGTACTTCCACACGATAGACGGCGCGGCGCATGCCCATGATTTCGCCGGTGCCGAACAGGTGCTCTTTCAACAGGCCGGAGAACTCGTCGCCGGTCTTCGGCGCGCCGTGCAGCTGGAAGATTGCCAGCTCGTCCTGCTCGGCGGGGTAATCGACCATCAGCTTGAACAGGAAGCGGTCCAGCTCGGCCTCGGGCAGCGGGTAGGTTCCCTCGTTCTCGAGCGGGTTCTGGGTGGCGATCACGGTGAAAACTTCCGACAGCTCATGGTCATGGCCGTCGGCGGTGACGATGCGCTCCTGCATGGCCTGCAGCAGCGCGGCCTGGGTGCGCGCCGGCGCGCGGTTGATTTCGTCGGCCAGCAGCATCTGGGTGAACACCGGCCCGCGCCGGAACTCGAAGGCGGCGCTGTCGGGGCGGAAGATGCTGGTGCCGGTGATGTCGCTGGGCATCAGGTCCGGGGTGAACTGGATGCGCCGGAACTCCAGCGCGCAGAGCTTGCTGAGTGTGCGCACCAGCAGCGTCTTGGCCGTGCCCGGGTTGCCCTCCAGCAGCACGTGGCCGCCCACCATCAGCGCCACCAGGATGTGCCGCACCACGCCCGGCTGGCCCTTCACCACGCGGTCCACGTGGGTCTCCAGCACGTTGGCGAACTTGCCGATGCGCAGCTCAGGCGGCTCGGCGTGGCTTGCCGCGGGTTGCTCGTCCGGCTGTCCCGGCGCGTCGCTCTCGAATCCTTCGTTCATGTCGCCTCTTTTCGTGATGCGCTGCTTTTACCCGAAATCCCAGTCGCTGTGGTCGGCCTCGCCGGTGCGTTTCTGGTGCGCCACTTTGCGCGCCGCGTTTACCAGCCGCTCTTCGTCGCTGCCGCCCTGGATGCGCGTGATGCGCCCGGTCTTGCCCTTCTGGATCGTCCGCGTGCCCGCGCCCGCACCCTGCACCTGCGCGCCGCCCGTGCCCAGCACCAGGCGCGAGCGTTTCAGCACGCGCTTGTAGGCGGTGTGGTGGTCCTGGGCGCGCTCCATCATGCGGGCCAGGCCCTCGATCGCGTACTTGCGCGCCTGGCGGTCCTGCGGCTCGGCGGAGCGCGGGCGCAGCACCGTGGCCTGGCGCCAGGCGAACAGCCCCAGCAGCAGCAGCGCCGACAGCGTCACCCACAGACCGGGCGGCGTGGCGGCCAGGTACTCGAGGCTCGCGTCCGTCGAGAAGCCGTGCAGGTCTTCATCAATCAGGATCGCGCCGTCGCGGGGCGTGAACTCGAAGAAGTGCATCGCCATCTCGGCGGCACCGGGCCTGGCGATGAAGCGGTTGGTGAAGATGTCCGGGTCGCTGAACAGCAGCACGCCGCCCTGGCCGGTGTGTTCCTCGGCGCGGTACAGCAGGGCCACCGGGTCGCCGATTTCATTGGCGGCCAGGATCTCGAAGTTGGCCGGCAGGTCGCGCGGCGTGCGGAACACCTGGGCCACGCCCTCCACCTCGACGGTCAGCTCCCGGCCGATTTCCGGCCACCAGATCACGCGCGTGGCTGGTGCCTCGCTGCGCGACACCTCAAGCCAGCGGTCAAAGCCTGTGGCGCGCAGCACTTCGCGCACTTCCTCCAGCGGGTGCAGGTTTTCCTCAAGCACCAGCTCACCGCTGTCGGGCCGCTCAAGCACGCTGTAGTGCCGCTTGGGAAGCACCAGCACCACGCTGCTGTCGCGCTCGCGCACGGCCGCGAACAACTCCGTGAACTCGCCGCTGTAACGCTCCACGAACTCGGGCCCCGGCTCAAGCAGCGCCAGTGTTTCAGTGTCCAGGCCGTTGGGCTGGGGCGGGCGCAGTTTCACGCCGCCGCTGCGGACTTCGCGGTTGTTGGCCTGAAGCAGTTCAACCAGCGCCCGATGGCCGCCCGGCGAGGTCGAGTACGAGTTGGTGAAGTTGTCCGGCGCCAGGGGCTGCTCAAAGAGGCCGGCCAGCAGGTACAGCAGCGTGGCGCCGCCGAACACACCGACCAGGATCACGCGCATCAGCGTCTCGCGGCGTGCTTCGTCGCGGGGCTTGGGGGGCTCGCTCATTTCAGCACCCCCTGCGGCTCGATGCGGCCAAGGCTCACCGACCAGCTGTTGAACTCGCCGTGGTTCGGCCTGTAGTCGGCGTAGCGCACGCGCTCCACCAGCGGCAGCAGCTCACGCACTTCGCGGCGCGTCTCGGCCGCGCGCACCATGCGCAGGGCGTCGCGCCAGGTGCGCACGTCGCTGCTCTCGACGCAGCCCTGCCAGCCCGCGCGCAGCCAGAAAATGCGGTACGCCAGCAGTGTGGCGGCCGCGTAGTCCTGGCGGGCCAGCGCCTCGTCGTACTCGCGGCGCGCGATGGCGAGCGCGTCCTCGAAGGCCTGCTCGAGGTCCGGCTCGTCGGCCACGGCCTCAACTTCCGGCTCGCCGGCTTTCTTCTTCGCGGACTTCTTGGACTTCTCGCCCTTCTGTTTTGGCTTGCGCTTGATGCCCAGCAACGCCTTCACGATGAAGAACAGCGCCACGGCCGCGCCGCCGATCAGCACGATCCAGGCGATTACCTCAAACAGCGAGCCGATCCAGCCCGGCAGCGACAGCCCCTCGCCGCCGCCGCCTCCCCCACGGGGGTTGGCGCGCGCGCCGGTCTCGCGCCGCGGCGTGCCCTGCGGGTTGGCGTCGCGCCGGTACTTGCCGCCGTCGGTGCTTTCGCCGTTGCCGCCGCCGCCGTTCTCGCCACCCCCGCTGGGTCGGCGGCTCTCAATGCGGTAGCCCTTGTACTCGGGCTGGCTGGTGATGCGCCTGGCCTGCTCGTCATGTCGCTGGGCGGCCAGCGCCGGGCTGAACGCGTACAACAGGGCGAGCAGACAGATTGTCAGCAGGCGCAGAGTCATGCACGCCCCGGCCCGCGCGGCGGAAGGTTGGGCCCCGGCCGGCGCACACCCGGCAGGGGCGGAGGGTTGGGATTAGGCTGAGGCCACTGGGGAGGCGCCTGCTGTGGCCAGCCCGGCTGCGGTGGCGCCTGCTGCGGCCACTGAGGCGGCTGCGGCCCGCCCGGGGCTTGGTCGACAGGCGGCCATTGCGGGTTGCCGCCCGGAAACGCGCCCGGCATCCCGGGTTGCGGGCCCCAGTGAGGTTGGGCTACAGCCATGCCCGCCTGGGCGTGACGCACCGCGGCCGGGCGCGGCGCTGGCTTGCGCACCCCCTGGCGGCGGGCGCGCTCGCCCTTCCAACCCTTGGGCACGTAGCCCAGGCCCGGGTTGAAGCGATAGCGCTGCATCTCACCTTCCTCGATGCCGAAGTTGCGGGCCATCACGGCCAGGTCGTAGCTTTCTTTGCGGCAGCGCATGTCGAAGTAGTAGACCACCAGCGGCATGAAGAACAGCGGCAACAGTACCGCGTCCCAGGCCAGGTTGACCACCACGCCCAGCAGCGGCCAGCCTTGCTCAAGGGCCAGGGTCTCCAGCACCGCGCCCGGGATGGCCAGCAGCCCCGGGATCCCCGGAGCCCCCACCACCAGCGTTACGACAAACAACACGCCGATCAGCCGCATGCGCGCGCGCTTGGTCAGGTACGCCGAGCGCGGGTACGACTCGCTGGCCTGGGCGTCATCCAGCATCACCACGACGGTGTTCAGCCCGTAGACCGAGTTGTACCACAGCAGCAGGGGCAGCCACGCGGTCCAGCCCACGAAGCCGACCAGCACCGCCATGCCCTTTTCATCGGCGTCCCACAACACGAAGGGCGGGGCCCAGCACAACAACGTCAGGCCGGCCACCACCACGACGTGCAGGAACGCCGTGCCGGCGACATGGCCGAAACGGCTGTAGACGGCGCGCATGACTTCGCTGAGTGTAGGGTTGCCGCCGACGTAGACGCGCGCGGTCATGTAGTAGATGCCGGATGCACCGGTGCTGAAGGCGAAGCCAACGCCCGCCAGCTTCAGCAGCCAGTAGTAGACGGCGTAGCGGCTGGGCTCAAGCACGCCGGGGGCCTCGGCCTCGATACGGCCGGCCCAGTCGTAGGGCTCAAGGGCGAAGTAGAACAGCACGGCCACGGCCAGCATGGGCAGGGCCCAGCAGATCAGCATCCAGCGCAACGCGCCAACGAAGTTGGCCATGAAAAGGGAAAAGCCGCGCCCAAGCACGTCGTTGAATTCAAGCGGCCGAAGATCAAACGCCTTGCGCATTCCCAAGCCTGCGACGGACCCAAGGCCGCATTATGGCTTGGCCTACACCGGTTCTGTAGTGGCGACGGGACATCTCGCACGAACGTTTATCGTGTGCGTTGGGCGAACATTACGATGCGCCTCGATTCGTCGCCGGGGTAGGGGCCGATCGAGCACGCTGTCTCGCCGACGCCCAGCCTGGCCTGCAGTCGCAGCTGGCATGTGGGTACGCTTGCGCACTCGGTCGCCTGGCCCAGCCCTTTCACCGTCTCCCGCGAGATATCGAGCGTTGGCGCGTAGCCGGCCAGTATATCGATGCTGGCGGCCTCGCCTTGCCCTTGCGCGAGCAACTCAATCTGCATGCCCGCCACGGCGGTCCAGATCGTGGGTTCGACAGCGGGCACGGTACTGAACACTGAGTTGGACCCAGCGAAGTAGTTCGCGGCTTCCAGGCTGTTCCATTGGGCAAGTTGGCCCTCCAGTGCCGCACAGTGGTAGCGGTACAACCTGATGCCGCTGCCTGCCACCTGCTGTTCCGTCGGCTTTTCAGGCAAACCC
>JAJVIO010000032.1:25952-26510 GCA_022071975.1 Planctomycetota bacterium
GACGGACACGCGGTGAGAAAAGCCGCGGGGGCTGGATTTCAGGCGCTGGACCATGTCTTCGAACTCCGTGTCCTGCGCTTTCTCTTCGGGCTCCAGCAATGCATCACCCTGGACCACAAGCAACGGGCCGAGGTACTCGATGTAGCTGCCCTGCAGGCTTTCGCGGGCGCGGAAGGCCTCCACGGCCTCGCCGATGCAGTCGGGGTGCGTGCGCTGCAGCAGACGCAGGGTCTCGTACTCGGGCGTCGCGGGATAACCGGAGTATGCTTCCTCTTCGCCCGGCCACTCGCCGCACTTCAGGTCAGCCACCGACAGCACACTGGAAGCTGGCACAATGAAGGTGCTGCCGATCTGTACAGGTGCCGGCGCCGCCTCGACACGCGGAAGCAGCAGATAGCGACCACCAAGCACGAGCGCTTCACCGGGCGCAAGCACGGCACAGGCGGGCTGGTACGAGCAGCGTATGCGCGGGGCTTCGATCTCCATGTGGGTGGTGGGAACCTTGCGCACCTCGACGATGCTCCCTTCGCCCAGTGCAGCCTGCACCAGCAGCCTGCC
>JAJVIO010000032.1:26520-61631 GCA_022071975.1 Planctomycetota bacterium
ATCCGGCAGTGGGAACACACCAGCCGCCACCTCCCAACCCTTGGGGAATTTGGTGTGAACGGGTTGCGGCAGCACGTTCTCGGTAAGTGTGTAAACCTCGTAATCCGTGAGCGCTTTTACGAAGTCGAGGTCGCGCCAGACCAAGGTTTCGCCTGGGTCGCCGCTCTGCCGGCCGATCAGCTTGGCGTCTTTCAGCAGCGCCTGGGCGGCCTCGCGTGACAGGCAGGCATCGGCAGAGGAGCGGGTCAGTTCGTAGACCGCAATCTCGGCGCTCATTGCGTACCAGGCCTTGAGCATCTGCAGGGTCGCCGCCACCAGCTCGTGCGCGCTCTTGTCCGCGAGCACTTCAATCGCCGGCTTCGGTTCGGTCCGCGTTCTGGTGCTGATACGCCATTCGTGGTCCACGGCGCTGTCGAGCCGGTCGGCCAGGTACTCCACGTCCAGCGGGGGGCGACGGTTGCCGTGCGCCAGCCGCCATTCCCACGGAACGATTACCGGCCCGGGGTTGTCAAATGATCGCACTACCGGCCCATAAGCGCCGAATACCGGCGCCACCGCGGGTAGTTCGCCATCCTCCTCAACCACTGGACCAAAGGGCAGGTCGCTCAGGTCGTAGGTTTGCCAGTACTCTTCCGGCTGCACCTTCGCCGGTTGATCCTGGGCAGTGGGTTGAATGCCATGCAGCAACAGCGCGCAGAGCGCGGCCAGAACAGCGAGCGGGAACTTGCGCATGATTGACGCCTGCCGGGGTATGTGCAGGGGACAGTCATTCTAGCGACCGTGGCCCTAAAACAGCAGGCCGAACTGGATGAGGTCTTGCCTTAGTTTTTCGAGGCTGGTGAACCTCAGGCCTATCAGGCCGGCGTCGGCGGCGCCCTGGACGTTTTCTTCGCGGTCGTCGATGAACAGGGTTTTGGCCGGGTCGGTGCCGAGCTTGTGCAGGGCGCGCTGGTAGAACTGCGGCTCGGGCTTCAGGTGCCCGAACTCGTAGCTTACGGCCTGGGCGCGGAACAGCTCCAGGCAGGTCAACTCGCGCTGCATGCGCGCGTGGTGCAGCTTGTCGGTGGTGCTGGCCAGCGCCGTCGGAAGATGCACGGCCAGGCCGCGCGCGAAGTTGTCCATCTCGGCGTCGATGCTGATGGCCCGGTTCCAGATATCGGCCCAGTCTTCGCGCGTGAATTCGATTTCAAATCGCCACTTCAGAAACAGCGCTACGCCCGAAGGGTGCTTTGAGCCGCGGTCGAACTCTTCCTTTAACCCGCGGTCGTACAGCTCGATGCGCAGCACCTCGGCGGGCAGGCCGGTTTTGGCCTCCCAGGCCTCGTACATGGCCTGCTCGTGCAGGTTGACCAGCACGCCGCCCGCGTCGATCAGGATGCCTTCGAGGGCCTTCACGGCAGTAGCGCCTCCAGCTCAATTTCGATCAGCATCTCCGGCAGGATCAGCTTGCGCACCTCCACCATGGTGGCGGCCGGCGGGTGCTCGCGGAAAAACTCGGCGTGGGCGCGGCCGAAATCTTCGGCGAAGCGGATGTCGGTGACGTACATGCGCGTGCGCACCACGTGCTCAGGCTGGGCGCTGAGTTCGGCGGCGGCCTTCAGCGCGACCTCGAAGCAGCGGCAGGCCTGGGCGTAGGCGTCGCCCGGCGCGAAGGTTTTGCCGTCATCGCCCACAGGCGCTGTGCCGGCCACGTAGACGTGGCGGCCTGCACGCACGGCGCGGCGGTAGCCGAACTTCTCTTCCCAGGGTGAGCCGGAGCTGACGACTTTGCGGTCCATGACGGCCTCCATGGCCACAAGTATGCAATGAGATCGACGTAATGGGAGACACTGCCGCGGAGGCGTGTGCTGTTGCCGACAGGGACTGCTGGCGGCGCGAAGCAGCAGCACGTACCCTTCGCGCCCGGGGAGATGCGCGTCCATGACGGCAACGGACCAATCCGCCACTTCGGAGCCTCGCCGCAGCAGCTGGCTCTCGCGTAACGTGCTGTTCCTGGGACTGGTCAGCCTGCTGACCGACACGGCCAGCGAAGCGATCATCCCGCTGCTGCCGGTGTTCCTGCTGGGCATGGGTTTGACAGTGGGCGCCAGCGCCATGGCGCTCGGCTGGATCGAGGGCGTGGCCGAGGCCACGGCGGCGGTACTGAAGCTGTTCGCGGGCAAGTGGGCCGACCGGCTGGGGCGCAACCGCCCCTTCGTGGTGTTCGGCTATTCGCTGTCGTCGCTGGTGCGGCCGTTGATCGGGCTGGCGACGGCGCCCTGGCACATCGTGGTTGTGCGCGCCACGGACCGCGTGGGCAAGGGCCTGCGCAGCAGCCCGCGCGACGCGCTGATCGCGAACTCGGTTGAGCCCTCACAGCGCGGCGCGGCCTTCAGCCTGCACCGGGCCATGGACCACGCCGGCGCCGTGCTGGGGCCGCTGCTGGCAGCGGCGTACCTGGCCTGGATATCGGAAGACCTGCGGCTGCTGTTCCTGCTGACGCTGATTCCCGGCGGGCTGGTGGTGCTGCTGGTGTTGTTCGGCGTGAAAGAGCAAGCGAAGGACCAGGACTCCCCCACTGAGTTACCCGCCGCAACGGAAGCTCCCGCCCGCCGCCCGTTGCTGCGGTTTCTGCTGCCGCTGGGCCTGTTCACCCTGGGCAACAGCAGCGACGTCTTCCTGTTGCTGAAGGCGGCCGGCGACGATGCTGACTTCGCCACGTTTCCGTTGCTGTGGGTCGGGCTGCACATCGTGAAGATGCTCGCCAGCGTGCCGGGCGGCAAGCTGAGCGATCGCTGGGGCCGGCGCCGCACCATTGCGCTGGGCTGGGTGCTGTACGCCGCCATCTACGCCGCGCTGGCATTCGCGGAAGATCGCTACCTGGTATGGGCGCTGCTGGGCGCTTACGGCGTCTACTACGGCCTGACCGAGGGGGCCGAGCGCGCGCTGATTTCGGAGCTTGCCCCCAAACGCAAGCAGGGCGCGGCGTTCGGCTGGTACTACCTGACGCTGGGTCTGCTGGCACTGGCGGCCAGCGTGCTGTTCGGCGCGATCTGGGAGCTGGTCAGCAGCCGCGCGGCCTTCCTGACCGGAGCGGGGTTGGCGGCAGCGGCTGTGATCCTGCTTGGATTGCTGGGCAAGCCGAACAGCCGCGACGGACCCGCCGCTGCTAACCCGGGTTGACCAGTTGGAACCAGTTGCCTTCGGGGTCTCGGAAGGTCGGGCAGCCGGGACCGTCGTCGCCTTCAAACGCGAGTCCGCGGCGCTTGAGGGCGGCGACCTGCGCGTCGAGGTCGTCGGTGTAGAGCACGATGGCGCTGCGGGCCAGCTTGTAGAGGTCGGGGCTTTGATCGGGCGTGCCGGGCCGCAGCAGGATTTCCACCTCGCCCAGGCGCACCCACACCAGCAGGCCGTCGGCCTGTTCGGCCGTGACTTCGCCTCCCAGCACGGCGGTGTAAAACTCTTTCATAGCCGCCGGGTCCCGCACGAACAGTTCGATATGGCCGATGCGCATGGAATCCTCCGGCCGGGATGATAGCAGGGCCGGCGGAAGGCGCGACCACAGCATCCCGGAGTGGGATTCATCGAGCGCCTAGAGGAAGTGCCGCTTGAGGAAGGCTCTGCCAGATCCGGTCTTCAAGTAGCGTTCGAACGCCCTTGCCCTTTGCTCGTCACTGAAGCGGATTGCGACGATGCACTCCCATGGCTTGAACTTGTTCGTATGCGTGGATTTACCCTGGTTGTGATCGCTGATGCGCTGAGGGAGATTTTCGGTGATCCCCGTGTAGACCTGGTTGGGGCTGGCGATGCTTCGCATCACGTACACATAGAACATGTCTTCAACTCCGGTTTCAGCGTCAACAGTTGCGGAACGAGCCCGCCTTCGCCAAGGCTACGGCGCGCAGACTCCGCGCGGCCCGGGGCACTGTCCATTTGAATGCAACCGGAGTCTGGCCTGCCAGACGTAGCACGGCCGGGACGTCAGTCCCGGCCGCGCGGAGTCTGGTGGAGGTGGCGGGAATCGAACCCGCGTGCCGCGAAACGGATCATCAGGGCATCTACGTGTGTATTCCGTTGTTTGAAGTTAGCCTCACCGCCGCGAACGAACACGCTTCGGATCAGCGAGCAGCAGTGTTTCTCACGCTTGGCCCTGCGGCTCGGCCTTCGCGCCAGCCTGATAGCAATGTCGCTCTGCATCCCCTCAGGCGAAGGATGCAGCACGCTCGGAGCACTATTTAGGCTGCGAGAGCGTAGCTGTTGTCAGCATTTATGGTTTTGCCGGATGATTTACGAGGTCACTGGCGTCCTCGACACGCTTCCCTGGCAATCGACTCCACGGTCGAAACCGATCACCCCCAATTGTCAAAGACACACCCACTATAACGCCCGGCGCGACATCCACAATCCCGGGTTGACGGGTCAAGAGCCGTCTTTCGCCAGCTTCAGCGTGCTGTCTTCGCTCTGGCGGATCTGCTTCACCTGCTCGACCAGGTCGTTGTAGTCGGCCGGGGTGAAGCGGCCCGGGCCCAGCACCAGCTTGCGGCGCACCACCAGCTCGCCGTCCTGAATGCGGAACTTCAGCTCATAGACCAGCGGCGCGGTCGGGTACAGCAGGTCTTTCGGCAGGTCCTTGAACACGTAACCCGCGGGCGGGCTGATGCGGATTTCGTCGGTCTGCACCAGGTCGAAGTCCAGCACCACGTCGGATTCGCGCTTGCGCGCCCCCACCAGCAGCGACAGCAGGCGCCCCAGTTTCTCGCCCGGCAGCGCCAGTGACAGGCCGTCGGCGGTCGCGCTCGCAAGCTGTTTCACTTCGCCGTCGTACTCCTGCACCAGGGGCTCGCCCACATCGCCGATTTTCGGGAAACGGCATTCGCTGACCTCGAAACCCTTGAAATGCTGGGCCAGGTCGGACTCCAGCTCGTTGCACAGCTCGTCGTTGGGCGCGGTGCGCATGTACTCTTTCAGGCCGTACGAACGTTCTCCCCGCACGGTGATCGAGCCCTCCAGCTTCGCGCTGCCATCGGCGTTCAGCTCGATGTGTACGCGGTTCTCGAAGCGGTCTTTCTCGCGGTCGCCGCCCGGCAGGTGCACCAGGCTGTATTCGCCCGCCTCCCACAGGATTACCGGAGCGTGAAACATGCGGGCCGGGATCTCCCCGAACGGCCGCAGCCTGTCGCGCAGGTCCAGGTAAACACGGCCGCCGTCGTTGCCGCGCACCACCACATAGAAGGTCTCGAAATCCTCCTTGTGCGGGTAGGCCCAGTGCGGGCGCGGCAGGCTTTCCTCGGGCGGGCGCTTGTAGGCCGCCGGCGGGTCGGCGACGGCGAATCCCAGCCGGATGCCGGCCGCCGCGCACAGCGAGATGAAGAGTTCCTCACGCTCGCCGGCGCCTGATTTCAGGGCCTGGTGGGCGTTCCAGGCGTCGCCCAGCGTGGTGAAGCGCGCGTTCAGCCAGGTGTAGATATTGCGGGCCTTGTCTTCGTCGGTGTCGAAATCTTTGGCCAGGGCGAGCGCGGTTTCGCGGATCAGCGGCGTGTCCATCACCTGGCGCAGGCCGTCGTCGGCCACCTGGCGTGCGCGTTCGCGCCAGTCACGGGGGCGCACGCACTCGATCCAGGGAATGACTTCCAGGGGCGAAGGCATGAACTGTTCCTGCTCGGGCAGGCGCGGGTTGCGTACATCCCAGGTGCGCACCAGCAGCTCTCCGGCGGCTGTTTCCGTAATGGTCACGCCCGGGTCGCCGGCGCTGAGGTTGTGGTAGACGACGTTGATCGGCATAGCCCTGGGCGCAACCATCACCCAGCGGCTGATGGCGAAGGGCTCACTGAGGTGCTGGTCAATGAAGTAGAAGGCGTCGCCGTTCAGCGTCTCGTGCGGGCCGCCGTCCACGCGCTGCACGTAGGCGATGTCCAGCAGCGCGCCGATCTCGACACCCGGGAACTCGACCAGCCCGCCCGGCTGCGAAATCGGCTCCAGCACCGTGCCGTCAGCCTTGATGGTGCGGGCGATCACCAGCTCGCCGGGGATTCGTTCACGGCCGCGGGCATCGACACCGTCCTGGGTGAGAATCTTGCGCACCTGGTGTACGTAATTGAGCGAGCTGCCGTCGGGCAGTACGTACTGGATCTGCTCGTCGAGAATCAGCGCGCTGGCCGCGCGGGGGAACTGCTCGCGGCTGATGTCGTGCTTCAGCATCTCTTCCCAGCTGACCGCGTAGCTTGACCAGAAGTCTTCGCTTTCCCCGCGCATGCGTTGCAGCTGGCGGCGCGCCAGGTGGTGGCCGGGATCGACCTCAAGGGTGCGCTCGAGGTACTTCACGCCCAGCTCCTGGTTGCCCAGTTGCAGGCAGACGCCGGCGCACTGGTACAGCTCGCGCTCGGGGCGCTCGCTGCGCCGGGCCAGCTCTTCGTACACCTTCAGGCATTCGGTCAGGTTACCGTTGGCGGCCAGCAGCTCGGCGAGCCGGCCCTGCAGGAAGTCGCTGCCCGGGTCGGCCGTGACCAGCATGCGCATGTACTTGAGGGCCTGCTCGATTTCGCCGGTTCGTGCCAGCGTGCTGGCAAGCGACAGCAGCGTGTCCGGGTCACCCGGCTGAAAGGCGAGGCGCCTGTGATCCAGCTCGATCTCGCGGGCCAGCGCGCCCGCGGCGCCATAGAAATCCGAGGCCGCGGCCAGCACCGGCATGGCGTCGGGCGCGTCGTTCAGCGCGGCCTTCAGGGCGGCTTCCTGTTCTGTAGGCCAGCCGGCATCGCGGAACACCTGGGCGAGTTGCAGGTGCACGCGCCACTTCGCGGGTGTGTGTTCCAGCGCGCCGCGCAGCAGCGCCGCCGCCTCACGGTAGCGCTCGTCGCCGGAGAGCAGGCGGGCTTTCTCGAAGATCGCGGGTACCAGGGCGGGGTCGGCCTGCAGCAGCTCGTCCGAGGTGGCCCGTGCCAGCTTGCGCGCCTCGCTGCCGCTGTAGAGCGGGTTGCGCCCGATCCAGTACAGCCAGGCCAGCTTCACCAGCGGCTCATCGGGCAACAGGGCAACGGCGTTGTCCGCCTGGGCGCCCGCTCGTTCGCGCATGCCCAGCAGCTCGAAGGCCTCGGCTACTCCAAGGCTGGACAGCCCCTCAAGCTTCGGCGCCCCCGAAAGGCGCGCCGAAGCAGGGTAGAACTCGATGCGGGAAATCTCGACCAGCGAGGGCACCTCATTGGCCGGGGTCTGCCCGCCGGGAATCGCCAGCTTCGGCGCGCCGGTCTTCGGCGCCTCGGCCAGCACGCCCGGCAGCGGCTGGCCGCGCCGGTCGCGCGCCAGGATGCGCAGGCTGGAGATGCTGCTCAGCTTCACCAGCACCAGGTTGCGCCCGCGCTTGAGCCTGACCGCCAGCGAGAACTCGCTGGGCACACGCTCGCGGCGCGAGTCGGCGTCCAGCAGGTACTTGCCGTTCAGCCAGATCTTGCCCGGGCAGCCGAATGCAAAGTGCAGCTCGGCGTCGCGGTCTTCATCCGAGATCAGCACCGTCGCCACGTAGTAACCGTAACCCGCCCAGCGCTCCTGCCCGTACATCTCGAGCTCGAACTCGAGCGGGTTGTAGTGGCGCACCGGGCGCCATTTCACGCGGCCGTAAGCCCCTTCGTACTCGGCGTCGAAGTCGAGCATCACCTCGGGTGGAAACACGTCGTCATGTGCGGGCGCCACGCCGTCGGCGAAAGGACCGATGTACGCGGCCTCGGTGATGCCACCCCAGCGCTGGGCGGCGGCGTGCCAGGCCAGGCTGGTGCTGAAGCGGCGCTCCAGCCGCAGCCAGGCGTCCACGTACTCCTGGGTGCGCCAGGTGCAGGCCTTGAAGTCATCTTTGGCCAGCCTGCCCAGCAGCTCGTGCAGAGGCCGCAGGTCGGCCAGCTCCGACTGCATGGCCATCAGCCTCCGCAGCGCGAACACCGAGGACGCGCGAGTGGGACTCTCCTCGATCAGCTTGAGCAGGTTGGCGGCATAGGCGTCAAGGTCGCCGCTTTTCAGCGCCGGGTCCAGGTACACGCGCTCAAGCCGGCCGGTCCAGTCTTTCACTTCCTGTTCATCGAGCTTGAACCCCTGCGCTTGAAGCACAGGCGCGAGCAGGCAGAGCAGCAGGCAGAATGCTGTGAGTCGCATGGGCTTCCTTACTTGGTCAGCTTGATCACCGCCTGCTCGGCGGTGTCAAACTGGATCAGCTTGCGGCGGAACTCGGGGTAGTCCTTCGCGGCCACGGTGCCGCCCAGCAGCGAGTAGTCGCGCGTCACCGTCAGCACACCGTCTTTCTGCTCCAGCTTCAGCGCCAGCTTCGCGTTTGCGTGCTCGAGCTGCAGGGCCTCGGGCAGCTTCGCCAGGCTGTAGCCCTTGGGCAGCTTGAAGCGCGTGACGCTGAGCCTGCGGAAGGGCGCGGGGGTCAGCAGGTCGGTGCGCCGCGTGGTCAACGCCGCGAATTCGGTTTGCGTCCATTCGCGCGGGTCCAGCGCGGTGCGGAACTCGATGCGGCCGTCCTTGGATGTGTACGCGTTGGGAAGCTCGACCGTGAAGCTGATACGCGGCGCGGCGTCGAGGTTCATCAGCTCGCCGACCTCGATCGCGCTTGCTTTCGCGCCCGGGTAAAACTCGGACCACTCCAGCTCGATGCGTTTCTTGCGGTCGCCCTCGCGCTCGTAGCGCGCACGCAGGATGCTCGCGCTGTCGCCGACGGCACTGCGCGTGACGTTCAGTTTCAGCGTGCCGCCGGGCGCGAACTCGACTTCGATTTCATCGGTCTCGCAGTCGTCCTCGGGTTTCCCCCAGGGGATCTGCACCTGTTCGCCGCCTTCGGGTCGCACGATGATTACCTTGGCGCCGCGGTCGCCGGACGACAGCTCGTCGATTCCGTTGTAGGTGGTCGTCCCGTCCACGAACTGGCCCGTGCCGTCGCTGTACTCGATGTAGGCGATGGCGTGGTTGAAGTGGGCGGGCATGGGCAGCGTGATGTCTTCCTCGCCGCGGAAGCTTTCCAGGTTGATGATCACCGGGTGCGCGGTGATGCCCGCGATCTTCAGCATCGTGCAGATCAGGATCGCCTTGTCCTTGCAGTCGCCGATGCAGCGCGCGAACACCGCCCCGGCGCTGAACGGCTTGTAGCCGTGCACGCCGAAGTGCCAGTCGGCGTTGTAGCGCACCTGCGTCACCACCCAGTTGTAGATCGCCGTGGCTTTCGCCTTCTCGGTGGCGAGCCCCTGGGTCAGCTCGCGCACCTTGGCGGTCATTTCCGGCGTGGGCTCCATCTGCTTCTTGATCAGGTTGTAGTACCAGCGGCCGAACTCCTGCCAGTTCGCGTAGGTGCTGAGCTGCACCGTGGCGCTGCGCTGGTGCAGCGGCGGCGCCAGCGGCTCGTCGTACAGCTTGGGCAGGTCCTTGGCCCGGTAACTCCAGACTTCGCGGCCCTGCACCGTCTGCGTCTCGCGCTTCGGCGCCGCCCCGGTGGTGTACTCGTGAAACTTACGGCCGGGGGGCAGCACCCAGGCGTAGCGGACTTCGTGAACGGGCACGAAGTCTGAGAACGTGTTGCGCGCGCCGTAGAAGTCGCCGAAGAAGCTCTGCTCGCGGTCCGTCACCCGGAAGCGCACCTGCACAATGTCGCCGATTTCGAGCGGCGGAAAGTTGGCGCTGAAGCGCGAGCGGCGGCCTTCCTCATAGTCGCCGTCGGCGTGCCACAGGCGGGCCTCGACGCAGCGGCCCTGCTGCTCGGAGTAGGCGGGCACGGGGATGCGCTGCAGCCACTCGCGGCCGTTGTCGTTGGTGATGCGGTAGGCTTCCTGGATGTACTGGCTGGTGGTGCCGTCCTCATTGACGACGACGATTTCGTCGCGGTACACCACCTCGTAGGGGTTGTCCTCGTCCACGGGCTGCTGCAGCGCGAGCTGGATGCGCAGCTCGATGTTCTCCTGCAGCGCGGCCTCGAAGGGGGGCTGGTCGCCCTCCAGGTACTCGAGGTAGCGCTCGATGTCTTCGCGCTTGGGGTTGGCCTCGAGGGCAGCTGTGAAGGTGTCGAGCGCCTTCTGCTTGCGCTCGGCGGCCTGCTCGCCTTTGCTGACGTCGGCCCAGGCGCTGTAAACGTGGGCCAGCTTTTCCAGCAGTGTGTCGTCGCGGGGCGCGATCTCGAGCGCCCTGGTCAGCTCGCGCTCGGCCAGCGAATACTTCTCCGAGTACATGAACAGCGAGGCCAGCTCCTTCGCCGCCGAGGTGTCGAACGGGTCCAGCTTGCGTGTGTCGGCCGCGAGCTTCAGCGCTGTCTGCAGGTCGCCGCGGCTGGCGGCGCGCTCCAGCAGGCGGGCACGCGAGTAGGTGTCCGCGAAGTCGGACTGCAGCGCCTTGGCGAACAGCTCGTTGCTGAGCTTGTAGTCGCGGCGCAGGCCGGCGTAGTAGGCCGAGAACCGCAGCACGTTTGCGTCTTCCGGGAACTGCTGCAGCAGGGTTGCCAGTTCGCGCTCGACCTCGATGTCGAGGCCCTTCATCAGCACCACTCTTGACGCGTAAATACGGGCCTCGGTCCAGCCCGGGTTGGCTTTCACGGCGGCCTGGGCGTACTCGTCGGCGAGCGCCGGGTTGGCGAAGGTGGTGGTGTAGTACTGCGAAAGCTCAAGCGCCGCGCGGGCCGCCTTCGGGTCAAGCTCAAGGCATTGTTTCAATAGTTCGCGCCGGCGGTTCTCCTCGCGTCCGGCCGAGTAACGCGCCGCGCTGCGGTTGGCCCAAGCGGCGATGTAGCTGAGTACCGCCTGCTCGCGCTGCAGCACAGTGCGCTGCGCCTCGCCCGCTTTCTCCAACTCTGCGCGCACTGCCTCCAGCACTTTGTCCATCTGCCGCCGCGGCTTTGTGCTGGCCAGGTCCAGCCGCGGGCGCAGCAGCTCGCGTGCCGTGGCCCAGATCAGTTCGTCTGTCCGGGCGGGCGAGGTGTCGCCCGGCAACGAGGGAGCCGCCTTGGCTTCAAAGGGTTCTTCGAACTCAAGCAGCTCGAGCAGCTCATTTTCATCCGTGCATTCGCGCCACTCGCCCGCGGTCTGCAGCCGGGCATTGAACTGCCAGGCTGTATCGCCGATGCCCACCTTGGCAACCAGCACGTTCCAGCCCGGGCGCAGCTGCACAACGCAGCCGCATTGGTCGAGCCCGATGGGGCGCTCCTCGCGGCACTCAAGCAGCGGCACCCCCATGGGCGAGTCGGACTCTTCCGGCTCGCCCGTGTCGTCCACCACCACGCGGCCCCGCAGCCAGATCTTCACGTCCTCGGTGGAGCCAACCTGCAGGCGGGTCTCACCCATGTCTTCGCCACAGTGCACCGCGGTAATAAGGAAGGCGGTGGCTTCCGTGTTCGGCCGCAGCATGGCGCCGAGGTCGATGGTTCCGTCGAGCGGCCTGGCCGGCAGACGACGGAAGCTCACGGTCTGGCCTTCCTTGCCGCTGAATTCGTAACCGAGCGTGCCACCTTCCTCCGGCTCCTGGACGTCCTCGAAGCCCTGGCCGCGGTCGTTGCTGAAGGGACCGCACACCCACCAGTTCGTGAGCATGCCGAGCGCTTTCACCTGCTCTGCGATTTCCTCGGTCTTGCCCGTGCGTTTGAGCCGCTGCATCAACTCCCAGCGCAGTTGCGCGCCCTCCTCGCGCCCGTCGTAGATCTGCAGCAGCCCGCCCAGGTCGCGGGCATGGGCTTCGTGCCATCCCAGGTCGTCAGCCGCTTCAGCCTGCAAGGCGAGCGTCGCGACCAGTTCGTCCCCGGCAAGTTCGCCGCCTTCCAACAGTTCCTGTGCGGTTGAATATGCGCCCTTGAGGTCGCCGCGGGTCCAGCTTTCCCACAACTTCAGCTGGTCCGCACGAAGGAACGCGGGCTTGGCCGTGTTTGCATCCTGTGCCGGCGTGGGTACGTAACACAGCGCCAGCAGGGCCAGCGTCAGCAGCAGTGTGGGCGTGAGTTTTCGCATGCTTCCTACATTACGTATGGGCCGGCGCGGCGCGACAGACAAAGGTGGCCCGGCCGCTGCCTCCTGCTTTGGCCTTGCGCTTGGGAACGGGGGGTAGGATAGTTCCCGGCCGAACGGATTAACAACCTAGAAAAGAAGGGTGCCATGCAATTCTCATACGCAGACAACAGCGCCACGGTGAAGGCCGACGCGCTACTGGTTCCGGTGTTCGAGGGCGGCAAGGGTCTCAAGGAATACGCTTACGGCGACAAGCTTGCCAAGTTGTTCAGCAAGGGCGACTTTGAAGGCAAGGCCGGCAGCACGCTGATGCTGCACAAGAGCGACGCCGTGGCCGCCGACCGCGTCTTCCTGCTGGGTCTTGGCAAGAAAGACAAAGACGGCGCCTCGCAGCTCGGTGAGGCGCTGGCCGGCTTTTTCCGCAATGGCGCCATCCACAGCTACAAGCTGAAGCACGTGGCCGTCGCCCTTGAGGCCGTGCACGACGACGCCCAGGCCATCGGCCGCTGGTGCGCCGAGGGCGCGCTGCTGGGCGACTACCACTTCGACGTGCTGTTCAGCAAGAAAGACAAGAAGAAGCACCACGCGAGCAAGCTGACGCTCGCCGGCGGCAAGGCCGCGGAGCTCAAGAAGGGCGTGGCCTACGGCGAAGTCACGGCCGAGTACACCGCCCACGCGCGCGACCTGGTGAATGAGCCCAGCAACCGCATCAACCCGGCCACACTGGCCAAGTTCGCGCAGGACATGGTGAAGAAGGTGCCGGGCCTGAAGTGCACGATCCTGCACAAGCCGGAAATCGAGAAGCTGAAGATGGGCGCCTTCCTGGGCGTCAACGCGGGCAGCGACATCCCCGCCCACCTGATCGTGCTTGAGTGGAAGGGCGGCAAGCAGGGCGAGAAACCGATCGCCTACGTGGGCAAGGGCCTGTGCTTTGACTCCGGCGGCTACGACATCAAGCCGGCGCAGGGCATGCTGGGCATGAAGATGGACATGGGCGGCGGCGCGGCCACGATCTGCGCCCTGGGGGCGATCGCGAAATTGAAGCTGAAGGTCAACGCCGTCGGCGTGGTGCCCGCCACCGAGAACCTGATCAGCGGCAAGGCCTATCACCCGGGCAGCGTGCTCACCAGCATGAGCGGCCAGACCATCGAGATCGGCAACACCGACGCCGAGGGCCGCCTGATCCTGTGCGACGCGCTCACGTACACCCAGCAGAAGTTCAAGCCGCGCGTGGTGGTGGACATGGCGACGCTGACCGGCGCGCAGGTGGTGGCGCTGGGCGGCAAGGTCGTCGGCCTGATGAGCAACGACGACAAGGTGGCCAAGGGGCTCGAGGCAGCCTTCAAGGCCGTGCACGAGGAAGTGTGGCGCCTGCCGCTGCCGGAGTTCTATGACAAGCAGCTGGATTCCACGATCGCCGACATGCAGAACATCGGCGGCAACCCGGGCACGGTGACGGCGGGCCTGTTCCTGCAGCGCTTCATCGACAAGGGCCAGAAGTGGGCGCACCTCGACATCGCGGGGCCCGCCATGAACGACGCCGACGGCTGGCGGCTCTGGGCCAAGAAGAGCGCAACCGGCACGCCGGTACGGCCGCTGGTCGAGTTCGCGGAGAAGTTCTAATTCGGTTTGTGGTTGGTGGTTTGTAGTTGGTAGATCAAAGGCCCGGCGCAAGCCGGGCCTTTTCATTTTACGAACTACGGTCATCCACGAAGGACACGAGAGACTGTTCGTGGTGGTTCGTCGCTCCTTGAACGGGCGGTTGCTTTGAACTGCAGCCTCGCGCAGAGAACGCAGAGTCCGCAGAGAAGGGCAGACGGATCCGACCTCTCTCTGTTCTCTGCGTGCTCAGTGCGGGGCAGTTCTTTGCGTCCTTCGCGAACTTCGCGTCAATCTTTTCGAGTCGCGGAAAACAACGGATGGGCCACAAAAACACTAAGACACAAAAGGTACTTCCACGAAAACGAGGTTGTTTTGGTGCGCGGTTCCTTTTGTGCTTTTGTGTTTTCGTGGCCTGACTGCATTTTACCCGAGCAGGTGGCAGGCGGCGGTCTTGATTACGGCCACGGTGGCGGCTTCCGGTTGCAGCTTCAGCTCTTCCGCCGCGGCGGGCGTGATTCTTGCCAGCAGCTCCGTGGCGCCCGCACGCACCCCCACCAGCACTTCGTGGTCGATGGCGTCCACGCGCAGCACGCGGCAGGGCAGGGCGTTGCGCGCGCTGAGGCCTGGGGGCTTCTCCAGGCACAGCATGATCTCGTCGGCGTAGATGCCCACGCTGACCTGCCGGCCGGTTTCCGCGGCGCTCAACGGCGCTGCCAGCTCCACGCCGCCGAGATCGAGAATCGTCACGCCGCCCGGCTCGTCGTGGCGCAGCACCTTCAGGCGCAGCAGGTTGTCCACGCCGACCAGGTTCGCGACGCCGATCGCCCGCGGCCGTGACAACACCTGCACCGGCGGCCCCTGCGCGAGAAGTTTGCCGTCGGCCAGCACAATGCAGTCGTCGGCCAGGGCCATCAACTCGGGGGCCTTGTGGGTCACGAACAGCATGGGTGTTTTCAGCTCGCGCTTCACGTCCAGCAGCAACGCCAGCACCTCGCGGGCCAGCTCGGCGTCGAGGCTGCTGGTGGGCTCATCCAGCAACAGCATCTCGGGGGCGCTGAGCAGCGCACGGCCGAGCGCGACGCGCTGTTTCTCGCCGCCGCTGAGGGTGGCGGGGGCGCGCTCGAGCAGGGGCTTGAGGCGCAGCACGTCGATAATCTTCCAGCCGCTGGTGTCTTCCAGGCGGTCGGCCGCGCCGGGCGCGTAGGCCAGGTTGGCCCGCGTGCTGAGGTGCGGGAACAGCAACGGCTCCTGGGTCACGATTGCCAGCTTGCGGCGCTCCGGCGGCGACCAGGTGCCGCCCGGGCGGTTGCACACCACGCGGGTGTTGACGGCGATCTTGCCCTCGCGCGGCCTGATGAAGCCGGCCACGCAGTTCAACAACGTGGTCTTGCCGCTGCCGGAGGCCCCGAACACACCAACCACCGGCCCCGCCGACTCGAACTTCAGGTCGAGTGTAAAGCCCCGGAAAGCGTGATGGATGCGGGCCTCAATGCTCATGCCTGCCCCCTACGCCGCCGGCGGGCGAGCCAGCCCGCGGCCAGCAGCGCCGCAAGGGACATGGCCACGCTGACTGCCACCAGGCGCAACACAGCCGACTCGCCGTCGCGGGTGTTCATCAGCGTGTAGACGGCAACCGGTATGGTGCGGGTCTCGCCCTCGATGTTGCCGGCCAGCACGATGGTGGCGCCGAATTCGCCCAGGGCGCGCGCGAAGCTCAGCACCGCGCCGGCAATCACACCCGGCAGCGACAGCGGCAGCGTCACGCGCAGGAATGTCGCAACTCGGCCCCGGCCCAGACTGCGCGAGACCATCTCGAGTTTGGGGTCAACTCCCACGATCGACAGCCGGATGCTTTCCACCATCAGCGGGAATCCGACCACGGCCGCGGCGATCACGCAGGCGCCGGTGGTGTAGGCGATGTGGCCGCCGGTCACCGCCTCCCAGGCGCGGCCTAAAGGCCCGCTGCGGCCGAGCAGCGCAAGCAGCAGAAAGCCGGTCACCACGGGCGGCAGCACCAGGGGCAGCATCACGCCGCCCTGCAGCAGTCCGCGCAGGGGCGAGTTCCAGCGCGCCAGCAGCCAGCCCAGCAGGATGCCCGGGATGACCGAAGCCAGCACGCTCCAGCCCGCCACCAGGGCGGAGAGGCGCACGATCTCGATTTCCGCGTCGGTGAGCACTACGGCACCACGAAACCCTGTTTCGAAAACTCGTCGACGGCCTTTTCCTGTTGCAGATACAGCAGGAATCCGCGCGCGGCCTTGGGGTACTTCGCGTTCTTCAGTTGCGCCGCGTAGTACTCAATCGGCTCATGCAGCTCGGCGGCCACCACGAACAGCACCTGCAGCTCCTCAGTCTCCATGTAGGCGTCGCTGGTGTAGATGAACGCCAGCGGCAGGTTGCCCGACTTCACGGCCTTCAGCACCCCGCGCGCGTCAGCCTGGCCCACCAGCGAGGGTTTCAGGCCTTCCAGCACGCCGGCTTTGGTCAGCGCTTGGCGGGTATAGTCACCCAGGGGCACGCCTTCGTCGGCAACGGCGATTTTCTGCGGGTTGGCGGCCAGGGCCGCGAAGTCCTTGTACTCGAGGCCCGAGTCCGCGCGCGCCACGCAGGCGATGCGGTTGCGCGCGATCACCAGCGGCTCACCTTCCAGCAGGTTGTTTTGTTTCAGGTAATCGACCCACTCGCGGCTGGCCGAGATGTAGACGTCCGCGGGCGCGCCGTCCTTGATCTGGCGGGCCAGCGTGCCGCTGGCGCCGAAGTCGGTTTCCACCGGGCTGCCCGTCACTTTGGTGTACTGCGCACCCAGCGCGGTCACCACCTCGGTCATGCTGGCGGCGGCGGCCACACGCACCGTTTCATCGCGGGCGCTGCTTCCGCAGGCGGTCAACAGGCCCAGCAGCAGGATCAGGCAGATCGTTCGCATGCGTGAATCATGACGCGAAACGGCCGCGCAATCCATCCCCTACGCCCTGCCCGCCGGGGGTGCTATTCTCCGGCCCATGAAGGTCTCTACGCTGGTGGACTTCTTCGATCGCCTGTACCCCTTCGCGTTGGCCGAAGAGTGGGACAACGTCGGCCTGATTGTCGGCGACAGCAAGGCCGATGTGACCGGTGTGGGCCTGTGCCTCGACGTCACCCACGACGTGCTGGACGAATGCGCCGAGGTCGGCTGCAACCTGCTGGTCACCCACCACCCGGTGATTTTCCGCGCCATCAAGCGCCTGAACGCCAGCGAGCTGCAGGGCGGCCTGGTGGCCAAGGCATTCCAGCGCGGCATCAGCCTGGTGGCGCTGCACACCAACCTGGATTCGGCCGTGGGCGGCCTGAACGACACGCTGTGCGAGTTGCTGGGCCTGCGCGAGGTGAAGCCGCTGGTCGATTCCGGCCGTGAGCGTTTCTACAAGCTGGCGGTGTTCGTGCCCGCGGACCACGCCGACAAAGTGCGCGAGGCGATGTGCGCCCAGGGCGCCGGCGTGATCGGCGACTACGAACAGTGCAGCTTCAGTACGCCCGGCGAAGGCAGTTTCCGGGGCATCGAGGGCCGCACGAATCCTTTCACCGGCACGCCCGGCAAACTGGAGAAGGCGGCCGAGTTGAAGCTGGAAGTCCTGCTGCGCCGCGAGATCGCGGGGCGCGTGGTGGGCGCGTTGCTGAGCGCGCATCCCTACGAGGAAGTCGCCTATGACCTGATCCCGCTGCATAACAAAGAAGCGGGCACCGGCCTGGCGCGCATCGGCAAGTGCGACGAGCTGCCGTTTGAGGACTTCGTGCGCAAGGTGCAGGGGCTGGGAATCCTGGTTACTCGTGTACTGGGCGACCCGCGGAAACCCGTCAAACGCGTGGCCCTGTGCAGCGGCGCGGGCAGCGACTTCACCGGCGCCGCCATCAGCCAGGGCGCGGACGTGTACCTGACCGCCGAGCAGAAGCACCACCACGGGCTCGCGGCCGCGCACAAGGGCATGGCGCTGATCGAGACCGATCATTACACACTTGAGCAGCAGCACTGGCCGAAGCTGGCGGAGTTGTTGAAGCAGCAATACCCGGACCTGAAGACGAAGGTGATCGAGCGTGGACCCGAACTTTGGCGGCGCCCGTAAGGCCGCGCAGCAGGTGATGCAGTCAACGGCGACATTCAAGCGCGAGGATGAAGCCAAGCGCCTGAAGTCGGAGAAACCGTTCCCGCCCAAGGCGAAGCGGCTGTCGATCATTTTCAGCGCGGTGCTGATGGCGCTGATCAGCCTGCCGCTGATCCTGGAAGTCTTGGGCGTTCAGGTGCAGATCGGCCCGTGGCTGACGCTGCTGATCAGCATCCCGATTACGATGTTCGCCATGCTGCTGATGGGTTTTTTACGCGACGGCCTGGTGCCCAACATCATCAGCGGTGTGATCGTGCTGTTCGCCTCGCAGGTGGGTTACGGCATCGCCACCGACCCGGAGTTGCTTGAGACCGGGCGGATTTACCTGATTCGCGCGGCCGCGCCGGCGATCACACTGGTGATGCTGGCGTACTTCTGGATCAGCCTGAAGACGCACCTGCGCGACCTGCACTACATGATCGCGGAGGGCGAAAGCCTGCAGGACATCATGACGCGCATGCAGCAGGCCAGCGTGATCAAGAAGGCCGGCGGCGAGCCGGTGCTGAACGAGCGCGGCCAGGTGGTGGACAAGCAGGAGATCATGCCGCGCAAAGGCTTCCGCCCCAAGAAGTCCAAGACCGCATCGGCCACAACCACCAAGAAGAAGCGCAAGAAACCCAAGGTGCGGTAAGAAGGAACTGCAGAGCTCGTTGTGCGAGGAGCATTGCGGAAACGATGATCCAAACACTTCTATTCTGGTTTGTCAGCGCTGCGCTCATGTCGGTCATTACCATGCCGGCTATGGTCCTCGTCGCATACGCGACGCGAATACCGGTCTATCGACTCAAGCTGTTCTTGGGTCCCAGTGTGATTCGCCTGCGGCTTTCACAACATCGGTTTGAGGTAGGGTGCATCCCTTACGGGGGAATGATCGAATACTGGGAGTCGAATGACTGGAACTCACAGGAGAACGACCATAAGTTCATGAGGCTCCCGGTTCTGGGGCTCATTGCAGTATCTTGCGCTTGCGTCGTGCCGCAAGTGTCGGTGGCTATCGTCGCACTCGGTTGGGAGCAAACGCTAGCCTCGGGTATCGATGGACTATGGCAATTCTGGGTGGGTGGGCTCCACTTCTGGAGTAGCGGCGTCGAGATGTGGAACTCGGCGCACGAAGTAGCAGCTCACGAGGGATTCACAGGGATTCTCGCTCACACCGCCGCAAAGTTCGGCTTCTTCATGTTGCTTCCTCTGCCTTTTCTCAATTTCGGCAGTGTGGTTAAGCGCATCGCAATTCGCAAAGATTCAGAGTTCTGGAATCTGACTGCGCTGATCACTTTTCTTGTCGCCATGCTCGCGTGCTTTGGGTGGTTGATTGCCGCTATCATTGCGTGCGTGCAGTACTACTCGGCTTAGCTGACTCGGCTTAGGCGCTCTCGCATGTTCAGGCGCGTGGCATGCGCTTCCCGACTTCGCCAAGGCTACTTCGGGCAGGCCAGCGCATGAGTCGTGCTACGCGCTTCCAACGCAATACTGCGGGCTCAAGCGGCACGACTGTCGCTGTTGTTGTTTGGCGCGGAGCGCCTTCCCAGTGGAAGCCCCCACCGAACGCCTCCGGCGTTCGGTGGGGGTACTCGGCGAAAGAAGTTTCAGAGGCGCGGAGCGCCGACACACTCGCGGCGCATGCCGCGAGAGCCAATCGGCCGCAAGCGGCCGTTGTGCCGGCGCTCCGCGCCTCCACATTCTCTGGCGCTGGTAACCCCCGCCTTGTTGTCGCCGCGCTTCGCTTGGCGACAACCGGCGGGGGCTAACATTTGTTGCGGCGCTCCGCGCCTGACTGCCGATAGATTCATCACGTTGCGGTCTTTCCCGAATTTTCCTTACCCCGCAGTATTGCGCTTCCAGCGCGTGCCACTACTTGATGTGCAGCGGTTTGGATAAATCCCAGGCTCTGGCGGCCGGGTTTTCTTTCAGCCAGTCGATCAGGTCGCGGGCGTTTTCGGCCACCTGGGGGTCTACCTCTATGGCCGGGGGCTTGTTGCCGAGCGCGAGCTCTACCGCCTTGCCGAAGTAGTCCTGGTAGCTCTGTTTCACGCCTTCGGGGCCGTAGGGGCCGTCGGCGTTCTTGACCGGCAGGAACTGCTCTTGCCTGGGCACCTCCAGGCACATGACGTTGCCGGCCATGGGGATGGTGTCGAACACGAAGCGCTCGAACTTCCAGGCGTTGGGCTGGGCGGGCTCGACCGGTTCGCCCTGCTCGTTCAGGTGCGGCACCTTCTTGTGCGCGGCGTGCAGGGGCAGGTCGGTGCCGCGATCGATCAGCCGGCTCAGGAAATCCACCTCGAACAGGTGCACGGCGATGCTGCCCTGCCAGTACTTCAGCCGGCCCTGCCCGTCGCGCTCGCTGGCCTGCTGCTCGCTGAACTCGCTGTACTCGACGATCCCCGGCACGTCGTCATCGAGGCAGTAAATCCCCACGCGCTCGCCGGGCTCATGCTTGCGCACCACCTTCAGCGACACCTCGGCCCCTTCGTCGAGGTGCAGGCCGATGAAGGCCGGGTCAACCACCGGCGTCTGCAGGTTGTCCACCTGTAAATAGCTGATGGTGCGGATGCCGCGCCGGCGCATGTCGGCCAGCATGCCCTTGACGTGTAAAGCCCGCAGCACACCGCCGTGGCCGTCGGGGCCGGTGAACAGCTCGTCTTTGCCCGCCATCACCAGCTTGCCGTGCTCATCCAGCGCGGGCATCTCGCCCTGGGCGAAGAACTGCACGTCCTCAGGCTTGAGGCCGAACCAGTCGTGGTCTTCCCAGAAGTTGCGCGTGGCGGCCTCGTTGTGGTTGCCCACCATCACGTACAGCGGCGGCACGCGGCCGAAGTCGCGCCCGGCGCGGCGCAGCTTGCGGGCGAAGACTTCAAACAGCGTCATGCCGGAAAGCGGCATGACGGGAAAGCAGCCCTTGGGGCCGTCGAAGCCGAGCCGCGTGCCCTGGCCGCCCGCGACCAGCAGCACGGCCACGCGGCCTTCACGCAGCAGCTTCTCACCGCGCGGGGCGAGCGCGCGGGCGGCGTCGTTCAGCAGGTATGGGAAGTTCTCGTCGGCCAGGCCGAATGTCGGCGCCGGCGAAAGGTTTCGCGCGGCCGGCGACTTCAGCGCTTCGATGGCAGCCTGCAGCTCGGGCAGGCGTTCGAGGTCCACGGCCTCCAGTTGACGCGTCAAGCGTCGGCGGGCGCGTTCGCCCAGCTCGTCCCACCAGCGGAACACGTGGCCCTGGCCCGCGGCCTCGAACTTTGCGCGCAACTCATCCATGGCGAGCATGTTTGCGTTTCGGCCTGCGCACGCAAGGGGGCACAGGTGAAGGGCGGGTTAAACGGAAAGGGCGGAGGCCTTGCGGCCTCCGCCCCTTGAACTTTCGCTTACTCCGCATTGCCTGCCGGCTCGCCCTCGTCGTTGGGCGCGGGCGGGGTATCCGCCGAGTTGTCCGGCGGCGTGGTGGGGATCACCATCGGCGGCTGGCCGCTGGGTTTTGACTTGGTGGGCTGGCCGGTCCACTCGCGGATGCGGTTGAAGATCTCGTAGTCCACGTAGTCGTAGTAGGTCTTGGCCTGCGGGTGGTCGCGCAGGGCACGCACCTGCGGAACCTGGTCGTAGAGCACGATCGGCAGTGTCAGGACGGCCACGAAGATCAGCAACAGGATCGTGAAGATCAGCAGCACGCGCTTGCCGCCGCCCTTCTTCTCTTTCTCGGGTTCCGCGGCGGGCACTTCCTTCTTGGGCAGCTCGCGCTTGCTTGCACCGGCCATGGCGGGAGCTTTGCCGGGCAGCTTGCCCTTGCCCTTGCCGACGGGCGGGGCTGCTTCCTCGGGCAGTTCCTCAGGAACTTCGTCCGGTACGTCCACACCGGCTTCCTCGGGCAGCTCCTCGGCCACCTCTTCCTCGTAACGCGGCGGCTCGGTGGGGCGCTTGACCGATGCGGACCCTGAAGTGGTGCCCACGCCGCGGCGCAGCGGGTGCACTTCTTCCATGGCCGCGGGCGCGGTCGGCACGTCGTCGATCACCTTGCCCTTGGGCAGCTCGACATCGCCGAAGTCATCGGCGCCCTGGCGCCCGCGCTGCTTGCCGGTGTCGCGGCGACCCTGCGGCATCTTGGGCGGGGGCGGGCTGAACAGCGTGGCGTCGAGTCCGCCGCCGGCCGGGGCTTCGGCGAAAGGCTCGTCGGCGAAGGACTCCGCTTCCGCGCCGAAGGGTTCAGGCTCGGGCTCGGCTTCCATGCCGAAGGGTTCCGGCTCGGCGCCGAAGGGCTCGGCCTCCATGCCCGGAGCTTCGCCCCAGTCGTCGCCGGCGGGCTGGGGTTCCGCGGGCAGGCGGCCTCCCAGTTCGGGCGGGCGCGGGCTGAACACGGTGCGGTCCATGGCGCCGGTCTTCTGGCGCGGGCTGGCACCGATGCCCGGCGGGGGCGGGCTGAACATGGTGGCGTCCATGTCGGCGCCGCCGCCCAGGGGGCGAGTGCTGCCGGTAGGCGCCGCATCCAGCTCTTCGGGCGAGCGGATGTCGTTGCCGAAGTCATTGAAGTCGTCGCCGGCCGGCGCCAGCGAAGGCCCGCCGTATGCGGGCTGCGGCGGCGCGGCCTGGAAGCCGCGCGCCGGGGGCTGCTGGAATCCGCCCATGGAATCGTCGTCGAAGCCGCCGATGGTCGGCAGCTGTTCGTCGTCGGGTGATGCCAGGCCGTCGAATTCCGCGCCCAGGCTGGCCAGCTTGGGGCTGGAGTCCATGCGCGACAGCTCCTGCGGCTCGTTGCCGAAGCCGCCGCCGTACGGGTCTTCGCCGAAGGGCGATTCGTCGCCGAAGCCGGCGGGCTCGAGGCTGCCGCCGCCAAAAGGCTCAGGCTGCATTTCGCCGAAGGGCTCCGGCTGCATCTCGCCGCCAAAGGGTTCCGGCTGCATTTCACCGCCGAAGGGCTCCGGCTGCATATCGCCGCCGAACGGCTCGGGCGCCATGTCGCCGCCGCCACCGAACGGGTCACCGCCGAAGGGGCTGGCGCCGTCGTCGAAGAACGCGGCGGCTTCCTGCTCCTGCTTGCGCTTGGCTTCCTGCTTGGCGCGTTCGCGCTCCTGGCGCACCTTTGCCTGCATGTCGGGCGGGGGCGGGCTGAACACCGTGGCGTCAGGGTCGGCGCCGCTCATGCCCGAGAACTGCGGCACGGCCTCGCCGGCAAAATTCTGCGCGCCGGCGCGCCCGCCGGAGTTTGGGACGCCGGGCTTCTGCACCTTGCTGGTGTGCTTCTTGACCACCTTGATGTTGAGGTCGCGGTCGATTTCCTGGAGCTGCTGGGGCGTCAGCAGGTTCGCCTTTTCCAGGATCATGCGCACGCTGACCTTCTTGCCCTGCGCGGCCAGCTGCTTCTGCTTCGCCAGGATCTGGTCCAGGCGCTGTTTTGACAGGTAGCCGCGGGCGACTGCCTGTTGTCCGTAGCGGAGATTGATGGGCATGGGTTGTCGAGGTCCCCTGAGGGTTCATCACGCCCGTCGGGTGCTTAAGCCAAGCATCCGGCAGGACTTGCAGACCGAATCTTGTGTCCCGGCGTACTACCGGGCAAGCAAAATGCCTGTATGTTTGCAGTATAACTCAGGCGTCACATTCCGATAGCCTGCGGATGGCCAGCGCGACCGCGTCGCTGCTGCTGTCCACGCCCAGCACCCGCCGCCCCAGGCGCTTCGCCGCAACCAGCGCGCTGCCCGAGCCGCAACAGGGGTCCAGCACAAGCTCACCCGGGTTGCTGAAGCATTCAATCAGCCGGCTCAGCAGCGCCAGGGGCTTCTGGGTGGGGTAGCCCGCGTACTCCTTCTGGTTGCCGCGCAAGGCCGGGATCTCCCACACGTCGCGCATGGCCGCCCAGGTGTAGAGACCCTGCTCGTCCTCATGGATCTCGATGTTCTTGAACCCGTAGCGGTGCGCCAGATAGCTCTTCTCGCGCAGCTGATGAAAGGTGTATTCGGGCCCGGCCGCGAACACGTGGATGCTGTCGTGCTTGCGCCCCAGGCTGCGTTTGCTGCCGCCGCCGGTGCGGTACGACCAGATGATCTCGTTGACGAACGCGTCAGCGCCGAACAGGCGTTCGAGCTCAAGGCGTCCGTGGTGGGCGGCGCGCCAGTCAAGGTGCAGGGCCAGCACGCCGTGGGGCGTCAGCAACGGCTGCACGGCCGACAAAAGCGCGCGCAGGAATGCCAGGTACTCGGCCAGGCCGCCGGGCCAGCGGTCGTCGTAGCTGGGGCCGGGGGCGCGGTTGCGGCGCCTGCGCCCGCTGAAGAAGGGCGGGTCGATGTACGCCAGCGAAGCCTGGCCCTGGGGCAGGGTGGGCGCGAGCTGGATGAAGTCGCCTTGGTGGATGGACATGGAGATCCAGGTTTCAGGTTACAGGTTTTAGGTTTCAGGGTTCGGGACGGGAACTGTGCATTGCGCCCTGCGCCAAAGTCTGCGGCCGCGCGCCTCCGCCTGCGGCTCCTGTTTCTGCTGCGCTCTTGATCATTGCGGTGTGATCTTCGATTATCGGGTTTGCGAGGTTTCCATGCTGGTGAATCCCCGAACGGGTCCGATCAAGGGCGGCGTGGTGCTGCTGCCCAAACGCTTCGTGATCGACAAGGCCGTGCTGCACAGCGCGCAGGGCATCGCAAACACCGGCTTTGCCGTGAGCGTGCCGGAGATATCCAAGCGGCCTCGCACCATCGACGACGTGACGCTGGAGGACATCGTCAACGGCGTGCGCGCCGCCAAAGAAGCCGCCCGCGAGCTGCGGCGCACGCTGAACGGCGACAAGAAAGTTGGCGTGGTGGGCGCCTGGCTGGCGGGCACCATCGCGTTGCTGGCCAGCGAAGAAGAGTTCGACGCCACGGTTGCAGTGTGCCCCTTCGTGCGCCTGCCGGTGGCCGATGACGTGAAGATCCGGCAGCCCCTGGACGTGATCCGCAAGGCGCGCGCGCCGATACTGGCCGTGTTCGGCGAGCTGGACAGCGAAGTGCCGATCGAGGACGTGCGCGCCCTCGAGAAAGCCCTGTCCGAAAGCCCCTCCGACGACGAGTCGTACACCTACCCCGGCGTGGGCCATGCCTTCTTCGACAACGAGGAAGGCAACACCGAGTACCGAGAGGCCGCCGAACGCGACCTGTGGACCCGCATCGACCGCTTTTTCGCCCAGCGCATGGCGTAGGGACACGCGGCAGCGTGTCCCTACTCGCCCAGCGCATGGCGTAGGGACACGCGGCAGCGTGTCCCTACTCGCCCAGCGCATGGTGTAGGGACTCGCGGCATTACTGCAGCGGGTTCACGCGGCGCAGCACGATCGGTGTCAGGTTGATGCCGTCGTCGAGATCCGCCAGCAGGAACGATTCCCCGCCTGCCAGCTTCACGTTCGCCAGCTCGAACTCCGGCGGCGCAGACTTCGCCTCCGAGGCGTACACCAGGTACATCAGGCCGTTACGGCCGGTGACGCTGACGCGCCCCTCGTAGGCCTGCCGGCTGGTTTCGCGGTTTCCGAAGGGCGTTGCCGCGCCGTGGTTGACGGGCTCGCGCCCGCCCTGGTCAAGCAGCGCGCGGGCGCTGCCATCGTCGTACAGCACGATGGTCAGCACCGCGCCCTTGTGCTGGAAGTGCTCGAGGATCGGCTTGTCGAGCGCGTTGATGAACTGCTCGTTGTCCAGCTCGCCGATCTGGCTGACGTTGGCCGTGGGCGGTACCGGGTTGCCCTTGGCGTCGGGCCACGGGCCCTGGAACACGCCCTTGATGCCGCCGCCGCCGGTGCGGAACCAGCGCCAGGTGGTGGAGGCGCGCAGGCACGCCGCCTCAAGCACCCGCGGGTCATCCTTGGCCTTGAAGCGCGCCTGCAGCTTGCGGATGAACTCGGCCTCGGACACGTATTGCTCGAGCATCGGCCAGATCAGCCGCGCATCGCCCCACTCCACCATGCGGCGGCGCACGTCCGGCAGCTCGTTGAGGCCAAGCAGCGCCGCGAAATCCGCCGGCCCCCAGCCCAGCGCCAGCAGGAAGTCCACCATCTGCGCGCCGTCGTAGATGCCGCCCTTTTCCTCGCGCGCGTCCTTGAGGTTGAATTCCCAGACGCCCGGCACCAGCAACTTCGCGGCCGACGTGTCGTCGGCGGCGCGCAGGGCGGCGCACAAGCGGAATGCGTCCAGGCGTTCGCCGTTGAGGGCGCGCTGCAGCACGCGGAAATTGTAGCCGCGGGCGTACAGCCAGGCCGCCACGTCCGAGAGCGTGTACTTGCGCGCCACCAGCACTTCGCCCAGCGCCTTGGCCACGGCGGAGGGTTTGAGCGACTTTGCCTCAAGCAGCGCCTGTACGGCCGTCGCGTCGCGGCAGCGGGGCAGTGCGCCCTCGAGTTTCAGCTGCGCGTCGAGGGCGGTCTTTTCGTCGGTGAGCAGGTGGAAGTGCAGCAGGTTCGCCAGCTCGTGCAGGTCGGCGTACTCGAACAGCCGTTCCACCAGGGCACCGGGCGGCACCAGGCCCTCGGCGGTTTCGTTCAGCAGGGCGACGCGCCCTTCATCGAAGCCGCGCGGCACGCGGGGGAGGGTGGGCTTGTCGTCCTGGGCCAGCGTAAGGGCGGGCAGCAGCAGGGCCAGCAGAATGGCGGGGAAGCGTCTCATGGAGACAGTGTAGCAAGACGGCAGCGGCAAGGTTTCAGGTTTCAGGGGACAGGGGACAGGTTGTAGGTGATAGGTGTTAGGTGTTAGGGCTTGGGGCTCCGTGGCTGTCACGAGCTGAACACTCCGCGGTTCCCTGACCTCAGACCTCCGACCTCTGACCTCTGACCTCTGACCTCTGCCCTCTGACCTCTGGCCTCTAACCTCTACTCCGTCCGGAAGCGATGAATCGTTGTGGAGAAGGTTGTTCCGCCGATCACCAGTTGCAGCGAGTCGCCGGAGATCACCGTTACCACGTCGTTCTTGCCGGTCAGGGCCTCCGATACGTTCTCGATAAAGTTGTTGTCGAAGCCGATGAACTCGATGGCGTGCAGGCGCCGCACTTCGCCGCGGCAACGCTCCATGATCTCGCGCGCCTCGCGCGCCGTGCGGCGCAGCATCACCACGCGCGCGTCGTAATGGCGGAACGTCACCTTGTCCAGCTTCTGCACGCGACACTGGCCGCACTCCACCCACAGCGCGGGGCGGTAGTCCTCCGCGCGCAGCAGCAGGTCGGGCTTGTAGCGGTCTTCGTCCTCCATGTTCGGCTCAACCTGCAAGGCCGGGTCATGGAACATCGCCAGCGCGAGGATCTTGAGCACGATGTGCGGCAGGCCTTCGCCCTCGCGGGTCTCGAGCACGATGCGGCGCTCCGCGAACAGGTTGCGGTCGTAGTCGTTGATGCTGAGGTCTACGTTGAGGCGCAAATCAGGTTTCAGGTTTCAGGTGTCGGGGAGCAGCTCATGGTTTCAGCCTGAAACCTGCCCCCTGAAAATGCAACCGGGGACGCTTGCGCGTCCCCGGTCGAGTAAGACCTTTCCGTGCTTACTTGGGCTTAGCCCTGGAAGCCGTCCTTGGACACGATCATGACCTTCGGGTCCTTGCCTTCGCCGATCTGCTGCATGCCGAGGTAGCCGAGGTAGATGCCGAACAGCCAGCCGATGCCGCACCAGGAACCGACGAACGAAATGATCGCCACGATCCAGCACTTCTTGATCTGGTCCTGGTACCAGGCGCTCTCCTGCTGCCCTTCCTTCTTCACGACGTACCCGAAGATGATCGGGCCCCAGATGGAGAGCACGCCGGAAAGGATCCACATCAGCTTGGCATTTTCAGCGAGTTCCTTGGAAACGCCGATCTGTTCCAAAGTCCGCTGTTCGGCTGCAGGCGCCGGTGCATTTTCTGTCATGGGTTCGTCCCCTTATCTTTTCTTTTCTGGTTAACTGTGAACGATCTGTTTGAAGTCTTGCCCGCAAAGGTCGGCAATATAGAGCGACAAAAGCACTTGCCTACCAGCTTTTTATGAATTTTGCCCCCCAAAGCGATCAAGCTGTAAGTTGATTTACAGTTCTGCCTTAGGTCACGCAATACACTTTCTTGCAGAACGTAACGTTAAATCCCCGCCGAGGACTTCAACTTTGCCGCAAGGTCCGTCTTCTCCCAGGGGAAGCTGTCCCCCTCGTGCCCGAAGTGGCCGTTGCGGGCCGTCTGCCGGTAAATCGGGCGCAGCAGGTTCAGCGTCTGGATGATCGACTTCGGCTTGAAGCTCAAGTGCTCGCGCAGCAGCTCAATGATCCGGTGGTCGCTGACCGCGTTGGTCCCGAAGGTCTCAACGTGGATGCTCACCGGCTCGGCCACGCCGATCGCGTACGCCAGCTGGATTTCGCAGCGCTCGGCCAGGCCGGCCTTCACCACGTTCTTCGCCGCGTAGCGCGCCATGTACGCCGCGCTGCGGTCCCCCTTGGTGGGGTCTTTGCCGCTGAAGGCGCCGCCGCCGTGACGGCCCATGCCGCCGTAGGTGTCCACGATGATCTTGCGCCCGGTCAGGCCGGTGTCGCCGTGCGGGCCGCCGATCACGAAGCGCCCGGTCGGGTTCACGTGGTAGATGGTCTTGTCGTCGAGGTACTGGGCAGGCAGCGTCGGCTTGATGATCTCCTCGATCACCTGCTCGCGCACCTGCGCCAGCGTTACGTCGGGGCTGTGCTGCGTCGACAGCACCACGGTGTGGATGCGCTTCAGCTTGCCGCCGTCGTACTCGACCGTCACCTGGCTTTTGCAGTCCGGGCGCAGCCACTCGATCTTCTTGCCGTGGCGCGCGGCAGCCTGCGCCGCTGTCAGCTTGTGCGACCATGCGATCGCCGCGGGCATCAGCTCGGGCGTCTCGTTGGTGGCGTAGCCGAACATCATGCCCTGGTCGCCGGCGCCCTGCTCGTGGTCGCCCTTCTCGTCAACGCCCATGGCGATGTCGGGCGACTGGCCGTGCACGCCGACCATCACGCCGCAGGAGTTGCCATCCAGGCCGTATTCGCCGTTGGTGTAGCCGATCTCGCAGGCGGTCTTGCGCGCGATGTCGCCGATGTTCGACAGCACGTGGATGGCCTTGGTGGTGATCTCGCCCATCACCACGATCTGGCCGGTGGTGGTGGCGGTTTCGCAGGCCACGCGGGACTTGGGGTCCTCGGCCAGCAGCGCATCCAGCACCGCGTCCGAGATCTGGTCGCAAAGCTTGTCCGGGTGGCCTTCGCCCACCGATTCCGAAGTGAACAACGTACGCTCGCTCATCACTGCTCCATCAGGGGGTCAGAGCTCAGAGTTCAGTGTTCAGGGAACAGCCCCGACACCTCGCAATTCGCCGACCCTCTTGTAGTTCCCTGACCTCTGGCCTCTGACCGCTAGCCTCTAAAAACAGCACTGCCTTATAGAAAACCCTTACGCCGCGGATAGCCCGTTGCCGACAAACTGCCCGAACCAGAACGCGTACGCCCCGGCCACCCCGGCCCCGATGGCGACGCCCGCGATCGTGTCTCCGATCCAGTGCGCCCCGTAGTACACCCGCGCCAGCATGCACAAAGGCACAAGCGGCAGGAACACCAGGCTGTAAGGCCAATGCAGCGGCCCCAGCACCACCAGCAGCGTGACCAGCGCGCCGGCCTGGGCGCTGTCGCCCGACGGGAAGCTGGGGTTGTTGACCAGCTTGCGCAGCTTGAAGGCGCGCGGGGCCTCAAGGGGCGCCGGGCGTTCACGCCCGACCCAGTGTTTCATGGGGCCGGTGATCGCCACGGTGGTCAGCGCGGTCATCACGCACACCAGGCCGAAGCGCCAGCCCAGCCACAGGCCGAGGGCCAGCACGGTCAGCGGCATCACGTAGCTGCCGAACAGCATGCCCGGCACCACCAGCAGGTAGTCCAGCGGCCCAAGCCGCCAGCCGTGGATACGCGCGGAAAGAGAGTGATCGAGCTGTTTCATGGGCATGGCCTGCAGCACTGCCGGCGGGGTTTTACATGCCGGGCCGCCCGCTCGCGCCCGTGCGGGCGGGATTAAATGACTCCGGGCTGGCATTCCCGCCGCCACGGGGCACACCAACCCGGAATCAAAGTCTGCCTAGTGCACGAACTTGGCCCAGCTTGCGGGCACGCGCTCTCCCAGCCCCACCCCGTCGCTCCAGGTGGGCTTGGCCGGCTCAGTCTTCAGCGGCATGTTGGCCTGGTCCGGCGTGCGGTTGCCCTTGCGGGTGTTGCACTTCACACAGGCCACCACGCAGTTTTCCCAGTTGGTGGTGCCGCCCTTGCTGACCGGCACCACGTGGTCGATGCTCAGGTGTTTCAGGCCGGGGCGCGCGCCGCAGTACTGGCACTGGAAGGCGTCGCGCCGGTAAATGTTGCGGCGGTTGAACGCCAGCTCGCGCCGCGGCACGCCGTTGTAGCGCCCCAGCACGATCACCTCCGGCGCGCGGATCAGCAGCGTGGTGGTGCGAAGCCAGGCCTGCCCCTCGGGCACAGGCTCGTCGGCCGGAAGGGCGTACTCGCCCAGCCAGCTTTCGAAGTCGTGCATCTCGTAGGTTTCCGGGTGCACGATGTGGGCGTGATCCTGGAACACCAGGCTGAAGCCGCGTTTCACGGTTGTGATCGCGATGGGCGTCCAGCTCTTGTTCAGCACCAGCACGGATCGGTCAAGCATTCCTCGCTCCAGAACAAAAAACTCGGCCGGGGGTGGATTCCCCCCGGCCGAGCCGGCTATGCACCAGACTTCATCACTGGCCTTGAAACTATCAGCGCCTGGGCAGGCCTGCGTACCGCACGCGCCCTGGCGCCTATATTCTCTGAGTAGCAGATTTTCCTGACACTCTGCATGCGCCAGATTGTAAGCGCGTTATCCGGACGTGCAAGCCCGGAGATGGCTTGTTGAAGCCTTCGCGATAAGCTGCCCCCATGGAACACCTGTTACCGGCCCTGGCCTATCTTCTGCCCGCGGCGTTCACTGCCGGCGTGGCGCTGCAGGCCGCCGTGGCCCTCAGCGCGACGTTCAACCAGCTCAAAGCAAAGGCCCTCGAACAGGGGCTGGCCGTGCCGCCGCTGGCGGCGCTGTACTTCCGCAGCACGGTGCGGGTGCTGTTCGTGACCAGTGTGCTGTTCCTGCTGCTGGCCGGCGGCGACGCGCTGGCGCACCTGCTTGGCGGCGGGCGCGGCGCGGCGCGCATCCTGGGTTACGCCAGCGCGCTGAACCTGTTGATCTGCTCGTTCGGCCTGCTGCTGCAGGCCAGCGTGGACCGCCAGCTCAAGCTGCACAACAAGCGCAGCCGCCTGATGCAGGCATTCGCCGGCGTGGCGGGCACGGCCGCAGCAGCCTGGGGCATGCTGCTGGTGTCATGGCACGGCGGAGTGTGGGCGGGGTAGTTTCAGGAGGCATCCGCCTTCGCTAAAGCTACGGTGGACAGGGGAGGCAGGAGGCAGGGTCTTGAGTCCCGAGTCCCGAGTCCCGAGTCCCGAGTGCCGTGTCCCGCGTCTTCTTGGACCTCGCCGTTTCTGTACGCTGTACTTTGAACTCTGTACTCCAAGCCCAAGCCCCAAAACCTAAACCCTACGTCCTGCCTCCTGCCTCCTGCGTACTGCTTCCTGTCTTTTCCACACCCCACTCCCACCCGCCCGGATGTCGCGGCCGTCGCTACAATGCCCCCATGGCCCGAGGTGCTTACAACCTGACCGACGACGTGGCGCTGCTGGTGCACCTGCTGGTGCAGCGGGTGGAGCGCCTCTCGCACATCAAGCCGGGGCAGATCCTGCACGGCGTCAGCCAGGCCCGCACGCGCTCACGCTACGGGGTCTACGCCCAGTGCCACGGCCTGCGCTTCAAACACGGCAAGCGCGAGCACGCGGCGCGCGACGGACACATCTGGCAATGGCCGAGCATCCGCGTGCGCGGACAGGAGATTCTCTACTACATCACCTACTTCCTGCCGCGCTTCCTTGACCAGCCGCCACGCGAGCGCCTGCACACCCTGCTGCACGAGCTGTACCACGTGAGCCCCAAGTTCAACGGCGACCTGCGGCGCTTCCCCGGGCGCAACGAGTTCCATGGCCGCGACTTCGACGCTGCCGTGGACACCATCCTTGAGGAAGCGCGCCCGCACATCGAGCCGGAGCGTTTCCCGTTCCTGGTGCACGACTTCGAAGGCCTGGTGCAGCGCTTCGGCGGCGTGGTGGGCAACAAGCTGAAGCGCTTTGAGCCTCGCAAGCTGAAGCCGCAGGACATTCCCACCAGCCACGCCCGCGAGCCCCGCGACGCGCGGCAGCTTGAACTGTTTTGACCGCGCCCCCGCATGGGGCTATGCTCCCGCCGCGATGACCTACGTGGAATGCATCTGCGGCAAGAAGTACGAAATCGACCGCGCCCAGGTTGAGCAGTTCGACTGCGCCGGCTGCGGCCGCAACCTGCACGTGCCCGACGAGAAGCTGGAACAGCAGCTGACCCAGCTGCGCGCCCGCATGAAAGAAGGCGAGCCGGGCATGCGCGACGCCATGAACCGCGCCGCCGCCCTGCGTAACTTCCACGCCGTGGCGCTATTAAAGGAAGGAGCGGCGTCGGGCATCCGCGAGGCGGTCAATATCGCGCTCACCGCGCTGGTGGATTTTGACGGCCCGGGTCGTGACGTGGTGCTGGAGTGGATCAAGTCCGGCGCGCTGAGCATGTCGCGGCTGGTCAGCGCCCTGCGCGAGCAGAAGTACGAGGGCGGCGCGGAGTTCATCAGCGAACTGGTCGAGACCGGCGTGCTGAAGGAAAACCAGATTGCCGAGGTAGCGCCCTTCCTGGGCGACTCGCACTCACTGCGCGCCCTTGAAGTGCTGCGCGCCTCGCGCGAGCGCTTCCCCAACCTCGGCGGGCTGCTCGATGACGCCATGAAGCGCATGAAGCACCTGGATGAATCGGCCGGCGGCATCCCCGAATCCGCCAAGCGCATCCCCGGGCGCGAAGCCGCCGACGCCGATCCCCCCGCGAAAAAAGGCTGCATGGGCCTGCTGCTGGTGCTGGCGCTGGCGCTTGGCATGCTGGCCGCGGCCGTGATGTGGGTGAAGGCTTGAAGCGAGCTATCCTGTTCCTGTGTCTGCTGATCGCCGCGCTGGGCGCAACGCCCGGCTGCGACGAAGTGCAGAATGACGCCTTCGGCGGCGTGCTCGGCATGGTGGGACAGCCCGCCATCGGCGGCTGCCAGGTAGACGTCTACAACGCGCTGGCCTTCGAAAGCCTGGATTCAACGGCCGGGCGCATCGGCGCCGGCACCACGGCATCCAACGGGCGCTTCGCCATCGAGCTTGACGACGCGCACCTCGGACGGCCTTTGCTGCTGGTCGCGCGGCCGGGCCCCACCGCCCTGTACCGTGATTTCGGCGCCGTGGGCGCGCCCGACGTGGTGTGGGACAGCCCGCGCCAGCCCTGGGTGGCGGTACTGAACGAGTGGCGCGGCGGCGAAATCTACGCGGCAATCAACCCCATCACCACCGTCGCCTTCCACAGCCTGATGCGCCTGCCCACCGAGGAGTTCGGCCCCGGCCTGTCGCGTTTCGACCGCGAGGTGGTGAACGCCGTGCACGCCGCCACGGCCGCGAACTTCGGCATCCGCGTTGACCCTTCCAGTGAAGGCATCACACCCCCCAGCGGCTCCGAGTTCGAGCCGCTGGACGTTTTCTATCTCGAGAATGCCGACCGCTGCCAGTCGTACGCCTACGCCTGCCTGCAGCTCGCGATCGCGGCCAATGACTTCGCCAACACCACCGCGGCCGCCGACGACGCCCTGGATTTCTATGAGGCGCTGTTCCACGACGCGCAGGACGGCGCGCTGGACGGGCAGAACTTCGGCACGCCCCAGCCGGTGCTGAACCAGGTGCCGGCGCTGGTCGGGCGCGAGGCCACGGGTGAATCCAGCCTGCTGCTGTGGCTCAGCACCCACGCGCTGACACCGCTGCAGGAAGGCTTCCTCAGTAACGCCCGCGGCGGCGGCGCTTTCGACCCGCTGCCCGCGGATATCCTGGACGTGCAGTCCACGGCCACCGGCGCGTTGCGCCCCACGCGCATCGACAGCTTCGACGTGCAGAACTACCCGTACTCGGGCAACCTGGTACTGACCGTGAAGGGCGCGGGCCTGCGGAACACCGACCGCTTCGTGTTCCGCAGCAACGACGACGCCACGGCCGAGTTCATCGTGGACCGCGACTCGGTGGGCGTGGACGGCGAGTACCAGTACAACAGCGACACCGAGCTGCGCCTGCGCATCCCCGACTTCGCCGTCACCACCCGCACCGTGCACACCGCCCTGCAGGTCGCCTCGGGGGCGGATTTCCGCATCGTGCGGCTGATCCTGGAGAACCTGCCGGACATCCAGTCCACAACCCGCGACATCGAGAACCTGCTGACCGGCGACGCCCGCGTCACCGACCGCACCGAGCCTTTGCTGGTCAGCGTGCGGCTGGGGCGCGTGGACGCCGCCGGCGAGCTGCACGCCGCCGAGTACGGCAACAACGTCGGCAGCGCCGACCCGGCAACCCTGACACCCGGCGTGGACGACGTCTACGAGATGCGCGTGCGCGTCACCAACCCGGGCCCGGCGGCGATCAACAACCTGGGGCTCGACCTCGGGCTCAGCGCCTTCAGCCAGCTGGGCAACCCGGTTGTGCCGGATGTGTTCGGCGGCGCGGCAGCCAATCGCGCGCTGATTTTCGAGGGCACCCTGCCGACCGCCAACCTGAACCCCGGCGACGTAGCCGAGCTGAACTACCGCTTCATGTTCCTGGACACCGCCATCCCGGCCGACCTGCAGGTCGGCGCCCCGGTCAAGTTCACGCCGGTACTGAGCAGCGGGCCCGCCACGCCCACCACCAGCGACGTGATCGGTTTCAACCGCACCGTGCAACTCGGCCCCGCGCTGCCCGACCCCACCGCCGTGCTGGATGCGCTGGCAGCACCCACCCTGCCGGCCGCGGTGACGGCCGGCGACAGCTTTGACATCCGGCTTGATTTCAGCGCCAGCCCGCGCGCCGGCGCGGCGATGCAGACGCTGAAGGTGAAGCAGGCGACGCTGACCATCACCTTCGACGGCGAGACCACGGTGCTGCACCTGGGCGACTCGTTCTTCGAGGGCGTGGGCGCCTCGGGCCTGTATTTCGAGAGCCTGGTGCTGAATTCCACCGGCGGGCAGGCGCTGCCGATCACGCTCACGGCGCTGAGCAACGCCGACGCCATTATCCTCACCGTGCGCACCGACCCAACCCGCACCGGCCTGCTGACCGCCAGCTTCACAGCCACGGCCGTGGACATAGCCACGGGCACGGAAAGCAGCCAGGCGTCCGGGGCGGCAAACACGACGATTTCGTGAATTCAGAGGATAGAGGTCAGAGGCCAGGGGTTAGGGGTTAGGGGTTAGGGGTTAGGGATTAGGGCCCACTGCCTCCCCTGTCCGCCGTAGCTTTAGCGAAGGCGGATGCCGCCCCTGTCCGCCGTAGCTTTAGCGAAGGCGGATGCCGCCCCTGTCCGCCGTAGCTTTA
>JAJVIO010000043.1 GCA_022071975.1 Planctomycetota bacterium
CATGCCGAGCGAAGATTACCATTCGTTCCCCGATGAAGACCTTGCGGCGGTGGTCGCGTACATCAAATCTCAGCCGCCGGTCAATCGCCCAAGCCAGGGGCACTCGCTGGGGCCGATCGGCATGCTGCTGACCATCTCCGAGCCCGTATTCGCCTACGACAAGATCGACCACAAGGCCGAGCGCCCGAAGGCCGATCGCGGCCCGACCAAGGAGTGGGGCAAGGTGATGATCGGCGCCTGCACGGGCTGCCACGGTGCGACGCTGTCAGGCGGCAAGATCCCGGGCGGCGACCCGAGCTGGCCCGCGTCGCGCAACATCACGCCCGACCCGGAAACCGGGATCGGGAAATGGAGCTACGACGACTTCAAGAAGGCCCTGACCACCGGCGTGCGCCCGGATGGCACCGTGCTGCTTGAAATGATGCCCTGGAAAGCCTACGCAGGCATGAAAGAGGACGACATCAAGGCCATCTGGGAGTACCTGCAGACCGTACCAGCCAAGCCCGCCGGCGGTCGCTAGGTCAACAGGACTGGAAGGCCCCGCTTCTGCGGGGCCTTTTCTTTGGGCTGTCAGGGCCGATCATGGGTCGATACACTGGCCGGCTGATCTGCGGTGGGGGATGCATGGCATCGAAGTTGCGTTGGGGATTAGTGCTGGTGGCTGTCTGCTTTTCGGCGTTCCTGAGCCATGCTGAGGATGCGCCCGAGGCCGCAGCCTCCGCGCTGCCCCAGCCGGTGCGCGAGTACCTGGCCAAGAGCCACTTCGGTAACTGCGACCCCGGTGACGGGCAGATCGACAAGGCAGTCGAGCGGCTCAGCGTGCCCGAGGCCATGCTGGCCCACATCCGGCTCAACAAGTGGGAGGCCGGGCAGCTCGACAAGTTCGCAACCAGCAAGTTGCACCTGCTGGTCAAGACGCCGGGCGGCGAGACGCGCTCGGTGGTGTTTCGCGACGGGCGCAAACGCAGCGACCGCAAGCTGAGCCCCGAGCGCGAGCGCGTGCTGCGTCGCCTGTACGGCGACGCGGCCTTCAGCGCCCCGGAAGCCGAGGCCCTGCGCGACGCGCGGCGCAAGCTTGACCCGTCAAGGGTGCTGGAAAACGCCATCACCGCGCTGGACGAAAAGCACCAGCTTGATCCCGACACGCTCAAGCGCGCCCGCGAAAACCTGGTCAAGGCCAAGGGCGGCGGCAGCGAGCTGGCCATCGCACTGCAGGCCCTGGGCGAATCCGAACACGCGCTGGAGAACCGCTGGGCCGGCATCTGGCTGATCTCGCGCCTCGACGTGATGGACTTCGACCGCGAAGACAGCAGCCTCAGCGTCAGCGACCTCCAGACCATGGACGCCCGCAGCTTCTACGAGAACGTCTTCTACGCCACCAAGGCGCGCCTCGACTTCCCCTGGGGCGCCAAGTGCGACGACCACAACTTCCTGCAACAGGTGCTGTCGCCGCGCGGAACCGGCGAGCCCCTGCAGCGCTGGCGCCGCCACTTCTACGAGGCGCTTGAGCCTGAGTTGCGAGACCTTAAAGAGGAAGACGCCGCCAGGGCCGCCGCGCTCGCCCGCGACGCCGCCTACGACTTCTTCCAGTACGAGGGCGACACCACCTGGGAAGACTTCGGCATGCTGACCGCGCTCGCCGTGCATGAGGGCCGCTGCGAGGACTGCAGCAACGTCGAGAACTGCATGCTGCGCGCCGCGGGCTTCCCGGCCGCGCAGGCCTTCACCCCCTGGTGGGGCCACGCCGACGGCAACCACGCCTGGACGGTGATCCCAAGCCTCGACGGCGGCAAGCACGGCGACGGCGGGCGCGGCGTCAAGGTCTACCTCAAGACCTGGGACAAGCTGGAGGACATCACGGCCGCCAACACGCCGGTCACCGAGTTCAGCCTCGAGCTGGATGAAGGCGTGAAGGGCGAGAAGGCCGCCCTGTGCGTCTGGAACCACGACGAGTGGCGGGTGGTCGCGCGCAGCAAGCTGGAAGGGCGTGCGGTGACTTTCAAGGATGTCGGCCGCAGCCGCAACTTCCTGCTGCTGGTACGGGCCGACGACAGCGCCGACCGGCTGCTGACGCTGATCGACGGCAAAGCGATCGAGCTGGCCAACCCGGCGGGCTCCGAGCCGGGCGAGGGCGCGTTTGCCTGCGCGCTCGAGAAAGCCTGCGACCTGGGCGAGTTCCAGCCGGACGCCGAGTACGAAGTGCAGGTGCACACCGCCGGTGGCTGGCAGGCAATTGAGTCCGAGCGCGTGGCCACCGGCGCGTTGAGCTTCCAGTGCGACCCGATGCGCCTGTATCGCATCATGGGCGAGGGCATCAACAGCCGCCCCTTCACGGCCGCCAAGTCAGACGAAGGCCCCAAGCTGACCAGGTTCTAGCGCGCCACAATGTTTAGTCCGCATACACAGGGCCCCGAAAGGGGCCCTCTAAGGTAGCCGGGCGCGTAAGCGCCCGGATGCTGGTTCGTCGCGAGCAGGCGCCCGAAGGGCCGCCGAATGCGTGCGTCACACCGAATAGGCGGCCCTTCGGGCGCGCGAGGATGCGCGTTGAAAAACCGGGGGCTGACGCCCCCGGCTACGGTAGCCGGGCCCTTCGGGCCGATAGGAGACGGGCGTATCAGGACAACCCGCGCCACTTGCGGTCTTCTTCGAACTCTTCCTCGGACATGACCTGCTTGCCGAGCACCTCCTCGAAGGTCCGCTTGGCGCCGCGGGTTTCGGCGCCCTCGTTGAACAGGCGGCTGACCACGTCCAGCAGCTTCCACAGTTGCTCCGGCGTGCTGCCGGTGTTCAGCGCCCCCTGCACGTGCCCCTTCAACTGCGGCGCGACATCCAGCGGTATCAGCGACGCCACGATGCACAGGCTGCGCTGGCGCGGCTCCAGCAGCGGGCGCGAAAGCACGCGGCCGTAGCCTTCCACGATGGCCCAGTCGGCGAGGTCGGGGCTGTTGGAGCGCGCGAAGCGGTCGATCTGCTCGGCCCTGTCTTTGTAGATCAGGTCGAACAGCTCGCGCCCGCGCTTGCGGAACAGGGCGGGGTCGTCGCCTTCCAGCGGCTCGTCGCGCAGCTTGATCTCGCCGCTCAACGGGTTGCCGGCCTTCTTGCAGGCGTCCTTGAAGGCGGCCAGCGCGTTGAGTGCGCGCGGGTAACCGGCGAACAGGTGGGTCTGCAGGATGGCCTCGCGCATCAGCTCGGGCTCGGGGCGCGGATCCAGCTTCAGCGTTGCGTCGAACAGGCGGCGGCAGTGCTCGCCATGGCCGTCGGCCGTGATGGCGGCGCACATGGCCAGCACGGCGTCCACCTGCGAGAGCGGGTCAATGCCGGTCAGCAGGAAGGCGATGGTCGCAGTCTCAACTCGTTTGGCGATAGGCATGGTTGCAGGATAACAACGGGTTACGTCGGCGGCGCTACCCAGTGGGTGATAGTCTCCGGCAGCTTGCCGTGCAGGGCCGCGAGGCGCAGGGTGTTGATGGCCGTTCTGGCCGTGCGCCACTTCACCAGTTGGCGATCGCCGGGTACCCGCAGGTGCCAGGCCTTGCATTGCCCGCCCATGGCGGCCGCGAGCCATACTGTGCCGACCGGCTTCTCTTCGCTGCCGCCGCTGGGTCCGGCGATGCCGGTGACCGCAACGACGATGTCGGGGCGCTGTTCGGCGGGCCATTGCGCAAGCAGGCCGCCGGCCATTTCAAGGGCGGTCTGCTGACTGACCGCGCCGTGGGCCTTCAGCGTGGCTTCTTTCACGCCGAGGCGCTTGACCTTGGCGGCATCACTGTAGGTCACGGCGCTCTCTAGCAGCACGTCGCTGCTGCCCGGCACGTTGGTCAGCAGGTGGGCGATCATCCCGCCCGTGCAACTCTCGGCGCAGGCGACTTTCAGGCCTTTCTCGGCCAGCAGCTTCACCGTGCAAGCCTCCAGCTCGATGTCTCCCTCTGCGAACACCAGGTCGCCAAGCTCGGCCCTTGCCGCGTCCAGTATCGGCTGCAGCACCTTGTCGGCCTCGGCCTGGTCCTCGGCCGGCAGGCGCCAGCGCAGGCGCATCACGGCGTCGTCAACCAGGATCGCGCCCTCGGCCTCGCGGCTTTCCAGCAGGGCCTTCACGCGCAGGTCCAGGTCACTTTCGGGAATGCCGAACACGCGCAGCTCGCGGCTGAAGTAGCGTTGGCCGATGCCGAACTGCTCGATGATCGCGGCCCGCATCTCCTCGGCCCAGATGCCCTTCAACTCGCGCGGCACGCCGGGCAACACCGCGATGCCGCCTTCGCCCTGCCGCAGCAGGAAGCAGCTGGCGGTGCCGAAGGCGTTGGGGATGAACATGGCCCCGTCAGGCCGCATGCACTGGCGCTCGCTGCCTTCCGGGAACTTGCGGCCCATGGCGGCGTAGCGCTCGTGGAGTCGAGCAAGCGCGTCGTGGTCGAGCTTGAGCTCGAGGCCCAGGGCCCGCGCGGCGGCCTGGCGGGTGCGGTCGTCCACGGTGGGCCCGATGCCGCCGGTGGTGATGACCAGCAGGCCTTCGCTGAGTGCGGTTTTCAGGCGATAGGCAAGATCGTCTTCGCGGTCGCTGACGGCCAGGTGGTAGGCGACGTCGAAGCCCAGCTCGGACAGTTCACGAGCCAGCCAGGCCGAGTTGGTGTTCACGATGAAGCCGTGGACCACCTCGTTGCCGATGGAAATGATGCACGCGCGTCGGGCCATGATTGCAGTCTCGTTTGCACGGCCCAATCTGCAAGGCCGGCGGAATCTATCCAAAATCCAAAATCCAAAATCATGAATCGTCGCTAAACTCGGCCCATGCCCGAGTTCGATGGCGTAATCTTCTCCGACCTGCACTTGTCCGAAGACAAGCCGCGGCTCAACGCGCTGTTTGAAGCCTTCGTGCAACGGGTCGAAGGCACGCCCGAGGTCGCCTGCCTTGGCGACCTGGCCGAGTACTGGATCGGGCGCAAGCACCTGCAGTCCGAGCAAGGCCGGCACGTGTTCGAGTTGATGGCTCGGCTGGCAAAGCCCGCCCGGCGTGCGATCTGGGTCAGCGGCAACCGCGACCACATGTTCAAAGGCACCGCGCGCAAGGCCGGCTATCAAACCTATCGCAACCGCTACGTCGGCGAGTTCTGCGGCACGCCCTGCGACCTGGAACACGGTGACCTGTTCTGCACCAACGACCGCGTCTACCAGCGCTTCCGCCTGTGGTTCCGGAACACGCCCTGGGGGCTGCTCGGAGAGCTGTTCTCGGCCGAGCGCGCGCACCGCCTGTGCCAGTACATGCGCAGCAAAAGCCAGGGCGAGTTCGCGCGCAAAGACCCCGAGCACTTCGGCATCCAGCCCGAGCCGGTGAAGCGCCTTGTGTCTCGCGGCGCCAGGGTCATTGTATGCGGTCATGTTCATACACCCTTCTCCCGGGACTATGCGGCCGATGGCAGTACCGGCCGCCTGTACGTGACCAGCGACTGGCGCGAAGACGGCGCCGTGGTATGCGTAGTGAAGGGCGGCGAGTTCAAGCTGATGCGCTTTGACGGGCGCGACTTCCACGAGTTCGACGCGCCCGAAAAGCAGGGGATTTACTCACTGGAGCTGGCCGGCAAGGCCGATTCTTAGGTATGAGCACCGCAGACCTGATCGAGATCATTGACGCGCTCGGCAAGCCCAAAGTCGCCGTGGTGGGCGACCTGATCCTTGACCACTACGTGTTCGGCGCCGTCTCGCGCATCAGCCCGGAGGCGCCGATCCCAGTGCTGCACGTGCGCAAGGAAGAAGACCGCCTGGGCGGCGCGGCCAACGTGGCCGCCAACATCCTGAGCCTGGGCGGGCGCAGCACGCTTGTCGGCGCCATCGGTCGCGACGAGCCGGGCTCGCGCTTTCGCAAGCTGGCCCAGGCCGCCCGCGGCCTTGAGCTGGACGCGGCCCTGACGCGCTCACGACCCACGGTGCTGAAGACCCGCATGGTCAGCCAAAACCAGCAGATGCTGCGGGTGGACCGCGAATCTTCAGGCGCGCTGCTGGCAGACGAGCTGCAGGACGTGTCCGCCCGCGCGCTCAAGGCGCTTCATGGCGTGGGCGCGCTGGTGCTCAGTGACTACGGCAAAGGCGTAGTCACACCCGCCAGCGCCCAGGCGCTGATCGCGCAAGCCGCCAAGGCCGGCGTGCCGGTGATCGTGGACCCCAAGGGCCGCGACTACTCGCGCTACAAGGGCGCCACGGCCGTGACCCCCAACCGCAGCGAAGCCGAAGCCGCCACCGGCATCGACTGCAGCAGCATGGAGGGCGTCGAGGAAGCCGGGCGCCTGCTGTGCAAGCAACTCAAGCTGAAGGCGGCCGTGATCACGCTCAGCGCCGAGGGCGTGGCGGTGATCCCCGCGCGCGGCCAGATGGCGCACTTCCCGGCCCAGGCCCGCAGCGTGTACGACGTGACCGGCGCCGGCGACACCTTCATCGCCGCGTTCGCGATGTGCGTGGCGGCCGGGGCCGACTTCAACACCGCGGCGCGGGCGGCCAACTACGCGGCGGCCTTGAAGGTCGCGCGCTTCGGGGCCGTGGCCATCACGCGTGAAGAGCTGCGGCGCAGCGTGATCAGCGCCCATGAGGGCTTCGACCACGCGGGCAAGGTGGTGACGCACGCCGAACTGGTCGAGGCGCTGGGCGAGCACCGCAAGCGCGGCGAGCAGATCGTGTTCACCAACGGCTGCTTCGACCTGCTGCACCAGGGCCACGTGACGTACCTGAACTTCTGCCGCGGACAGGGCGACGTGGTGGTGATCGGCCTCAACAGCGACGCCAGCGTGCGCCGCCTGAAGGGCCCGACGCGCCCGGTGAACGAGGCCGAGGCGCGCGCCCGCGTGCTGGCGGCGTTGAGCGACGTGGACTACGTGACCGTGTTCGAGGACGACACGCCAGAGAAGCTGATCCGCAAGGTGAAGCCCGACGTGCTGGTGAAAGGCGAAGACTGGTCCGGCAAGCGCGTGGCGGGCGCCGACTTCGTGGAATCCAACGGCGGGCGCGTGGTGTTCGCCCCGCTGGTGCAGGGCAAGAGCACCAGCAAGATCATCGAGAAGGCGAAGGGCGGGAACAGGAGCCCGGAGCGCAAGCGACGGGTAAAGGTGACGAAGTAATGGCCAAGACTTCCATCCGGGATGAGTTTGCCCAGCAGCTCAACGCCAGCGCCGAGCTGAAGCGCAAGCTGGCCGAAACCCAGGGCGACGCCATGGCGCAGATCGCGGTCGCGATCGTGGACGCCTTCCGCAACGGCCACCGCGTGTACTGGTGCGGCAACGGCGGCAGCTTCACGGACGCCCACCACATCGTGGGCGAGCTGGTGGGCAAGTACGGTTATGACCGCCCGCCGCTGCCCAGCTTCGTGCTGGGGGCCGGCGTGGCCAGCCTGACGGCCATTGCCAACGACTACGGCTACGAGCACATCTTCAGCCGCGAGGTCAAGGCCTGCGTGCAGGCCGGCGACGTGGTGGTCGGCCTGACCACCAGCGGCAACAGCCGCAACGTGTGCGACGCGCTGGCCGCGGCCCAGGAGCTGGGAGCGCTGACGATCGGCTTCAGCGGCGAAAAGAAGGCCCGCATCGACGAGGTGAGCGACCTGGTGCTGCACGTGCCGAGCACGCTGACGCCGCGCATCCAGGAGTGCCACATCACGGTGGGGCACGTGATCTGCGACCTGGTCGAAAAGCACCTGTTCCCGAAGGGCTGAATGGCGGCTGGTGGCTGGTGATTGGTGGCTGGTGGTCAACAGGCGGCATTCAGCACAGCGTTGGTAGTCTCCCGGCAACCGGCAACTGAACACCCTCGCTACTCATGGGCAACGCTCGCGAAGATCTGATCGGCATCCAGAAGCGCCTCGTGGAGGAGCTGAAGGAGGCCCTGTACGACACAGTCGGCCGTCGCGACCCGGCGCTGGACCGCTACTACAAAGACTACCAGCGCGAGTTCAAGCAAGGCTATGAGCGGCTCTCCAGCCGCGACGAGATCCTGCAGCGGCTGATGCGCGCGAATATCGGCTACTTCGGCGACTACCACACCCTCCGCAGCGCCCAGACCGCGGTGCTTGACCTGTTGCAGGGCGCTGCCGAGCGCGGGCGGAAGATAGTGCTTGCCATGGAAATGCTGCACGCGGCCGACAAGCACCACGCCCAGGAATACATGGACGGCGAGATCGACGAAGAAACCCTGCGCTGGCGGCTGAAGTGGGACGAAAACTGGGGCTTTCCCTGGGACAGCTACAAGCGCTTCTTCGCGTTCAGCCGGCGCTACAACGCGCCGCTGTTCGGCATCAACATCAACGCCGACGACCGCGACCGCGGCCTGCACTTCCGTGACCAGTTCGCCGGAGACCTGGTTTGCGCGCTGACCCACCTGTACCCGGAGAGGTTGGTGGCCGTGGTCTACGGCGACCTGCACCTGGCATCAAGCCACTTGCCGGCTGCGGTAGAGGCCCGGCTCGCGAAGTACGGTGCAAAGCGGCGCGCGCTGACGGTGTACCAGAACTCGGAGACACTGTACTGGAAGCTGGTCGAGCAGCAGCTTGAGCACGTGGTGGACTACATCAAGATGCGTCGCGACGTGTACGTGGTGATGAACGCAACGCCGCTCGTGAAGTTCCAGAGCTACGCCAACTGGCAGATGCAGCGCCAGGAACTGGTCTGGAGCGGCGGCGACGAGCTTGATCTGCACACCGAGACCGCGCTGCTGGAGCAGGTAAACCAGTACATCCGCACCATCATCCACTTTCTCGGCGTCGAGCTGGAAGAGCCCGAGAACTACGAGCTTTACACCGCGGCCGACCTCGACCTGCTCAGCAACCTGGTCGAGCGCGGCATCTACACGGCCGAAGAGATGGCCGCCTTGAAGGACTACCTCACCATGGCGGAGAGCGCGTTCTTTGAGCGCGCCCGGCTGCTGTACGTCAGCAACCCCACGGTGAGCAACGCCGCCGAGGCGGCCGCGCGCTACGTGCTGGCGGAACTGCGTCCCGTCAGCAGCGAGGTTGTGGAATCGCGCGACGAGTTCTATGCCCGCTGCATGGTGGAGGCGCTGGCGTTCTTCTGCAGCAAGATCATCGACCCGCGCCGCCACGCGCGCAACGCCGACGACTGGAACGACGTGCTGAAGCGCTTCGGCCGCCGGCGCCGGCTGGCGCGCATCCAGCAGCTCGACGTGAACGTGGCCCGCGGCTTCCTGAAACACCGCGCCTACGAGGATCGCGTGCTGCAGACCGGCAGCTACGCGGGCGCGCCGCGGGCGCTGTTCGAACTGCCGACCGACCAGCACGTGGCGCTGACCCGCGCGCTCGGCCGCGCGCTGGGCGACCGGCTGTACGGCGCGCTTGAGAACGGAGTTTCCAAAGAGCTGATCCGGGAGGCCTGCTTTGACGAGCTGCGCAAACCGGATCAGTCGCGCAACCGCTATTTCCAGCTGCTCAGGGCCAGCGTCACCTCCCGCACTACACGGCACATCCAGCGCTCCGCCCTGCCCCGCAGCTTCATGGATGAGGAGTAACGTGGCGCGGGCTGCCAGCCCGCGTGTGGCGCAGGCGCCTCGCCTGCGCCTGCGGCCGAGGCGCCCGCAACACACGACTACAACATCGCCGCGAAGTCGTCTTCGCTGATCACCTTCACCCCCAGCTCGCTTGCCTTCTTCAGCTTGCTGCCGGCCTTTTCGCCGGCCACCACATAGCTGGTGTTCTTGCTGACGCTGCTGCTGGCCTTGCCGCCGCGCTCGCGCACCATCAGCTCGGCGTCGTCGCGGGTGAACTTTGTGAGCGCCCCCGTGAACACGAAGGTCATGCCAGCGAACTTGCCTTCGCCCGCGGCCAGCTTCTTCACCGCCTGCGGCGTGACGTGCTTCTGCAGGCGCTCGATCAGCCTGCGGTTGTGCTCGTCGTGCAGGAAGGTGATCACCGACTGCGCGATGATGGGCCCGATGCCCTCGATCTCGTTCAGTTGCTCTTCCGTGGCCGCCAGCAGGCCGTCGATGCTGCCGACTTCGTTGGCGATCAGCCCGGCCACGGTCTCGCCCACATTGCGGATTCCGAGCCCGTAGATGAACCTGGCGAGGGTGGGGGACTTGGCCTTCTCGATCTCGGCCAGCAGGTTGTCGATTTTCTTTTCGCCCCAGCGCTCGAGCTCGAGCATCTGCTCGCGCTTGCCGTGCAGCTCGAACAGGTCGGCCGGGTCTTTCACCAGCCCGGCTTCCAGCAGTTGCTGCACGTTCTTTTCGGCCAGGCCCTCGATGTTCATGGCCGTGCGCGCGGTGAAGTGCACGATCGCGCCCAGCACCTGCGCCGGGCAGCCCAGGTGGTTGGGGCAGCGGATCACCACTTCGTCGTCCAGCTTCACGAGCTCGGAGCCGCAGCGGGGGCAGGCTTTCGGGAAGTGAAAGGGTTTGCCGCCCGCGGATTTCACCACCCGCAGCACCTGCGGAATCACGTCGCCGGCGCGGTGCACCATCACCGTGTCGCCCGGCCGAATGCCCAGGCGCTCGATTTCGTCGGCGTTGTGCAGGCTGGCGTGTGTGACGGTGACGCCGCCCACCATCACCGGCGTCATCACGGCCACGGGCGTGATGGCGCCGGTGCGCCCGACCTGGACTTCGATTCGCTCGCAGACGGTTTCCTTTTCTTCGGGTGGGAACTTCATGGCCAGCAGGTAGCGCGGGCTTTTGCTGCGCACGCCGAGCTCGGCCTGCTGGGCGAAGTCGTTGACCTTCACGACCATGCCGTCGATTTCGAAGGGCAGGCCGTGTCGCCGGGTGTGAAAGGTGCGGAAAAGCTCCAGCACCGCCTGCTCGCCGTGCAGTGTCTTGACCTGTAAAGGGCTGCCTTCCAGCAGGTCTTTGCTGGTCACAAAACCCCAGGCGCGCATGGCGTCGATCGCTTCCGCCTGGCTTTTCAGCTTGGCGTCTTCCGGGTTCGCCACCTGGTACCACACGGCGCTGAGCGGCCGCGCGGCCGACTTGCGCGCGTCAAGCTGGCGAAGGCTGCCGGATGCGGTGTTGCGCGGGTTGACGTAAGTCTTTGCGCCTTCCTGCTCGAGGCGTTCGTTCAGCTCGGCGAAGGCTTTTTTCTCGATGTACACCTCGCCGCGGATTTCGAGGCGATTGGGAAACTTGCCCTTCAATTTTACGGGCACGCTCTTGATGGTCTTCACGTTGGGCGTGACGTCCTCGCCGATTTTGCCGTCGCCGCGGGTGCTGGCGACTTTCAGCTTGCCGTCTTCGTACACCAGCTCGCAGGACAGCCCGTCGTACTTGGGCTCGCAGATCAGCTCGACGTCGCCGATGTCGTCGGAGAGGCGCTTCAGCCAGGCGCGGGCTTCTTCCTCGTTCATTGCGTTTTCGATGCTGAGCATCGGCACCCGGTGTTCAACCTTGGCCAGGTCGTCTCGCACGCCGGCGCCCACCTGCCGGGTGGGGGAATCAGGCGTCTGCAACTCCGGGTGCTCGGCCTCCAGGGCCTCCAGGTCGCGCATCAGGCGGTCGTAGTCGGCGTCGCTGATTTCGGGCTCGGCCTTGCTGTAGTACAGGTGGTTGTGCCAGTTGATCGCCCGGCACAGCCAGGCGTGCTGGGCTTTCGCGTCGGCCGCCTTGGGGCGCGGGCCGGGGCTTTGGGGTTGGTCGTTCATGGCTCCGATTCTGGTTTCGGGCTGGCCAAGGTCAAAGCGTATCCGGCGGTGCGACATCAGGGCACGTAGCCAAAGCCCGGGATGCCAATCCCGGGCGACACAGTCTGTGGTCGCAAATCCAGCTTGAACCGCCCGGCCTTCGCAGGCCGGGCTTTGGTTGCATCAACTTCGACTAAAGAACCCCGGATGACGGGCCGATACAACATCACGGCCGGGCGCAAAGGGCGCCGCCGTGCAGACCGCCTATCAGGAGACAGCTCCAATGTCCGAATCCACCATGGAACGCCGGCTTGACGAACGCCGCGGGCCCGTGCGCCGCGCCACCGACATCAAGCGCGCGCTGCTTGAGGAAACCCTGCGTGAGCTTCCGCGCTACTTCGTCAGCTACGTCGACCCCAAGATGGGCGTCTACAGCTTCTACTACAACAACCTGTACGACGCGCAGATGATGGTGGCGGAACTCAAGCGCCAGGGCATGAGCGAGGATTGCATCGCCATGTACGCGCGCCACGACGAGTAAGCACAACCAGCCCACGAACGCCGGGCGAAAAGCCCGGCGTTTGTCATTTGGGCGCGCGCAGTTCGCTGCCGCGGCGCAGCCGGTCCTGGAAGCGCTCTTCCTGCAGCTTGCGGGCCAACTCGCGCATGTCGGCCGCAGGGTCGGTCTCGTCCACGATCTCAACACCCAGCATGGTCTCCACCACGTCCTCAAGGGTGATCACGCCCGCCGTGCCGCCGTATTCGTCCACCACCAGCAGCATGTGCGAACGCTGCTTCAGCAGTCGCTCGAAGGCTTCGGCCGCGGGTGCCGTCACGGGAACCGCGGCCAAGTGCCGCGCCATGGAACCGAAGGTCTTGCCCAGCTCGCCGTCGCGGATGGCGTCGAGAATCCAGGAGCGGTGGATCATGCCCACCACGTCGTCGATGTCGCCGTGCAGGCTGACGGGCATGCGCGCGAAGTTGGCTTCGCGCTCGGACTCGGCGAACTCGCCTACGGTCTGCTCCGCGGGCACGTGCTGCACTACCGTGCGCGGGGTCATGATGTCCGCCACGCGCACCTGCCGCAGCGCCAGCAGGTTGCGGATCGCCCGCGCCTCGGACTCGGTGAGGCTGCCGCCCGCCCTGCCGATGTCCGCCACGGCGGCCACTTCCTCGCGCGTGACGCCCGGCCCGTGGGCCTTGCGCGACAGCAGACGGCTCAGCAACTGCGAGGCGATCACCAGCGGGAACAGCAGGATGATCATGCCCTGCACGGTTACGGCCGTGAAACCCACCAGTTTCTGGGCGTGCAGGGTGCCCAGGGTCTTCGGCACGATTTCGGTGAGCAGCAGGATGGCGATGGTAAGCAGGCCGCTGGCCAGGCCCAGCCATGCGCTGCCCCAGATCTCGACGACCTGGGCGCCGACGCCGGCGGCGCCAACGGTGTGGGCGACGGTGTTGCTGCTGAGGATGGCGGCCAGGGGCCGGTCCGGGTTGGCCTTCAGGCGCCGCATGCGGATAGCACCAGCATGGCCCTTCTCGACCAGGGCGTTGACGTAGCCGCTGGAGACGGACAGCAGCGAAGCCTCAAGCAGGCTGCACAGGAAGGAAATGCCGAGCGACAGCGACAGGTAGATTAGCAGCAGCTCCATGCAGACAATGTAACGGGATCGGGGCCGGACGTAATCCGCAATCATCTCCCCATTGCGGGGCATGGTTGGGACCGGTTTACTCGTTTCATGAGGGGGCGACTGGCAGCTTGGCTTGCGCCTGGGGCGGGGGCGGCGTTCCTGCTGCTGGCGCTGATCGCGGGCTGGAGCGTGCCTGTGGCGCTGATCGGCGGCGCGCTTGCCATGCTGGCGGGCGCTGCGGCCGGGCTGTTCGTGAAGAAGGCCGGATACAAGGAAGAACCGACAAGTGAGCGACGTAGAGAAGAATGACGAAGGGCCGACGATCCGCGGCGCGACGCACACGGATGATGGGCGTGACCTGCGCAAGCTGTGGGACAAGTTCCGCGCGAATGGTGATGTCGAGTCGCGCAACACCCTTACCGAGTTTTACTTCGACATGGTGCGCGCCAACGCGGACAACATCGCCAAGATACTGGTCGAGGCCATTGAGGAGGGCGATCTCAGCCAGGCCGGCGCATTGGCCTTCTTCGAGGCGATGAACGAGTTCGACCCGGCTCAGGACAGCAGCTTCGAGGAGTACGGCAGCATCGCGATCCGACGGGCGATCGTGGAAGAGATCCGCGGCCTGGTAGGCACGGAAGCGACGCCGGAGGAGATGGAGTAGGGCCGGTTTTGTGGGACATGTGGGACCAATGGGACAGGCCTGGCCTGTCCCGGTTCATTTAACAGCCACGTGTCCCACGAGACCCACCGGTCCCGCCTGTCCCAGTAATTTCCCCAAGAAAATCTTCCTAAGTCGTTTGACGGCAGCGCTCTCCGAGTGTATTTTATGATTCGTAAAATACACCCCACCCAACTGGAGTCGCCAATGTCCGCCATCGCCCCGGAACCCACCCTTCCGCGTGTCCGTTATTCACGCGCATCTGCCTACTTACCAAAGGCTTACGTCAACTTTGGCGCTAATGCCGCCGGACGCCCAGACGTCCAGACACTCTGGCAGCGCTTCAAAGAACACGACGACCGAAACGCCCGCGCCGAACTCATCCAGCACTACCTGCCGCTGGCCCGCCTCACGGCCGAGCGCATGCACGGCAAGCTCCCCAGCCATGTCGAAGTCGATGAGCTGATCCAGGCCGGCGTTTTCGGCCTGATGGACGCCATCGACGGCTTCGACACTGAGCGCGGCGTGAAGTTCGAGGTCTACGCCAAGCAGCGCATCAGCGGCGCCATTCTCGACGATCTGCGCAACCAGGACTTCGCCCCCCGACTGGTCCGCACCCACAGCCACCGGCTCGACCGCGCCTACAAAGACGTAGAAGCCGACACCGGCAAGGTGCCCGAAGCGGCCGACGTGGCGCAGAGACTGGGCATCAGCCTCGAGGAGTACGACCGCTGGATGCGCGAAATCAACATGGCGAACATCGTCAGCCTTGATCGCGCCAGCAGCGAGTACGACGGCGAGGGCAAGGAAGTCCGCAAGGTTGACACCATCGAGGACGCCGACGTTCCCACGCCCACCAGCAACCTGGAGAAGCGCGAGCTGATCGAGCTCGCCACCCGCGGACTGAGCCGCAAGGAAAAGCTGATCGTCATCCTGTACTACCTCGAGGAATTGACGATGAAGGAGATCGGCCTGGTGCTCGACCTGTCCGAGTCACGCGTCTGCCAGATCCACCACCGCATCATCTACCGCCTCAAGGAAGCCCTCGAGCGCATGCGCGAGGACCTGCTGGGTTGAAAAATCACTACGTGACAGAACGCACGCTGCACGCCAGGGCCCGGGGTAACACCCGGGTTCTGTGCATTTGTCCGGCCTCCTTTCTGGTTCTGAACTGCTATTAACCACGAAGGACCACCAAGGGCCACCAAGAGCTGGCTGTCTGTTTCACGGTTTTGGTACCCGACCGCAAACCAACAGTGGCGCGGACATTCTTGTCCGCGCAAACCATATGCTGGTCTCACGCCAAGCCGCCATGCCGCCAAGAGGCATTTGAAGTGAAGGGGCTTCTTCGCGAACTTCGCCCCCTTCGCATCTTCGCGTAACTCCGTTGGCAAGTGCGAAGCACGAGCATTCGGCCCGTGCCTGTTTCGGCCCACTATCCCGTCGGCGCTGTCAGGCCGGACATCAACTTCTCCAACCCTTCCATCATGCTCTGGGTGGATTTCATGGCGGCATTCAGGTTGCGGTCGCCGCCGCCCCGGGGGTCCAGCTCCGGGTTGGTCCAGGCAAGGATGCGCGGCAGGGCCTTGGCCGCGTTCACCCCCAGCTTGAACAGCAACAGCAGCGGGTGCGTGCTGCCGCGCGGGCGCTTGCGCGCGTCGGGATCGGCCGGCACGTCGGTAGGCTCTTCCTTTAACACCTTGGCCAGCAACTCGGGGTCGGTGTTCGCCACAGCCTGGCGGGCCAGGGCGAAAAATTCGCCGAGGAAGCCGGCCGCCTCGTTGAGTATGCGCAGGGCCTGTTCCGTTTCGACTTGCTCTCGTTCGACGACGACACTTGAGGTGGTTGAAGACATAAGGATCTCCTGAGTTTGTACGCTGCCCAGTGTAGCGGTGGGTGCGACATCCCCCGGGCACCCCATTGCGTTGTGAGAATCTTTTCGCTAACTGTCTGTCCTTTCACTCGTTACAGTGGAAATGCTGACCCCGGCCAGCCCCTCTCGGACATCGGTTCTCATGCACAAGTGGTTTTTTTCGACAGTAGTGGTCCTGGCGTCTGTGTTCCTTTGCGGCACCGTACGGGCTGAAGACACTTTGCAGTTCCCGCGCATCCGCCAGCTACAAGACCTGGTGCAGCGCGCCTCCGACAGCCGCTACAAGGACCAGGGCGGCCTGCTGGGCCAGGACGCGTTCAGCCTCGGCTTCAGCGCGGGCTACATCAGCGATCACTACTGGCGCGGCTTCCGGCTGTTCGATGCCGACGTGCTCTGCCGCGGCGACGCCTACGTCAACTTGTACGGCTTTGAGGCCAGCGTGTGGGCGATGTGGGACCCGTCCAATGACCGCTACCGCCCGGTGCAGGCCGACTATCGCTTCCGCTACAAGTTCGAGATCGAGGGCGCGCTGATTTCGGTCGGTTACACCTGGTATGACTTCTCGGGCAGCGATGGCGACCTGGGTGCTCGCGACCAGGGCTTCGGGCGCAATCCGCTGAAGCAGTTCCCGGATGACAAGTTCCCCAACAGCATCCACGAGCTGCACATCATGATGACGTACTTCACGTCGGTGCTGCAGAGCGAGGGCGCCAACCTGCGCTACACGCTGAACTACTTCCAGCGCCTGGACGACGAAGGTTCGCGCATCGAAAGCACGGTCAGCCTGTTCGTGGACAGCCCCACCTTCACGATTTTCGGCGACTACTTCGAGATCACGACCACCACCATCTACCAGCACCGTTACCTGACCAACCGCTCCGAGTTCCAGGGGCAGATCAGCACGGCGCGCATCGTCTACAACCTGGACAAGTACAACCTGTTCCCGATGTTCTTTCAGCTTGAAGCGCACTACTACGTGGCCTTCGACGACGACTATGTGGACGGCTTCTACTTCGGCGGCAGTGTGAACTTCAGGTTCTAGGCAGTCCCGGATGTGCGGGTACAGACAACAGCTGTACCGCGTACAGGGTACGGAGTTCAGAGTACAGAACCGCCGGTGCCGGAGCGCGACCTGGCCGCACTCATGTACTCTGTACTTGGTACTTCTGTACTCTGTACTTGCCCTGACCCGCCACCCTGCCCGTTGACACCGGGGCGCTGAGTCTGGACTCTGGACGCAATGGCATCGAGCAAAGGGACTTCGGCTATCGCCCGCACGCGCATGTTTGTGCGCGCCGCGCTGGGCCGCATTATCCGCCGCGGCTTCTTCCGCCTGGTTTTGCTGCTGTTCCTGATCCTGTTCGTGCTGCCGTTCGTGGCGCTGCAGACCGCCGCCAACCGCGCCAGCGGCAACCGGCTGATGCACGAGGTGGCGGCGCGCGTGTTCAATGCCGCCAACGCCGAAGTTACCTGGAACGAGACCCAGACCACCTTCACCGGCCCCAGCATCACGCTGACCGGCAGCATCACCTACTACAACCTGCGCGTATCGCGCAAAGGCGGCGCCACGGCACACCCGCGCGGCAAGCCGCTCAGCTACGACTTCCTGACCGTGCCCAAGGTGCAGATTGACTACGACCTCAAGCGCCTGCCCGACCTGCCCGTCACCTCGGTCAGGCTGGAAGAAGGCCTGGTGCTGCACTTCAACATCCACAAGGGCGACTGGCTGGATGCCGACCTGTTCCTGAGCGGCGAAGGGGCCGGCGGCGAGGTGCCCTCCTTGCCGGAGATCATCACCAAGGGGACCTGCAGCGTAAACCTGCGCGCAGACGGCATCCTGGTGCCCCCGGAGTCGCTGGGTACCGGCAGCGACTGGTATGCCATGGACCTCAACAGCCTCAGCCTGCTGCCCAGCCCGGTGCAGAATGACACCTTTGACATCCAGGGCAGCCTGTTCTCAAAGCAGTTCGGCCAGTTCAGCGTCGGCGGCAGCATCAGCCGCCGCGACCAGCACGTGGACGTGCTGTTCCGCAACGAGCCCGACAAGCCCATCCAGGTCAATCGCGCCTACGCGGCCGTGCTGGCCGAGGACGTGCGCGACACCGTGGAGCAGTTCCAGATCACCGCCCGCACCACGCTGAACGGGCGCCTGGAGATCGAGCCCGGCAAGCCGCTGCAGTTCTCGGCCGACATCAAGGCCCAGCAGGGCTCGATCTGCTTCATCGGTTTTCCGCTTGCGGTTTCCGACGTGACGGCCGACATCAAGGTGCGCAACAACAACATCACGGTGGACGCCATCGGGCGGCGTGACGGCGCCGACGTGCGCGTCAACGCGCGGGTCGATGCCGTGGGCACCAACAACGAGCTGCTGCAGGTAAACGTGGACATCCGCAACCTGCTGGTGGATGAAAAGTTCAGGCTGGCGCTGCTGCCCGCGCGGTTGCAGCCCGACAACCTGAAGGACTGGGACACCGGCGAGCCCTACACCGAAGAAGAGTGGGAGCAGCTGTTGCGGGCCTGGATCGCGACCGGCACCGGCCCCGACGCCCCCGGCTACCCCGAGTGGCAAGGCCCGCCTCCGTGGAAGGGCGGCACGCTGTACCCGGACATCGACCAGGTGCTGCCGTTTATCTGCCGCGCCTTCACGCCCATGGGCCTGGCCGACTTCCAGCTGCGCCTGGACCAGGAAATGAAGGGGCGCGACCCGGTAACCGGCAAGTCGCGCCTCGCCCAGGACCTGAACTGGAAGGTGTTCATCCACGACGCAACCGCAGCCTACGTTGGCCTGCCCGAGCAGCGGGGCGCCGCTTTCCCCATTCCGCTGCACAACGCCTATGGCGTGGTCGAGGGCATCACGGCGCCCAACCAGCCAGCCCGCTACATCGTGCGCGGTTACACCGCCGAAGAAATGAACATGCTGGGGCTGGACCCGGCGGGCGGCATCCAGGCCTACGACAAGCGCGGGCTGACCGGCACCCTGAAATCGGTCGGCGAACGGCTGTGGGTCTATGCCATCTATGAAGAGGCGCGAAACCCCGGCGAGCAGGCCAAGCTGCGCCTCGAGTTCCAGAGCGAGGGCCTTGATTTCAACGGCGACGTGAAGTCTCGCATGCCCGAAAACATCCGCGAGGTCGTGGACCAGTTCGCGCCCGCCGGCAAGGTGGACATCCAGCGCGCCAGCGTCGTGGTGGAGCCCACGGCCGACAAGGACATCCTGTACGACTTCACGCTCACGGCCAAGGACATCGTCGCGCAGTACCAGTTTCCCACGGCCGACCAGCCCGCGCGCTTCCGCGAGATCGCGGGCACCGTGCGCATCGACGGCAGCCAGGACCGCGTCCAGCTCAGCAATCTGCGCGGCAAGCTGCTGGGAAGCCCGGTCAGCCTCAGCCTCGACTACCGCGGCGGCGACGTGCCTGCCTTCGCCGTTGAGTCGGACGACTTCCAGTTGAGGCCGGACTTCACCGACGTGCTGCCGCGTGAATTGTCGGCCGTGTTGAAGCGCTTCAATCCGCACGGCTACGTGCGTTTTGAGGTGAGCGGCCGGCGCAGTGAATCGGAGCCGGACTTTACCGAGGTTGACGTCACCTTTGTCGCGGGCGCCGGCGACCGCAGCGGCAGCATGTCGTTTGATCGCTTCCCGTACACCCTCAGCAACGTGACCGGGCGCTTGTTTGCCAGCGTGACAGAGCAATGGGCCGACATCGTGGTTCGCGACTTCAGCGGGCGCGGCAGCGAGCTTCCGGGCCAGACCGACCCCAGCCGCATCACCATCAACGGCCAGGTGCTGGTTTCACTGGCGGAGACGCCCGAGGGCGAAGAGGCCCCGCTGCCGATCATGGACCTGCGCATCGAGGCCACCCGCGTGCCCGTGGACTCGGCCATGCTGACGGCTTTTACACGGATGCTGCAGGAGCCCGGCTCGCAGGAGAAACCCGCGCTGGTGGCGTTTACCGAGAAGCTGAACCTGGGCGGCACCGTGGGCACTTCCGGCCGGCTGATCACCGACGCGTTCGGCGAAATGGACTGGCAGTTTGAGATCATGCTGGAAGGCAGCAGCGTGAAGTTCGAAAACTTCCCGTTCCTGATTGACGGCCTGTACGGCTCGGTGCTGGTGGACCGCACCGACGTCAGCCTGCGCCGCGTGGAAGGCCGCGCCGAAGGCGGCTGGGTCACCGTGCACAGCGCCAGCTACAGCGAAGTGGATGGCTGGGCGATCAGCGCCAGCGCGCGCGAGCTTTCGTTCCAGAGCCAGGCCCTGCGCCGCGCGCTGCCGGGCGGGTTGCGCACGGTCATGGCCAAGCTGAACCCGCAGGGCAGCTTCGACATTGACCTGCAGCTTTCGGGCCTTGACGACTACATGCGCTACCAGCTTTCGCTCGATATCTACCAGACCGACATCGAGCTGGGCCTGCACTTCGACGACATGACCGCGCGCTTCGACATGGAGGGCGTCTTCGAGGGAGAAACCAGCCGGCAGAACGGCACCGTGTTCGTGAAGGAGGTGTTCTTCAAGGATGCCCGCTTCAACGACGTGACTACAGCCGTGCAGTACTTCGATGAGCGCGTCGAGTTCCCCAACCTGCGCGGGCGGTTCTACGACGGCTGGCTGGAGGGCCGCTTCGGCATCAACGGCGAGGACTACTCCGGCGAAATCGAGATCCGCGCCGCGGACCTCGGCCAGCTGGGCACCATGGCATTCCCCACGGCCGGCGAGCTGGTGGGCGCGCTGGATGCCGAGATGAAGTTCTATTCGCAGCCTGACCGCTTCGGCCAGATCGGCCGCGGCCGTGTCGACGTGCAGCCCTTCGACCGCAACTCAGAGGACCCGGCCCGCAACACCGCCAAGCTGCTGGAAGTGCCGCTGTTCAGCCAGATCGCGGCGGTGACCGGCAGCGAGGCGAATTTCGACGAAGGCCACGTGTTCTTCTGGCTGGGGCAGGACCGCATCACGATCCGCGAGATGGACTTCGTGTCCGATGCCGCGCGCGTGGAGACTTTCGGCGGCGACGAAGAGAACTACATCATGTACGGCACCTCGCTGATGCGCATGAAACTGTTCTTCACCCTGGCGCCGCGTTCGCCGATTGCGCTGCCGCTGGTGCAGGACGTGCTGGACCTGCTGAAGCAGATCCTCTTCCCGCTGTTTGTGACCGGTACGCTCAACAAACCGGACGTGCAGCCCTTCAGCCTCACGGCCGAGGACCTGGACGAAGACGAGTTCCCCAAACGGCCGAGGGGGCCGTAAGTAGCAGTACAGAGTACACGGTACAGCGTGCAGAACGGCGACCTGCTCCGGCTGCGATCCTGGCCCTGAGAACACCAGGTCGCACCCTCACAGCGCTGTACTCGGTACTCTGCTCCCTGTACTCAAGAACACCCATGCCCCGACACACACCCAAGCGCGACCCTGACGCACCCGGCGGCGAAATCCGCATCAGCAGCGGCGCGTTGCGCGGCCGCGTGATCGAGTGCCCGCAGACCGGCGGCGTTCGCCCGATGCTGAACCGCACGCGCATGGCGCTGTTCAACCTGCTGCGCGAGCGGCTGAAGGGCGCCATTGTCTGGGACTGCTTTGCCGGCTCGGGCCTGCTGGGCATCGAGGCGCTTTCCCAGGGCGCCGACTACTGCGTGTTCGTCGAGAAGGACGGCGCCCACGCGCGCGTGGTGCAGGCCAACCTCGACGCGCTGGGCCTGCGCCAGCGCAGCAGGCTGCTTCGCGGCAGCATCTTCGACCTGGTAAAACCCGGCAGCCCGAAGCTGCCGCACACGCCTGCCGGCATCGTGCTGCTGGACCCGCCGCACGCCATGATCGAGGACCCGCGCGGACCCTTCTGGCCCTGGCTGCAAGGCCTGCCGGATTCCCCGCTGCTGGACGCGAAAACCACCATCGCCATCGGCCACCCCGCGGAGCTGGCCATCCCGCAGCAGGTGGGCAAGCTGCAGGTGCAGGACGCCCGTGTTTACGGCACCGTGGCGTTCACGCTGCTGACGCCCGCCTAGCCGTGCCTGCCGCAGCCGTGCCCGTGCTGCTACCATGCCGCCCATGAAGCAGTCGCTGATCGGCATGAACCTGGATGAGCTGCGCGAGGCCGTCACGGCCAGCGGCGGTAAGCCGTTCCAGGCCAATCAGCTTGCCCAGTGGTTGTACGGCAAGCGCGAGCTGAACTTCGACGCCATGACCAATTTGTCGAAGCAGCTGCGCGCGAAGCTGGCCGAGCATTACAGCCTGCTGACCTCACGCGTGATTGCCCGCGAAGACAGCGGCGAGGGCACCACCAAGCTGGGCATCCGCCTGCACGACGGCCTGGTCATCGAGGCCGTGCTGATGCGCGAGGACGAGCGCATCACCGCCTGCATCTCCACCCAGGCCGGATGCGCCATGGGCTGTCGCTTCTGCGCCTCGGGGCAACTGGGCCTGAAGCGCCACCTGACGGCCGGTGAGATTCTCGAAGAGTTCTATCACCTGAACGAGGTGATGAAGCCGGACTGGCTCACCAACGTGGTGGTGATGGGGATGGGCGAGCCGCTGCACAACTTCGACAACCTGCTGAAAGCGCTGACCATTTTGAACGCCGACTGGGCCTTCAACTTCGGTGCGCGGCGCGTCACGGTCAGCACCGTCGGTCTGCCCAAGCGCATCCGCGAGCTGGCCGAGCAGGGCTTTCAGTTCAACCTGGCGATCAGTCTGCACGGCGTGGACGACGACTCGCGCAGCGCGCTGATCCCGACCAACGCCGGCCTGGCCGAAATCCTGGACGCCGCGAAGTACTACTTCGAGAAGACCCGCCGCGAAGTCACCTTCGAGTACACGCTGGTGGGGGGCAAGAACGACGACCTTGAGACAGCGCGAAAGCTGGCGGCGCTGCTGGCCGGCTTCCCCAAGGCCAACGTCAACCTGATCCCCATGAACCCGGTGGAAGGCTCGGGCCTGCAGACACCGGCTACGGAAGCAGTCGAGGCTTTTACGCAAGAACTGCAGAGGGCCGGTGTGAACGTGCACGTGCGGCGCAGGCGCGGCCGAAAAGTGCAGGCCGCCTGCGGCCAGTTGCGACTCAAGCTGGAAGCGGTTTCGCAATGAACAGCAAATTACCAATTACCAATTACCAATTACCAATGCGCGCGCGGTCGCAGCCAATTGGTAATTGGTTATTGGTAATTGGTAATTCGCTGTTCGATGTGCGGGGAGGCCTGGGTGGCTGAAAAGGTCTCCGACGTCTTCGATGGCAAGCTGCTCGAATCGCTTACGCGCTTCGAGCTCGCCGTGCGCACGCTGACTTCGTCGGGCATCCGGGGCGAGCGCCGCTCGCGCCGCAAGGGCAGCAGCGCCGAGTACGCCGACCACCGCCAGTACGTCCACGGCGACGACCTGCGCCGCCTGGACTGGCACGCGCTGGCCCGCCTCGACACCATGCTGATCCGCCTCTACGCCGCCGAGGAAACACTGCCGCTTGAAATCATCATCGACACCAGCGCCAGCATGGATTTCGGACAGCCCAGCAAATACCTCACGGCCGCGCGTGTCGGCTGCTGCCTTACGCAGATCGCGCTGCTGCACGCCACGCCCGCCTTGTGGCGCTTCGCCAACGAAAAGCCGCTGGAGCCCGTGAAGCTTTCCGGCCGCAACGACATCGGCCGCGTGCTGCGGGTGCTGGATGAGATCGTGCCGGACGGGCGCAGCACCAGGGGCGAGGCGATCCGCCGCAGCGCGCTGGCGGGGCCGCGGCGCAAGTCGCTGGTGGTGCTGACGGACGGCTACGACATGGAGGAGATCCGCCCGGCGCTGCGAGCCTGCCGGGCCGCGGGCACGGAAGTGTACCTGTTGATGGTGCTGGCTCCCGAAGAAACGGACCCAACGGTGCGCGGCGAGTTTACTTTCATCGACGCCGAGACGGGCACCGAGGCGTCGCTCAGCCTGGACAGGCCCACACTGCGGCGCTACCTGGAGATGCTGGAGGGCTACCGGGCCGACTGGTCCGAGTTCTGCCGCACCAGCGGCGTGGTGTTGCTTGAGCTAAGCAGCGAACAGGAAATCGGCCCGGAGCTGTTCCGAGCGCTCGCCACCGGCGGGCTGATTGGCTGAGAACAGGAGCCGCAAGCGCCAGCGCGCGGCCCGCCGCACCCCAGGCGATCAAATCATCGGCAGATCCACGCCCTGCCCGTAAAGCACATAAATGCAGGCCTGAGAGACCGATTCGTCCGTGAACAGCCAGCGTTTGCTGCCGCCTTCCGTCCAGACCTTTTTGCGTGCGGCGATCAAATCGCGCCTACGCATTTCTCGCGTCGCATAGGCCTTGAACTGCACCATCATCTTCTCAGGGTCATCGGCTGCCGCCACGACGATGTGCACGTGATTGGTTCGCACGTTCTGCGCGTGCAGATGCCAGTTCCTGTATTCGCAATGACCGTCGATGGCATCTTGGATTGCACCTCGCAGCGGCGCGTCCTGTTTTCAGAACTTCGGGCGCTGCTTGAAGGCGTGGGTCATCTGGTTCAGGCGGCGCAGCTCTAGGTAGCCGGCCACGCTGGCGGCGGGGATGCCGCCCTGCTGGTGGCGGCGCGAAGCTTCGCGGTCGTAGATGCTGAACTCGCTGTGGCGGCCCATCACGTGCACGCCGCCCTTGAACAGTTTCAGCTTCACGGTGCCCGTCACGTACTCCTGGCTTTCCCGGAACAGCGCATCCAGGCTTTCGCGCAGCTTGGTGAACCACTGGCTGTCGTACACCAGCCTGGCGTAGCGGGCGGCCAGCAGCGGCTTGAACTCCATGAACTCCGCGTCCAGCGTCAGCTTCTCCAGCTCGTCGTGCGCGATGTGCAGCAGGTGCGCGGCCGGGGCTTCATAAACCTCACGGCTCTTGAAGCCGAGGATGCGGTCCTCCACGGTGTCCACGCGGCCTATGCCGTGGCGCCCGGCGATGCGTTCAAGTTCTTCCACCAGCTCCACGGCCTGGAACTTCTTGCCGTTCAGCGCCACGGGCTCACCCTGGTGGAATTTGATCTCGACTTCCTCGGGCTGGTCCGGTGCTTTCTCGACGGGGCTGGTGATCTGGAAGATGTGCTCCGGCGCGGGCTGGTTCGGGTCTTCCAGCTCGCCGGCGCTGCTGCGCACGCCCCAGATGTTGCGGTCGCTGGAGTATTCGCGGTTTGAGCTCGCGGCGATCGGCAGGCGGTTCTGTTTCAGGTAGTCGATCACCTGGGTGCGGGTGTGCAGCTCCCATTCGCGCATGGGCGCGATCATCTGGATGTTCGGGTCCAGCGCCGCCACGGCGCACTCGAAGCGGAACTGGTCGTTGCCCTTGGGCGGCGCTCCGTGGGCGACGAACTTGGCGCCCTCGTCGCGCGCCAGCGCCACCAGCTCCGTGGCGATCAGCGGGCGTGACAGCGCGGCAGACAGGTAGTAGGCGTTCTCGTAGCGCGCGCCGGCCTTCAGCGCCTTGAAGCAGTACTGCTTGACGAACGTGCGGCGGCGGTCGATGGCGTGGACGGAGTCGGCGCCGGCGTCGATGGCGCGCTCGGCCACTTCGTCGAAGTCGCCGCCCTGGCCGATGTTCAGCGCCAGCGCGACCACCTTCATGCCGCGCACGCGCTTCAGCCAGTGCAGGGCGGCGGTTGTGTCCACGCCGCCCGAGTATGCCATCACCACCTTGTTCATGGACGCGACAATACCAGCGGGCGGGTGGGGGTCAAACGCAACCGGCTTCAGCGCCCGTCGTCTTCACCGGCGCCGGCCTTGCGGCTCAGGTGCTGCTCGCACTGCGCGATGCGCTGGCGTGCCAGCGAACGACGGTTGGCGTGCTCGCTGATCGAGCTTCCGGTCATGAAGGCCTTGTACTCGCTGAGTGCGCTGTCGTACTCGGCAGCCTGGAAGTAGGCGGTGGCGCGCACGAAGTGATGGATGGGATCGTCTGTATCCAGCGACTTCAGCTCATTGGCCCAGGCGTTGGCCTTGCGGATGTCGCCCACCTGAAACAGCGGGTCGATGCACAGAGCCGCGGCCTCCAGGATCATCTGGGCGCGAAGGGCGCGCTCACTCTGGATCAGTTCATCCATCGTTGAGCGGTAGCGCTTCACCAGGTCAACCATGAATGGGTTGGTGTTCTCGTCGCCCAGCTGCGCTTCGTCTACCTTCTGGCGGCGCAGCAACTCGAACTGCTTGTGCTTGCGAACGAAGCTCTCGGTGTAGCTGAGTGCGGCTTCGTAGTTGCGTTTGGACTCGGTCTTGTCGTCGGAAACGAAGTTCTTGTCCAGGTAAATCTCTTTGGCGCGAGCCTCCAGGCGGTCTTCCGTTACGCCCTCGGCAATCGCCTTCAAGCGCGCGGCCTCAAGCCCGCTGTCCAGGAAGAAAGCGCCCAGGGACTGGAACACAAAGGTAAGGTCGCGGTCCACCCAGAAATACGCCATGCGGCCGGTGTCGGCGGCGATCTGCTCGTCCAGCTTGCGCACCTTCAGGAAGCCGTCGCGGGCGGCCTGCAGGTCCTTCAGCGCCTGGAGGCGCCAGTATTTGCGCACGGCGCGCCAGCTGTCGGCAAGCGCCAGCGCGCTGTCGTTGAAGACCTGCCGGTCCTTGCTGGACATGGCAGTGCCTTCCAGCGCGTCTTCCAGGATCCAGCCCATGTCGTTGACGGCCGCGATGCTGTCTTTTTCGGAAAGCGAGCCGAGCCACTTTGCCTCGGCGCTGGTTCCGTCCTGGCGCAGCGGCACAGTGCGCGGGTCGCGGAAGATGTAGCCCAGGGCCTGCAGCTTGTCACGGTTGCTTTTGAAAACAGCCAGCTTGCGGCTGGCTTCACGCAGGCGTGCCTTGCCTTCGTCGGTGTCGGCCGCGGCCAGCCCGCGCTTGAAATCTTCGCGGATTGCCTCCAGCTGCACCACGCCGCTGCCCAGGGCCTCGGCCTTCAGCACGCTGTCGCCGTGGCGACGGAACTGGGCCAGAGCGATGCCCAGCTGCGCGCGGAAGTCATCGCCGCGCACATCGAGGGCCAGTTTGAACTTGCTGACCGCGCCTTTCTGGATGCCGAAGGTGTCGACGAAGTAGTCGTCGATGTGCCCCAGCTGCAGCAGGCAGTAGCCCTGGATGGTCAGGGCCATGGCGTGGTCTTCCTCGGGGAACTGGTTCTCGAGGATCAACCTGTCTACCTGTTCGGCAAGGCGGAACGAGGTTTCGTAGTGCCCGTCGTCATACTGCTGCTTGGATTCCTGCAGCAGATCGACGATGCGCTCGTCCATCGGCGTTTCGGGCGCCGGCTCGCCGCCTTGAAGCGGGTTGGGCATTAACTCGGATTCAGGATCGGGCGGGCCGCTGCATCCGGCCAGCAGGGTCACGGCGCCGGCGACGGCAAAAACCAACAGCTTGTTCATGGAACCCATTCGATTCCGGGGTGAAGACCGGGGTAACACGACGAATATAGGGGTCTGGGCCTTCCGTTTCCAGTATGCGTCGGGAAAACCGCGTTGACGGCCAGCCTCGGCGGGCATACCCTGAGTGTCCCCTCGTGAGCCCCGTACCGGGTGTGTTTTGCGCAATCTTGCCCTGCTGATCGCTTTCTCGGCCCTGGCCGCCGGCTGCAACATGTCCGGCCCCGGCGTGGCGCGCCTTGGCCCGCCCCAGCAGGCGGGCACCGAGCACCAGACCACCTACGACAGCAGCTGGGTGAACAAGGCAAAGCCGGACGCTATCAACACCCTGGACAACAACCAGCAGCTCAGCGTGGACATCTCTGAGCGCCAGCTTGGCGTGCGCTACCTCGATGAAGACTCCAAGATCGGCGACAAGTACGAGCCGGCCTGGGAAAAGCGTCAGCGTGAACGCGAGGAGGCCCGCAAGGAGGCCTGGCGCAAGCGCATGGGCCTCAAGACCATCAAGGACGAGTAGAAGGAACGGGAGTCGGAGTAAAGTCCCGAGTGCCGAGTCCCGTGTCCCGAGTACCGTGTCAACTTACAGCCGCCGCGAGGCGGCCTTTGTTTTGACACGGGACACGGAACCCGGGACACGTGACCGGTCCCAGGAACTCGGGACACCGAAGCGGAAATCGGAAGGCCAAATCCCGCAATCATCGTTAGAGTAACCCCATGCGTTGGAGACCAACCATCTACCTGGGGCGCTGGGCCGGCGTCGAGTTGCGCCTGGACCTGATCCTGGTGGTGCTGATCGGCCTGCTGTTTTTCACCAGCCTCAACAACGCCACCGTGCGCAACGCGCCGGCCGGCGAAGTCTGGACCGCGGTTGCGCACCTGGTGCTGCTGATCGCTCTGGTGATGTGCATGTTCCTGCATGAGGTCGGCCACGCCCTGATGTGCAAGCTGCGCGGGCACGAGCCGCGCATGATTCTGCTGTCGTTCGTGGGCCTGACATTCTTCAAGTCGGGCAAGGTCAAGCCGCGCGACGAGTTCTGGATCGCGCTGGCCGGGCCCATGGTCAACCTGCTGATAGCAGTGGCCACCGCGCCCTTCGTGATCGCGCACATCGTGGACCGCTCCGCCCCGCCGCTGCTGACCCAGGCCGCCATGGCAAGCCTGGTGGGCTTCATGTCGTGGCTCAGCATCCTGAATTTCCTGATTGCGCTGGGCAACCTGACCCCCGGCTGGCCGGCCGACGGCGCGCGCGCTGTACGCGGCTGGCTGGCGAAAAAGTATGGCTACGGCGCGGGCACGGTGAGGGCCGTCGCGATCAGCCACGGATTCTGGCTGGTGCTGGCCGGCATCAGCGTGATCCTGATGACGATTTCGCCGCTGATCAAGGCGCTGCAGGGCCCGTCGCCCACGCGCAGCCAGACCAGCATGATCATCACCTACAACGTGGTGTTCCTGGTGATGGCGGTGCTCGGCCTCTACTACGGCCACGCCGAGAAACGCCGCGTGGCGCGCCTGGGCGCTGAGAAGGCGGCCGAGGTGGTGGGCCCCCCGCCCGAGTTCATGCCGAAGTCCCACGAAGATCAGGAAGAGGGCGAAAAAGTCATCGACACGGAGGCAACAGTGGCAGGCAAAGAACAAGAACCCGGAGCGCAAGCGACGGGGAAGCAGGCCGAACCCAGCAAAGTCGATGAGTTGAAAGACAAGGCCAAGGAGACCTTCGAGGCCGGCAAGCTCGCCTACAAGGTTGCCAAGGCCACCGGCAAGGGCGGCCGCTGGTTTGCCAAGAAGGGCTTCCAGCTCATCCGCGCCATGCTGAGCAGCAGCGACAAGCCAAAGGAAGGCAGTGCAAAGTGAAAAATGAAAAAATGGGGCGCCCAGAAGCGGCAGCCATTTTGAATTTTGCATTTTGGATTTTGAATTGAACCAATGATCCAGGCCCGCCTCACAACCGAACCCATCGACACCAACGCCCTGCTGCGCGAGCTGGCGCACCCGGAAGACGGCGCCCAGGTGCTGTTTCTTGGCGTGGTGCGCAACCACCACCAGGGCCGCGAAGTGCTGCGCATCGACTACGAGGCCTATGAGCCCATGGCGCTTAAGGAACTGCAGAAGATCGCCGATGAAATGGCCGCCAAACACGGCCTGCAGCGGGTGCTGGTGGTGCACCGTTTCGGCCGTCACGAAATCGGCGACGCCAGCATAGCGGTGGTGATCGGCAGCCCGCACCGGGCGGCAGCCTTCAAGGCCGCGCAGGAGATCATGGACCGGGTAAAGACCGACGTGCCGATCTGGAAGAAGGAGTTTTTCAAAGACGGCACCATAGAGTGGGTGCTCGCCGACAAGCTGGTCCGTTCCGAGTAGCGCCACGGCCCTGCCGTGGCGGGCGCCATGACATGGTCATGGCGCGACAGTTTGAACCTGCGCGGCTGCTTTTCCGTTGGATTGTTGCTAGCATTCGAGCCGGTGCGAAAAGGACTTGTGATGAAACTGAAGCTGATCTGCGGCGTGCTGACCTTGGTCGCCGCCGTTGGCGCGCAGGGCTTCCTGCCGCGCACTGCCTACGGTTGAGGTTCCTGAAGTTCCGGTGGCGCCGGTTCGGCGCAGACGTGAGGCCAGAAGGAACGCGGGCAGGCTGCCCGCCTCGAATGGCAGGCCCCCAAGGACGAACTTTTCGCCCAGGCGGCCGAAAAGTCCCAACTCATCATTCTCTACTTCGGCGCCCGCAAGGACGACGACGAGCTGTTCAGCAAGGCTGACTTCCACGACCAGCTGACCGCCAAGAATGTCGTCTGCATCCGCGTCGAAAAGCCCGAGCAGGCCAAGGCCCCGGCCGCGAGCATCCTGCCCGCGCCGCGCCTTGAGGCCGCTGACCTGTGGGCCGCTTACGGTGTCACGGAAGAAGACACCTTCATCGTGGCCGACAAGTTCGGCAACCCTTTCTTCACGGGCAAAGATGCCTGCCTGTCCGAGAAGCTGCGCGAAGTGGCCGGCCATTTCCGCGCCCAGCGCAAGGCCCTGCGCAAGCAGGTGGCCGTGGCCCAGAAAGCCTTCGACGACGGTGACACTGCCAAGGCCGTGAAGACACTGAAGGAAGGCCTGGCGCTCGGCCTGACCGGCTACGAAGAGGCGGTTTCGGCCGCCGAGCTGTACAACAAGCTGATCGAGAAGGGCCGTGAGCAATTGAAGGCCGCGGACAAGGACCTGAAGCAGCTCAAGAACCTGAAGAAGGCCTACGAGGGCACAGACCTCGCCGGCGAGATCGACAGCGCCCTGGAAACCGCGGGCAAGACGTCGAACTAGGCGATGTTGCAAGCTAGAAGGGGACGGGTTCAGCCCGTCCCTTTTTGATTTGGCGCATCATGAGACTCACCCTGACACTGCTGGCCCTGTGCGTCGCCTGCCTGTTGGCCGCTTGCGGCGCGGGAACGAATTCCGACACGAAGCCGGCAAAGCCTGCGGTCTCGCTGGACGACCAGGCTGACCGCGACTGGCGCTTCCGTTCCCAGTACAAGGCGCACATGCGCCACCTGTGGATCGACTGCAACCGCATAGCCGGCGCCGGGCGTGGCGAGCTGGAGCCCACCTGGCACGAGATCCGCGCCTCGGCCATGGACATTACGGCGCGCGCGAAACTGCTGGGCGGTTACTGGGCCGATATCGAGGCGCGCTGCGGCAGCATCAGCGAGTGCGTCGAAGAAGAAGACCGCATCGGCGCCAGTGACGAACTCAAGGCCATGGGCGCGGCCTGCGACGGCTGCCACCTGGCGACCTGGTCGCCCGCCTACCTGCACGTCACGCTCGACACCATGGACCGCTGGCTGAACAAACAGACGGCCGAGCATGGCGCAGGCGAAGTGGACGTCGAACCACCGCCCGCCATCCCCAATCGCGCCGCGATGCAGGGCCTGTGGGACCGCTACCAGAAGGCCGAGTCGCGCCTGACCAAGTGGGACCCGGTGGGCGTGAAGAATCATCTGGAGGCCATCCGCCCCGTCGCCGCCGAGCGGGCCCAGCTGTGGAAGACGGTGGGGGACAACGCCGAAAAGCTGGTGGCGCTCGCCACAGCCGGCAAACGCGACGGCATGAAAGAAGCCTACACAGCCATCACCGTTGCCTGCGCCGGCTGCCACGGAAAACAGACCGACCAGCGTGAAATCATGGCTCCCATGGCCTGGGAGTAACTACACGTCCAGCAGCCGGTACTTGCAGCCGAAATGCAGCTCGAGGCAGGTGCGGATCAGCGCCTCATCCACCTGCTCGCCGAACTTTCCGGCGTCCATGCGCGCGCGGTGCAGGGCCTCGTAGTCGCGGTCGAAATCGCCGATGTGCAGCTTCGGCAGGCCGCTCTGGCGCGTGCCGGCAAAGTCGCCGAAGCCGCGCATTCTCAGGTCCTCTTCGGCGATGCGGAAACCGTCGTGCGTCGCGCAGATCACGTTCAGGCGTTTGACGGCCTCTTCTGTCTTGGGGTCGCCGAACAGGTACAGGTAGCTCTGCTTGCGGCCGCGGCCGACGCGCCCGCGCAACTGGTGGAGCTGCGACAGCCCGAAACGCTCGGCGTTCTCGATCACCATGATATTGGCCTCGGGCACGTCCACGCCGACTTCGACGACCACGGTTGCCGCCAGGATGTCCAGTTTGCCGTTGCGGAATGCCTGCACGGCCGCGTCTTTTTCGTCGGTGCTCATCTGGCCGTGGACCAGGCCGACGCGGAACTCGGGGAAAGTCTCGTTCTTCAGGGTCTCGGCGAACTCGGTGGCGGACTTCAACTCGAGCTTGTCGCTCTCGTTCACCAGCGGGTAAACGAAGTAGGCGCGGCCGCCGTCTTTCAGCTCGGCCCGGATGCGCTCGTAGGCGTGCTGCTCGCGCGAGCGGTGCACCCACTGGGTGATCACCGGCGTGCGCCCGGGCGGCAGCTCGTCGATGATTGACACGTCAAGGGCGCCGTACAGCGTCATGCTCAGCGTGCGCGGGATCGGCGTGGCGCTCATGGCCAGCACGTGCGGCCGGTTGCCCTTGGCGCGCAGGGTGGCGCGCTGGGCCACGCCGAACTTGTGCTGTTCGTCGATCACGCACAGGCCCAGCTTCTTGAACTTGACGTAATCCTCCAGCAGGGCGTGGGTGCCGATCAGGATGTGCACCTTGCCGGCCTCGAGATCAGTCATCAGGGCGTCGCGCTCGGACTTCTTCATGCCGCCCAGCAGCAGCGCCACGCGCACGCGGGTGCCCTTCAGGTAGGCGCTGATGTTGGCGTAATGCTGGCGCGCCAGCACCTCGGTGGGCGCCATGATCGCGCACTGGTAGCCGTTATCCAGCATCAGCAGCGCCGCGAACAGCGCCACTGCCGTCTTGCCGCTGCCCACGTCACCCTGGAGCAGGCGGTGCATGCGGCCGGGCGTGGTGAGGTCGCGCTCGATTTCGCCGCACACGCGGGTCTGGGCGCCGGTGAACTCGAAGGGGAAATATTTTAGAGCCCGCGCGCGGAGGTCGTCGGTCACCGTTATGGCCAGCTCGGCGTCATGGGCTTCGCTGCGGCGGCGCAGGCGCAGGCCGGCCTGCAGCAGGAAGAACTCGCGATACTTCAACGCAAGGCGGGCAGCGTCGAGGGCCTTGGCGTGCTTCGGCGCGTGGGCGTGGCGGTAGGCCTCGCCGATCGGCATCAGGCGCAACTGCGTCGCCAATGCATGGGGCAGCGGGTCGGGGATCAGCTCGGCCCGGTTGATCACGGCCGCCACCAGCGCGACAAAGTCCTCGTTGCTGATGCCGTCGCTGAGGGGGTACTCAGCCTCGAGGCCCGGCTCGAACGGTGGGGGATTCAGCTCGAAGGCGGAGGGTTTGATCGACCAGGCGTTGTAGGCGTAGTCCACGGGGCCGCTGAGGCGGATGCGGGTACCCGGGTGCAGCTTGCCGGTCAGCCAGGGTTGGTTGAACCACACGGCCTTGATGGCGCCGGTGCCGTCGCTGACCACGGCCTCGGTGAGTTTCATGCGGCTGCGCTTGGCGGCCTTGTTCTCGACGCTGACGACCTGGCCGGCGACGCTGGCATACATGCCGGCCTTGAGCTGGCTGATGGTGACGCGCTGGTTGTAGGCGCGCGGGAAGTGATTGAGCAGGTCGATCACGCGCTTGATCTTGAGGCGCGCCAGGGCCGGTGCAACGCGCGCGGTGACGCGCACGGCCTGGTCCAGGGGCTCGGTCAATGGCGTGAGGTCCATGGCGGGATTATGGCGAATTCACGTCGACGATGGAAAGGCGCTGTAACTGCGGTTGTCCACGAAGGGTCACGAAGAAAAGCATGGGCCGCGCGGTGGCGCGGGGGCGCGAAGGGCTGGTTGTTGGTCGGCCGTCACTCGTGCAGTCGGGGCGGGGAACAACGCCAGGACGCCAAGGTGCGCCACGGCTCCAACGTTGTGGTACGACGAACGGACGAGGTATGCGCAAGCAACGGCAAGGCCGTGGCGTTCTTTGCGTCCTGGCGTTTCACGTCGGCCCCTGAACAGAAGCAGCGTGGGAATCACGCAAATCTCTTTGCGCCTTAGCGCCCCCGCGTGGCTTATGAAGTTGTAGTGCTTCGTGGATTTCGTGTCCTTCGTGGACAAGCGCTTTTTTTTGCAGTTGACCTTTCGTTCGCTTGACGACGGGGACAGTCCCCAAAAGCGGGGACAGTCCCCACCGGCAAGTCGGCTACTGCTTGGGGCCGGAGAACATCAGGTCGATGGCGCGTTTCAGCAGGCTGCGGGGTTGCAAGTCGGATTCATGCACCGGGTGCTGCTTCGCCAGCTCGTTGAGCCCATCCACGATTTTCTGCGCGTCGAAGCCGCCGTAGGGGCCGCCTTCGTGCACCTTGGCGCCTTCGGCGAAGGTTTCGGCCTCGGCGGCGCAGCAATCAAAACAGTGCACGCCATGCTCTTTGTAGAAAGCGCTCAGGGCGGCGTGATCGATCAGTACTTCCGCCCAGGCAATCGGCGAATCCACCGTCAACGGCAGTTTCGGCTCGTCAAGCGACGACTCATCAGCTTGGTCGGATTCTGTACTCATGGAGGGAGACCCTGCCGACGATAAGGGATCTTCAGGCTGCGTCTTCGCCGGACTGGGCCTGCAGGCGACGGTATTTCTCCCACAGGCTGCGGGCACGATCGACTGATTCCTGCGATGGGCCGGTAGCGACGTCCGTGAAAGGGTCTTCGTCGGCGGGGATGTCCTCGACGTCGATGACGTGCAACTTGCCCGTTGCGTCCTGGGCTATGATGCAGGCTCGGTTGATGTCCATCTCAGCCATGGTTACACCAGAATGAACTCGGTGCTCGTCCGTTCGCCGGAGTTCAGCGTTATTGTAGCGGAATAGTAGCCCCGTTCCAACGGTTGGTCGGGCGCGAACACGTGCATGATCTGCCCCGAAAACAGCCGGTCGCCAAAGCTGACGGATCGCTTTCGAACCTGCAGCACGCGCGAAACGCCGTAATTGTCGATTCGGGTGATCTCAAGCGAATAGCTCACCGCGTTCAACGGGGGGCTGGCAAGCCTGCAAAACAGCACCAGGGCAGGCGTGTCACGGCTGAAAACGCTGGACACATCGTGCAGCGTGATCATGCCGCCATCGAGGCTGACGCGCTTGCAGATGAACAGGCTGTTGAACGCCACGACCTACCTCCGGAACCGCCACTTGAGCAGTTCCCACAGGGCGAGCACGCCGTCCCATGAGCGGATTTTCTTGCCTTCCTCAATGCTGCGCGGGAAATAGCGGATCGGCACCTCCGCGATGCGCAGGCCGCGCTTCAGCACCTTGGCCGTGACCTCCGGGCAGAACTCAAAGCCCGTGCACTCCAGCGGCATGCCCCTGATCAGCTCGCCGCGGAACAGCTTGTAGCAGGTTGGGTCATCCGTCAGGTGGCTCCAGTACAGCAGGTTGGTCGCCAGCGTCACCAGCCTTCCGCCCAGGTAGAATTTCAGGCTGCCGGGCTTGTCGGGGCCGGTGATGCGGCTTCCGTAAACCACCTCTGCCTCGCCCGCGAGTATCGGCTCCAGCAGCTTCGGGTAATCGTTCGGGTCGTACTCGAGGTCCGCGTCCTGGATGATCACGTACTCGCCGGTGCTTTCTTCAATGCCGCGCCGCACGGCCGTGCCCTTGCCGCCGTTCTCCTTGCTGATCACCTTCACACTGATGCGCCCGCCGGCGTGCTTGCTTGCCCACTCGCGGGCGACTTCGGCGGTGCGATCCTTGCTGCCGTCATCGACGATCAGGAGCTCCATGTTGAGGGCCATTTTCACGGCCGCGACTTTGTCAAGCACGGTCGCGAGTGTGGGTTCTTCGTTGTAGGCGGGAATGACAACCGACCAAGTTTCCGTGCGCGGCAGCAGGGCGATTTGCGTGGAATCACTTGTGTTCGCTTGGCTTTTCATCGCGGGTGATGGTAGAGGTAAGCCGCCAAGTGGCAACGGGAGCCGGCGTGGATTTTCACATCGTGATGTGGATCGTGTTCGGCGCGATCATTGGGATCGTGCTGGCGATCGACCTGTTCGTGGCGCACAAAGACCCCCATGCGGTGCGGATCCGCGAGGCGCTGATCTGGAGCGGGGTATGGATCGCGCTGGCCTGCCTGTTCGGAGGCGCCCTGGCGCTGATGGGCGGCCATGGTTTCGGCCCGGACATCGCGCTTCGTTACTTTGCCGGCTACGTGATCGAGAAGGCGCTGTCCGTCGACAACCTGTTCGTGTTCGCGGTGATTTTCGCGGCGCTCAAGATCCCGCGCGAGTTCCAGCACAAGTTGCTGTTCTGGGGTGTGTTCGGGGCGCTGATCCTGCGCGCGGTGTTTGTGTTCGCCGGCGTGGCATTGATAGAGAAGTTTGACTGGATGCTCTACATTTTCGGCGCCGTGCTGATCTTTTCCGCCTTGAAGCTGCTGCTGCAGGGCGACAAGGAACCCGAGCCCGAGAAAGGGATCGTTGTCCGCACGCTCTCCAGAATCCTGCCGCTGAAGCCGGAAAACGTGGGCCCCAACTTCACCGTGCGGCACGACGGCAAGCGCTACTTCACGATGCTGTTCATCGGCCTGGTACTGGTCGAGATTACGGACGTGATCTTTGCCCTCGACAGCGTGCCCGCGGTGATCGCCGTTGCCATGGACCCGCGCACGCGCGAGGTGGACAGCTTTATCGTCTACACCAGCAACGCCTTCGCCATACTGGGCCTGCGCAGCCTCTACTTCGCGCTGGCGGGAATCATGGCGGCGTTCCGTTTCTTGAAGTACGGGCTGAGCGTCATCCTGATCTTCGTCGGCGTCAAGATGATGGTGATCGAGTTCTGGCACGCGCCGCTGTGGCTGAGCCTCAGTGTGATCGGCGGCGTTCTTCTGGCGTGTGTTGTGCTGTCGCTGGCGATTCCGGCCAAAGTGGAACTGCCCGAGCCCAAGCTGCTGCCCGGCAGCGCTGATGCACCGGAAGCGGAAGGGCCTAAACCAGACGGGCAAGAATCCGCAGGCTGATCGGGTCGCGGTTCAGCTTGTCGGCGCCGCGCAACAGATCCATGCAATCGAAGCCGCGCATGGCCAGCACCTGCGCCTCCATGGGTGCGACCTTCTCGATGAACGCGAACGCCTCGCCGGGAGTCGGCAGCCAGGCTTCGTTCTGGTCGTACTGGGCAAACAGCCGGGTGTGCACGGCCACGAAGTGGCTGGTGCGGCATCCCTCGTTCTCAATCACGAAGCCGATCTTCAGGGCGCCTGGGTAGCTGCCGCGGAAGCGATAGGTGGCGACCACGCCGCCTGTGCCGGCAAACGGCGCCGGCTGCGCGATGAATTCGCGCGCCTTGAAACTGCTGTCGCCGGTGCTGAAGCGTATGTTTGCGATGCGCAGCTCGTCGTTCGGCCTTCCGCCGATGCGCTTTGCCAGCGCGCGGCCGGCGCGTGTGCGGGTGGCGGTCAGGCAGTCAGCCACGCGCTGGTGGCCCATGCGGGCCGCCAGGTCGTTCAGCAGGAACAGGCAGGTCATCATCACGCCCTCGCCCTGGCGCGAGGCATAGGCGGTGTTGAAAAGCTGGTCGGGGCGGCGGTTGCGGGCAGCTGCCATCAGCGCGTGGTTGTTGCGCTCGAGGCGATCACACAGATACGAGATGAAGCGGCGTGCCTCAAGATGGGCCTCGCGACCCGTGCCGCGGCGCATCACGGCCTCGAACTGGCGAGACAGGCGTTCGGAGGCCGCAGCGTCAACCATGATGGTGCTCATGTGTAGCTCCTGGTGGCGGACCGCGGGGCCGCCCGATTGGTTGCGAGGATGCAGGGTCAGTCTTTGTTGCGAAGCTGCAGCACGGCCAGCGGGTCGTCCGGGGTCTCGGAGACGACTTCGAGGCGGCCGTTTTCCCACTTCAGCACGCGGGAGGTGCATTGGTTGTCTTCGGTCTGCCAGATGGTGAACAGCTCATGAAGGCCGTCGCCGTCCAGGTCTTCACTCTGCATCTGCCGCAGGAAGTTGCCGCGCGGCGCCTCGTACACAGCCAGCGGCGGGGTATCGCCGTCGTGGCCGGCGTCGTACAGGCTCAGGCGCACGGTCTGCTGCTCGGAGTGGCGCGCCACGCACAGAGCCCCGGCCGGAAACTGCATGCGGTCGATGCGGCACATGGCGACATCGATGGTGTCGGCGTCCAGGCCGAAGCGGCCGGAATTCACGGCCTCCTGCACGGCGTCGTAGCTGGTGGTGGGCAGAGGCTGCTCTGCCTCGGGCTGCTGGACTTCGTCCTCAGGAGAGAGAGGAATCTTGATGATGGCGCCGGCCACCAGGCCGTCCGCGCCGGTGAGGTTGTTGGCACGCGCGATTTCTTCCCAGCGGCGGCCCTGGCCGTAGAAGCGCTGGGCCAGGCTCCAGAGTGTGTCGCCGGACTGCACGCGGTACAGGATGGCGCGTCGGTTCATGTCGACGTTTACCTGCGCGTAGGCATCGCTGCTGGCGGCCTCGGCGTCGGTCATCTTGTCGAGGCCAAGCTTGAACAGCATGACCGAGCCCAGCATCACCACGAAGCCCACGAGGAGAGTGAGGATGTTGTTGCGCATGGCGAGACCTGTTTCCGGTAGTCGATGGAGAGGGCCGACGCTGAGCCGGCAACACTGTGTCGGAAAAGCAGAAGGGTTTTATTCAGCAGAAGTTGGGGGAAATTGGTTATCGGACGAGGGAAGGGCAGGTTTCAGGTGTCAGGTGTCAGGGGACTTGGATTGAACACAGACTCGTGCAGGGGCGCAGACGCGTTGCTGCATTCGAGTCAGTGAATGGGTGGATGCCCGGTCCCTGAAACCTGAAACCTGTCCCCTGAAACCTGTTTCAAATGGCGAGCGCCCCGCCGAAGCGGGGCGCTGGAGATGTGCCCGAAGAGCCGGGAGCTTGGGAGAGCAGGAGTAAGGAGTCTCTCCGGGCAGGTGATGGTGTGGCTCAGGCGTCGAGGATGTTCTGGAGTGCCAGCACTTCCTCGATCACCAGGTCGGTGATGTCTTCCGTTTTGTGGCCGCCGGCGACTGGCGCGTCCACGTACACCTTGGCGAAGCCGTGGCGCTTCTCCAGGTTGACGAAGGCCTGGTTGAAGATGGCGTTGGCCTGGCTGATCAGGCTGCGCGCGAGCAGCCCTTCGCCCTGGACTTCTGCCTCGATCAGAGCGCGGTAGGCGTTGATGTGGTGAAACACCTCGTCGATGCGGACGCTGACTTCAAGGCCCTTGAGCTCGCGGACGGGCTGGTTGGCTGCGGCGCGCAGTCGAGCGCTGGGCTGCCCCCAGTCGATGGAAAGCAGGCGCTCTGAAACCTTTTCGTCGGTCTTGAAGACGGGCATGGGGTGCTCCTGACTTTGTGGTGTGGGCGACTGCGTGTCGCGTGCGTAGGGTATAACTCGTATTTTACGCTTCGTCAATTACGAAAACAGATTCCCCACGAGCGCTGGGACACAAGGGCCCGGTTATCAGACATCTAAACTCAACATGCTGTATTTGCAGACGCCAACACCCCAAGAGGATGATCGAAAAATTTTTCTACAAAATCCTTTGTCCAGTTTCGCCGCAAACACGAACTGCACGGAAACAGCTACCAGCCGTTTTCGGCACGCAACCCGCCACCGTCCTGTATGCCGCCATGCCGCGCGCTTGCGCCTTCGCCAAGGCTTCGGCGCACAGGTGCGCTTGCCGCTCCTGTTCCTGCCTCCTGCCTCCCGCCTCCTGCGTCCTGCCTCCTGCCTCCTGCGTCCTGCCTCCTGCGTCCTGATACACCCACCGCTTGACGCCATTGAATCCCGTGCTACTTTCTTCCCCCTTTGCAGGACCGCAGCACGGAGAACGCCATGTCACGCCATCCATCTCTCAAGGTCAGCGCCCTCGGCAGCAAGAAGCGCAGCGTGCTCACGCGCCAGGAGCGTCTCGAGCAGCTCAAGATCGAACGTCGCTGGAAGCAGGGCGACAACGTCACCGGTCTGCCCAAGACGCGCGTCATCAAGTAGCTCACACGGCACCCCGCAAGGCCCCGCCATGCGGGGCCTTTGATTTTTCCGCGCGCGCATCCTGCTTTGCGCCAGCCGCGCAATGCTGCTACATTCCGGCCGGAGGCATCCGTGGCAGACAAGTCGATCCGCATCTCGCAGCGCGCGCTGGGCATCAAGGCCAGCGGCATCCGCAAGTTCTTCGAGCTGGGTTTGTCGATGAAGAATCCGATCGACCTGTCGATCGGCCAGGCGCACTTCGACGTGCCCGAAGAGATCAAGCAGGCGGCGATCGGCGCGATCAACGAAGGCCGCAACCGCTACACGGTCACGCAGGGCATTCCCGAGCTGCGTGATGCCCTGAAAGCCCGCTACGCCCAGCGATTCGGCGACATCAGCGGCTGCGAGACCATGGTGACCTGCGGCGTCAGCGGCGGCCTGATGCTGACCTTCCTGGCCACGCTGGATCCGGGCGACGAAATCCTGATCCCGGACCCGTACTTCGTCATGTACCGCCACCTCGCCACCATGGTGGGGGCCAAGGCGGTCACTTACGACATCTACCCGGAATTCAAGCCGACGGCGGCCGCGATCCGCGCGAAGATCACGGACAAAACCCGGCTGATCCTGGTGAACTCGCCCAGCAATCCGACCGGCTACGCGCTGAATGAAGCCGAGGCGCGCGAACTGGCGGCGCTGTCCGATGAAACGGGCATCCCGCTGGTGAGCGACGAGATCTACGAGGACTTCATCTACACTGAGCGGCACGTCAGCCCGCGCGAATTCACGGACAACTGCATCGTGCTGAGCGGCGCCAGCAAGAGCATGGGAATGCCGGGCTGGCGCATGGGCTGGTTGCTCGCGCCGCGCGACCTGGTCGAGCGCATGTACAGCCTGCAGCAGTTCAGCTACGTGTGCGCGCCGGCCCCGCTGCAGTGGGCGGCGTTGAAGGGGCTTGAGCTGGACTTCGCCGCGCACCGCGAAGAATACCGCGCCAAGCGCGACCTGGTGTACGAGGGGCTGAAAGACAGCTACCGCATCGTGAAGCCGGGCGGCGCCTTCTACATGTTTCCGTACCTGCCCGACGGCGTGGACCCGGAGCGCTTCCTCGAAGCCTGCATCAAGCGGGAACTGCTGGTGGTGCCGGGCGGCGCATGCAGCGACCGCAACACCAACTTCCGCCTCTGCTACGCCGCCACGGACGAAAAGCTCAAGCGCGCTGTGGACATGCTCAACGACATCGCAGGAGAATTGCGGTAGTCACGCCGCCAGCCGGCAGCTTTCGAATGCGTCGCGGATGATCAGCGCGTACGAAGGCGATGTCAGGCCGTGGGCTACCACGTACCGCTCGCCTGCCTCGTTCTCCGCCAGCACGCAGTAGCTGTGCTGATTTCCGGCTTCGTTGCTTTCCAGTGCGACAAAGCCGGTCAATTGCGCGGTCGGAATCGAGTAGTCCTCTGTCGCGCGACCTGACTTCCGCTGCAGCTGATTCGACGTCAGGGTCACGTAGACTGGCGGGTTGGTGCGCAGCCACAGTTTGCCTATCAGCGCCAGCCCGGCAAACGGCAGACCGCCGGCCAGGGCTATCAGCACACCCCGCGAAAACGGCTGGTTCGACACCGCGACAGCCATGACGGGCACGAACATGGCGAGGAACGGGACGGCGACCAGGCCAACAGGGATCGCGTACGTGAAGAAACGCTTCAGCCTGTGTGGCGGCAACAACTTGAGCGAAGCACCTGCTTTGCTTTTCTGAAGGCTGATTTCGGCCGGCAGGTACGCGCTTTCTCGCCGGGGATGCGACCCCGTCACCTTCAGGAAGTCACGCACGTCCCTCACCACGCCGCAATAGGTGCAGGAAGCGGATAGTTCCGCGCGGTTGATGGCCTCCAGGGGAATGGGCGCCCCGCAGGACATGCAAGTGAGGTCCCGGGTATCCCGCTTCGCGGAGCCCCGCCGGCGAACATGAAAGAGCGAAAGGTGACTGGTGACCTCTTTGTGGCCGCGGGATCGGCGAACGACGGGCGCTGCTTCCGCTGGTTCGTCATCCGGTGCAGTGGCGCTCTGCCGAAGCCGCTCGATGGACCGGTTCAACAGGTGCAACAGGTGCTTGCATTCCGAGAGCAACGGCTTGTCGGGCGTCAGCGACACGGCCCTGCCGTCCTTCATCCACAGGCTCAGGTGAAAGCAATCGCGACCTTTCGGGTTCCTTACCGGGTGGGCGAAGGCGCAGTAGACGTTGGCCAGCTGAAAGCTGCGGGATACACGCCACGGCAGCGGCCGTGAGGCGGCTCTGATGGCGAAGCTGTCCAGGGTGATGACGGTCCGGTTCAGGAAGCCGACAATCCTGGCGTACAGCGCCGGCCAGAACACGAGACCCACGCCAACCGCCATGGCGATCGCGAGAGGTTGCTTTGACGAGCGTGCAAATGCGACTCCAGCGACGGCCAGCAGCTCGAACGGGCCGGCAAGAATGACCAGCAGGGACACGATAACGAACTTGTGCGCAGACTCGTCAGCCTGCCAGCGGATGGTTGCCCCGTCTTTGTTCTCGCCAAACTGGATGTTGTCCGGCAGGCGCTCCACCCGGTCCAGCGGGCACTGGTCCGGGGTCAAAAAACTGCTGACGTTGTGCAACGTACCGCAATGAGAGCATTCCGCGAAGCGGCGTTTGGGACTTATGTCCTGCGGCTCGAAGGCGGCTCCGCAATTCAGACAGCGGGCCGCCGAGGGGGCATCGTTCATTACGGGCACAGTTTGAGACTGGGCCCGTCAGTCTACGATTTGCTCACCATAATCTGAAGATAGCCGGTTGCTCGCGTTGGAATCGAGGCGCGATCCTGTCTATCCTGTACGCATTCGGTAGCTGGGCAACATGGCAGCGGCTGTCCGCGTTCCGCGGAAAGCATCGTTGTCGCTTGGGGGCAGGATGGCGCAGACGATCACCCGGGAAATTCGCGAAGCCGCGGAAAAGGCAGAGGCCAAGGGCAAGGAAGCCGCAGGCCGCAAGGAGTTCGAGAAGGCAGACGACTACTTCACGTTTGCAGCCACCACCTACCGCCGCATCGCGGAAGCCGTGAAGGATGACGACAAAAAGCAGCGCATCCTGGCCCATGCCGGCAAGCTTGACCTGCTCGCCAAGCAGTGCCGCAACGCGGGCAAGAAGCCATCGGGGCGCAGCGCGGCCGTCAAACCCAATGAACCCAAATCCGAGCCCAAGCCCGAGCCGGCGGCTGAAGAAAGCTCCGCAGAGCAGATGGCCGAGGACGAAGAGCTGAAGCTCGATGCCCCGGCCGCCGCCGCGCCGTCCGAGACGCCATCCGAGGAGCCCAGCGTGGACATCCCCGGCGACGAAGACGAAGCCCCGGCTGAGGGAGGCCTTGACGACAACGAGCTGAGCCTCGATGAGCCGGCCGAGGAAGCCGCCGCCGAAGTTTCTGCTGAGGTTGCTGAGGAAGAAGCCGAGCCCGAGCTCGAGACGACCGTGGCCGCGCCTCCGCCTGCGGGCGAGAAGGCCGGCGTGCGCATCCCGCGCAACCGCAAGCTGAAACGGCCCAAGCTGAAGCCCAAGTCCGGCGGCGTCGGCCCCGGCACCCGCACCATCCCGGCGCCGGTGGCAAAGGTTGCGCCGCCCCCCGCCGCCAAGCCCGTGGTCGAGGCGCCGCCCGCAAAAGCCCCCGCGCCCAGGCCGGCCCCGGAAGCGCCGCCTGCGCCGGCACTGGCCCAGCAGGACCTGATGGAGCACGATGCATCCAACGACACGCTGGACGAGATTCCGGAAGCGGCCGAGACGCCCGAGTACGGCTCATTGCCGGTGGCGCCGGTGCTGGGCCCCAAAGACGTGCAGTCTTCGGTGCGCGCTCGCGCCGTGGTGAACGAGGGCGACCTTGACGAGCTCGCCGGAAACGCGCCATCCGGCCAGCGCGCGGCCAGCGTGGTGATCAGCCTCGACGCCGGCGACTTCCCCGAGGAAGCCCTCAAGCCCGGCGAGTTTTCCATCGACCTCAGCCCGCGCTTCACCGAGCACCTGTGCAAAGCGCTGGTGATGGGCGACCTGGCGCAGATCGCCAGCAAGTTCCACAAGCTTGCGGACAACCTGACCCGCAAGGCCATGGGTGGCGACCCGCGCGACGAGCTTGACCTGCGATTCAGCGCGCTCGCCTGCCGTGAGGTGGCCGACCGCCTGCTGGCCGAGCCCGCGGGCGACCCGACCCGCGAGATCGAAAACGCCCGCAAGGCCTACCGGCGCGGAGACTTCGTCGGCGCGGCCGCGCAGTACAAGCAGGCCGCCATGCGCCTTCTGGGCCAGCAGGGCGACGAGCCGGAGGACAAGGTCAGCCTGCACGATCGCCAGGCCAGCGAGTACCTGAGCTTCAGCAGCCGGTTGCGCCAGGTCGGCGGCAAAGCTTGAAGTCTGGAACATTTGCCGGATGGGGCTGGTTAACCATGGGGTCGCTCAAGTCTGCAGGAGAAAAGGTTATGCAGAACCTGATGATCGCGTGGCTGCTGCTTGCGGCCCTTGTGTTTGCGGCATGCGCAAGCAATGACGGCTCAAGCACACAGGGCAGCGAGGCCGCCAACAGCCCAGCCAAAGATCCCGAGCGCGCGACGAAGACACAGGCCGCTGAGCCCTTTGACAAGGACAAGTTCGTGAAGCCATCCGACGATGAATTGCGCAAGAAGCTGACGGACATCCAGTACCGCGTAACGCAGCAGAGCGGCACGGAGCGCGCCTTCACGGGCGAATACGACAAACACTTCGAGCCGGGCATTTACGTGGACATCGTGAGCGGCGTGCCGCTGTTCAGCAGCCTGGACAAGTACGACTCCGGCTGCGGCTGGCCTGCATTCTCGCGCCCGATTGACGACAGCGAAGTTGTCGAGCTCGAGGACACCAGCCACGGCATGGTGCGCACCGAGGTACGCAGCGGCACCGCCGATTCGCACCTGGGGCACGTCTTTGACGACGGCCCGCGCGACCGGGGCGGCCTGCGCTATTGCATCAACTCGGCGGCGCTGAAGTTTGTGCCGCTTGCGGAGATGGAGGCGCTGGGTTATGGCAAGTACCTGAAGCGCTTTGAGCAGGAGGGCCTGTGGCCCCCCAAGGAAAAGGCAATGGCTGAGAAGACCGAAACCGCCATCATCGCCGGCGGCTGCTTCTGGGGCATGGAAGATCTGCTGCGTGAGATCGACGGCGTGATTGACACCGAGGTCGGCTACTGCGGCGGCGAGAATGAAAACGCCACCTACAAGAACCACCCCGGCCACGCGGAAGCCGTGAAGGTGACGTTCGACCCCGGCAAGCTCAGCTTCCAGACTCTGCTGGAAGACTGGTTCTTCCGCATGCACAACCCCACCACGAAGAACCGCCAGGGCAACGACGTCGGCAGCAGCTACCGCAGCACCATCTTCTACTTCAACGACCAGCAGAAAAAGACGGCCGAGCAGGCCATCAAAAACGTGGAAGCGGCCAAGCGCTGGGATGCGCCCATCGTGACCACCATCGAGCCGGTCAAGAACTGGAGCACGGCCGAAGAGTACCACCAGGACTATCTGGAAAAGAATCCCGGCGGCTACACCTGCCACTGGCTGCGAGACTGGGACACGGAGCCCAGCAAGAAGTAGCGACGACGCTCGCGCTGCTCATGGAGGAATTGGGGGACAGGCACCTTCGATGCCTGCCCCCTTTCACGTTCCGTCCGGGTTATCTTCAACCGCGATAGCGCAGGTCGATGCGGGTGTCGGCCACGGAGTCCAGGCCGCGCAGCCGGTTCTTCAGCTCTTCCAGTTTGTCGTTGGGCGACAGCTCGAGCGTGCTGGCATGCACGGGCGGGCGGCCCCACATCACGCGCAGGCCCGGCAGACGGGTCTGGTCAGGAATCAGCACGACGCCGCCACCCACCTGGTAATGCACGCGGCCGCGGGCATCCGGCTGCTGTGGAATTCCGATAAGCTCGATGGCTTCAATGGGTAGCGCGCGGTCCAGCTCGGCCTGGCGGATCACGCGCTCCATGGACAGCGCAGCGGCAACTTGCTCGTTGCTCCAGCCCTGGCCGGCGGCGGGGGCGCGGCCGACCACGCCCCTGACGGTGCGGATCGGGCGTACCAGCTGCGAAGTAAACAGGGCCAACTCGGCGCTGTCACGCTTCAGCTCAATCGGCAGAACCACGCCGTCACCATCGACCAGCACGTAGCGGTCTTCCGTTTCCACCGCGACGGCGGGGGTGCGCACCTCAAGGACCGGCAGCAGGCGGGAGTAGTCGTCGGGCCCGGTGGGGAAGCGACGTTCGATACGCACCACACGTCGAACCCAGGGGCTCAGCGCAATGCGCTCGGTGACCGTCTGCATCAGCTCATCGTCGAAGGCGCTGCCTTGGGGCAGGTCGGCCAGGTCGGCGCGCAGGTCGTCCTCGATGTCGGCTTTCAGGCGCTGCGCGAGGTCACCCTTGGCCCATGACGGCGCGGCGGAGAGCTCGATGCGCCCGGGATCAAGCCGGTACTGCTCGGTTGAACGCAGGTTGTGCAGCATTGCCCATGAAAGCAGGCAGGTGACGACGACGGCGCCGGCCAGGCCCGCGCAGCGGCGCAAGCCGCGGCTGCTCCAGGCCGATGCAAGAAGGGCGCGAACGGAATCACCGGAAGGCATCACGGCGCGAAACAGTCCAAGCAGACCCGCCACCACCGCGGCCAGGCCGGCCTTGATGGCGCGTGACGCGGTGGAACGCGCGCGCAGGCGCGTGCCCTTGCGGGGCTGGCTTGCGACCTTGCGTGTTTTGCGGCGTGCCATGCTGAATCTCCTAGGCTGCGAGTACGCGGGTGATGCGGTTGCTGGTGGGGCGGCGCTGCTCGAGGCTGACATCGATCAGCTCCTGCACGAGCTCGTCGAATCCGACGCCTTCCTGGGCCGCGGATTTGGGCAGCAGGCTGGTCTCGGTCATGCCGGGCAGCGTGTTCACTTCCAGCACCCACAACTCACCCTCGGTGTCCAGCATCAGGTCCACGCGGCTGTAGCCGTGGCAGCGCAGCGCGTGGTGCGCGCGACGCGCGTAGTGCTGGGCCATCTTGGCGGTCGGGCCCGGCAGGTCCGGGTTGGTGACGTAGCGGGTGCCGGCCGTCTTGTCGTACTTGGCCTTGAAGTCGTAGAAGCCGCTTGGCGCGATCACTTCGCACACCGGCAGCGCGCGGTTGCCGACTACGCCGACGGTAAGTTCGCGGCCGATGATGCAGCGTTCCATCATCACGCGCGGCCCGTACTTGAAGGCTTCGGACAGCGCGCCGGGCACGTCGTTGAGGCAGGACACTTTGCCGACGCCAAGGCTGCTGCCCTGGTCGATCGGTTTAACGATCAGCGGCCAACCCATGCGGCGCGCCATGCGGCGCAGGCGGTACTCGGCGTCGAACTCCTCGGCAACCTCGTAAGGCGCCGTGGGCACGCGGTGGGTGAGGAACTCCGCCTTGCTGAGTTCCTTATCCATGGCCAGGCGGCTGGCGATCGGGCCGCTGCCTGAGTAGGGGATCTTCATTTCCTCAAGGCGGCGCTGGATGGTGCCGTTTTCGCCCTCGCCGCCGTGCAGCGCGATGAATGCGAAGTCGACCTTCTCGTGCTCGAGCATGGCGAGGTTGTCGCTGCCGATGTCAAGCGGCAGCACATGGTGCCCGATGCGCTCGAGCGCGGCCCACACGGCCTCCCCGCTCTTGATGCTGACTTCACGCTCAGAGGAAGTGCCGCCGTACAGGAGTGCGATACGAAGCATGGTGAATTCCGGAGTTCAGAAGAAAGCGGCGCCCGAGTGGCGCACGTTGGGCTATCGGTAATCCGCAACGCGCGGCTTTAGCAGAGTTGGAACAGGTTCCGTGTCGCGTGTTTCGTGTCCCGCGTCAAAAACAACTGAGTCCCGCGGATACGCGGGACTCGGGCCGGGGTGCGCGGGATTGGGTTACAGCTTGACGTACAGGCCGTCGAAGCGCAGCGCCAGGTTGGCGCGGCTGGTGGCGAACCTGAGCGGCGTGCCGTACACGTACACACCCTCGTGCGGTCCACCGGTTACTTTGAAGCTGACGGTGAACTCGCCGTCCGGCCAGAAGCCTTCCTCGAACAGAATGTGCCCCAGCAGCGCGCCGTTCGGCGAGTAATCCACCAGCACGGCCGTGCCCCAGGCGACGCGCCCGCCCATGGGGTCGTGCAGCGCGAAGTGCACGCGCTGGTTGGTGGGTTCACGGTGGAACTCGCGACGGCAGGCGATGCGCGGGTTGTTGTTCTTCGCGACGATGTTGTCGCGCACGCGTGTCTTCTTGATCCGGTCAAGCAGGATCCGGTGGCTGGTCGCGTTGGACGCCATGGCTGGTACCTCAAGTGTGTGGTGTTGCGCCCGGCGGAGCGGGCGTGACGCGGCTGCTCGGCGCATCACGCCCGCCAGGGCGCCGTACTAGGCGATGGTCTTGATGGCCTGGGTCTTGGCCTCGATGAAGCTGGTCTTCTTGCGGTCGTTGCCTTTGCGGCCGCGGAAGCCGGAGACGCGATCGTACTCCTCAAGGAAGATCTCGAGGGTGCTCACGATGTTGTCGATGTCCATGCGCGACATGGCAATGCTGTCGCTCTCGGCCAGCTCCAGCTCGTTGGCAAGGTAGCCGCGCAGAATGCGGATCGGCTGCAGCTTGCGGAAAATGAATTCGTCGAGGGAGACGCCCTTGCTGTCCTTGTCCATCTTGGTTCCTCTTGCCCTTGGGGCGGTTGGTGTTGGCTTTCGCCTACGGTGTATGGTTTACGCGGCCAGTGCTTTCCTGCCTGGCCACAGTTGCACTTCCGGTTGCAGCTCGATGCCGTGGACCTCGAAAACCCTGCGGGTCACCAGGCCCATCAGCTCGAGCACGTCGCTGGCCCTGGCTTCACCGGTGTTCACGATGAAGTTGCCGTGCCGGTCGCTTACCACCGCGCCGCCGACACGCAGGCCCTTGCAGCCGGCAAGGTCGATCATCCTGCCGGCACTCTGACCAATCGGATTCTTGAAGGTGCATCCTGCACTGAATTCTGAATAAGGTTGCGCCGCCAGCTTCTGTTGCAGGATTTCACGTGCGCGGGCGATCAATTCGGCGCGCTCGCCGGGCTGGCCCTGCAGCACAGCCTCGATCACCACGCCGTGGCGCAGCTCGCTGATGCGGTAGCCGAACTGGATTTCCTCGCGGTACAGGCTCTGCAACTCGCCTTCCGGGTTGATCCAGATCACGCGCTCGACGTAGTCGGCGATTTCGCCGTAACGGCCGCCGGCGTTCATGGCCAGCGCGCCGCCCACGGTGCCGGGGATGCCGGCCAGGCTCTGGGGCCCGGCCAGTCCTTCGACGCTGCAGCGGTTCACCAGTGTGTTGAGATTCGCGCCTGCCTGCACCTGTACCTTGTGGCCGAAGACGTTGATCTTCTTCATGCCGTGCAGGCTCAGTACCACGCCCGCAACACCCTCGTCGGCGATCAGCAGGTTGCTGCCGCCGCCCAGCACGAACAGCGGCAGGCCCAGCTCGCGCGCGGCCTGCACGGTGTCGGCCACGTCACGCAGCGAGGTTGCTTCCACGTAATACTGCGCCGGTCCGCCGATGCGCAGTGTAGTGCGCTGGCCCAGGGGCTCGCTGACGCGCACGCGTTCGCGCAGGCGCGGGGGGAATGCGTTCAGGCTCATGCCGCGACCTCCTCGGGGCGGATGGCCCGCAGCCGGCTGCTGATGAACTCGCGCCGCGCCAGCAGCTCAAAGGCGACTTCGTTGACGTCGCCCGCGCCGATGCAGATCACCACGTCGCGCGGAGAGGTCTTCATGCTGAGGTCGGAAACGATGCTGCTGAAGTCTCCGTAGGCCATGGCCTCGGTGTTGTTCTGTCGCAGCCAGCGCGCCAGCCGCTCTTCCGGCTCGCCGGGCTGTACTCCGCTCTCTCGCGCGGCATATGTGCGCGCCACCAGCACGCGGTCGGCCAGTTTCAGGCAATCCGCAAACTCGTCAAAGAAGGTCAGGATGCGCTGGTACTGGTGCGCCTGGAACACGGCCACAATGCGGCGGTTGATGAATGTCGCGCGCGCGGCCTCAAGCAGTTGCTTCACGGCCGTGGGGTGGTGGGCGTAGTCGTCAACCAGCGGCACGCCGCCTACGCTGCCCAGGACCTCGAAGCGGCGTTTCACGCCGCCGAAACTCTGCAGTGTCTTCAGCGTGTGATAGACCGGCACGCCCGCCCAGTTTGCGGCCGCCAGAGCGCCCAGCGCATTCATGGCGTTGACGCGGCCGGGAACCTGCAACTTCATGCGCCCGACCTGCATGCCGCGGCAGGTGATGTCGGCGACTGCGAAGCCGCTTGAGGCGTCCAGGTTGTGCAGACGCCACACCGCGCCGGCCGATTCGCCGAAGCCGACTGTGTTGCAACCGGCAAGACGGGCGACTTCGCAGCAGCGCTCGTCGTCGGCGTTGTAAAACAGGGTCCCGTGCTGGGGCAGCTTGCGGGCGAATTCAAGAAAGCCCCGGGTCACGCCCTGGATGTCGCCATACACGTCCATGTGATCGAGCTCAATGTTGTTCAGCACGATCACGCCCGGGTAGAGGCGCATGAAGCTGCGGTCGTACTCGCAGCTCTCGATCACGAAGTTCACCCCGCTGCCGGCGGCGCTGGCGGCCGGCAGGCCCGAGGGCTCACCGCCCACCAGGTAGCCGGGGTCTTTGCCCGCGGCGACCATGATCTGCGCCAACATGGCGGTGGTGGTGGTCTTGCCGTGAGTGCCGGCCACGCACAGGTTGCTGTGGCCGCGGGTGAATTCGCCCAGGGCTTCCGCATACTTCATCACGCGGATGCCGCGGCGTTCGGCCTCGCGGAATTCGGGGTTGTCCTTGCGGATTGCGGCTGACACCACCACCAGCTGGCATTCGGCGGGCAACTGGTCGCGATGGTGGCCGACGTGGGTAATGGCGCCCGCGGCGCCAAGTGCGCGCAGGGTGGGGTTATCTACCAGGTCAGAGCCCGACACGCGCGCGCCGGCCTGCAGGGCAATGCGCGCCAGGCCGGAAACACCGGCGCCACCCATGCCGACGAAGTGTACGGTTCGAAGCTGAGAGAGTTTCAAGTGCATGCCTCCGCGGAAGACACCGGCCGGCGGTCACGAACCGCGGGCCACTGACTACCGACCACTGACGCGCTGCGCTTTACGCGGCGGCGCGTTCTTCTTGATCGGCATCGGAGGGCGGAGCGCTGAGGCCAATTTCGTCGAGAATGCGGTCGAGGATCGCACCGGTTGCACCCGGCGTTGCAAGGCGCAAAGCAGCTTCAGAGGCGCGGGCACGTGCCACGTCACTGAGCACGAAGCTTTCCAGCAGCTCACGCAGGCGAGAAGCGCCCAGGTCACTCTCGGGCACCATCACACCGGCACCAGAGCCGGCAACCCAGAGCGCGTTGGCGCGCTGGTGGTCATCGGCGGCATGGGGGTAGGGCACCATCAACAGGGGAACTCCCATGGCCAGTAACTCGCTGATCGTGCCAGCGCCTGAGCGCGTAAGCGCGACATCCGAGGCTGCAAACCAGGTAGCGGCGTTGTGGGTGAAGGCGGTAACGCGGAAGTGGATACCCAGCGCGCGCCAAGCGTGCTCGGCCCGCTCGCGATCGGCCTGGCCGGTGATGTGCAGCACCTGGAAACGGCCCTGCAGGTCCGCAAGTTCCGGCGCAGACTCAATGACCACATCGTTCAGCGCGCCGGCGCCCTGGCTGCCGCCCACCACCAGCAGCGTGGGCAGGCGAGAATCCAGGCCCAGTGCGCGTTTCGCGTCAGCCCTGGCGGCGGGCTTGAGGAAAGCTTTCCGCAGCGGATTGCCGACAACTTCCACGCGGCAGTCCAGGTTGCGGGTCAAAGGCATGTGCGCAAAGCAGGTGCGCGCGAAACGCGCGATGGTGCGCGTAACCTTGCCGGGCACCGCATTGGCCTCAAGCGAGAACACCGGCAGCCGCAGCAGGCTGGCAGCCATGGCGCCGGGCAGGCCGGCGTATCCGCCGACACACACCAGCGCATGCGCGCCGAAGTTCTTCAGCGCCTTGCGCGCGGCCGGCACCGCCATGGCCGTGGTGATCACGGTGGTAGCCTTGCTGCGCAGGCCCGCCCGTGGACGGCTGACGGGCAGACAAGTGAACTCGAAACCGGCGTTGCCGAGCATGCTGCGCTCAAGGTCGTTGCCGCCGGAAAGCAAGTGCACGCTGTCCCGGCCGTAGCGTTCCACAAGTTCTTCAGCCAGGGCAATGGCAGGCGCGAGATGGCCGCCGGTACCACCACCGGCGATGGCGATTTTAGGGGTGGTCATGATGTGTTTCCTATTCGGCCCTGCGGGTGCACGGACGGACGATCCATGGTGCACCCGCAGGCGCCCGACTACGGAAGTTCGCAACGGCCTTCGAACAAATCGCTACCGCAGCGTCTCTCCCGGGAAAGGTGATTCAACTTGCTGCCACCAGCCGCCTTGCGCGAGCGCTGCGGCGGGCGCTTTCAGGCTGGCGCTCGCCGGCAGACTCCTGCTGCGCCAGTGTAAACGCCTCTTGTTCGCTGACACATCTGCCTGCAACACTGAGCACCAGGCCCGCGCCGCACAGGTAAAAGAAGCAACTGCTGCCGCCGAAGCTGATGAACGGCAGGCCGATGCCCTTGGTGGGGACGCTGGCCGTGACCACCGCGATGTTGATTGCGGCCTGCAACCCGATTGCGGCCGTGACGCCGATGGCCAGCAGGCTGCCGAAGCGGTCGCGGGCGCGGCGTGCGATCCTGGCGCCCAGCAGCATCAGTGAAGCGAACAGCGCCAGCGTAAGCGCCGAGCCAACGAAGCCGGTCTCTTCGGCCAGCACGGCGAAGATGAAGTCGGTCTCCTGCTCAGGCAGGTAGTAAAGCTTCTGCATGCTGTTGCCGAGGCCCTGGCCGTCCATGCCGCCGCTGCCGATGGCGATCAGCGACTGCTTGACCTGGTGACCCTTGCCGCGCGGGTCGCTGGCGGGGTCCAGGAAGGTCATCACGCGGCTCTGGATGTGGTCGAACTTGGCGTACATCACCACGCTGGCGAACGGCAGCACGATCAGCGCCGCAAAAGCCAGGTGGCGGGCGCGCAGGCCGCCTGCGATCAGCACAATGAAGCTGCTGGCTGCGAGAAACAGGCTGGTGCCGAAATCCGGCTGAGCCATGGTCAGCACCACGTAGATGCCGACGAACATGCAGGCCGGCAGGAAGCCGCGGCGGATCGAGCCAAGTTCGGAGCGGCGCACCACGGCGTAGGATGCGGCCGCTACCAGCAGGGCTAACTTGGCGAAGTCGGATGGCTGGATGCCCACACCGCCGAAGCGCAGCCAGCGCCGAGCGCCGTTGAACTCCGTGCCGATGCCGGGGATGAGCGTCAGCACCAGCAGGGCCAGGCCCAGCAGATAGAGCGGCTTGGCGAAACGCTGCCAGAAGCCGTAGTCCATGCGCGCGACCACCGCCATGGCGCCAAGACCCAGGCCCACGAACAGCAGGTGGCGCTTGATGAACACGAAGGGGTCAACTTCAGCGCCGGGCACCACGCGTATGGCGCTGCTGCTGAACACCATCACCACGCCCAGCCCGACCAGGGCCAGGATGTTGAGCAGGTAGGCGTTACGCAGGCTGCGTTGCACGGTGAGTTACCCCATCCGCCGCGAGTGTCACGGCATGGGTTATTGTTCGGATGTGCAAGCGCACGATCTTTGGGGAATGTTGGAAGAGACGGAAGATGTCAGGAGGCAGGAGGCAGGAGGCAGAACCGCAAGCATCACGACACGCCGCAGGCGGAGGCGCATGATCAGTGACAGGAAAAAGGCGGCCGACGCGGCTGCAAGTTGCGAAGCCAAAAAACAAACGGCGCGGCCGTAGCCGCGCCGTCCTGTATCGGTCGAGAGTTACTGGCCCGGGGTGCTGTTCGCCACCAGCCAGGCGGTGCTGTTGTTGGCGGTGCCGTCGTAGTTGAAGCTCAGGCCCTCGGCGGGCAGCGCCACGAAGTCGCCGGCGGTCCACTCGGCAAGCTGGTCGGCAGTGCCTTCGTAATTCTGGTTGGCAGCGCCCCATTCTACGAAGTCAACCAGCTCGGTGCTGTTGCGCAGCAGCACCATGGAACCCTGGGCCTGCAATTCGCCGAAGCTGGGCACGAACTGGTCGGTGTTGCTGTCAACGCCAGCGGCGCCGATGTGAAGCACAACGCACTCGCCGGCCGCGAGCTGAAAGCCGTAGGCAAAGGTGTGGGAGTTATGGCCGTCAGTCACCATCCAGCCGCCGATATCGACGGGGGAGTTGCTCGAGTTGAACAGCTCCACGAACTGGGCGCCGGCGTTGGGCCCAAGCGGATCAACCAGGATTTCCTGGATCACCACCGGGGTGGGGCTGACGGTGTAGCCGCCCGGCGGCGTCGGCTTGGGCACCGCGTTCGGGTTGGGCAGATTCTGCGGGTTGGGGCCGTTGGAGGACGGCATCTGGATGTCGCTCTCGACGGAATTGGCATAGCCGCCGCACGCGCTGGAAAGCAGCGCGACCGCGAGCAGAGACAGCATGGTGAAATAGCGCATTCCTACCTCATCAACAGGGTATACGCAGGGGTTGCGTCCGGCCCCCAAACGCGCGGACGTCGGGTGCTGTCAAAGGGGGATAGGGGAAGTCTAGTTCTGTCAGCAATCCAGTACAAGAGTTGAGTCGTGAGTTCCGTGTGCCGTGTCCCGAGTCCACAGATTCGGGCGCTGTTCCCAACCTCCAAGGGGTGCAGTTGATTGCGTTGCTATTGACCCGGTACGCCACGCCCGGGACACACGACACGCATTTAATGGACCGGTCTCCGCATCGGTTGCTTTGCCTGTCGGCGCGCTGGCTTGACAGGGGCAGACCGCTGCGGAGACTCGATCGTGTCGGATACCTCGATTGTTGAGAACCGTGTGGAGCGCGCATGCGGAAGTCCCGTGCTGCCGAAAGGCGCAGGGACCCATGGCCCGCACGCATTGCTACATCGCAGTTCCTCCTTCCCCGGCCGACTCCGAAGCCGGTGCGCTTCGGCCGTGCCGCAATGCCGGGGATTCGCCCCGGCAACGATCAGTCAAACACGCCGTCAAACGGCTTCACTTTGCCAAAGAGCTCTACACCGGGCTGTTCCCACTGCTCTTTGGTGATTTCGTAGTTCCAGCCCTGGATCTGCTCAAGGCTGACGTATTCGGCGACTTCGCCGTCGGACCACATGGTCAGCACTTCGTCGTCGTGGTTGAACCAGTTGCGCTCGTTGGCGCAGATCACCACGCGGCGGGCAGCGCCCCTGGCGTTCATCAGGTTGAAGCACTCGTTGCCCTGCGGAGCAGTCCAGCTGCAGCCCAGGGGGTCGAGTATGAACATTTCGCGGTTGTCCAGGCTGCGGCGATCCATCTCCAGGTCCTGGCCGGACTTGCTGATCATTTTCGGCAGCATTTCCGCGCCCAGCACGCCTTCTTTGAAGCAGGCTTCCCAGAACTCACGGCCGCGCTTGTCGGCAACAGGGCCGCGGATCAACGCCAGCTTGGCCTTCTCGTTGTTGCTGGCCATCTGCAGGTGGTCGTAGAGGTCTTTGAGGACCTTTTTGTCCAGCTCGTGGCTGGCGTGCTTCATCTTGGAGACGACGGAGGTGGCGAGCACGCTGGCGAGCAACCCGATGATGGCGATTACCACCATCAGCTCAACCAGGGTGAAACCACGGGAGACAGCGCGCTTCATGAACAGGCTCCGGAAGGGATCTGGGCGCCCACCCGGCACCCGTATCTGCCCTCCAGTGTAACCGCTGCTTTGCGAATTGTGAAAAGCCGCGAAGCTTTTCTCGCCCATTCCATTGCGTATCTGCAAGTGAACCCGGCGCGATTGCGAAACACCCGAAATCCCGAAAACCAAACGGCGCGGCGCGCCCTGACGGGGCTGCCGCGTCGCAGCTGTGGCGTGATGCCGGGGCGCCTGCGCGCCCCAACTAGAGTAAGGGTCTGGGTCTGAGGATTTCATGAGCGGTAATCATCAGTAGCACGCCCCGCCGAAAGCGGCAAGCAAATGCGGCCTGCCGATTTTGTAATGGCTGGAACCTGCACAGCTGGCGGCTTGGCGGGCGATGGCTACTTATTACCCGCTTCCAGCGCTTCCAGTCCGCGCGAGATCGCGTTCACGATTTCGCCGATCTGCTCCGACTCGATGTTGAGCGGTGGAACGATGGTGATCACGTTGCCCAGCGGCCGCAGCAGCACGCGCGAGCGCTCAATGGCGTGCTCGCAGATCTTCATGGCGTCGTCGCGCGACTCATAGCCCGCGTCTTCGTTGCCGGACGCGTCCTTGATCGGGATGCCGACCGCCAAACCTCGTTGGCGGATCTGCCCGACCCGCGGGCTGGAGCCGATCGCGCGGCGCAGCGCATAGTTCAGTTCACGGGCGCGGGACTTCACGTTTTCCTTCAGCTTTTCCTCGAAGATCATCTCGAGGTTGCGGATCGCCGCCGCGCAGGCGATCGGGTTGCCGCTGTAGGTGTGGCCGTGCAGGAACTGCCGCATCTCGGCCCACTCGCCTTTGAAGGCTTCAAATACGCGGTCGCTGGCCACGGTGACGGCCATCGGCAGCGTGCCGCCGGTGATGCCCTTGCCCAGGCACATGATGTCAGGCTCAACCAGTTCCGTGCTGCTGGCGACAAGCGGACCCGTGCGGCAAAAGCCGGTGAAGACTTCGTCGGTGATCAGCAGGATGTCGTACTCGCGGCAGTACTTCTTGATTTTGCCCAGGTAGTCCTCGGCCAGCGGACGCATGCCGCTGGCGCCCTGGATCACCGGCTCAATCACCACGGCCGCGATCTTGTCGTTGCGCCCGGCAATCAGCGCCTCAAGCTGCATTTCGTGGTGGCGCGTGGATTCGTGTTCGTCGGGGTCCACCTGCATGGGGTAGGTGGCGTGATGGCAGTTGAAAAGCGACGGCGCGAACTTCTGGCGGAACACCTCGATGCTGCTGGCGCTCATGGCCCCGAAGGTGTCGCCGTGGTAGCCCTCGTGGAATGTCAGGAACTGCGTGCGGCTGATCTTGCCCTTCTGGTTCTGGTACTGCAGCGCCATCTTCATGGCGACCTCGACGGCCGTGCTGCCGTTGTCGCTGTAGAAGACGTGGCTGAGTGTGGGGGGCTCGTCGGCGAAACGGAAGTCCTGCTTGATGGCGTCCACCAGCATGTTGGCGAAGTCGATGGCTGGCACATGGCTTACCGAAAACAGGCTGGCATGGCAGAGCTGGCCGGCCTGCTGTTGGATGGCCTTGACCAGCTCGGGGTGGTTGTGGCCCCAGACGTTGCACCACATGCTGCCATAGGCGTCCAGGAAGCGGCGGCGCCGGATGTCGTAGAGGTACGGGCCCTCACCGCGCGAGATGATGATGGGCTCGGTCCGGGCGTACTCCTGCATCTGGGTGTAGGGGTGCCAGACCACGGACTGGTCCTGCTCCGCGAGTTGCTTGTAGTCGCGGAGGCCCATCAACCTTGAACTGGTGCGATCGTCAGACATGAGTGTCAACTTTGGGGACTTGCCTGTTTAGTGAATCACGCCGGGCGATGCAAGGAAACGGCCGGTCAATGTTCCCACGAACTCGCGGTAATGCGTTCGCAGCGCCACACATTTCATAATGTAAGAATTTTGACTCGCCTTCATATTACTCATTGTAGCGCTGTCCCGCGGTTGCTACGCTTCCAGCGATGGGGTCTAAGTCCCCAACGGGACAACAATTCTGGAGCAAACAAATGGGATTCTGGAAATTCGTGTTGGCAGTGCTGGCCATGGTGTGCATCAGCGCGTCGGTTCCGACGCTGCAGGCCCAGGAGAAGGGCGCTGAGGGCGACAAGCCGGCCGCCGGCGAGAAGAAGGCGGACGAGGGCAAAGAAGGCGAAGAGGCCGAAGAAGGCGAAGAGGGTGAAGAAGGCGAAGAAGACCCGGTCGAGAACCTGAAGAAGGTATTCAAGGACGTCGACAAGGTGATCGACGGCGTCGCCATCACCGAAGCCGATATCGAAGCCCACCTCAAGTACAACAAGTCCTTCGACGAGGCCATGGAGAAGGACGAGAAGTTCGAAGAACTGAAGGACAAGAGCATCAAGGAGGCCTACGACCACGCGGTCAAGAGCGAGACTTACAAGGCCTGGGCCGAAAAGAACGGCCTGAAGGCAGAAGATTACCTGCGCAAGTCGATCCGCATCATGGTGCTGAACTTCAAGCTCACCATCGGCCCGCAGATGAAGGAACAGCAGGAGTCCCTGGCCGAGCAGCGCAAGATGGTGGAAGGCGCCAAGGAAATGCTGGGTGAAGAAGAGTACAAAGAAGCCATGAAGAGCCTCGATGAGGCTGACAAGATGCTCAAGGGCATGGTGGAAGTGGCCGACGGGCTGCCCGCCGCCAGCGACGAAGAGAAGAAGCTGATCGAGAAGTACGCCGACAAGCTGTCGGAAGACGAGTAACCTGAGTTGGACCTGAAACACAGGGGGCGCCGAAAGGCGCCCCCTGTTGCGTCATATGCAGGTCACACCCGTTGAGTATCGTTGCGCGGGGTCAAATAGTCGGTTGACACCGGGCATTGCAGCCGCTTGAATCTGCTCAACCCCCGAAGTCAGCGTCCAGGCATAACGACAACCCGTCCATGCGGGCGGTTGCCTGTAACGTGATCCGCAGGAGCGTATGTAATGCGCCGAATCGGGCTCACTCTCTTCATCCTGTCTGCTGTGGTGGTTCTGGCTTCGACCCTGGAGGCCCAGCGCTTCCCGCAGGTCATGAACATGAACACGCACGAGGGCAAGTACTCCACCGGCGGCTTCGGAATCGGCCTTGGCTACGGCAGCGCGATGGCGTCCAGTTTCCGCCGCGAGGGCCTGAGTTCCAAGAACGTTGACGGCGCCCTGGAGGCCGTGTTCAAGAAGCGCAACGCGCAGAACATGACCCGCAACATTTTCGGCGCGGACATCGACTTCCAGATCGGTTCCGACAACTCGATCATCGGCACGGACTTCGGCATCGAAATCTACTCGATGTCGATCGGTACCGGCGCCACGCTCGATGTAGACAACGACGCGTTCGAGACGATCAACGAGAACGTCACCCTGATGTACGGCGGGTTCGACTTCACGATCAACTTCTACGACAGCGAGTTCATCGAGACCGACGGTCGCCGCACCCGCGACAACTGGGGCCTCAGCATGATCGTCGGCCCCAAGGTCGGCCTGCTGTTCGGCGGCTTCAGCGACCTCAACGGCCTGGCCAGCATCGGCCTGGATATCGGCCTGATGGCCGACTTCCCGATCGGCATCCCCGGCGCGGAAGACCTGCTTTCGATCTCGCCGTTCATGTTCTTCGAAGCCAATTACCGCATGGACATCGACGGTGCGCTGATTGACCCCAACCCGGCCAGCCCCACCTTCGGCCAGGACGTGCTGAACGATAACTTCGACATCGGCTTCTACCAGGAATCGCAGGACGTCAACGGTGACGGCGTGAATGACTTCGACGGCATCGCGGTGCGCCGCCACAACTTCATCCCCGCCTACCAGCTGAACCTGGGCACCGACATCAACCTGACCCCGATCTTCATCTCGCGGTCGGGAAGCCTGATCAACAACTGGCGCTTCCACATGTCCCTGGTCGCCAGCATGCCGATGCGTCTTGGTTTCTTCGCCGCTGAATACAACGGCGCTCCGCTCTGGAGCCAGGGCGAAGTACCCATCACATTCACCATCAGCTTCGGCGCGGCCTACTTCTTCTAGACAGAGACGCACAAAAAAGCGCGCGGGCCAAGGCCCGCGCGCTTTGCATTTGTATAGCCCCCTTGCGCTGCGCGCTCGCAGTCAGGCTTACGCGAAGGAACGAAGGAGCGAAGGACGAGTCGGCAGGGGTGAGCTGAAGGAAGGCCTCCGGCTTGTCAGCGCGTCGCTGCGCTCGCCGCTGACCATCGGGGGCCATCGAAAGAGCAGTCGGTACAGACGATCCGAAATTGCTCCAGGCGTCCGGGTTGCGGAAAGCTCTTCGCTTCTTCGTTTCTTCGCGTGAATACTCAAAATCAGCGCGCAGCGCGAGCAAGTCGCTTACCGCTCTTCGATGAAGTTCAGCATGCGCAGGTTCCAGATCAGGGCGACCGGAAGCAGCAGCACCGCGCACACGATTACCGTGGTGGAGAACTCGAATGCCACCAGCGCGAACAACACCAGCAGGTCCAGCGCCGTCAAGCCGAACAGCAGCCCCGCGTTCATGGCGTTGCTGTCGGCGCGGAAGGCCGCCTTGGCCGCCGGCCAGCTCAGGAACGGCATGATCGCCGTGGCCGCC
>JAJVIO010000021.1:0-15759 GCA_022071975.1 Planctomycetota bacterium
CCGTGTGGCCGCCCGGGCCGCCACGTGGGGCGGCCCCTACAGCCTTTCCCAGTACTCCCAGAAGGTCGGGAAGCTCTTCGACACGCACTCCGGGTGTTCGATCTCCAGCGGCACGCGCAGGCCGGCGATGGCGAAGCTCATCGCCATGCGGTGGTCGTCGTAGGTATGAATGACAACCCGTCTGCTCCTCGGGGAAGCAGTGCTTCCCCTGCGGTTCGTCTGCTTCGCAGACTGCTCCGGGCTCCTGTTTCCCAAGCCATCTATCTCAAGCCAATCCGGGCCTGCGCGAGTAACCACACCCAGTTTGGCCAACTCCGCCTGCAGGGCGGCAATGCGGTCTGTCTCCTTGACGCGTAAAGTCGCAAGTCCCGTCAGGCGCGACGTTCCTTCTGCGAAGGCGCACACAACTGCCAGCGTCTGGGCGCAATCGGGCAACGCGGAAAGGTCGGCTTCAATCGCCTGCAGCAGGCGGCCACTTGGGACCGCCCCTACGCCCAATCCGTTTGGAAACTCGAGAATCTCGCAGCCCATCTGGCCCAGCAGCTCGACGAACTTCACGTCTCCCTGCACATCTTGACGAGTCAAGCCATCAATTACGCACTTGCCACCCGCCACCGCCGCCGCACCCCAGAAGTAACTGGCAGCCGTGCCGTCCGGCGGGCAGACGTACGGACCGCGGCCGTCCCGGCCGCCTGCGGGCCGGAGGCCCGCGTTCCGTGACTCCAGCGCATGGAAGCGCCGGTAGCCATCACGCTCGACCTCGAGGCCGAACGCGCTCATGACCTCGATGGTGATGTCCGCATAGGGCTTGCTGGCCAGCTCTCCCTCGATTTCGATCTCGATGCCGCCCGCGCGCGTGGGCCCCACCATCAGCAGCGCCGACAGAAATTGGCTGCTGACGTCCCCGCGCAGCCGGCACTTGCCGCCGCGCAGGGATGCCCCCTCTATTTCCAGCGGCACGCAACCGGGCTTGCCTTTCTCAGTGATCTGCGCGCCGAGCTGCCGCAGCGCGCCGATCAGCTCCCCCATCGGTCGTTCGCGCATGCGCTCATTGCCGTCCAGCAGGAACTGGCCGGGAAGCACAGTCAGCAGCGCGGCCGTGAAGCGCGTGACGGTGCCGGCCGGCCCGGTGTAGATCTGCACGCGGTACGGCGAAGGCGGCAGGCCGGGCTGGGGCGCGACAGTGACTTCTTTCGAGAGCGGATTGGGTCGCCGGACAGACAGGCCCAGGTTCGCCAGCACGTTGAGCATTAGGCCGGTGTCGTCCGCAGGCGAGAGGTTCTGGATTGTGCAGGGCACGCCGGAAAGCGCCGCACAAACCAGCGCCCGGTTGGAAAACGACTTGGAGCCCGGCAACTCCAGCCGGACGTCGAAGGGTTTGGATACAGGTGTGATAAGGCGGAGGTTCATTGCGTCACGCCAGTTTGACGCTGCGAACCTTCCCGCTGTTTTCGTCTTCAAGGACGAGCTTGCCATGGTCCTTGCTGAAAAGCTGGCGCTTGGCGTCCAGAAGTTCGATCCCGTACACCGTGCCGTCTGGCGCGATGTCGATGTTCAGGTCTTCTGAAACGCTGATCGTCTCCACATCGCGCGACTTGCGATCATGGAGCCGGATGTAGGCAACGTTTAACTCTGCGTCGTAACTCAGTTTCATGGCAACCTCAGAAGTAGTTTACCAGCACCGTTACCACGCGCCAGCCGCCATCGATACGCACTGCCAGCACCTCGACCCGCTTGTTGCGTACTTTTCGGCCTCGGAACGTTGCCTTGTTGGGGAACACACGTCTGAAGCGGGTTCTGCTTTGCCCAACTCGGCGCCTGGAACCGCTTTCGATGCACAGTTCCACCTCCCGGCGCGAAACCTTGCGCTCCTGCATCCTCTCTTTCGCATGGCGTGAGAACTCTAGCTTCAACCCAGTCCCCGCAGGTGCTTGTAGTTGGCCACGCACAGGTCGGCGAGGCGGTTGGCTTGCTCGGCTGTAATGTCGGGGCCGAACGAAATCCTTATGCAGCCGATTGCGTCCTCCCAGCTCAGACCCATGGCCGCGAGCACGTGGCTGGGGTCCGTCTCGCCCGGCGCGCAGGCGCTGCCCAACCCGACGCAGTAACCCTGCTCGCCGAGCTCGATCGCCAGGGCCTGGCCCTCGATCTCGAGGAAGCTGATGTTGCTGATGTTCGGCAGCCTTGGCGCTCCGCGGCCGTTGATGCGCACGTGCTTGCCCAAACCCTTCAGAATGCGGGCCTCCATGGCGTCGCGGATCGCAGCCACGCGCGGCCAGGTTTTCTCGCGTTCGGCCTCGGCCAGTTCCATGGCCCTGACCATGCCCGCCATGCCGGGCAGGTCTTCCGTTCCGGCACGGAAGCCCCATTCCTGGGGGCCGCCCACGATCAGCGGCGCGATGCGGTTGGTCATGTCGTTGTAGAGCAGGCCCATACCCTTGGGGCCGCCGAACTTGGCGCTGGCCAGGGTCATCAGGTCGGCGCCGAACTGTTTGGGCCGCAGCTGCACTTTGCCGTAAACTTGCACGGCGTCGCAGTGAAACTTCGCGCCGGCCGCGTGGGCGATCTTCGCGACCTCGGCCACGGGCTGGATCACGCCGGTTTCGTTGTTGGCGTACATCACGCTGACCAGCGCAGTCCTGTCCCCCACCAGCTTGCGCAGCTCGTCGAGCATCAGCACGCCGGCAGCGTTCACGGGCGCGAAGTGCACGCGCACGCCTTCGCGCTCAAGGCGCTCGGCCTCCAGCAGCACGGCGTGGTGCTCGATTTTGCTGACCACCAGCTCGCGCCGCCTGCTGTCCGCGTTGGCCAGCATGCCGCGCAGGGCCAGCGCATCGCCCTCGGTGCCGCCGCTGGTGAAAATCACTTCACGCGGATCGGCGCCGATGCAGGCTCCCGCGCGCTTGTGCAGTTCTTCCAGGTGGCGCTTGGCGATGTAGGCCAGCGGGTGATGCGCGCCAGGGTTGCTGAACTGCTCGAGCGCGTACTTCTCGATCTCGGCCAGGGCCTCGCGGCGGCAGGGCGCGCCGGCGGCGTAATCGCAGTAGACGTATTGCTTCACTTCCCACTCCGTTTCGGGCGCGGCAGCACCACGATGCTGGGCGGCTTCGTCGGGCACGCCTGCACGCACAGGCCGCAGCCGGTGCAGATGCGGGAATCGACTTTGGGCATGGTGGCGTCAAAGTCAATGGCGTTGGGATCGAGCGGGCAAGCCTCATGGCAGGCGCGGCAGGACTTGCCCAGATAGCCGAGGCAGGTGTCGGGCTCGACCACCGCGATGCCGATGCGGATCTCCCCCACCGGTGTTTTCTGCAGCGCGCCGGTCGGGCAGACCTCCATGCAGTCGCCGCACAGGGTGCAGGGCCCGTGGTTCGGGCGCAGGATCGGCGTGCCTTCGGTGCCGCCGTCCTTGCCGTTGCTGCGGATTATCACGTGCTCGGGGCAGGCCTCGACGCACTTGCTGCACTTGCTGCAGACTTCTTTGAAGCGGTCCTCGTGGATCGCGCCCGGCGGCCGAAAGAACTTGCGGCCGTGCATGTCGGTGAAGTCGCGGGGCAGAGCGGCGTGCTTGGAGACGCCGCCCTCGTAGAGCTTCTTGAACAGGTCGGGGTCCCAGTTCTGCACGATGCGCGAGCCGGGCACCAGGCGAGTGGCTGTCTTGACGGCGTCGCCTGCCAGACGGCGCAGCGCTTCGCGTTTTTCAGGGTTCTCGGGTTTGTCCTGCTCGGCCATGGCTCCAGATTACAGGCCTGCGCAAGAATCCAAAGGGCCGGAAACACAACCGCGCCCCAAGGGCGCGGTGTCAGGCAGACTTCTTGCTTTTAGGGTCTCGGCGTTTCTTCGAATCACGGCGATGAAAGATGACTGGCTCCAACTCGACCTTCTTGCCGTCAACAATGGTCCAGCGTTTCGCCGTAAACTTTTCTTTGGGCTTCGATTCCGCCATCACATCTCGCCGAAAAATACTTGCCGTGAGCCAAACAGGAACGATGTCTCCGCGTCTCTCACTTCAATAGTATAACTCCCGGGAAGCGCGCCGGACAGCCCTACGGGCAGTTCTACCACCTCTTCGATACGCCCGGACAGATTTCTGAGCACCAGTGTCTGTTCAGATTCGTAGGTAGACTTGCCGCCCTCCCTGACCAAGTCCAGCTCGTAGCTGAAGCCTTCCGGTGCCTCAAACTCGAGGTAAACCGCAATCCTGTCCGGCACGGCAGGTAATGACCGAAACACGTCGTGCAGCGTGTAATGCCTACCTGCAGATGCTTCCAGACAGGTCACTATGCTGATGAGCCTGGGACCTGTCGCCATGCTAGATCCACTCCGGCTCGGCGTTGCTGGTGATGAAGCCGCGCTCGCGCCCGAGCTTGAGGAACAGCCTTACCGCCTGCATGCCCTTTTCGCCGATGTCGATGGTGTAGTCGTTGACGTACATGCCCACGAATTTGTCGGCCCTTGACCGGTCAAGGCCACGGCCGTAGGTCAGCGCGTAGTCCAGCGCCTCCTGCCGGTGCTCAAGCGCGTACCTGATGCTTGCGCTGAAGCACTTGCTGAACTGGGCGATCACCTCGTTGCCCAGGTCGCGGCGCGCGACGTTGCAGCCCAGCGGCAACGGCAGCTCGTATTTGGTGTGCCACCACTCGCCCAGGTCGACCACCTTGAACAGCTTGAGGTCGTTGTAGGTCACCTGCCCCTCGTGGATGATCACGCCCGCATCGACGCGGCCGTCGAGTACCGCGTGCTGCACCTGGTTGAACGGCAGGTTCACCAGCTCGACATCGTCGTTGTAAAGCCGCATGGCCAGCGTGGCGCTGGTGAGCGGCCCGGGCACGGCGACTTTCCGGCCCTTGAGCTCGGCGGGGTTCAGCGGCTCCTTGCTGACCAGGATCGGCCCGTAGCGATCGCCCATGCTGGCGCCCGCGCGGGTAATCACGTACTTGTCCGCGATGTACGGGTAGGCATGGAAGCTGACGGCCGTGACCTCAAGCTCGTTGCGTTTCGCGCGCTGGTTGAGCGTCTCGATGTCGCACAGCTCGTGGTTGATGGTGAGCCAGCCGGTGTCGATCTTGTGGTTGGCCAAGGCATGGAACATGAAGGCGTCGTCGGCATCCGGCGAGTGCGCGACGGTGATGGACATTTTGGATTTTGGATTTTGGATTTTGGATTCAGACTGCTGGCCTGCGCTCATGGTTCACTCCGTATCTCGAAACAGTCGCGGCAGGCCTTGATGCAGGCTTTGCGCGGCAGCGTCAATCCCCAATCCAAAATCCAAAATCGAAAATCCCTAGCGTGCGGCTTTCTGGGCTTCGTTGGCGTCGGCCATGCGCAAGACCTTGAGCTTCAGCTTCTCCCAGATCTTTGTCTCGACGAACAGCTTGACCACCTCCGGGTCGAGGTCGCCTTCGTCCGCCATGGCCTGCAGGATCTTGATCGCGCGCTCCAGCGGGATGGCCGGCTTGTATGGCCGGTCGCTGGCGGTCAGGCTGTCGAACACGTCGGCCACGGCCATGAGACGTGAACCCAACGGTGTCTGCGCCGCGGGCACGCCGTTGGGGTAGCCGCCACCGCGCATTTTCTCGTGGTGCTGGCCGGCGATTTCGGGCACGTGGGCGAGGTCGTCGGTCCAGGGAATCTGTTTCAGGAACTTCCATGAGTCCGCGACGTGGCCTTCAATCTCCTTGCGTTCCTCGTTATTCAGCGTGCCGCGCCTGGTCTGCAGGCTCTCGTATTCGTCCTTGCTGAGCAGGGGCAGGATCAGGTCGCCGATGCGGCGCGGATTCTCGAAGATGTCCTTCAGACGCTTCTCGCCGTCCTCTGACAGGAACACCGGCTTTGTGTGGGTGTGGATGAATGCCAGGTCGTCATCCAGCGTCTTGATCTGCTGCTCCAGCTCGTCGCGGATCGCCTGCAGGTATTCGTCGGTAGCGGTTCCGTCGGCGTAGAGCTGCGCCTGGCGACGCATCGCGTCCAGCTGCAGCTCGCGGCGGATGATCTCGCCCCTGAAGTCGATGGCCTGCGCCTGCGCCGGGTACAGTTTTTCGGCCTTGGTCAGCACGTGCTCGCGCACGCCGATCTTGCCGAAGTCGTGCAGCAGGCCGGCGTAGTGCAGCTCGACCATCTCGGCGTCGCTGAACATTTCGTTGGCGAAGGGGCCTTCCTTGGCCTTGTTCACTTCGTCAGCAAGCGCCATGGTCAGGCGGTCTACCCGGCCGGAGTGGCCGGCCGTTGCGGGATCGCGCTGTTCCACGGCCTGCACGCAGGCGATCACGAAGCGCTCGAACAGGTTGGTGATGGCGTCCATCAGCCGCACGTTCTCGATGGCGACGCCCGCCTGGCTGCCCAGGCTGGTCGCCAGTTCCACGTCTTCGTCGGTGAAAGGAATGATGTTGCTGGTGGGGTCGCCCTTGAGGTCCAGCCGGTTCAGCGGATTCTGCTTCTTGTTGATCAGCTGCACGACGCCCACGACTTCATCGCTGGTGTTCTTGAGCGGCACGGTCAGCATGCTGCAGGTGCGGTACCCGTACTTCTCGTCGATGTACTTATTGAACTTGTATGGCGCTTCAGGAGGCAGCTTGTAGACGTCAGGCAGCGCGACGATTTTGCCGGTGATCGCGGCATAGCCCGCAATACTTTCCAGGTTGGCGGGGAACACGATCTCTTCAAAGGGGATCTCGCAACTGTCGTTCTGGGCTGCGGCAAAGCGCAGGCTGAAGATCTGGCTGGTCAGCGCCGCGCGCTTCACCGCCACGGCGCGCGTGCGGCGCTCGGCGCGGCCAAGCACCTTGCGCCCGCTGAAGCCGGCGCCACGGCCGCTTTCGATGATGTAGATGCTGCCGGCGTCGGCATCCATGATGTTGCGGGCCTCGGTCAGCACGACTTCAAGCAGATCGTGCAGCACGCGGATGTCAGAAAGCGCGGTGCCGATACGGTTGAGGCGCGCCAGCTTGTCGCGTGAAGCGGTGCTTGAGCCCTCGCTGAACGCGCGCGAACGCAGCCATGCCAGCTCTCGGGCGCGCGGGATGAAGCGGTCGAAGGCGGCCGGCTTGGGGGGCAGGGCAAAGTGGTCGTCGTATGCCGGGTCGTCGATGCGCTGTTCGCCGAAGCCGGCCAGCACGGTGGACGGGGCGCGATCCTCGATCAATTGCTGATTGAGCGGCTCAGCGGCGGTATCGATGAGCAGCACCGCGCCATTGCGCAAGGTAAACAGGCCTGTCTGATCGGGTGCAGCGACCTCGATAATCTGGTCACGCACTTCGCTGAAGGCCGGAGAAGACGACAAAGCCGCCATCACGGCCCGGCGGCGGGCTTCGTCCTGGCTGTAAACGATGAAGGTCAGCGTCTGCTTGCTGTCGGTGATCGGGATGCGTCTGTACAGCCGTGACGTCGCGGAGCGCATGGGCAGATCCTCGCGCCGGAGTATACCAACTAAGGCCGCGAAACGGTGGTGCGCTTGCTCCAGTCGAACTTGAGTCGCAGCGTGTCGAAGTAGGAGCGCGTCGGGTGCGCGATCAGGGTCAACGGCGCTGCCGACTTGCGCAGCTGCACCACGTCGCCGCCGTTCAGGTTTGTGGTGCCTTCGCCGTCCATGGTGATGGTAAGCGTGTCTTCGCCCTCGATGCGCAACTCCAGCATGCCGCCCGCAGGCAACACCAGCGGCCTGAGGCTGAGCGTGTGCGGGCACATCGGTGTCAGGATCAACGCACTGAGTTCCGGGTGCAGCAGAGCTCCGCCGGCGGCCAGGTTATAGGCCGTGGAGCCGAGCGGCGTGCTGACGATCAGTCCGTCGCCGAAGTAATCCGCCAGCAGCGCGCCGTCATAGTGGGCGAAGACGTGAGACATGCGCTTGTCAGGCGCGCGTTGCAGAACGACGTCGTTCACAACCACTCGCTCGATGCGTTCACTGCCGTGGGTGATGGTCACGTTCAGGAGCAAGGATTGGCGGGTCGGTAGATCGCCGTTGACCACCTTGTCGAGATTCACGAGCAACTCAGGCAACTCGTACTCGGCCAGGAAGCCGAACTTGCCGAAGTTGACGCCCAACAAGGGTACCTGGCGTTCCCCCAGGCGACCGGCGGCGCGCAAAATCGACCCGTCACCGCCGAAGTTGATCACCAGCCGTGGTGGGTGTTTTGCGAGGTCGTGGCGCTGATCGAGGTCTACGACAACGTCTTCCAGCTCACGCAACAGCGGCTCAACCTGGGCAATCGCGTGCACCACGTCTGACCGGTGACTGTCGCCGACGAGTAGAATCATCCGCTGACGCTGCTCCCGGTCGCCACGTTACGCGTGCTGCCGGTCTCGCTGCCCGGCTTGCGGATGCCCATGCGACGCTCGATGCTGGCGGCGATGCCGGCCGGGTCGAGGCCGACTTCCTGCAACACCTCGACGCGGGCGCCGTGGTCCACAAAGCGATCGTCGATAGCCAGCACCTCGATCTTGCCGCTCTCAAGGCGGGCGCGGTTGGCGAACTCGAGCACGATGCTGCCGAAGCCGCCGCGCCGGACGTGTTCCTCGACGGTGAAGACGTGGTCGTGTCTCTCGATCAGCCTGGCGAACAGCGCTTCATCAAAAGGCTTGGCGAAACGGGCATTGACCAGCGTCAGCCGTTTGCCGTGCCGCTCCTGGATCAGCTCGATCGCTTCCAGGGCGTGATAGACCATCGAGCCGTAGGCGATCACCACACCGTCGTCGCCTTCGACCAGTATTTCCGCCTTGCCGAGCTCAAGCGCGGGCCCTGCAGGCAACTCCTGCTTGGGTGACTGGGCGCGAGGGAAACGCACGGCGGCCGGCAGGCTCAGCTCAAGGCCGAAGTCCATCATATTCTTGAGCTCGGTGGCGTCACGCGGCGCCATCAGCACGGTGTTGGGCAGCATGCTGATGTAGGCGATGTCGAACACGCCGTTGTGCGTGGCGCCGTCGGGGCCGACCAGTCCGGCACGATCCAACGCCATGAGTACAGGGCACTTGATCAGAGCCAGTTCCTGGAACAGCTGGTCCACACTGCGCTGCATGAAGGTTGAATACACCGCGCAGATCGGCTTCAAGCCGCCGAGTTTCAGGCCTTGGGCAAAACCCACGGCGTGCTGCTCGGCCATGCCTACATCGATCACCCGTTCCGGGTGTTTCTGCTGGACCTTTTCGAGCCCTGTGCCCTGAAGCATCGCCGCGGTAATGGCGACAACCTTGGGGTCCTTCTCCATCATCTCGAAGGTCTTGTCGATGAACACGTCGGTGTAAGCCGGGCCGCCTGCGCGCTTGAATTCCTTGGGCAGGTGGGCCGTCAGCTTGCTGTGGGTCTTCGCCGCGTGGTAGGCGTAGTGGTCGGGCTCGTCGTTGTTGAAACCCTTGCCCTTCTTGGTCATGACGTGCAACACCACTGGCTTGGGCACGCGGGCTGCGTTCTCGAAGGCTTCCAGCAGCGTGGGGATGTCGTGGCCGTCGATGGGCCCGTAGTAGAAGTACCCCAGTTCTTCGAACAGCACACCCGGGTGGGTCGCCGGCATCAGGCCGTGCAGGCCGGCCTTGACGTGGTCCAACACGTCGTGGACGGCACGCCCGAAGCTGCCCGCCTGCTCGTCGAGCAGCTTGAGCATCTTCTTGATGTCTTTCTTGGCGCTGGTGTAGGCCTGGCTGGTGCGGAACTTGCTGAAGTAGTTGGCCAGCGCGCCGGTGGCGGGGCCGATGCCGTGCTCGTTGTCGTTGAGCACAATCAAGTACTTCAGGTCGCGCATGTCGCCGCCGTGGTTCAGCGCTTCAAGCGCCTGGCCCTCCTGCAGCGCGCCGTCGCCGATCACCGCGATAGCGGTGCGGTCCGTGAAGCCCTGCTGTTTGTTTGCAACCGCAATGCCCAGCGCCGTGCTGAGGCTGGTGCCGCCGTGGCCGGTCTTTACGCGATCGTAGGGGCTTTCCTTGGGGTCGGGGAAGCCCGAAATCCCGTGGTACTGGCGCAACGTGCCGAACTGCGCGCGCCGCCCCGTCAGCAGCTTGTGCGGGTAGCACTGGTGGCCGACGTCGTAGACTACGCTGTCGCGCTCGAGCAGGTCGTAGTAGTAATGCAGGGCGATGGTCAGCTCAACGGTGCCAAGGCCGGAACCCAAGTGGCCGCCGGTGCGACCTGCGACGGTCTCGATGATGAACTGGCGCATCTGTTCCGCCAGCCTGGGGAGATCGCTGACGGCGATCTGCTTCAGTCCGTCGGGTGTGTCGGCTTGTTCAAGCAGCTGGTACATCCGTGTCTCGGTCTCGGCGCCAATGCGGCAAATTGTTGAGTTTAGCCGTCCCCGGCGGGCGGTTCTAGTACGTACGGGCTACAAAGTACTCGGCGATGGTCTGCAGGGCGTCCGCCTTCTTCAGGCTCTGGAGGTGCCCGCAGGCCTCTGAAATCAGCTGTTCGGCGTAGTTGCGGGCGCCCTCAAGGCCGTAAAGGCGTGGGTAGGTCATTTTGTCGCTGGCGCTATCCTTGCCCGGCGACTTGCCAAGCTGCTCGGCGGTGGCGGTCTCGTCCAGGATGTCGTCAATCACCTGGAATGCGAGGCCGATCGCCTGCCCGTACTGCCGCAGGTGCTGCAGCGTCGCGTCATCGGCTCCGCCCATGATGCCGCCGCACACCACCGCGGCCGTGATCAGCGCGCCAGTTTTGTGTTCATGGATGTAGCGCAACTCGTCGGCACTGGGGGTTCGACCTTCGCCCTCCAGGTCCGCCATCTGGCCCCCCACCATGCCCTCGAGCCCGGCAGCGACCGCGAGCTCGCGCCCCGCAGCCACAGCCTTGGCTGGATCACTCACGTGGGTGAGGATGGCCTGGAAGGCGTAGGTGGCCATTGCGTCGCCGGCGAGAATGGCGGTAGCTTCGTCGAATGCCTTGTGGCAGGTCGGACGGCCTCGGCGCAGGTCGTCATCGTCCATGGCCGGCAGGTCGTCATGAATGAGGCTGTAGGTGTGGATCATCTCGAAGGCCGCGGCGACCGGCAACGCGGATTCAAGCTCGCCCCCTACGGCCTCGCAGGCTGCCAGCACCAGCATCGGGCGCAGACGCTTGCCGCCGGCCTGCAGAGAGTAGGTCATGGCGTCCGTCAGGCGCTTGGGCGCGTCCGATTGCGGCCATGCATAGCGCTTGAGCGCCTGCTCAACCAGCGGATTCATCCGGCTGAGCAGGCGCTCGAAGTTGTCTTTGCTGCGGTCCGTGTTACTCACCAGCTTGTCTTCTATGCACCGGGCTTTACTTCGGCGCCGGTCTTGGGACGGGCCTTGTCGTTGTACCAGGCCGGCTTCGGCGCGATTTCCAGCTTGCGGTAACGGCCGTCGCGGATCTTGGCCTGCTTCTGGTCGCCTTCTTCGTAGATCAGCGGGCGCAGGTCGCGCTCGACGGCCTCGCCGGTTTCGGTCATCTCGGCGCCCTTCACCACGTTCACGATCTGCGGACGCAGGAAGAACAGCAGGTCGGTCTTGCTGGTGGTGCGGTTGGCGCTCTTGAACAGGTAGCCCAGGAACGGGATGTCCTTGAGGAAGGGCAGGCCGTTTTCTTCGCTGCGTTCGCGCTCGCGGATCAGGCCGCCCATCACCAGGGTTTCGCCGTCACGGATGAAGACGTCGGTCTTGCTCTCGCGCTTGCTGAGCACCGGGGTGTTGTTGCCTTCGATGGCCACGTTGCCGATCACTTCGCGCACCGTAACGGTCACTTCGAGGCGGATCAGTCCGTTCTCGAGCACCGTGGGCGTCACCTCCATGACGATCGAAACTTCCTTGAACGAAACCGACGCCGTGGTGGTGCCGCCGGTGGCGCCCTGAGACTCGAGGTAGGGTATTTCCTGACCAACCTCGATCCGCGCCTGCTGGCGGTTGCTTACCATCTGGGTCGGTTGGCTGAGTGTTTCCACTCGGCCTTCGTTAGCCAGCAGCTCCAAGCGCACGTCAATGCGCGGGTTGGTGAAGGTGGCAAAGAAGGGGTCAAAGCCGGTCGGCTGGCCGAACAGGCCGCCGGCGGTGCCGCTGGTGCTGTCCTGCGAACTGCCGGTGAAACGGCCGTCGTTCAGGTTGTCGGCGGAGTGACTGGTGAACAGTTCCAGGCCGTAACCCATGTAGTCGTCAAGGCTGACTTCCACAAGCTTGGCGGTGATCAGCACCTGCTCCGGTGCTGTGTCCATGGCCAGCATGATGGCGTCGATGTTGGCAATACGCGACTCAAGTTCGTAGACGATCAGGCTGTTACGGTCGGGGTTGGCAACCACCTTGCCGTTTTCCGACATCACATCCTGAATCTGGGTGAGAAGCGTCGGTTCCGCTGCATCGCGTGTAAGCCGGTACTCGCGGACAACGAGATTGTCCACCTTTCCTGCTTCAACAGCCGCTCGCTCATTGAACATGGTCACGAGCGGGTCGAGGAAGGCAGCGATCACGTCCAGGTTGTCGTTGAAATCACGAACCAGAATGAAGAACGTAGTTTCATCAACGACCAACTTGCCAACCGGGCTGAGCAGGTTCTGAACCTCGGTCTTCAACTTGCTCATCTCAGCGCCGGGGATCACCCAGTTGCGGCTTCCGATAGGCTTTTCCGGGTCGTCCTCAATGATAGGACCTGCTGGGCGAGTGGCACGGTACTTGAACTCGTAACCCACTTCCGTGCCTGGGACGGCGTCCTCAATGGCCTTCTCCTCAAAGATCAGGTCGCCGAGGTCCGCCAGACGCTTGAGAATCGCTCCGGGCAGTGCTTCGCGCATGTAGATGCTGATCTTGCGCTCCTGGATCTGGATGACGCGCTCTTCCTGCTCCTGCTCTTCTTCTCCCCGGCGTGGGGGTTGCCCCTGCTCCTGGGGCGGGACGGCCGGCACGAACACCTGGGCCTTGGTCACGGAAGCCACTTCCATGATGGCGGCCACCAGCTCGTGGGACTCGAAGTTCACGTTGAAGCGGCCGTCAACCTCGCCCTTCACGACGTTGGCCAAGGCTGCTTCCTGGGGACGGCGCTTGATGATGATGACCGTGCCGTCCTCGATGAAGTCGAGCTTGTTGGCTTTGCAGATGGACTGGATGGCATCACGGGGAATCACGTCGCGGAACATGACGGTCAAATTCACTTTGACCTCGCCCTCGACGATGATCTGCAGGCCTGAACGCAGCGCGATGTAGTGCATCACCGTATGCAGATCTTTCTGCACGAAGTCCACGGTGATGGGCTCGTTCGGGTCCGGCTTGAAAGGCTGCTCTTCCTGTGCGGAGAGGCCGGCCGAGAACATCCCGGCAACGATCAAGAGAAGAAGCGGCAGAATGAAGCCGCCACGGGCCAGCTTAGCCATTGAATCCCCCCATTTAACCTGCGCAGCGCAGGCGTGTAATCTCAATCAGTGCTACTTACCTTTGTTTTCCGTCTCGTACCTGTCATCGTCGGCCAGGAAGATGGTCAACTTTGCCCCGGTGTCGCCTGCCAGGTCGACGCCAGAGCGAATCTTGAAGTCCGTGCCGCTCTCCGAAACATACTTTCGGTTCAGGAAAATCTTTTCAATCGTGAAGCGGGTGTTGGTCAGGCGGTCCTTTTCGCGGTAGGGCCGGCGCTTGTCCTGGAACCAGGCTTCCAGAATGCGCTTGACTTCGGTTTTAGGTCTGCCGTCCTCACCCATGACCGGCTTGCCGTTCTCGTCAAGCACGGGAACTTCCTGCACTGTCTCCATGATGCCGACCAGCACCCACTCAGTTTTCAACTTCTCGATGTATTCGCGGCGCTCCGGGTCAACAACGTCAATGTTCTGGACCAGCAGCGGATCGAAAGCTGCCACTTCATCTGGGCCGGGGGTGTGGCCTTTTCCGTCAGGCCAGGGCCACTTGTAACGCGGCATCGTCGGTTTGACAGGCTCGGGAATCTCGAGATCCTGCTCAACGACTACGGGCGCAGCGCCGGGTGTTGCCGCGGGACCACCTGCCGGCGTCCCCGGCGTTGCGGCCGCGCCGCCCGCAGCCGGTGTGGGTGTCGGCGTCGCCGCTGCGTCCTTTTTTGGCGGTGGAGGAGCGTCGTCACCACCCAGGAACACAAATGCCGCAATGCCGCCTGCGACGACGATGAGCCCCACGAGCAGGATGAGCTGTTTGGTTTGCTTGTCCATGGCGTTCAATCCTTCCAGCCCTAACGGCCAATCGCGTCAACATCGCGACGCTCAACCACGTACACCACCATAATGAAAACGTGGTCGTTGCCGCCGTTGGCGTCACCGGTGCAGACCAGTGACTCCGGGATGATGACGAACTGCTCCAGGGTCTCCATTTCGGTCACGAAACGGCCGAAGTCATGGAAACGGGCCTTGGCTTCGATCTGCAACTTGGTGGCGTGCAGTCCCTTTTCAAAGGTGATTCGGTCACCGCCGGTGAACACCACTTCGGCGCCCAATTGCTGCTGGCGTTCAGGGCGTAGGGCAAGCTGATGCTTTTCAGCCAAGCGCAACAGAGTGGCACGCACGTCGGGGACGTCCAGTTTCTCGGCGTCTCCCAAGGCGAAGGGAGTCTCAATCTCCTTCACCCGCTCCTCCATCTGCGAGCCGTCCTCCTCCAAACCACGTACGCGCTCTCCGCGTGCGAGCATCATTTCCATATCGATGTTCAACTGATCGAGCTTCTTGACCGCGTCAAGGCGCTCCTTTTCCTTCGGCATGTACAAACCGAAGTAGAGGCCGATCGGTAGAGCGCCACCCAGCAGCAACGCAGCCACGATAGCCACAATGCCGGCCGTCCAATCGCCCCCCGATGATCCTGCTCCCTTTGCCATATCGATTGCTCCTAGGGCGCTTCGCGCGTGAACTGGGTCTGGGCCGCCCTCATGGTGAAGGGCACGTAGCGGGAGGCTTCCGAGTCACCGCCCGGGATGATCTCCGACGAAACATCCAGCGTGTACTTCGGCTCGCCTACCAGCTTCAGCATACCGTCCATCTGCTTGGCAACGGTGCGCAGCTCACTTTCGGTGAGAATGTCAGAGCCTTCAATCTGAATGTAGCCGCTTGCCTCAAGGCCGCGGGTGCCCATCAGGGACTTAGCTGCCGCCAGTTCGCTGTCGGTTCCCGTTCCACGGGGACCGCCGCCCTCAACGTTGGTCGAGATGGAAATCTGGTTGTACCAGAAGCGGGCCGAGGCCGGGTGGTAGCTGACGATATCGCGGATGATGGGGCTGAAGTAGGGCCGGTCCTGGCGCACGGCCACGTCTTCGCGCCAGGCTTCAATCAGGGCGTTGCGGCGCTTGCGTGCGGCCGGCTCGCGCACATCGAGGTCGGCCTTCATCGTTTTAAGGCTGTTATCGACACCAGCAATCTGCTCATTGGTCTTCTTGAGCTCTGTAGTCTCGCGCCAGAACAGGCTGCCCACGAAGATGGACAGCAGACCGGCAAGAAACAGGATGCTCACGATGGACAGGAAGATCACACGCCGTCTCTGACGCGCTTTCGCCTTGTCCTTGATCAGGTTCAGTTCAAACATTCCGGCCCCTTACACGCGCTAGAGCTGACGCATCGCCAAACCGGTTGCGACGGCCATCATCGGACCCAGTTCATCCAGGAAGTTCGGCGGATACTTGCCCGCCACGCCGCCCACGTCAATACGGGCGAACGGATTCCAGAGCTCCGTCGGCACGCCGAGTTGCCCGGCAAAGAACTCCTGGATGTCCGGGAACTTCGCGGTGCCGCCGCACAGGCGCACTTTGTCAACGCGCGGGATGATGCGGCGGTTGATGTAGTACTTGAACGTATCCTGGATTTCGCTGATCAGGTCGCCCAGGGCGTCCGCCAG
>JAJVIO010000021.1:15769-36729 GCA_022071975.1 Planctomycetota bacterium
GGTTGGCCGAGATGCGCTGGGCGGCGTCCATGCCGCTCTGGGTCTGGCCTGAAGCCTCGAAGCTGTCGCCGTCGGTCATGGTGTCGCCGGCCTCGAAGCCCGTCTGGTCGCTGTCCAGCAGCACGTACTCTTCGTTGCCTTCGTCGATGGGCTCAAAGCCCTCGGTGTCGCCGAAGCCTTCCGTGGCGCCGCCGCCGCCGCCGCCGAAATCATCGCTCATGCCGCCGCCCTCAAGGTCATCCAGGGGCGTATACTGGGCCTCGCGTTTGCGCTTTTCGGCCTGGGGCAGGTCAAGCCCGTAGATTTCGCTGATGGCACGGCTGAGCATGTCGCCGCCGGTGGCGATATCGCGCACGAAGGTGCGGCGCGAGCCGTGCAGGATGCTGAGATTGGTGAAACGGGCGCCGATGTTGATCAGGGCGACCGTCTCACGCTCGTTCATGCCCTCGGTTTCGGCGTAGGCGTTGGCCAGCGCCAGGGTGTCGATGTCAAGCACCACTGGGTCGAAGCCGGCGCTTTTCAGCAGCACGTAGCGCTTGTCCACTTCCTCCTTGTGGACCGCGACCACCAGCCCTTCCATGACGGGCTTGCCCTCTTCCATGGCTTCGTCAAACAGCACGTAGTCAAGGGCGGCCTGGGCGAGGTCAAAGGGGATGATCTGCTCGGCCTCGAAGCGGATGGCCTGCTCGACTTCGCCCCGTGGGATGGACGGGAACTTGAACAGTCGTGGCGCGACGCGGGGCCCGGAAACGGCGAAAGCGCAGGGCTTTTTGCCGAATGCGGAATCCTGCGAGACGCGCTCAAGGGCCCTAAGTGGGGCCTCGGCAATCGCTTGGGGTGATTCCTCAGGGTGAAACTCGGAGCGGCGGATATCGGCCTGGCCTACGCTTTTGAGTGCGTAGCCTGAGCCGGTGCGCTTGAGGGCGACCGCCTTGACCGAGGAAGTCCCGACGTCGATGCCAACGGCGAGTGTAGCCATGGGCGCTTCCGTGAAATGAGGTTATTGGAAGTGAATCTTCGGCAGAGAAGATAGACGGGCGGTCAGAAATCGTCAACACCCTTGGTGGCAAGCAGATACAAAAGCAAGGCCCTCCTGTCACAGGAGGGCCAAGTTAAGCGGTTGAGGACACTTCAAGCCTGAACTAGTTGATCACGTTGCGCAGAGTCACAGCCAACTGCACTTGAACTGTTTCGTCGCCGCTCGAGTTCTGCATACTGGCTGAGAACGAGTTGGACGAGTTACGTACGATGTCGAAGCTGAGCAAGCCTGATTGGCCGAAGGTGAAAAGATCGTCCGCCGGATTTGCCGGATCCTCCGGCGTTTCGTCGATGAATCTGAAAACATCGTAAGGATCAGCTGGTGCTGCAGAGGGACGTCGCGACTCCCAAGTGATAGTCACAGTCGTTGTGGTGTCGGTACCCGGATCGTAGCGCAAGCTGTTGAACATGATCTGGTCACCGGTGAAGCCGCCGGAGCTGTAATCACCAGGTGTGCCGTCAGTGGCAGGAAACAGGATGCGGTTGCCCGTACGGGCATCGAAGCTGAGCTGGCGGATAAGGTCCACGCCGCCCGTGGCATCAGCGAAATTCCTCGACTCGCGCATGCCCTTGAAAAGCGTCACCATCACCGTGCCCATGCCGAAAATCAGGATGGTGGAAACCACCATCGCCACCAGCATTTCAACGAGGGTGAAGCCGCGACGGCTCATTCTATGGCATTTCATGGATACGCTCCGGGCCTAGCGGGCCATTCGGGTTTCGAGACTTGTGCTGAAATCGGATGACATGCCGGTTAGGCCACCCCACTGCACCACGATGTTGAGCTGGCGGTAATAGTACGTGATGCCGCTCCAGGTTGCCTCCACGTAGTAGTCATTTGTCGTGTTGGCGTTGTAGAGGTTCTGGGCGCGTATACGGTAGGTCACACCGTCAAGAACCACGTCTTTGTAGCGACCGCCAACGTTCCACGCCGCATCCGGTGTGCCGAAACGATAACCATACGGGAGGTAGTTTCCCGATCCACAGTCAGCGGCACCGAAGCCAGCTAGTGCGGTGTAACCGTTGGCGTGCCAAGCCTCAACTTCGCGTTCCACGAGGAAGAGAGCGTTCTGCTGGTGCCACTCTTGAATCTCGTTGACACGCGCTGTGCCGTAGTAGGCGAAACCGGCCATCGCAACCACTGTTATGATGAAAACAGCAACGCCGACTTCAACCAAGGTAAACCCGCGACGGCTGGAACGTGTTCTGCGCATGATTCACACCCTGTGAAAGATTTCTTACAGGAACTGTACAACATGAGCCTGAAGAATCAAACATAATCTTGCATTCTTCCGGCCCACACTGGGCTGTTCGGAAACAAAAAGAGGAGCCGTAGGGCTCCTCTTTTCAAACTGTGTGACTGCGGATGAGGCTGGATTATACCGGAACCCAGGTGATGGTGCCCGTGCCGCTGGCCCACTGGAATGCCATCGTGCCAGCGCCGTCGGTAGCAGAACCAGTCAAGTTGTTTGCCGTTACTGATGGGGTGGCCGGCGTGAACGTGTCAACTTCGAAGTACTTGCCCAAGAATGCCCCAGCACCAGCGCTGGCAAGGTTGCAGGTCGGACCAACGCCACCGGTCTTGCTGTATTGAACGCGCAAGTGGTCGCGTGCGGCACCCATGAGCTGTTCGCCTTCGGCGCGGCGGGCGTCGCGGGTGTTGCTGGTGATCAGCGGAATGGCCGCCAGCGCCAGGATGCCCACGATAACCACGACGATCAGAAGCTCGATCAGCGTGAAACCTTTACGATTCTGTTTCATAAACTTTCTCCTGAAGTTGCCCTGAGGGCGGACCAAACGGTAGAGGTTGCATATTGAAGTGGTGTCGCATTTCCGTGTAAAGGCAAAAACCGGAAGTTTCACCGTGTTCTGCCTTCTGCTTCACCGCTCCAACCCTTGATTGTCATGAAAGTATCACCGGGTGCGCAGGCTGTCCAGTAGTTTTCGTAAGAAAAATGCTTAGTACGTCTGACACCCCTATTTTCAAGCCTGGCAGGCCGCGTGCCGCGCCGCAGCTTCCTGACATCCCTGTGTGATTTGAGGCGGTGCGTACTGTGCGGTCATGCTACATGCAATGCACCACTTTGCAACGGCATCAGCGGCCGGTGCCGTCTATGAACGCGTCCAGGTCGTGGATCATGGCTGAGGCCTGTGCGTAGCGCTCGCCGGGGTTGCGGTGCATCGCGCGGGCGGCGATGCGGCTCAGTTCCTCGGGCACGCTTGGGTTCACGAGTGCCGCCGGCCGCGGCTGGTCGAAGAGCACGCGTTTCATGACGTCGTACTGGTTCTCGCCCTCGAAGGGGCGCTGGCCGGTGACGGCCTCATACAGCGAGACCCCGAGTGAATAGATGTCGGAGCGTTCGTTCACGTCGGCGCGGTCGCCCTCGATCTGCTCCGGGCTCATGTAGGCCGGGGTGCCGAGGCTGATGCCCGTGGCCGTCAGCACCTGGCTGGTCTTGTGGAAGGCGAGGCCGAAGTCGACGATTTTGACCTGGCCGTCCTTGCAGATCATGACGTTTGAGGGCTTGAGGTCGCGGTGGATCACGCCGTGCTGGTGCGCGAACGCCACGCCGCGGGCGGCGTCGCGGATGATCTCGGCGGCGTGGTAGGGCGACAGGTGGCCGCGGTCGTAGATGAGCTCGCGCAGGCTGCGGCCGTCGAGGAACTCCATGACGTAGTAGTAGAAGTCTTCTTCCTGGCCGAAGTCGAATACGCGGACGATGTTGGGGTGCACCAGGCTGGTGATGGTTTCGATTTCGCGCTTGAAGCGCTCGATGTCCTGGGGGTCGGTGACGGCCTGCAGCGGCAGCACCTTGAGGGCGACGATCTGGCCGTCGGAGCGGCGCTCGCCACGGAAGATGATGCCCATGGCGCCGCGGGCGATCTGCTTGAGCTTGTGGTACTGGCCAAGCGCGCTGGGATAAAGCTGGGTGTCGGTTTTCTGGCCTTCGCCAGCCTTGCCGGAGCTGACGATGGTGTCGGGCTCGATGTTGTCGGCTATGCGGCGCGCGGCAAGCTCGGCGGCGAGGATGCCGATGGCAGCCGCCACGTCAGCGGGCAGGAATCCGCGGCGCGCGGCCGCCGTGGCCATATCGCGGACTTCGCCGGTTTCGACGACCGAGAAGAGCTCTTCGACCTGCTTTGCGGTCAGCAAGCCGGTAATGGAGCCGACGTGGGCGAACAGGCGATCATAGCGGCTGACAGGCATGTCGTTCCGATCAGGCGAAGCTGCGTGCGGCGCGCTTGCCCTTGGCCTCGAAGGGCTTGGGCAGCGGCTCGTCCGCAAGCAGTGCTGCATACACTGCCTCGAGCGCCTGTGCCATATCGACGGGGCGATAATCTTCTTCCACCTTCTCGAAGGCAGCCTTGGCCATGCGCAGGCGCTCGGGCGGGTTCTGCACGAGCATGAGGATGCGCTCGGAGAGGGCGTCGGCGTTGTCGCGGGGCACGATCATGCCGTCCACACCGTCCTGGATCAGGTCGAACACGGCTCCGCCCTCGGTGGCAATCACCGGGCGCCCGTTGGCCATTGCATTCAGCACCATCAGCGCTGAGGCCGGCTGGCGCGAATCAACAATGGCGATGTCAAACGGGTCCCAGATGCGGCCGTAATCGTACAGGTCCTGCACCACGACGATTCGTGGCAGCATGCCGCGGGCTTCAACCTCATCGCGCACGGCGCCGGCAACGGGACCTGAGCCAAGGATGGAGAACATGGCGTCCGCGCCGCGGCCCTGCACTTTCATGGCGGCCTCGATGAACGACTTGTAGCCGCAGCCTTCATTCAGGGGCCCCACCCAGCCAACCACCTGGCGACGGCGCGCGCTCAGGATGTCGCGTTCGTCTGGGCGTGCCTCGGGAAATGCGCAATCGCGGATCAGCGTGGTACGGTCGCGCTCAAGGCGGCAGTCGTTCAGGAGACGCTGGCGGACGGACTGGTCGGACGCGATGTAGGCATCGAAGTGCTTGTCTCCCGGCTGCGGCAACTCACCAGGCTTCACGCCGTGGACGCTGACCGCAAGAGGCAACTGCGTGTGGTTGGCGACACGCACGGCCGGCAACGCCGGATCGGGGCATACCGCGTGTAACAGGTCGGGTTCAAACGTCGTCAGGGCGTCCCTGAGGCTGCGCCAGCCGAAGAACCCGAGGCGACCGTTCCCGGGCAGCTCGAAGCCACCGTCGTGGGCGTCGTTCAGCGTCTCCGAGAGCGGGCCGACGGGCGACACCAGCATCACGTGGTTGCCGCGTTCACGCAGGGCGCGCATCAGGTTGCGGGTGTAGACGGTCAGGCCGTTGAGTTCGAGGCGCGGCGCGAACAGAGCCACGCGGAAGCGCAGGTTTTCGTCCAGCTTCACGCGCCCGGTGTCGGGCTTGCCGTCGCGGGCGCGCACGCGTGCGGTATCGCGGCGCACGCCTTGCGCGCGTCCTGTGTCGCTGTTCGGCTGACTTCCGGCCATGCTTTCACCCTAGGCGGCTTCGTGCTCCAGCTCTTCGCCCTGCTGCAGACGATAGGCGTTGGCATACGCGCCGCCAAGTTTCATGAGTTCGTCGTGGCGTCCGCGCTCGATGATGCGGCCCTCGTTCAGGACCAGAATCAGGTCCGCGCGGCGAATGGTGCTCAGGCGGTGGGCAACGGCGAACACCGTGCACCCCTTGATCAGGTCATCAAGCGCTTTCTGCACTTCACGTTCCGAGCCGGTGTCCAGGGCGCTGGTGGCCTCGTCCAGCAGCAGAATCGGCGCTTTTCGCAGGAACGCCCGGGCGATCGCCACGCGCTGGCGCTGGCCGCCCGACAGGCTGACACCACGGTCCCCCAGCGGCGTATCGAGACCCTGCGGCATCTTCTCGATGTCGTGCCAGATGTGCGCGGCCTTGGCAGCCTCGATGACTTCCGCTTCGCCGGCGTCGGGGTTGCCTGAAAGGATGTTCTGCCGGATCGTGGTGTTGAACAGGAAAGTGTCCTGGCTCACGATGGCAATGTTGCGCAGCCAGCTTTCCATCTTCAGCTCGCGCAGGTCCGTGTCGTCCACGCGGATCGCCCCGCCGGTCGGGTCGTAGAAGCGCGGGATCAGGTCCATCAGTGTGGACTTGCCCATGCCCGACTGGCCCACGAAGGCGACCATCATGCCGGCCTTGACCTCGAAGTTGATGTCGCGAAGCACCGGCCGGCCCTCGACATAATGGAACTCGAGATTCTCGAACTTCAGCGTTCGGAAATCGTGGGGCGCCTCGATCGCCCCGGCACTATCCTTCAACTCCGGCTTGCGGTCGATCAGTTCAAAGGCGCGCTCCAGCGCGGCCGTGGACTCTTGAACGTCCTGGATCGAGTGACCCAGCTTGCGGGCCGGGTCATACAGAAACACCAGGCCGGCAAAGAACTGGACGAACATCCCTAGCCCGCCGGCTTCCGCAAACCAGGTAGTGGTCATGATGAAGCCAACCAGGAACAGCGCGCCGGCCATCACGGTGTTGTACGTGATCTCCACACCGAAGCGGGAAGCGCCCTTGTAGCGCGCCACCTTGCGCTCGCGCCGGAACACGTCTTCCGAGGCGCGCTCGAACTCTTCGCGCTGCGCGGGCTCAAGCCGGTAGGACTTCACGACGCGGATGCCATCCAGCATCTGGTGAAAGAAATTGCCGGTCACCTCGACCTTGTCATAGCGCTTCTTGGTGGCCTTGCGGATCTTGCCCGCGAACAGCATCACCGGCACCAGCACGATGGGAAACACCACGAACGTGGCGAGCGACAGCACCGGGCTGGTGTACAGCAGCACGGCCATCACGGACACGATCGTCACCGGGTGCGAAATCACGCTTTCAACCACGATGCGCACCAGGGTACTGGCGGCCGAAGTGTTGGCCGTCATGCGCGAGATCAGCGCGCCCTTACGCTCGCCGTTGAAGAAGGCCATCGGCTGCTGCAACACGGTATGAACCATCGACCGCTGCAGTGCGATCACCGTGGCGGCCCGCATGTAGCCCATGAAGTACTGCCGCAAATACGTGCCGACCGCCATGCCGATGGCGCCTGCCAGCAGCACCCCCGACAAGGGCGCCACCTCGCGTAGAATATCCGCGGCGCTGGCATCGTTCACCGTCTCCGCGTTGCGGGCAAGGTCCATGAACGGGGCGATCACCAGCAGGCGCATCGCGTAGCCGCCTGAATACAGGCCGGTGCCAAGGATAATCAACAGCATCTGCGGCCATTGGGGCTTCAGGAACGGCCACAGGCGTTTGAAGTACGCCACCGCCCTGCGGAAGTTCAGCCAGTCAAACTTTTGTTTGCCCTTAGCCATGGATTGCGTTGTGTTCCTGTCCCCTGTTATCGGCTGTTTGGCGCAGTAACGCCAGCGCCTTTTCGGTAACGCTGCGGGGCGCAAGGTCGCGCATGCAGCGCAGCCCCATGCCCGGACAGCGGCGTTTCAGGCAGGGCATCAACTCGCACTCACCCTTCACCACGTTCGCGAGTTGGCCGAAGGGCCCGGTGCGGCGCGGATCCGTAGGGCCGAACACCGCCAGCGTAGGTGTTCCTTGCGCCGCGGCGATGTGCATCGGACCGCTGTCGCAGGTAAGCATCAGCGCCGCGCGGCTCAGCACCGCCGTCAACTCACGCAACCCGGTCTTTCCCGCCAGGCTGACCGGCCTCGCGCGTTTACAAGCCTGGGCAATCTCGCGGCCGGCCTGCTCAAGGTCCGGCCCCCCCACCAGCACCGGCTGCTCCACACCTGCCTGTGCGGCCAGTTCATCGAGCACGCCGGCAAAGTGCGCGGCCGGATAGACCTTGGTTTCCCAGCGCGCACCGGGACAGACCGTCACCAGTGGTCCCTGGCTGAAGCCAGCTTCGCGCAACAGGTTGTCGGCGGCCGTGAGTTCGGTGTCACGGACGTCCAGGTCTTCCCGCGTGGGCCGGTCAGCGCCGCACGCGGCCGCCAGCGCGGCGTAGCGTTCGCGGGCGTGTACCGGCTGCGCGGGCGTGATGACACGGCGGTTGTAGAACAGCCATGCGCCTTCGCGCGCGTCGCGGTCGCCAACCCGCAGCGGCGCGCGCGTGAGCCACGAAAACAGCCCGCTGCGGAACAGACCCTGCAGGTCCAGCACGACATCGAACTTTGCATCGCGCAGGGTGCGCGAGAAACTGCGAAGCTCGCCGCGCCCGGACAGCGCGGCGCCCAGGCCGCGAAACCGGTTGCGATCGAACGGGATTACATCATCGATACAGGAAATCGGCTTGATCAGCGCGTCCAGCCCGCGGTTCACCAGCCACGACAGGTGCAGGGTGGGCCAGCGCTGCTTGAGCGCCCAGGCCGTCGGCACGGCATGGACCACGTCGCCCAGGGACGATGGTTTGATCAGCAGCAGACGTTTGCCGGCCAGGTCGATATCAGCTTCCATTCATCAGAGATTCCGGATTCCGGTCCGCGAATTGCCGCGCAAACCGCCAATTCCCGGCTGCCCTCTCCCGAATCGTCTACTTTTTGCCCTCTTCAAGCCGGCTGCGCTCAATGCCGCGCGTGACCACCAGGGTGTTGCCGGTCGGAACGCGGCGGGCTTCGTCCAGCAGCGCGTTGGTGTCGTACAGGTTCAGGCGCATTACCCTCGCATAGCTCCAGACCAGTTCCTTCATCTGCCGCTCGCCGGCGAATTCCAGCACCGTACGGCCTACCCGTCCCAGGCTGGCCACCGCCTGCGGGCCCAGCAGCGTGGGCGAACCACGGAAGATATGATCCGGGGCCGTCAGCACCAGTTCCCGTCCGCCGCGTCGCCGGCTGGCAACCGTGAACCCCTCTCGAAGCACCTCGGCGTCCAGCGGCAGGAAGAACAGGCCGAACCGGTGCAGCCGCACCAGCTGGCGGCCCAGCTTCTCGAACAGGTCAAGCGAGTCGTGATCCTTGCGCTCCACCAGCGGCGAGAGCTGACCCGCCACGCGGGCGAAGATGCTCATCACAGGTGGTTTCAGCAGGCAGGCCAGCGGCGAGGGCGCGTCGGCGTGAATGGCGTTAAGCTCGAGCAGCCGGCCCCACAGCGCCTCAAGTTTACGGCGCGTGGCGGCCTCGTCGGTGCTGTCGATCGGGCTTTTGAGCTTCCAGATGCTGCCGTCGCCGAAACGCAGTTCGAAATGGCTGTGCAGCAATTCGGACCAGCGCTCCGGGTCGGCGGCGGCCAGCGGTTTTTCAAGCTGTTCCAGGTCGGCATTGCTGGCTTTTCGATAAATCAACAGCAGCGTTTCCGGGCGCTGCACGCGAGCCATGGCTGAGCTGGCTTCGCTGCAGGTGGCGATGCGCACGGTGTTCAGGTCAAACTGCTTCTGCGCGGCGATGCTTCCGATGTCATGGGCTACATCGCGTTCCACACCCTGGTCACCCATGCAGGCACGGTACTCGCGCAGGAAGCGACGCCGCGCCACGGACGGCGCGTCCAGGAAACACAGCGACAGGTAGGCCAGGTTCTGGCGACGCAGTGTTTCGGGCGGCGTCCCCGGTTGCAGGTCCTCGTCGGCCAGGTCGATGACAAAAAACTCGGCCGATTTACCGGCGCGCGGCGGGCGAACCAGGATGTTGCGCAGGTGCAGGTCATGGTGCAGCAGGCCGCCCTTGTGCAACCCGGCAATGAACTCTGCGAAGCCTCGAACCAGGCCGCGCAGCAGCCGGACGTCGTGGCGCAGCCGTTCGCGTTCACGTTCGAGGTAAGCCTCAAACTCGGCGGCTCCACTCAGGCGCTCCAGCACCAGGTAGTTGCCGCCCGGTTTGCCGCGCGCGCTGTACAGCCCCACGGGCCGCGCCGTCGGGATGCCCCGCGCCTGCGCGTGCCGTATGGTCTTCCATTCACGGCCGGAGGGGCAGAAGCGCAGGGGCGACATGCGCGTCATGAAGCGCGTTTCGAAGGCTTTCACGATGAACTCGCCTTCGCGTGTCTTGAATTCGTAGATTGCGCGCCCCGGCCGCACGCGCTGGGTGCGGAAGCCATCGGGCTGGTAGAGGGCCTCGCGGATTGCGGCCATGGCGGCCTCGGCGCCGCTGTCGCCATCCACAACGACGCATTGGCCGACCAGCGGCTTGAGCAAAGCAGGGATGGTGTCCGCGACGTCCATGCCCGGTTGTCCTTGATGGCCCAAGAATAGATTCCCGGGCGCGGCGCGTGAACCGTTCAGCTTCGCAGGACGCGGGCCTGCTTCAGCGCCTCCAACATGCGCTGTGCGTTCACATCGTGGCTGATCAGGCTGGAGGCATCCACCACCGCATCCGGAACCGGCGGGTTATCAAGCAGCTGCCCCATGCGCTGCGCGAGTTCCGTTGCATCGGTGCGGTCACGCAGCACCCAGCCGTTCACGCCGTCCCGGATGTGCTGCCTGGCGCCGTTCTCGGCGCTCGTGATCACCGGCGTACCGCAGGCCAGCGCCTCGGTGACGGCGTTGGCGCTGGGGTCATGCATGGTCGGCAGCACGAACACATCCGCTGCCGCGTACCAGGCTGCGATTTCGCCGGTCTGGTCGATGAAACGCGCGCGCACGGCCAACCCCGCCCGGCGCAGCTCCTCCTCGGCGGCATCGGTGTAGCCAGGCCCTACGCAGGCGAACCAGGCGGCGTCGTTCTGCTTCGCAAGTTCAATGAAGCCTCGCACGGCCTCAGGCAGGCCCTTGCGGCGGAAGTCCATACCGGAGAACAACACCAGTTTCGCGTCTGGTGGTATGCCATGGGCCTGTCGCAAGGCGTCACGGCCGTCGCGCAGGCCGGTATGAAACAGCGACCAGTCCACGCCGTTGGGGATCACGGTGATGCGCTCGGCGCTGACACCGAAGCGGCGCAGCACTTCCTCGCGCATCATCTCGCTGTTGGCGACGTACAGACCGAAGCGGCCGGGCTCGAACAACCCAGTCTCGAGCTTCAGCAGCTCGCGGTGGCGCGGGTTCAGCAACGCCCGTCGCCGCGCGCCGTCCGTGCCGTAACGGACTTCAAGCCACAGCTGATGCAGCCCGTCGCCCAGCCGCAGCACGTCGCCCGGCCAGGCGCGCGCCAGGCACAGAACCGCATCAGCGCCGGTATCGAGCGCCGCCACGCCCGCGCGCTTGGCAAACCAGTTGTGCTTGTAAGGCCCCAGCACCTTGGGGCGCGAGACCTTCACGACCTGCATGCCCTCGGCGTCGGCGGCTTCGTGGCGCGTGCACACGACGCTGATGCGGTGCCCCTGCGCCAGCCAGTGGCGCGCCAGGTTAACGGCGTAGCGCTCGGCGCCGCCACGGTTCCGGATGAATTCAGTGCGCACGATCGCGATGTGCATGCCCGTGGTCCGCGAGACTTCAGGCCCCGCCTTGACGCTTCGCCAGCTCGAACACCACGCGTTCCTGCTCCGCGGTTTCGATGCTTCCCGGCCTCGCGCTGCGCACCATGCTGATCGCCTCTGCCGGCTCGAAGCCCTGGTCCACCAGGTAGCAGGCGATCATGGTGCCGGTGCGCCCGATGCCGGCGCCGCAGTGAACAACGATGGCCTTGCCCTGGTGGCGCTGGAAACGCGCCTGCTGCAGGAATGCTTCAACCGCTTCCATGCCGGGCGGCGCGAAATCCGGCACCGGCAGATGCAGCAATTCCATGCCGTGGGCCGCCAGCAGGTCCTCGTCCGGCGCGCCCGACGTCAGGCTCACCACCAGGCCGATGTTGCGCTCAGCCAGCCACGGCCACAGGCTTTCGGCGCGAAAGTCAGGCCGGGCCATGCCGGCGATTTCGTTTTCGATTACCCAGGAGAATCCGTTCACGGGGCCAGTGTAAGTGCGCGGGTCGCCAAGGCCAGACCCCTACTTCGACCACACCTTCCATGCCAGCTCGTTGCTGGCATCCAGCAGCAGCGCTTTGCCCGCCATCTGCCTGGCCTCTGTGGTGTCGTTATCAGCGGCCAGCCGCTCAGCAAGGCGGGCAAACGCCGCCGCGTTCAGCGGCTCGAGCACCGTCCCGTTGCGCAGGTCCCCCACCGCGGGCTCGGCCAGGCTCAACGCGCGTTCGAAGGTGGCCAGCTGCACAAGTTCCGGGTCTACCACTTCACGCACCACCTCAAGGTAGGACGCCGCCGAAGCCTTGTCACCGCGCGCCACGCCGGCTGCAGCCTCAGACAGACGCTTCAGCAGTGAACCCTCCTCCAGCTCGGGGTACTGGCGCACGCCGGCGCGCGCCGCCAGGAACGCCAGCCTGCGCTGGGCGTGGGGCGCCGGTTGTTTTGCGTTCGCCAGTGCACGACCTCGGTCAACTATGTCCTGCGGCACGTTGCTGATCCGCTCCAGGCGCGAGAGCTCACTTGCAGCTTCGTCGTGGCGTCCCAGCACGACCAGCCAGGCCAGCAGGCTCAGTTGCTCGTCAAAGCTCTCGCCTTCATGCACGATGCGGCGCACTGTTGTGGTAGTCAGCATGTCGTACGACAGGGTTATCCGCTTGCCGGAGTCGTCCACGATGAAACTGCCGGCAGCAACCGAGACCACGCGCCCCGTGTACTTGTCGATGCGCGCGCTGCGGTTGCCCTGCGCGTCGATCTCGGCGTGTACCAGGTACTCGCGCTCTGCGTTGTTGCGACGCAACGTGCGCAGGTTGCCCTCAAGCGCAGCCGTCACACGGTCCGCCAGTGCCAGGTCTTCCCGGTAGAGACGCAGCTGCGTGAGCACGAACGCGCTGTTCAGGATGTAGTCGCGCAGCACGTCGTGCTTCGCCTGGCCTGCCGACTGGGCGCGTCGTCCGACCAGGTCAGCCTCAACCCGGTCCAGAACCTGGAAGGCCTGCTTGAAGTCGCGGCGTTCCAGCGTGGGGCCCAGGCCTTCCACCGCGTCGAGCACGGCGTCGGCCCACTCACCCAGCACTTCGTCATGAAACGCGCGCCAGCCGTCGGCCGGCACCGTTGCCGCCTGGTGCGCGCTTTCAAGCAGCTTGCGCAGCGCCGCCAGGCGTTTGGTTAACTTGTCCACGGTGTCGGCCGTACGCCCGGGCAGGAATGCCTCCAGCAGTTCGCGCTCGCGCTGCAGGTTGCCGGCGTTGCGCAGGCGGCGGATCTCGCTGAGCGTGGCCGCGTTGTCCTGGTCGCTCTGCCAGTCGGCGCGCAACTCGTCGGCTTTCTGCAGCACACGGGCAAGGTCGTCGCTTTCCACCGCAAGCACCACCTGGCGCTGTGTGTCGAGCATGCGGGCGACGTCTACCTCGTCACGCTCGCCGAGCGCGACCAGCAGCTCGGCCGGGAAACGGTCCAGCGCCGCCAGCGCTTCTCCCGTGCGCTTTTCCTTCAGCGCCTGGTCGGAGGCCAGACGTGCCTTGTCGTACTCCTGGCTGCGCAATTGGGTTACGCGCTTTACCACGTCGGCCTGCTTCTCACGTGCCACGCCCGCGTGCTCCGAGGCCGGGTAGGAGCGCAGGAAGTTCGCCCAGGCACTCCAGGCGCTGCTGTAATCCGCGTTGCTCATGGCCGTGCGGCTGTCGAGCTCAGCGGCGTGGAAGGCCTCGTCTTCGAGGCGAAACGCCGTACCGCCGTCGGCAGGGTCCGTGTTGCCGACGCTGCCGACACGGTTGGCCGGCGGCGTGTTCACGGGCCGGTTGGCCGGTGGCGGCGTATGATTGGCAACCGCGACCTGGTTGCCGCCGTGGCTAAGAAACGAACCCAGCAGCAGCACCAGCACGATCCCCACAGCCACCGCCGCCAGCGCCACCGCGCCGATCAGCAGCCCCCGACGGCCGCCTTCAAGTTCCGGCGTCTCGTGGGTGCCGCTGTCCAGCTGGGCGACGTCTGTGGGCTCGGTGGGGCGGGTGGCCGTTGACGATCCGCCGCGCGTAACCATGCGCTTGGGGAGGCGATCCAGCAGTTCCAGGAAGCTGCCCGGCCGATCTTTAGGGTGGTACTTGATGCAGTCCATGATCAGCTGCGTGAACTTCGGCGGCAGGTCGGGCCTGCGCGCGTCCAGCAGCTCGGCACCCTGTTTCTGGCGCAACATGATGGCCTGGGCGCCGGTCTGGCCGAAGGGCGCGTCGCCGGTCGCCAGGTAGTATAGAGTCGCGCCGTAACTGAAGATGTCGCTGCGCTTGTCGGGCACCATGCGGCGCAGCACCTCGGGCGCCGAGTAGGCCGGCGTGCCGAAGTTCAGCGGGCCTTCGTGGCCTTCCGCGATCAGCCGCAGGTCGCCGGCCAGACCGAAGTCGGCCAGCTTGCAGCGCCCCCGGCTGTTGAGGATCAGGTTTTCCGGCTTGATGTCGCGGTGCAGGATGCCCTCGCGGTGAGCGGCGTACAGGGCCTCGGCGGTCTGGCGCGCCACGGACAGCAGCTCTTCGCCCGACAGCGGGCCCTTTTCCTTGACCAGGTTGCGGAGGTTGGTTCCCTCGGCGAAGTCCATCACGATGAAGTGGACACCCTTGTCCTCCAGGATGTCGATCACTTTCACCACGTTGTCGTGCTCGACGCGCGCCAGGGACTGCGCCTCGGTGCGGAAACGCTCGATCAGGTCGCTGCGTCCGGCCAGCGCCGGGTCAAGCACCTTCAGGGCCACGATCTTGTCGATGTACACGTGGCGGGCGCGGTACACCACGCCCATGCCGCCACGCGCCACCCGCGCCAGCACCTCGTAGCTGGCCAGGCGCCGCCCCACCAGCGGGTCCTGCCGCGCGCTGGTGTCGGAACCCCCTGTGTTTCCGTCCGTCATCGCTGTTATCCTAGCTCGGGTAGCCCCGATCCGCTCCCTATCTAACGGTGCAGCTTTGGCGCAGGACGAACCGAAACAGCTTCCCAGCGACGAAGAGCTGGCCGCCATGCTCTCGCGCGCCGATGGTAAGGGTGAGCGCAAACCCAGGCGCGACCCAAAGCAGCCTTCGCCGCGCTTTCCCGAGGCGCTCTACTACTACCTGTTCATCCTGATCGAAGCGGCGATCCTGATGGGCGTGTGGGGTTTCATGCGCATGGGCATTGAGGAAACCCTCAAGGGTCCGGACCTTGAAGCCCCGGTCATGGAACAGTTGACGTTTCACATCAAGTCGATCGGCGTGGGCCTGTTGAACCTGCTGACTTCACAGCCCTGGATTCCGCTGGGCGTGCTGGTGATGGCATTGCCCGTGTTCATGCCGGCCACCCCGGCCGCGCGCAAGCGCATGGCAACGCTGGTGAGCACGGTGATGGTGGTGATCTTCGTGATGCTGATCGCGCTGCAGTTCAGTGACGACATCGCGAGCGCCGGCGGCACAGGCCCGTTTTGAATTCGGATACCGGGGCGATACAATTTGTGTCGTCCTTGAGGCCTTCAACGTGCTCGAACACAGCCTGAGCTGCGAGTTGCTGCCCCGCCTGCCGGCGCTGTTGGCAGGCCTGCTGCGCGGCATGGCGCAGGTCGGAAACCCTTACGAATCCGGCTATGACGAGTTCGGTGATCCCTACATGGCTGGACCACCCGAGCCCGAGATGTCCGTCGGCATGCTCGTGATGGGCCTGGTGATCGGCCTGGGCATCAATGTGCTGTTCGGCTTCTGGGGCAAGTCCCGGGCTGAAGACCACAACGTGAACCCGTGGATCGGCTTCGCCCTCGGCTTCTGCCTGTCGTGGATCGGCGTGGCGCTGGTCCCGGTGTTCAAGACTCATCGCGTCATCAACCAGCGCACGGCGCCGCAGTATCAACCGCAGTACTCCGCTCCGAACCCGATGTACACCGCGGGCGCGGCCTGGCAGCCGCCTCCCGGCCCGCCGCAGCCTTACCCGCCGCAGCAGGCACATCCGCAACCACAGCCATTTCCGCCACAGCAAGCCTACCCGCAGCCACAGCCGTATCCGCAGCAGGCGTACCCGGCGCCGTATCCGCCCCAGGGTGTGGCCCCGCCTCCCCCACCGCAGCCTCAGATGCTGACGGCGGACGCGCAGGGTTACGTGCACTGCCCCGCGTGCGGCGCGCGCACCAAGGCCGGGCGTAAAACCTGCATGAGCTGCGGCAGCCAACTGCCGCCGGTGTACGACCCGAACATTCGCTAACTCGGCTTATCTCGCGGCGGCCTCGGACCGAACCACGAAGGCGGCTCCGGCAATTCGCCGTCCAGGTCGTCAGCCTGGATGCGCTGCCCCTGCCCGATATCGCGCGTAAGTACACGGCCGATGACTTTGTCCGTCTCATGCGGCCCAAGACCTCCGCCAGGCGGCAGGAAAGCAAAGTCTTCGGCGGCCAGCTGAGCGCCTGCGTGCAGATCTCGCACCGCGACGATGGATCGCCGGGTGCGCGCAGCGGCTTCGGCTTCCTGCGGCGTGGGCTGCTTACGCGGCTCGCCCAGCAGCTTTTCGGCCTCGCGCACGGCCGTGACCAGCGACGCAGTGTCACCGCGCGCCAGCAGCACGCAGGCGCCGGCCGCGACGGCCAGCGCGCCCTTGGCCGGCTCGCCCTCGAGCTCGTAGCCGACCGGTGTAAGGGTCTGCTCGGCCATACGGGCCATGGCGCGCAGGGGGCCGTCGGGGCCATGCAGCAGCACCAGGCAACCGCCGCCATCCAGGCCGACGCGCCGCCGGGTGGGCGCCGCCGGCAGCGCCGTGCGAAACGCCAGTTGAAACCAGCCCACCGCACGGGTCACCTCTCGCAGGGCGCTTCCGGCCGTGCCCAGCAGCAGCGGCATACCGCTGACGGCGCAGGCTTCGATCATCGGCCGGTTGGTGATCTCCCCGCCGCGCAGCAGCAGCAGGTCGGCGCTCGCGGGAATGGCATCAGGAGAATTGACGTCAGCAACCGCCAGCAGGCCGAGCCGCACACAGGCCGCAGCGTCAAACCCCGCCACGGGAAGCACCACGCCGTCAAAACCCGTATCCGCGGCGGCTTTCGGGTCAGCGCCGTCGGCGATCAGCAGGCAAGGTTTGTGCGACCCGATCAGCCTCATGGCCTCAATCTATTCCGGCCGCGAGCACACACAACCGCGAGGGGTGGATGGCAGCGGCCAGCATGATTGGTACCCTGCGCGCGAATAAGGGAGACGAGCCATGACCGAGCACGTGCAGAACCTGATCAACGGCCAGTGGGTGGAAGCCAGCGGCGACAAGCTTGATTCGCGCGACCCCGCAAATGGCGAACTGCTGGCGACCTTCCGCCAGGCGACCAACGATGACGTGGAAAAGGCCATCGCCGCCGCCAAGGCCGCGTTTCCCGCCTGGAAAGCCACGCCGCAGCCCAAGCGCGCCGAGATCATCGTGCGCAGCGCGGAAATCCTGCTGAAGCGCAAAGAAGAAATCGCCCAGCTCATGAGCCGCGAAAACGGCAAGCCTATCGCCGAGGCCCGCGGCGACGTGCAGGAAGCCATCGACATGGCCTTCTACATCGCGGCCGAGGGGCGCCGCGGCTGGGGCCACACCATCCCGGCCGAGATGCCCAACAAGCGCATGTACACCATTCGGCAGCCGCTGGGCGTGTGCAGCCTGATCACGCCCTGGAACTTCCCGATCGCCATCCCCAGCTGGAAGAGCTACCCGGCGCTGGTGATGGGCAACACCATCGTGTTCAAGCCCGCCGAAGACACCACGCTGCTCGGCAAACGCTGGGCGGAGGTGCTGATCGAGGCCGGCGTGCCGGCCGGCGTGTTCAACATGGTGATCGGCCACGGCGCGCCGATCGGCGACAAGCTGGTCACGCACCCGGACGTTCGAATGATCAGCTTCACCGGCAGCACGAAGACGGGGCTGGGTATCGCGACCAAGGCCGCGCCGCTGAACAAGCGGGTAAGCCTGGAGATGGGCGGCAAGAACCCGGTGATCGTGTGGGAAGACGGCGACCTGGAGTTGGCGGTCAACGCCGTGATGTGGGCGGGCTACGGGACGAGTGGCCAGCGTTGTACTGCGTGCTCGCGCGTGATCGTGCATGAGAAGGTCCACGACCAGTTCTTAAAGATGCTGGTGGAGCGCGCACCGAAGTTGAAGGTCGGCCACGGCGCCGAGCCGGACTCGTTCTTTGGTGCGATCATCAATGAGGGCCAGCTCAAGAAGATCGATGAGTACGTGCAGATTGGCGTGAAAGAGGGCGCTAAGCTGGAGTGCGGCGGCAAGATCCTGAAAGGCGGCGCCTACGCCAAGGGCAACTTCTACGCCGCCACGGTGTTCAGCGGCGTGAAGCCGGGCATGCGCATCGAGCAGGAAGAAATCTTCGGCCCGGTGATCAGCGTGATCAAGGTGAAGAGCTATGAAGAGGCGATCAGCGTAGCCAACGGCGTGCAGTACGGCCTGAGCGCCGGGTTCATCAGCAAGGACGTGAACCTGTGCCACCGCGCCAGCATCGACCTCGATTGCGGCCTGTGCTACATCAACGCGGGCTCAACGGGCGCGGAAGTAAGCACGCCGTTCGGAGGCTGGAAAAACACCGGCAACGGGCACCGGGAAGGCGGGCCAACAGTGATAGACGCCTTCAGCGAGCTGAAGACAGTAGTGATAGACTACAGCGGCAAAGTCCAGAAAGCCCAGATCGACAACAACTAGCAGGTCGCAAGTCTGCAGGTGGCGTGGGCCCGACAATCCTGTCGGGCCGGCGGAGCGAAGCGAAGCCGAATTGGTCGCGCCAGAATCGTCGATGCCGCTTTTTGCCTGTAGCTTATTCGCGGTGTATTCTCTGGATCGCTCACGGCCCGCAGTTTGCTGCTAACCATGAAGCTTCTATCCATCGCACTTGCAGTGTGTGCGCTGCTGTTCGCGTTCATGCCCACGTTGGCGCAATCCAGCGGCCGTACCATGTACGTAAAGGTTGCCGGCTCACACCCCGACGCGGTGGTGCAGAGCAGCACCGACTTCTTCGAGGCTGAGCTGCTGGGAACGCTGCGGACGAACCAGCCTGTTGTAATGCTGGATGAAACAGACGGCGAATACGTCAAAATCCGCTGCACCGTCGATGGCAAGCAGATCGAAGGCTGGGTGAAGAGAGCGATCCTGCAAGCAGAGCCTCTGGGAAACGTGCCGCGCGTGACTGAAAGCGGGAACGATGAAAGCGCGAGTTTCACCACGAACGGCCGGTTGACCGTCGAACAACAGGTGCGCAAAGAAAGCCCCGAAATGAAGGCAGCGCTGCAGCGCATCGACAGCTTCGAGCAGTTTCTCAACCGGCGACTCGGCGGTGACGAACACCAACCTGACCCGAAACGCATTCGACCGGTCGTACAGGACTTTCACGCTGAGGCTGGACTGCAGCCGGGGAGTATGAAATGAGCCGGCCCCGCGTCCTGATGTTGTTGGCGTTTCTCCTGCTGATGGGTTGCAGCGTTCGCTCCAGCATCCTGTCCGAGACCGTTAGAGCGCTGGAAGAGGCCAGTCTCGCAGATCAACTTGAATCGAGCGAGCACTACTACATTGGGCGGGCTGTCTCGGCCGTGGTGGTGGACGCGCACCCCATGGCAGACTTCAACACGGATGACGGAGGCGCGCGGCTGGTTTACCTGAACCTGTTGGGCAAGTGCGTTGAGGCCGGCTCCCGCGATGTAACTCGTTCAGCCACCCGCCTTGGCGGTTTCGTCAAACGCTCAGCTGACCAGCAGGCCGAGGTGGAGAATGTGGTGCTTTTCAAGGGCGTGCAGGTGGGACTGCTTGCGGGCGAAGACGTTGCCATGTTCGCCTCGGACGGCGGCTTCATCTGGCTGAGCCAGGGCGCGCTGGACCTGTGCAGCACGGAGGACGAGCTGGCGGCCCTGCTGGCGATGCAACTCGGCCACGTGTTGCTGAACCACCCGATGGAATGTTATCGCGCCGAGCACGGCGGGCGGATCATCGAGCCCACCGGCGAGCGCGCAGACTGGTTCAACGGTGACAGTTCCGGCGCCAACTTCGGGCGGCTGGCGATCAGCTATGCGGACGACTTGATGGGAAGCTACTACCCCAGCCCCTACAACTTCGAGGCCGACCGTTTCGCTGCGCTGACTCTGCTGCAGACCGGCTACGAGCCGCGCGCGCTGGTTGTGCTGCTGACCGGCATGGCGGCCAAGCGCTTTGATTCAAAGGCCGGCGACTGGTTGCAGCGCCAATCCGATCTGGATGCCCGAGTGGCCAACCTGGCCGCGTTCATCGACGAACACGCAATGCGTGTAGCCTCAACCTGGGCCGACAAGTCCGAGTTTCGCCAGGCACGTTTCGCGGGAGCAATGGGCCGGTAACAGACAGCGTGGCATGCCTAAGTTGTCGCGCCAGAGTCGGCGCGACCGCCGACAAGATTGTCGACGCCACCCTAAACATGTTCTCAACGGTAATGCACCACTGGCGCCAGCGCCGATACCGCCCGCGCATGCGCGGGCGGGCATCGACGAGGCGTCGATGCCACGTTGGGCTTAGATGCCACTCTGGGTTTAGTAGCTTGCCAGCACTCTCTGGTCTTCTGCGTCGTCCGTTGAGCCTGCGGAGCAGGCGGTGCCAGCTTAGCCTGGGGTGACAAGGCCGCAGGCCGCGGAACCCCAGGTCATCGGTGCCCCCATACCCAAGCCCGCGGAGCGGGCGGCCGAGCCTTTCGACAGGCTCAAGACAGGCCGCGCGGATGCGCGACGGTTACGCCAGGTATCGTTCGTCGAACTCGACCTGGTTCAGCTCAAGCAGTCGCTTCAACTCGCCTATAAAATCCTGCTTCGCGTGGTGTTCTTCCTGCTTGGCGATATATCGGTCCACGTCCGGGACGATCGACTGGTTCACGGTGAACGCCGCGAAACCGCGCTGCCACTCGAATTCCGGTTCCCTCTGCCGCATCCACTTGCTCGAGCCGGCCTTGAGGTCGCGCATGAAATCGGAAACGGCAATCGTCGCGGGAATCGAAGTCAGCAGGTGCACATGGTCCGCAACGCCGCCGATGTTGCAGGGTACGCCGCCCAGGCGTTTGATGATGCCGCCCATGTACGGGTGGATCTCCGGTGTCAACTGCGGCCGGCGTTCCTTGGTCGAAAACACGACGTGATAGAGCAATCGCGTGTAGGTCTGCGACATGCGGTTCCCTTCGGGTA
>JAJVIO010000021.1:36739-59717 GCA_022071975.1 Planctomycetota bacterium
GTTCCCGTTCCTGTCGACCTGGGGTTCCGCGGCCTGCGGCCTTGTCACCCCAGGCTAAGCTGGTGACGCCTGCTTCGCAGGCTGGGCATCTCGAATAGCAGGTGGTTCCCATGCCTGATGCTGCAGTGCGTGCTCTGCGTCGGACGCCGCGCTTTGGCATCGACGGGGCGTCGATGCCACCTTGGGCTTAGTAGTTTGCCAGCACCCATTCGCGCCAGGCGGTTTCGAGCTCTGCTAACGGCTTGCCGAAGTCTTCTTCCAGCGCCTTGATGCGCTCGCCGGCGGTTTTGGCGCCGCCTCTTTTCAGCCACTTGCGGGCCTGCTCGGCGTGCTGGTCGTAGATGAACTCCATGAAGCTGAAGGCCTTGGCCGCGTGGGCCTGCTGCATGTCGTTGGTCTCGGTGCCCACCAGCTGCTCGAGCGGGATGTCGCGCTCGAAATTCACGTTGTAGAGCGCCACCTCGCGCAGCAGTTCCGGCGTGCCTGACTTCTTGGTGAACTCCGGGATGACCTCGTCGTCGGCGGTGGTCGCGCCGATCTCTTTCAGCGTGTAGCGCTGCACCATGGTGGTGCCCAGCACCTGCGAGGTCACCAGGTAGCCGAAGCCGGTGTCCACCCAGGGGGCGCGGTCGCTGCTACCGCTCTGGGCGTGGGCGAGCACGCGCAATGCCACGGTGTTGCACAGCATGTCGTCGGCGCTGGCGTCGGTGTTCGACCAGCAGAAATAGCCGTAGGGCTTGCTCTGGCCGTGGCCGCTGAGGCGCTTGGCGAAGGCCAGCTTGTCGCCCTCCAGCTTCAGGACCTTCTCGAGCATCGCGTCGTACTCGTCGCCGCTTTGCAGCGCGAGAATGGTGTACTGGTGGCCGCCAAACGGCGCGCCTTCCTTGCCCAGCAGCTTCAGCGCGCGCTGGATGGTGGCGTCGCCGTTGCGGTGCAGAAACTTCACGCGCGGGTTGTCGTGGGTGGTGCGGGCCATCAGCCACTCGCTCTGGCGGCGGTTGAACTTGGCGCCGATCAGCGTGGCCTGTTCGTCTTCGCCTTCAACTTCATCGCCGAAGCTGGCGGCCTCGACGATCTTGTGGCCTTCATCGCGCCACTTTTTGGCGAATCCGGGCACCCAGTTGTCGCCTTCGCGCTCGTGGCCGCGCAGCTTGTGTGCGGCCGCATCCTCCGGCGCGTAGTACAGCAGGTCGATGGCGAAGATGCGCGCGCTGCGCAGATCGCCGGCACCCTGGGCCTTCTCCACCAGTTTGCGGCAGCGCTCGGCGCATTTGTCGTAGGCTTCCTTCCTCTTTTCACCCGGTTTCTTGAGTGCCTCCAGGTAAGCATTTCCGCTCACGCCGTCCTTGTCCGGCATCAGCTCATCGGGCACCCACTTGCCGCTCTTCTGCTTGTAGCCCAGGCCCTTCCAGGCCTTCTTGTTCTCGGGTTCGAGCTCGCGGGCGCGGTCGTACTGCTTGCGCGCCAGGGTGAAGACCAGCGCCTTCTTGTACTCGTCGCCAACGTCCACGTGCTTGTCGGCCAGAAACTCGTGCAGCCTGGCCCGCTCGCCTTCGTAGTTGAATTCGTCGCCAGCACGGCCCGGGACGGCTATCGCGACCAGCAGGGCAAGGCCGATTAACGTGGTGAGCACTGATTTCATGGCGTCTCCGGTGAGGGCCCCAGAGGGCAAGTGGAAGATGCAGGTGCAACCTTACGCGCCGGCCGGCGTCACGTCAGCAGCCTGCCACAGCGTCACGCGATCGCGCCCGGTCTTTTTGCCCTGGTACAGCGCGTCATCCGCGTGGCTGATCGACTCATCGATACCCGAGCCGCTGTCCAGCGGCGCGATGCCGAAGGTCATGGTGACCCTCAGCTTTCGGCCGTCGCAATCGATCTCGCGGCCGCGGATCGCCTCGCGCAGCTTCTCAGCGGCGATCTGCGCTCCGTTCACGTCGGTTTCCGGCAGCAGGAACAGGAACTCTTCACCGCCCCAGCGCGCGATGAAGTCTTGCGACCGCAGGCTGGCGCGCAACTGCTCCGCCACTTCAATCAGCACGGCGTCGCCGGCCTGGTGGCCGTACTTGTCGTTGACCTGCTTGAAGTGGTCCACGTCGCCCATGATCAGCGTAGCGCTGCGACCGCTGCGGCGGATGCGCTTGAGTTCTTCGTTGATGTACTCGAGCATGCGGCGCCGGTTGGTCAGGCCGGTCAACTCGTCGGTGGATGCCTGCACCTTCAGGCGCTGCTCCGCGGCCGTGGTCGCGAGCCTGTAGTACACAGCCGCCATGCCCATGGCCGTGAACACCACACCCACGTTCATGAACGGGATCGAACGCGTAACCTGCGGGAAAGCGCTGCTGAACTCGATTTCGCGAGTGAACCAGAAGAGCACCGAGTACAGCACGAACAGCGCGGCAACCTCAATGAACACCACGCGCGGCGAGATGCGCTCGTTCAGGCCGGCAAACGGGATCAGCGGCCACAGGTAGTAGTGAAAACCGCTGTCCCAGCCAAGCTTGGTGACGGCCAGCGTGGCGTGGGCGGCCACTGCCAGCTTGATCATCACAACCGCGAGGTCCAGCTTGCCGCGCCGGTTCACCAGCTTGGCCGTGAACCAGATTGCGACGGCCGCCACGTTCACGCCGGCCATCAGCGGCACACCCAGCAGCCAGAACAGCGGGATGAAGCACGCGTGCACGGTAAGGCCGGCCAGGCACACGTAGTCAATCGCCACGAACAGGCGCCGCGACCCGGCGGAAAGCCGTATGGTGGTCCTGCTCGGCTTGTTGGTGGCTGCCATCGAAACTCTCAGGGCGACGGGCGCCATTGTGCTTGAAAGGCCGTCTGTCGCCAACTGTCGCTACTTCGGTTTGCCGACCTGCGCCAGGATGGCTTCCGCGGCGACGCGCCCGGTCTCGGCGCCGCCGTTCATGTAGCCCTGGAAGTCGCCGCTGCAATGCTCGCCGGCGAACAGCAGATTGCCCACGGGCTCGATCTCGTGGCCCGCGATGGTGGTCCACTGCCCCGGCCGATAGCAGGCGTAGCTGGCCTTGGTGAACGCGTGGCTGGGCCAGTGCATGCGGAACAGCTTGCCGGTGTAGGCCCACTCCGCGCCCGGGTAGGCCTTCTCCAGGCCGGGCAGCAGGCGCTCGATCTGCTCTTTGGGCGTACCCTGGCCGACTTCCAGCGCCGCCCTGCCACCCGAGTACAGCGTGATGCCGCCCGCCGCGCCCGGCTGCAGGCGGGCGTTGTCCCACGCCAGCTGGAAGGGCTGGTCCGTAAAGATGTTCCCGCCGAAGCCCTGCTCGCGCCAGACGCGCTTGGACATGCCGATCATCAGCTTGGCGTTCATGCCGTAGCCCAGCTCGCTGATGGCGCGGGTTTTTTCCGGCGGCAACTTCACGTCCAGCTTCACCTCGCGCAGCAGCGTAAACGGCAGGGTCAGCACCACGTAGTCGGCCGTCACCTCGCGCCCGCCGCTGAACGCAAGCTTGTAGCCGCCCGCGGCTTCGCTGACGCCCTCCAGCTTACGGCCGGTTTCGACCTGTTCTTCCACGCGCTTCGCCAGCTCGTCCACCACGCGCTGGTTGCCGCCCTTTACCTTGTAGCGCTCGTCGCTGTCGCCGAAGGCTTCCCAGGTTTCGGCGCTGGTGTCGAGGCCGATCAGCGACAGCAAGTTGAACGGTGATTGCTCGTCGGCGTCGAGGCCGTACTCGGTGATGAAGGCGACCTCCAGCAGCTTGCGCAGCCAGCCGCTGACGCCGAGCGAATCGAGGTACGCGGCGATGCCCAACTTGTCGAGGCTGATCACCCTTGCGTCCTTGATGAACGCGTCCCACTCCAGCTCCAGCAGGGCGGCGTCGGCGCTGATGCGTTCGACGTATGGCTTGAGCGCGTCCAGCACCTCGCGCTCGCTGTAGTGTCGGCCGTCGAAGAAGTAGGCACAAGGTTTCATGCCCTTGTCGGTGGTCATGTCCAGCAGCTCGAGGCCGAACTCCTTGCACAGGTTCAGCATGTCGGTGTGGGTGCTGTCGATGAACGAACCGCCGATCTCCAGCGTCTGGCCGGGATTCAGGATGTCGCTCTTGGTGAAGATGCGCCCGCCGGTGCGGTCGGCGGCCTCGTAGACTTCGGCGCGGATGCCGCCTTGCTTCAGCAGGTATGCGCAGTGCAGGCCGGCGATGCCGGCGCCCACAATCACCACGCGCGGGGCGCTGTCGCTGCCCTTTCCCTTCTGCGTGCTGGCGCAGGAGGTTCCGCCCGCCAGCGCGGTGACCGCCAGGCCGCCCGCGGCCGCCTGCAGGAAGCGCCGGCGGGGCAACTCAACCAGTTCGTCTGTCGGGATGCCAGTGCGCCTCGAAAGCTGCGCCACACGAGCCAGCAGGCGCAGTCGCGCCATCAACGGTGTACGAGCCATGGTCCGCCCCCAGTCTCGAAACTGGCGGCAGTCTAGCGGCAGTACGACGGGAACGGAATTCGGTCCTGTTTCAAACCTCGCGGCGCACAAGTCGCACCCACAGCAACGGCAGCAACCACAACAGCCACCAGGCAGATCCCGGGCCGCTGCTGCAGCCTCCACCACCGCCGCCTCCCCCGCCGCTGCTGCCGCCGCCTGAGGGCGGGGGCGTCACAGTGACGGCCGCCGTGGCCGAGGCCGTGTTACTGTATGCGCTGTCGCCGACGGCATTGCTGGCGCGCACGCGGTAACTGTACTGCACGCCGTCGCTCAGGCCGGTGTCGGTGAAGCTGGTGGCGCTGGCGGCCAGCAGCTGGATCTGCACGAAGCCGCTGCCGTCGTCGCGCTCGAGCTTGAAGCCGGTCTCGTTGCCGCTGTTGTCTGACCAGCCTACCTGGATCGACAGGCCGGAGACGGCCGTGGCTGTGCAAGTGCTCGGCGCTGCAGGTGCAGTCGGCGCGCCGCCGTTGTCGTACTCGAACGCGCCAATGTCGAGCGTGCCGTCGCTCGGCCGCGCCTGCTGCTGCTGGTGCTTCACGTATTCGCTGCTGAGCGGGTGCGCGCTGACGCTCGCGTGCAGCGTGGCGCCCGCGTTGCGAGACGCGGCTGTGCTGGTGAGGCTGAAGTCTTGTGAGCCTACGGCCGTCCAGCCCGGATCACTGCCGGTCACAATACCGCCCTGGTTGTTGACGGTGCCCTGCATGGCGCCGCCGCTGTGGCTGGGTGTCGGCGCGCCCTTGAAGAAGCAGTTGCGGTAGTTGAGCGTGCCGGTGTCGTCAATCAGCCCGAGGTTCGAGGCGCTGGCGCTGACAAAGATGATGTTGTTGCGGCAGTCGCAGCTTTCGTCGTTGGTGGAAAGCCGCACCAGCGTGGTGTTGCCGCTGCGCGTGCTGTAGATGGTGTTGTTGTAGAGGTACAGGGTGCCCTTGCGGTAGTAACTGCTTGTGCCGTTGTCGCCGCCGTAATGGATGATCTGGCTGTTGCCCGCGCCGTCGGGCTCGATCAGCGTGTTGCCGTACACGTAGGTGCTGCCGTAGTTGGGCGCCTGCTCGATGCCGCTGCCGTCGGCCTCGGTCAGGTCGAGCTGGCGGTTGCCGCCCTCGATCCAGTTGTAGCGCACCACGCAGCCGGCGCTGCGGTCTTTCAGGTTGTTGCCGCCGGCGCCGCTCATCAGCGGGCCGTAGCGGTTGTACTCGTAGGTGATGTTGTAAGCTTCGCAGTAGGTGTTGTGCTGGTAGATCGAGCCGCTGACGCCGTTGCCGTGGATGTAGCAGCCGGTCAGCAGAATGTTCTCACTCAGACTCGCGCTTCCCCAGCCGCCGCCCGGGGCCACAAAGAAGCCGTTGCCGCTGTCGGTGATCACGCAGTTGCGCACGGTGATGTTCTTGCCCTTCTCAATGTAGATCGCGCTGGCGCTGGTGTTGTACGCCTGGCCGGGCGTGCCGGCCGCGTTGGTGTAGGTGTAGTTGGAGTGGGCGCCGCGGATTTCCAGGTTTTCGATCGTCACCCAGCTTGGCGTGGTGTCGGCGGGGACGCTGGCGCCGCCGATCTTGATCACGCAGCGGTTCTCGTTCCAGAAATCGAGCTGCGGGCGGGTGGTGGCGTTCTGGCCGGTCAGCACCGGCAGGGCACCGGTGGTGCCATTGGGGACGCCGCGCACGATGATGGGGTTCACGCTGGTGCCCTGGGCGCAGATCACGAACTTCTCGGTGTAGGGCGTGCTGCGCCAGTGGATTTCCAGGATGTCGCCCGCGCCGATGGTCTCCAGCGGCACGTCGTTGATGTTGGCGTAGGTCTGCCCGGGGCCGACACTGTAGGTAGTCGCGGCCAACGCGGGCGCAAACAGCAGCACAAGCAGCAGGTAACGCATGGGTCTCCCCGAAGACGTGGGTTCAACCCGGTAATGCGCGGGAGCCGAGAAGGGGTCAAAAAAACAGGAGCGCAGGCATCTTGCCTGCATGGCCGCAAGCGTCTCGCTTGCGGCCTGCCGTGGGCGTGACGCCCACGGCCAATGCAGCCAGGATGGCTGCGCTCCTTACCCGTCGTAGCAGCCAGCATCGTGGGGCGCGGTGCGGCTTGTGCCCTCCAGGTCCTTGGGCGTGGCTTGCGTCGCGTTCGCGGCGCCCAGCAGGGCCGAGCCCCCGGCCGGGTGCGCGTCGCGGTTGGCGCCGTTGGTGGTCACGTTCACGAAGTCGCTCAGGCCGTTGCCGGCCGTGAAGCTGATTCCGCTGGTCACGCTGCCGAAGCAGACGTTGCCCGCGAAGGTCACGCCCGAAATCCCGTTGCAGTCGATGGCCCAGTTGCCGGTGCTGTAGCAGGCGTTGTTGGCGAACACCATGTTGGCGGCGCCGGACCACGAACTCAGCTTCGCCGCGCGCCCAGCCCCGTTCACGAAGGTGTTGTGCACAACTTGCAGGTTGGTGGGGTTGCCCTGGTGTACTTGGCTGGCGAAAGCGCTGCCCGCGCCGTTGATGCACAGGTTGTTGCGCACGATGCATTCGCCCTGGATCTGCATGGTGTTGTCGTTGCTGTTGTAGCAGATGTTGCGTTCCACGATGTTCTGCGGCTGCCCGGCCGTGCCGTAAACCAGGATGCACGGGTAGTTGCAGTCGTGCACCAGGTTCTCGGCGATCAGGTTGCCCCAGCTGCCTTGCTTGAGCTCAATGCCGTCGCCCTGGCTGGTGCCGTTGTCGGTGTCATACACGTGGTTCAGGGCGATGATGCTGTTGGACATGATCACCGCGCCACTGTTGGCGCCCAGGTACATGCCTTCGCCGGTGCCGCCGGTGTCATGGATCTCGTTGCGGGTGATGAACATGTAGCTGGTGTCCACCGTGTTGGTCGAGATGCCCGCGTCGCCCGTACCGTGAATGTGGCACTGGTTCAGCCACACCTGCGTGCAGTCATAGAACCGCAGGCCGTGGCTGCCGCCCGTGAACTCCAGGCCGCGGATGCACAGGTAACGCGTCTGGCTGCTGCTTCCGATGTTGAGGATGTTCTGGCCGGTGGTGTTCATGTAGATGATCGCGCCCGTCTGCCCCGTGATCCAGATCGGCGCGGCCGCCGTACCTTGCAGGTTCAGGCTGAAGTTGCTGCTGAATTCGTAGGTGCCGGGGGCGATGATGATTTCGTCGCCGGGTGTCAGGGCGTTCAGCGCAGTGCGCAGGGCGGTGCCGTTCTGCAGCGCCGTCTGGCCACTGTTGTAGGCGTGGTTGATCGTGCTGGTTGGCGCAATCGTGGACCAGCTTGGGTCGTAGGGGCTGGTGGCCGGCTGCTGGGGCGTGGCGCTGACTTGCGCGCTGGGGGCCGATTCGCCGCTCGCGTCGGTGTAGGTGGCCACGGCGTAATAGGTGGTGCCGTTGCTGAGGGCGGTAAGGGTGAAGGGCGTGGCGGGCATCGGTACGGGCGTGCCGGTCAGGGGCGTGACCCCGGGCGTGGTGTCGTAGTAGAGCGTGTAGTTGCTGGCGCCGGCAACCGTATTGAACGCGAAGCTGATCTGCGCGTCACCGGCCGTGGCGTTGAGCGTCATGGTAGCCGGGCCGACGGTGCCGTTCGCGCCGACGCCTCCCCCACCACCGCCCGCACAGGCGCAGGCCACGAGTGTCAGCACAATCATCGAAAGCGCGGCAAGGTTACGCATGGTCAGCTCCTGTCGGGTGTTCACCCGGCTAACACCGCAGGGAATTCTGAGGTCAGGTGGAATTTTGGATTTTCGATTATGGATTTCGGATTGGCCCACGGGGCGGCTTCCACGCCGGATGTAATCCAGAATCCAGAATCTAAAATCCAAAATCATGAAGGATCCGCAGGAACTCATTCAGCGGTTCAAGTCGCGCGTGCACGTGCTGGACGGTGGCCTGGCCACGGAGCTTGAGAAGCGCGGCCATGACATCAGCGGCAAGTTGTGGTCGGCCCAGGTGCTGCTGGAGGACCCGGACGCGATCGAGCAGCTTCATTACGATTACCTGAAGGCCGGCGCCGACATCATCATCACCAGCAGCTACCAGCTCACCTTCCAGGGCATGAGAGCAGAGGGATACAGCCACAAGCAGGCCGAAGACGCGCTCTCGAAGAGTGTCGAGGTGGCGGTGAAGGCCCGCGATCGCTATCTCAGTGAACTGAAGGAAGAACTGCCCGAAGACCACAAGCCTCTGATCGCCGCCAGCATCGGCCCCTACGGCGCATACCTGGCGGATGGCAGTGAGTACACGGGCAATTACAAACGAACCCGCGACGAATTGATTGACTTTCACCGAGAACGGTTCGAGCTTCTGCTCCGAAGCGATTCAGATTTCATTGCCTTTGAGACAATCCCAGCTGTCCAAGAAGCTTCTGCCTACATCGAGCTCCTGGCAGAGGAACAAAACCGGCCTGGCTGGCTTTCATTCACATCTCCGGATGGGCAGAACATGTCAGACGGTTGGCCGATAAACGACCTGATTGTAAGCCACGAAGATCGAGCCCAGCCGATTGCCTGGGGAGTTAATTGCTCGCGGCCGGGCGTGATCTCCAGAGCAATGAAGTTCCTAAGCGGCCTTACGCAACTACCACTAGTCGTGTACCCCAACAGTGGCGACGGTTGGGATGCGGTGCATCGCTGCTGGGTCGGCGAGAACGATGCCGGGCACTTTGCTGAACACGCGCGCGAGTGGATCAAGGCCGGGGCCAACATCATCGGCGGCTGCTGCCGCACCGGCCCGGAACACATCGCCCAACTCCGCAAGCTGGTGGATTCACTGGCGTGAACAGGAGCCCGGAGCGTAGGCGACGGGTAGACGCTCCTCGTTGCAATGCACGCCTACCGGTCGCTTGCGCTCCCGGCTCTTGTTTCGTCCGTCCGGTCCTCTCGCTTGCCCTATCCTCGCCTCTAACTAAAGTCGCCGGTCCTTTGATTCCCGGACTCCGGAGACCGTCATGCCGACTCCTTTCGTCAACGAACCGATCACCGTCAACTGGACTGAAGACCGCATCGCGGCCGTGAAGAAGGGCTTCGTGAAGGTGCGCGAGCGCGCCAACGAAATCCGCCCCCTGCGCCTGTGCGGCGAGCTCGACAAAGACGGCGAGACCATCGAGTCCTACAACCCCAGCAACCACTCCGAAATGCTCGGCCGCGTGATCAAGGCCAACGGCGACCTCGCCAAGCGCGCCGTCGAGTACGCCCACGACAAGTTCACCAACTACTGGCGCAAGACCGACGTCGGCATGCGCGCCCGCATTCTGATGCGCGCCGCCGGGCTGATGCGCCGCAAGTACCGCGACGAGCTGAACGCCTACCTGATTCTCGAGTCCGGCAAGAACTGGACCGAGGCCGACGCCGACACCGCCGAGGCCATCGACTTCTGCGAATTCTATGCCCGCGAGGCCATCAAGCTGCAGGGCGACCGCCAGCCCCTGACCGACCTGCCGGGCGAAGACAACAACCAGTACTTCATTCCGCTGGGCGTGGTCAGCGTGATTCCGCCCTGGAACTTCCCGCTGGCGATCATGGCCGGCATGACCGTGGCTGCGCTGGTGACGGGCAACACGGTGGTACTGAAGCCCGCCAGCGTGACGCCGCTGATCGCCGCGCGCTTTGTCGAGATCCTTGAGGAAGCCGGCCTGCCGCCGGGCGTGCTGCAGTTCGTGCCGGGCGGCGGCTCGGATGTCGGCAACGCGATCGTGGAGCACCCGAAAACCCGCATGGTGGCCTTCACCGGCAGCAAGGAAGTGGGCCTCGGCATCGCCGAAAAATGCGGCAAGCTGGCCCCGGGCCAGATCTGGATCAAGCGCACGATCCTCGAGATGGGCGGCAAAGACGCCATGCTGATCGACGAGGGCAGCGATTACGAAGACGCCGCCAACGCCATCGTGGCCGCGGCGTTCGGCTTCCAGGGCCAGAAGTGCAGCGCGTGCTCGCGCGCAATCTTCGTGGGCGAGGCCTACGACAAGGTGGTGCCGCTGGTGGTGGAAAAGACCAAGGCCATCAAGCTGGGCCCCACGGAAGAGCGCGGCAACTTCATGGGCCCGGTGATCGACAAGAAGGCGCAGGAGTCGATCATGAAGTACATCGCCGTCGGCACCAAGGAAGGCAAGCTGCTGGCCGGCGCCAAGGAAGGCGACAAGAGCGGCTATTTCATCGAGCCCACCATCTTCGGCGAAGTGAAGGCCGACGCGCGCATCCACTGTGAAGAGATCTTCGGCCCGGTGCTGGCGCTGCTGCGCGCCAAGAGCTTCCAGGAAGGCCTCGACATCGTGAACAGCACCGAATACGGCCTGACTGGCGCGGTGTATTCGCGCAAGGCTGAGCACCTGGAGCTGGCAAGGCGCGACTTCCACGTGGGCAACCTGTACTTCAACCGCAAGTGCACGGGCGCGCTGGTGGGAAGCCAGCCCTTCGGCGGCTTCAACATGAGCGGTACAGACAGCAAAGCCGGCGGCAAGGAGTACCTGCTGCTCTTCACCCAGGCCAAGGTCGTAAGCGAAAAAACCAGTTGGTAGTGGATGGTTGGTGGTTAGCGGGCGGCGCGAAAGCGCCGCCCGTTCACATGAAAACCGCCTGCCCGACGTCCGCGAGGATGTTAGACTTACCGTCATGACCAGCGCCGTTGCCAAGATCAAAGAGCAGTTTGCCAATCTCAGCGACAATGAGCGCCTGCAGTTGCTGTTGGAGCTCTGGTCGACACTCTCCGGCGAGAACGATGTCGAGCTCACTGCCGAGGAAAAAGCGTTGCTGGACCAGCGACTGGCTGAACACGAAGCCAATCCGCACGACACGATCCCGGCCGAAGAAGCCATCGCACGTCTGCGCGGTAAGGACCGCACCTGATGCTTCCCGTCGAGATTCGGTCTTCCGCATTCGATGAGGCGGAGGAAGCTCACGAGTACCTCCAACATCAACAAGACGGCTTGGGCTGGCGCTTCACCGAGATGCTGAACCTCACGATCCGCCGAATCGGGGCATTCCCGGAGTCCAGCGCCGAGATGTACCGGGGCATCCGCTGCGCGCTGGTGCCGAAGTTCCGCTACCGCGTGTTCTACCGGGTTGAATCCACACGTGTCGTGGTGCTTGCCGTCCGGCATCCTTCGCGCGAACAGCCGGACTGGAGCAGTCTGGGCTGACGGACCACACGTCGCACTGGGTCATCTGACCGAGGTCGTTCCATCTTCGCCGTCTCCTTTGCTATGGTGCGGGGCAGCCGACAGGGAGACGCCATGGAACCGCCGAAGCCTGAGATTTCGAAGCATGCACGCGTCAAGTCGCTGGAGGAATACCAGCGCCTCTACCATGAGTCGCTGGAGCAGCCGGAGGCCTTCTGGGGCCGCCAGGCCAAGCGGCTGGCCTGGTTCCATGAGCCCGAGCACGTCTTCGACTACGACTTCGAAACAGTGGACGTCGCCTGGTTCGCGGGCGGCAAGCTGAACGCCTGCTTTAACTGCGTGGACCGCCACCTGCAGGACCGCGGCGACAAAACCGCCATCATCTGGGCCAAGGACGAGGCCGGCGAATACGAACGCATCAGCTACCGCGACCTCAAGCATGAGGTCGCCCGCGTCGCCAACGTGCTCAAGGCCCACGGCGTGGGCAAGGGCGACCGCGTCTGCATCTACCTGCCCATGATCCCCGAGCTGGCCTACACCATGCTGGCCTGCGCGCGCATCGGCGCGGTGCACTCCATCGTGTTCGCGGGCTTCAGCGCTGATTCCCTGCGCGACCGCATCCTCGACGCCGGCTGCAAAATCCTGGTCACCGCCAACGAGGGCCTGCGCGGCGGGCGCTCCATCCCGCTCAAGAAGACATCCGACAAAGCCTGCGATGGCCTCGACATGGTCAAGACCATGCTGGTGGTCAAGCGCACCGAGGCCGAAACCCACATGCGCCAGGGCCGCGACTTCTGGCTGCACGATGAGTGCGCCAAACAGCGCAGCACCTGCCCGGCAGAGTGGATGGACGCCGAAGACCCGCTGTTCATCCTGTACACCAGCGGCAGTACCGGCAAACCCAAGGGCGTGCTGCACACCACGGGCGGCTACTTGACCTACGCCGCCATGACCCACGAGTACGTCTTCGACCTGAAAGAAGACGACGTCTACTGCTGCGCCGCGGACATCGGCTGGGTAACGGGCCACAGCTACATCATCTACGGCCCGCTGGCCAACGGCGCGACCAGCGTGATGTTCGAGAGCACGCCGCTCTACCCGGACGCCGGCCGTTACTGGCGCATGGTGGATGAGTTGGGCATCAACGTGTTCTACACGGCGCCGACGGCGATCCGCGCGCTGATCGCCCAGGGCAACGAGCACGTCAGCAAGTACAAGCGCAGCAGCCTGCGGATACTCGGCAGCGTCGGCGAGCCGATCAACCCCGAGGTCTGGCAGTGGTACCACGACGTGGTCGGTGACAAGCGCTGCGCCGTGGTGGACACCTGGTGGCAGACCGAGACCGGCGGCATCCTGATCACGCCGCTGCCCGGCGCGACGCCCTGCAAGCCGGGCTCGGCGACGTTGCCGTTCTTCGGCGTCGAGCCGGCGCTGGTGGATGACAACGGCGTTGAGCTCAAGGGCAACGGCGTGCGCGGCAATCTTGTGCTCAAGCGCTCGTGGCCCGGACAGGCCCGCACCATCTACGGCGACCACGCCCGCTTCAAGCAGACCTACTTCAGCACCTACCCCGGCATGTACTTTACCGGCGACGGCTGCAGCCGCGACAAGGACGGCTACTACTGGATCACCGGCCGCGTGGACGACGTGCTGAACGTCAGCGGCCACCGGCTCGGCACAGCCGAGGTCGAAAGCGCGCTGGTGGAGCACAGCGCGGTGGCAGAGGCGGCGGTGGTGGGCTGCCCCCACCCGATCAAGGGCACGGGCATATACGCCTATTGCCACCTCACGCCCGAGGCCAAGCCCGGCCCGGAGCTGGTCGGCGAGCTGAAAGAGAAAGTACGCGAAGTGATCGGCCCGATCGCAACGCCGGACCACATCCAGTTCGTGCCGGGTCTGCCCAAGACCAGAAGCGGCAAGATCATGCGCCGCATCCTGCGCAAGATCGCCGAAAGCGAGTATCAGGCCCTCGGCGACATCACCACACTGGCGGATCCCGGCGTAGTGGATGCAATCGTGCAGGGCCACAAAGCGTTGATGTCTTCGTGACGGCGGTAGCACCTACGCTCCTTCCTTTTCTCTGCCCACGCGGTGATTCATGACCTCGCCGGAACCTGCACACCCGGCTGACGGCGGGCAGGAGCCCATCTTCTCCCTGCCCAACCTGCTGACCCTGGTGCGGCTGCCGATGGCGCTGGCGGCCTGGGCGCTGGTGCAGTGGCCCTGGGCGCTGGCAGCGCTGATGGCGGCCGCTGCTGCTTCCGACATGCTGGACGGCTGGTTCGCGCGCCGCATGCGCGAGCGCCGGCGCGTCAAAGGCCTGCCGACCCGGGGCCTGGGCGAAAAGGGCGGGCGCGGGGCGTGGCTTGATCCCCTGTGCGACAAAACATTCGTGGTCTCCGTTCTCGGCGCCGTGTGGTGGCTGTACCAGCCGCCCTGGTACCTGCTGGCGCTGATTGCCACGCGCGAGATTCTGCTCGGCCCCTTGGTGCTGGCATGGCGCGCGCTGCCAGGCCGTCGCAAGCTCGATCTACGCGCCGGCCTGCTGGGAAAGCTGGCAACGGTCTGCCAGTTCGCGGCCCTGTGGGCGATTCTTGCGGGCAGCGAATTGCAGCTGCAGCTCGCGATTGCCGCGGCCGTGGTCGGCGCGCTGGCCGTGGCCGATTACCTGCGGCGGGCCCTGCGCGCCCCGGCCGAGCCCGAGCCGCTATGAATCATCGCGGGCTACAACGGGCGCGGGCTGCGGCTTGAAGGGCTCGCGCTTTTCGCCGTAGTACCAGTGGCTGGGGCGGCGCTTGCGGTACTTCAGGCCGAATTTGTCGATCGCCGCCGCGGTCACGAACTCCACCGCCTCCTTGGGCGAGTCGGTCAGGAACAGGCGGTTGACGTCGGCCTCGCTGATGGTGCCCGCGCGCACCATGGTGTTCTCGAGAAACTCCAGCATCGGCTTCCAGTACTCCACGCCCAGCAGCACCAGCGGGAACTCGCGGATCTTGCCGGTCTGGATCAGCGTGGCGGCCTCGAACACTTCGTCCATGGTGCCGAAGCCGCCGGGCGGCACGATGAAGCCGTAGCTGTACTTCACAAGCATCATCTTGCGCACGAAGAAGTAGCGGAAGTCCACCCACTTATCGAGGTATGGGTTGGGCCGCTGTTCCTGCGGCAGCTTGATGTTGCAGCCCACGGAGGGAGCACCCACGTCGCGAGCGCCGCGGTTGGCAGCCTCCATGATGCCGGGCCCGCCGCCGGTCATAACGGTGAAACCGGCGCGCCCCAGCTCACGGCCGACTTCGCGCGCGAGCGCGTAGTACGGGTGGGTCTCGGCGAAGCGTGCCGAGCCGAACACCGTGACGCAGGGCCCCACGAAATGCAGGGCGCGGAAGCCCCGGATCAGTTCCAGGAAAATGCGTACGGCGCGCGCAAACTCGGAACGCCGCGTGGTGGGCCCCTCCAGGAACAGCGCTTCGTCTTCGCTGCCGCTGCGTTTGCCCCAGGCCTCGGATTCAAGCGGTTGCGTGTCGTTCATGGCGTAAAGTGTGGCGCAAAGCCCCCCGGAAACAAGCCCGTGACGGGGTTTGGTCCTCCTTGCGCTTTTAGACAAGTGCTCGATATGGGTTTTACCCTCGCGAGAATTCTCTAGGTGACCAGTATCACTGAACCTCCCGGGTGCAGGCCACGCGGATGACTTCCGAAGCGCACGGATACGCCCCGAAAAGCCCGAAAAACGGCCCATCCTGCGGTCCTGACAAATCGCCAGCGCCACGGCATTGGCCGTGGTCGCGCTGATTCCTGAACCGCGAACCTATCCCGAGCTGATGTCCTTCATCAGCTTGCGCGCCCAGCTGTCGAACTCGCCCGGCGTCAGCTCACCCTTGGCAGGCTTTGCCATCGGGTGGGTGTAACCCGCGATCTGCCGGAGCAGCCGCGCCGCCTGCATGGCCAGGTTGATCAGCGCCATCAGCGGGTGGCGCGGGCCGAATCCCTCGCGCGGCTTGCGCTTGAGTTCTTCACTGTGCTGCCGCGTCGGGTAGGTGCGCTGGCCATCTTCGACCAGCATGGGCGTAAGCGTGACGGTCGTGCCGTCTTCATCCACGCAGCCGTGCAGCAGGGGCAAGTCGTCGGCCGCGGCACGGCGCAGGCCGCCGCAGGGCACGGTTTCAAGCACGCCCGAAACCAGGCGCATCACCTGGTGCAGGAAGATGGCGGCGTCCATCAGCATGACGCGCATGACGGTTTCGGTGAGTGGTTTCCCCTCACTGTGGAATCGGGTAATGCCGGGCGCTCCGCGCCGCAGGTCGGGGTGTTTCCCTTGCAGGCCGATCGGCACGTCGTGGATGATTTCCTCCGGACGCGGGGGGCGAAGTTCAGGTGCGGGTTCAGGAGCCGGTGCGCATGCAGGGGCCGGTGCCGGATCGGGTGAGGATTCGGGCGGAATGTCCCCCGCGGGTCTGCGCCATTTCTTGTTCGACATCGGATTCTCCAGTCCAGGCGTCAGGGGATCCGTGCGTCGAATCGCCAACCGGCATGCGGCTTTCCCTGAATCCTGTCTTCTCGACGGCCGAAACATCGGCCTACACCCCTTGCGGCGGATGGAGTTCAGATCCGGTCGAAAAAAGGAAAAACCGCCCCGAACACGGCCACCAGGGCGGAAAAGAAATTTTAAAAATTTTCCCAGACCGTCACCGCAACCGGGCGGGGCGCACATCAGACTGATTCGCGGCAATACGCGCATCACCGTCTACCCGGGCATGTCGTAGGGCATGCTGCCCCAGTAGCTGTAAAACTGGTCATCCAGCCGCTTCCAGCCCGCCGCTACCTTGGGCATGTTCTGCTCCAGCCAGCGTTTGAAGTGCGGGCGCGCGCCGTCGGCGTCGTTCACCGTGTAGTCCTCGCCCAGGTCCCACGAGGCATACACGCGGCCGTTGCGCTCATACACCTTGGGGTCGGCGGCCAGGGCGGCGATGCAGCGGCCCACGAACAGCGGCGTCTCGGAGGCGATGAACTCGGGCACCTTGGCGACGGCGTCGCGCCAGTTGCTTTCGCTGACGCCGAAGTGGGCCAGCATCCATTCGCTGCGCAGGAAGCCGGGGGTTACGGCCAGGGCCGTGATGTCGCGACCCTTGAGCTCCTGCGAAAGCGCGAACGCCATGCGGATCACGCTGGTCTTCACCAGGTCATAGAAGAAGTTGCCCCGGTAGTAGAAGCCGTCGCCGTCGGTGATCTCCACCACCAGGCCGCCCTTGCGCAGGCGCGGCAGGCCGTAGTGGCTGGTGATGATGTGGGTCTTGATCGCGCGGTCGATGATGGTCAGGCCGTTCTCGAGCCGGGCCTCCCACAGTTTCTTGCCCCAGTCCATCAGGTCTTCGCAGCCCCAGATGTCGTTGACCAGGATGTCAAACTCCCCCACCTGCTCGAACAGGGCCGCCACCTGCGCCGGGTCGGAATGATCGGCGCGCAGCGCGATGCCGCGCCCGCCGCGGGCGGTCACGATTTCCGCCGTCTCGTGGATGGTTTCAGGCCGGTTCACCATGCCCGGCGCGCCGGCGATGCTGCGGCCTGTGCAGTAGACGGTGGCGCCCGCTTCGCCCAGCGCGGTGGCGATGCCGCGGCCGGCGCCACGCGTGGCCCCGGCGACGACGGCGATTTTACCCGCGAGTGGTTTGTCCATGATTGCCCCCGGAGCCTGAGTTGAAAACGGGGACGGGCTTTCGCCCGTCCCCGTTGTGGCTGTGTTTGCGTCTAGCCAAGGTTCTTGGCGACAAAGTCCCAGTTCACGAGCTTGTCCATGAAGGTCTCGATGTACTTGGGGCGGGCGTTGCGGAAGTCGATGTAGTAGGCGTGCTCCCACACGTCGATGGTCAGCAGGGGCGTGTCGCCGCTGCGGATCGGGCAGTCGGCATTGCCGGTCTTGGTCACCTTCAGCTTGCCGTCCTTGCCCTTCACCAGCCAGGCCCAGCCACTGCCGAACTGGGTGGTAGCGGCCTCCACGAACTGCTTCTTGAACTCGTCGAAGCTGCCGAAGTCCTTCTTGATGGCGTCGGCCAGCTTGCCGCTGGGGGCGCCGCCGCCGTTCGGCTTCATGCAGTGCCAGTAGAAGGTGTGGTTCCAGACCTGGGCGGCGTTGTTGAACAGGCCGCCTTCGGTGGTCTTGATCAGCTCCTCGAGCGACTTGCTCGCCTCGGGCTTGCCCTCGGTCAGCTTGTTGAGATTGGTGACGTAGGCGTTGTGGTGCTTGCCGTAGTGGTAATCGAGGGTCTCGGCCGTGATGTGGGGCTCGAGGGCGTTTTTCTCCCACGGCAGCTTGGGCAGTTCGAAGGGCATGCATGTCTCCAGTCAGGTTCACCCGGGCGGTTGCCCGTAACACGGAATGTTTCCCGGGTTTATAAAGGATTGGCTTTCGAAATCAACCGGATAATAGTCACGAAGTACAGAAGATTTAACTTCAAGAAACTTTGTAAGCGGCAGAGAATCCAGACTACGTAATAGACGATACGACCTGCGGGTTGTATCGTTCTGAAGTGCGACCGGTGCGAATTTCGTCCTTACTCCAATCGGGAGAGTGCAAATGAAGAAGTTCCTTTCCTTTGCGGCCCTCAGCATCGCGGTGAGCTGTCTCGCCGGCGTTGTTGCGCAGCCGCTGTCGGCTGGCTGATGCGGTCCTGCGAAGGTCGGCCGTGTTGCCGGACCCAGTGGTGGTGGCGCAGGTGGCGCCAAGCCCGTAGCAGACCCCGCCAAGATTCCTTCCTGGCAGAAGGCATCCGCAAGCTCGATTGAATCGGCTGCTGCTGAAAAGCGCCCGATCGTGCTGTATTTCGCTGACGAAGCGGACAGCGACTTCACCATGTACGGTGAAGACCTGGCCGAGCTCAGCAAGACTGACGCGATGTTCGTGAAGGTTCCCTACACGGCCGACCGTGAAAAGTCGCCGTGGGCGGAGACCTCCGTCGTTCCGACCTCCAAGCTGCTCAGCGACAACCCCGCCCGCGAATACAACGTCGCGGTGGGCAAGGCCGCCGTGCTGGTTTGCGACTGGTTCGGCAACGAGTACTTCCGCACTGACGAGAAGGTCAAGGCTGACAAGCTGAAGCTGATGATCGCCAAGGTCAGCGACCAGGTGGAAGACGCGAACAAGAAGCTGCAGAAGAACCTCGAGAAGGCCCAGCAGGCCATGGAGAAGCAGGACAGCAAGAACGCCATCAAGGCTCTGCTGAAGAACTTCGACGAGGGTGTGGTCGGCCTGGACGCCCAGGAGGCTTCCGTGCGCCTGTACCACGAGATCATGGATGACATCCGTGAGCAGAAGGATGTCCTGGTCGAGAAGGGTGACGTGGACGGCCTGAAGGAACTGGCCAAGCTCGTCAAGAAGACCGACCTGGAGAAGGAAGTGGACGAAGCGATCAGCTCCGTCAAGTAACACCGGTTTGCACTCAAAAGGACGGCACTTCGGTGCCGTCCTTTTTTTGTCTGGCGGATCAAGCAATTGGCCGCTCAACCTGTATGGACGCCGGGCATCCGCAGGGGCCTACTTACTGACATACCCCGACCCAACCCCCTGATTTTCACCGCAAAGAACGAACCGACCACCATTTCAGTCCGTTCTAAGTACTCGCTCAATCCTGAATAATTGAAGTGATTGAATTCTGGATTTTGTTGTAAGCGGTCAGCGGCCGACTACACTTAACGCTGGTGCTGGGCAAGCAACCAATGGGGAGGAATCCAATGAAACGATTTTACATGCTGGCTCTGATGACCGTTGGCGCGTTCGCGCTGACAGGCATCATGGCTCAGCCGCTTTCGGCTGGCTGATGTCCTGCTCCAAGTGGCGGCGGTGCCGCTGCAGGTGGTGGTGGGGCAGCAGCAACAGGCGGCGGCGGTGGTGCAACCACCGGTGGCGCAGCCCCGAAGAAGCTCGGTCGCGTGAGCGGCCCGACAGGCGGCGGAGGCGGCGGTGCTCGCCCAGCGCCCAGCATCGACCCGGAATCACTTCCGTCCTGGTCGCGTGCGTCATCCGAAACTCTTGAGTCCGCGGCCCGTGAAGCGCGCCCGCTGGTGATCTACTTCCCCAGCGAAAACGCAACGGACGCCGAGTTCTCGGATAAAGGTCTGGCTGACCTCAGCAAGACCGACGCCGTGTTCGTCAAGATTCCCTACACGGCCGACCGTGAAAAGTCGCCTTGGGCCGAAGAAAGCGTCGTCCCGACCAGCAAGCTGCTGAGCGACAACCCGTCGCGCGACTACAACGTGCCGGTTGGCAAGGTTACGGTGATCGTGGCCGACTCATACGGCAACGAGTACTACCGCATGACCAAGGCCCCCAGCACAGACCAGCTGAAGGGCTACCTGAAGAAGGTGAAGGACCAGGCCGACAAGACCAGCGAGAAGCTGCAGAAGAACCTGGACAAGGCCAACGAGTACCTGACCAACAACGACCGCAAGAACGCCCTGAAGCTTCTGCTCAAGAACTTCAAGGAAGGTGTGGTTGGTCTGCAGGCTCAGGAAGATTCGATCCGCGCTTACCACAACATCCTCGACGCAGCCCGCACTGAAATGGCGGAACTGGTCGAGAAGGGTGATGCGGAAGGTCTGAAGGCCCTGGCCAAGGACATGGACAAGACCGACATGGAGAAAGAGATCGACGAAGCCCTCGCCGAACTCAAGTAACCTGAAGCAATGCAATCAGGAAGCGGCGCCCCCGGGCGCCGCTTCTGCTTTTGAGCGCCGGAACACCAGGTGCCAGGCCGGGTAGCTGAAACCCGCAAACACGGCAAAGCTCGTCCCCAGCACCAGCAGGTCGCTCTCCCCGTACGCGCCCGGCAGCAGGCTGCGCCCGGCCCACAGCGCGCCCATGTTCGCCAGCAGCGTTGCCAGCTCCACGAGCGCGAAACCGGCGATCTGCTTGTGCAGCTTGCCCTGCCGCGCCCGGAACACGAAGTAGCGCGCGCCGACAAACTGCACGGCCGCCCCGACCAACAGCCCCAAGTTGTCCGCCACCGACTGCGGCCATTGCGCCCAATGATGCAGCGGCAGATACGTCGCGAAATACACGCCCGTCGCCACGCCGCCCGTCAGACAATTGCGCAGGAAACGCCAGGCATGCGCTGCCGTTGTTTTGGTTGCCGGCTCCATGGCCTCAGCATATCCCGCCCTCTTTCGATCTGCGTCAACGTTCTGCCAAGGCGCTGATTGGACCGCTCCCCCACTGCTGCTAGACTGTGCCCGTGAACAACGCCTCCAAAACCGCCAGTCTGCGCGACCTGCCCAAGCTGGACGCCCTGCTGGCCAGCGAGCCCTTCGCCGCGCTGATCGCCAGCGCCGGGCGCCCGCTTGTCGCCGAGGAAACCCGTGCCGCGCTGGACGTGCTGCGCAGCGACCTGCGCGAAGGCGGCCATGTATTCCAGTCCGAGCTGACCGAACCGGCGCTGGCAGCGCTGGTCGAGAAGCGCATCGCCGCGCTGCTGGAGCCGATCCAGTGCCGCGTGATCAACGCCACCGGCGTGATCCTGCACACGTCGCTCGGCCGCGCACCGTTGCCGCAAAGCGCAGTGGAAGCCGCCATGCGCGAGAGCACCGGCTATTCGTGCCTCGAGCTGGACCGCGCCAGCGGCAAGCGCAGCGACCGCGACAAGTTGGTCAACGGCCTTCTGACACGCATCACCGGCGCAGAAGCCGCCACCGTGGTGAACAACAACGCCGCCGCCACCATGATCATCCTGAACACCCTGGCCGAGGGCAAAGAGGTGCCCTGCAGCCGCGCGCACATGGTCGAGATCGGCGGCAGCTACCGCATGCCTGACGTGATGCGCAAATCCGGCTGCCAACTGGTCGAGATCGGCACCACCAACAAGACCAAGGCCGCCGACTACGAAAACGCCATCAACGAAAACACCGGCATGCTGCTGAAGGTGCACACCAGCAACTACGCCATCGTCGGCTTCGTGCATGAGGCCGCGCTGGAAGAGCTGGTCGAGATCGGCCGTCGCCGCAACGTGCCCGTGGTGTACGACCTCGGCGCCGGCAGCATCATCGACCTCAAGCAATACGGCATCACGCGCGAGCCCAGCGTGCCGGATCTGGTGAAGACCGGCGCCGACCTGGTCTGCTTCAGCGGCGACAAGCTGTTCGGCGGCCCGCAGGCCGGGCTGATCGTCGGGCGCAAAGACCTGGTCGAGCGCGTGAAGAAGAACGCCATGTTCCGCATGATGCGCTGCGACAAGGTGACGCTGAGTTTGCTCGAGCACACGCTGAAGCTCTACCTCGAGCCCGAGAAGGTGCTGGAAAGCGTGCCGACGCTGCGCGCCATCGCGCGCGAAGCCGAAGAGCTGCGCCGCACAGCGCGCGGCCTGGCCGCCAAACTGAAGAAGCACGGCATCGAGGCCGAGATCCAGGACAGCACCAGCCAGATCGGCGGCGGCAGCACCCCCGGCGAAGAGCTGCCCACCACGGTGCTGGTGATCCGCAAGCTCGGCGGCTCGCCCGACGCCGCGGCCAAGCGCCTGCGCCTGGGCACCCCCAGCGTGTTCTGCCGCATTGAGAACGACGCCCTCGTGTTCGACCCCCGCACCCTGCTGCCCGGCCAGGAAACTGAACTGGTGGCGGCCATATCCGCTGCGGGCAACAGCAAGACGTGAACGACCTCACCATCGTGTTGCCCACATTGAACGAGGCCGGAAACATCGGCCCGTTGATTCGGTTGTTGCAGGCGGCGTTCGGCGAAACGCCGGTGATCGTGGTGGACGCCAGCAGCGACGAAACGCCGCAACAGGCCCAGCAGGCCGGCGCGCGCGTGATCGACAACCGCAAGGGCTACGCCGCCAGCCTGCTGCAAGGGCTGCGCGAGGCGACCACCACCTGGGTGCTGGTGATGGACGCCGACGGCAGCCACACGGCCGAGGACGCGCTGAAGCTGTGGCAGGCGCGCGAGGATGCTGACCTGGTGGTGGGCAGCCGCCTGGTGAAGGGCGGCGGCAGCGCGGGCGGGCCGTTCCGGCGCTTTCTGTCGCGCACGCTGGCGGGACTGTTCGCGACCTTCGCGCGCATGCCGGCGCGCGACGTCAGCAGCGGCTTCCGCCTGTACCGGCGCGAGTTGTTTGTGGACGCGCCCGAGACGGCGCGTTTCTTTGAAGTGCAGCCCACGTTGCTGGCCCACGCCAAACGCAAGGGCGCAAGGGTGAAAGAAATCGGCATCTACTACCACCCAAGAGGCAAGGGCCGCAGCAAGAACCGCATCATCCGCTACGGCCTCGCGTTCTTGGGCGCGCTGTGGAGACTGCGCAGGAACTGAACAGGAGCGCGGCCTGAAGCAGGAAGGAGCATCGACCGTGTGCTTGCGGCTCATGTTCCTTGAATCGTATAAACACAAGCACGGGAGCAGATAGGCGCCTGGTGGGCCTCTCGGTCTTCAAAACCGTTGTGACCTGAATGGGTCAGGTGGGTTCGATTCCCATGTGCTCCCGCCAAACTTCA